>DASUIH010000049.1:0-95240 GCA_036279855.1 Solirubrobacteraceae bacterium | reverse complement strand
GCGCCTCGCCACCGCCAGATCGGCCAGCGCGAGCAGCCGCGCCGGTTCGTGCCAGCTGGGCACGGTGCTCGCGGTGTCGGCCCCGGCGATCAACGTCAGCCGGGTATCCGGATGGCTCGCATGAATCTCCTCCAGGGTGTCCACGGTATACGATCGCCCGCCGCGGTCCGATTGCCCCCCGCGCTCGATCTCGAGCGCAGATGCCGCGAGGCCGCCGTCATCCTCGACCAGCAGCCGGCACATGCTCAGGCGGTGCTCGGCACCCGGGTCCGGTCCCGCGTTCTTGTGGGCAATCGAATACGTGGGCATCAGCAGGACCCGGTCGAGGCCCAGCTCTGTTCGTGCCTGGCGTGCGATCGCGAGGTGTCCGAGGTGCGGTGGGTTGAAGGTCCCCCCGAGGATGCCCAGCGATCGAAGCTCCTCGACCGCCACCGGCCGCTCAAGCGCGGACGTGTCCGTCGCCCTCGACGAGGTACTTGGTGGTGCACAGCTCGCGCAGGCCGATCGGCCCGCGGGCGTGCAGCTTCTGCGTGGAGTTGCCGATCTCCGCCCCCATCCCGAACTCGCCGCCGTCGGTAAAGCGGGTCGAGGCGTTGACGTAGACGCAGGCGGCATCGACGCCGCGCTGAAACGCGCGAGCCGCTTCGGTGTCGCGCGTGAGGATCGCCTCGGAGTGCCCGGAGCCGTGCGTGGCGATGTGCGCGATCGCCTGCTCCAGCGAATCGACCACACCGACCGCAAGCGTCAGCGCCAGGTACTCGCTGTCCCAGTCCTCATCGCTCGCCACCACGAAGGGAACGCCCCCCTGTTCGGCGAGCCGCCCCGTGCGGTCGTCGACGCGCAGCTCGACCCCGGCCGCGTGCAAGGCCGCCAGCGCACCGGGCAGGAACGCCGCTGCCGCATCCGCGTGCACGAGCAGCGTCTCGGCGGCGTTGCACACGCCCGGTCGCTGCGTCTTGGCGTTGAGGACGACCGCCAGCGCCCGCTCCAGATCGGCCGAGGCGTCCACGTACACGTGGCAGTTGCCCGACGCCGCGTAGATCACGGGCACGGTGGCGACATCCTTCAGCGCCGCCTTCAGGCCCTCGCCGCCGCGCGGGATCAGCAAGTCCACCACTCCCTCCTGCGTGGCCAGCTCGGCCAGCTCCTCGCGCCCGCCGCCGGCGACCAGGCCGACGCAGCCCTCCGGCAGGCCGGCCGCGACGGCCGCCTGCGAAGCGATCGCGGCCAGCACGGCGTTTGAGTTGGCGGCGCTGGAGGAGCCGCGCAACACGATCGCGTTGCCGGACTTCAGGCACAGCGCGGTCGCATCGACTGTCACGTTCGGGCGTGCCTCATAGACGACGGCGACCACGCCGAGCGGCACGCGCAGCTTGCGCACGTCAAGGCCATTGGGCAGCCGGTAGCCGTCGATCGCCTCGCCCACCGGGTCGGGCAGCGCAGCCACAGCTTCGGTCGCCGCCGCGATCCCCTCAAGTCGCGCCGGGTCCAAGCGCAAACGGTCAAGCAACGCCGTGCCGATGTCGGCCTCGCGGCCGGCCTGCAGGTCAAGCTCGTTGGCAGCGAGAATCTCCTCGGCACGGCCGCGCAGAGCCGCGGCGATCGCGTACAGCGCGGCGTTCTTGGTCGCCGTGTCGATGGCGGCGAGGATGCGCGCGGCAGCCCGTGCCCGCTGGCACACCTCCGTCGCCGATGAGACCGCCGTTGCCGCCATGAACACAAAGAGTAGGGCGCCTACTGGGCGAGCACCATGTAGTCGCGGTGCACGGCCTCCTCGGTCGCACGTGGCAGCACCTGCTGCACGGCCGCGGACTTCATGCCCATCACTCCTCGCAGCTCGGCCGCCGAATAGCTGCAGATTCCCTTTGCCAGGATGCGCCCTAAGGTCGCCGATACGCCGGCATCGTCGATGTGCTCGGCTCCTCCGACGCCATCGCCATCGCCGCCGGCTCCGTCGCCGTCGCCGCTGCCGGCTCGTTCGGCGATCTCGACCGCATCGCCGGCATCGAAGGAGCCGAGCACATCGACGATGCCGACCGGGAGCAGGCTCGTCCCCTCCTCAAGCAGCGCCCGGGCGGCGCCGGCGTCCACCACCAGCGTGCCGTGACTCGGCTTGGCGTAGCGCAGCCAAAGCTTGAAGGAGGAGTAGCGGGCCACGCGCGGCGGGAAGTTGGTGCCCACCGTCTGCCCGGCCAGCACCGCCTCCAGCGCTCCCTCGCGCACGCCGTTGCAGATCACCGCGCGGATGCCGGCGGCCGTCGCCATGTCGGCGGCCACCACCTTCGAGCGCATCCCCCCGGAGCCGAGCGGCGAGGTGCTGTGGCCGACCTCGATCGCCTCCAATGCCTCAAAATCGCTCACCTCGTGCACGAGCCGCGCGTCGGGATCGTGACGCGGATCGGCGGTGTACAGGCCGTCGATGTCGGTCAACAGCACGAGCAGGTCGGCGCTGGTCAGGATCGCGACTTGGGCGGCGAGAAAGTCGTTGTCGCCGAAGGAGATCTCGTCGGTCGCGGTCGTGTCGTTCTCGTTGATGACCGGCACCACCCCCCACTCAAGCAACGTGTTCAGGGTCTGCCGCGCGTTCAGATAGTGGGCGCGGGCGCTCATGTCCATGAACGTCAGCAGCACCTGGGCGGAGGTCAGCTTGCGCTCGCGCAGCAGCTCGTCGTAGCTGCGGTAGAGCTTGCCCTGCCCGACAGCGCTTGCGGCCTGCAACTCCTGTACTGCACCCGGCCGCGCCGGCAAGCCCATGATCCGCACGCCGCGGGCGATCGCACCCGAGGAGACGATCACCACCTGCTTGCCCTGTCCGTGCAGGTCGGCCACGACGTCGCAGATGCGGGCGAGCACCTGCTCGCGCAGCTCGCCGTCCTCGTCGGCGACGATGCTCGACCCGAGCTTTATGACCACTCGCTTCATCCCTGGAGCTTATGCGTGCTCGTCGGGATCCAGCTCGAAAGACACACCAGCGATCGTCAGCTCATCGCCTGACTGGTAACCGCGCGCCTGCAGCGCGCCCAGCACGCCGATTCTGCGCAGCCTCCCTTCGACATAGTGCAGGGCGTCCTCGTTGTCGAGGTCATGACGAGCCAATAGCCGCTCGACGCCGCGACCGCTCACGACATAGCTGCCGGGCGCGCGCTGCTCGACGCTGAAGCCGCCTGGGCCGGCTGGCCGGAACACCATGTGCTCGGCCAACGGCTGCTCGGCGCTGCGCGCGTCCTCGGCAAACGACACCGGTGCCGGCTCGCGGGCGGGGACCGTGCGCAGCAGTTCGCCCGCTAGCTCGCGCACGCCGAGCCCGGTAGCGCTTGAGGTGGCGATCACCGGCGTGGCCTCGCCCAGCCGCTCGCGCCAGTGCCGCAGCTCGCGCTCGACCGTCTCGGCCGAAACCAGATCCGCCTTCGATAGAGCGAGCGCGCGCGGCAGGGCTGCCAGTCGCGCGTCGTGCGCCGCCAGCTCGCGCTCGATCGTCTCGTGGTTGGCCAGCGGATCGGCGGGGTGGGCGGGGTCCGAATCCCCAGTCAGCTGCGGCGCGAGGTCCAGCACGTGCACGAGCAGGCGCGTGCGCTCGACGTGAGCGAGAAAGTCGTGCCCAAGCCCGGCGCCTTCGCTTGCTCCTTCGATCAGGCCGGGGATGTCGGCGATCACCAGCTGGCGCTCCTCGGATTCGAGCACGCCCAGCACCGGCGAGAGCGTCGTGAACGGGTAGTCGGCGATCTTCGGAGCCGCCCGCGTCAGGCGCGCGAGCAGCGAGGACTTGCCGGCGTTGGGCAGGCCGACCAGGCCGACGTCGGCCAGCAGCTTCAACTGCAGCTCGACCAAGCCCTGTTCGCCGGACAGCCCACGCTCGGCAAAGCGCGGTGCCTGCCGCGTGGGCGTGGCAAAGCGCTTGTTGCCGTGGCCGCCGGACCCACCACGGGCCAGCAGCGCCTGCTGGCCGTCGGCCAATAGCTCCCATCGGCGTCCGGCCAATTCCCCCTCGACGCCTTCGGCCTGCGTCCCCGGCGGGACGCGCACAAGCAGCGTCTGGCCGTCGGCGCCGTGGCGCTGCGCGCCTTCGCCGTGACCGCCACGGCCGGCGCGGTAGTGAGCCTTGCGGCGAAAGCCCTGCAGGTCGCGCAGCGACTCATCGCAGACCAGCACGACGTCGCCGCCGCGTCCGCCATCGCCGCCGTCAGGACCGCCGCGGGGGACGTGCGCTTCGCGGCGAAAGCTCGCACAGCCGTCGCCGCCGGCTCCTGCCTTGACCTCGATTCTGGCGCGATCGTGCAGCAAGAGTCATCGCCTCCGTCCGCGCCCGGACGGGACGCGTCTAGCTCTCGGCGAGCACGTTCACGACGCGGCCGCGGCGGCCGGTCGTGAATTGCACCGTGCCCGCGCCGCGGGCGTACAGCGTGTCGTCCTTGCCGATGCCGACGCCGACGCCGGGCTTAAAGCGGGTGCCGCGCTGACGCACGATGATCTCGCCGCCGCTGACCGCCTGCCCGGCGAACGTCTTCACGCCGAGACGCTTGGCGTTGGATTCGCGGCCGTTGCGGCTTGATCCGAGTCCCTTCTTATGAGCCATCTGCGCTGTCCTCCTTGTTGGCGGCGGGCTTGGCGGCCGGCGCCTTCTTCGCCGCCACCGGCTTGCCAGCTGCCTTGGCCTCGCTCGCCTTCTCCTCGGCTGGCTTTGCAGCTGGCTTACCTGCGCTCTTAGACGCGGCGCCCATCGAAATGTCGGTGACCTCGATCCGGGTCAGCTCCTGACGGTGGCCCGTGCGGCGCTTGTAGCCGCGCTTTGGCTTGAACTTGAACACGCGCAGCTTCTCGCCGCGCTCGTGGGCGAGCACCTTGGCGGTGACCTTGACCTTCTTCAGCGAGTCCGCGTCGAAGAGGATCTCCTCAGAGCGGTACATGACCGGCTCAAGCGCCACATTTGTGCCGGTGTCGGCAGCGAGCCGCTCGACGAGCAGGGTCTGACCCCGCTCGACGCGGTACTGCTTTCCGCCTGTCTTTACGATCGCGTACATTCTCTACTCCGAGCTGGCCTGTGCCTTTGCAGCCGAACGGCGCCGGCCGCCTCGGCGGCCACGGCGCCGTGTCCGTGATTGTAGGGGATCGCGCGTCGAGGACGATGGCTGGATCACCTCGCCGGACTCGTCCAAGAGCAGCGCGGTCGCCGCGGTGCGGCCAACAGTGTCGATCCGCACCATCCGCTTCTCGCCGACCTGGCGGGCGGCGCCGGCGATCGAGATGATGTAGCCGTCGAGCTTGGCGACCGCGTCGTCCACGTCGTACATGTGCGGCTCGACGATTTCCACCAGCACCTCATCGCCCTCGCGGAATGGCAGCGCCCGTTCTTCGACTTCCTCACGCGACCCTTGGAAGGTGATCGCGAAGTGGTCGAGCGCGAGGCCTTCGGAGCCCTCGAAGTGAAACGACCTGCCGGTCTCGGCCTCCAGCGCGTGCAGCACGCGCGAGCCCTGACCCGTGAACTGCGCTGTCACGCGCGGGTTGATCTGCACGAGGAACGCCTCGTCCTCGGGATGCTCGACCGTGAGGTCGCGCAGTCGCCGCTCGAATTCGATCGCGATCGTCTCCTCAGAGCAGATCACGCCCTCGCCCTCGCAGGTCGGACAGGGCCGGCTCATGATCTCGCGCACGCCCTCGGTCACGTTCTGGCGCGTCATCTCAACCAAGCCAAGCCGCGAGATCTCGGCGGTGAAGGTCTTGGTGCGGTCTTCGTCGAGCGCCTTGCGCAGCGTCTTCATCACGGCGTCGCGGTTGCGCGCGCGCGCCATGTCGATGAAGTCGATCACGATGATGCCGCCGATGTCGCGCAGGCGCAGCTGGTTGACGACCTCCTCGGCCGCCTCCAGGTTGGTCTTGGTGATCGTTTCCTCAAGGCCCGCGCCTTTGCCGCGACCGATGAAGGAGCCGGAGTTGACGTCGATCACCGTCAGCGCCTCGGCGTAGTCGATCATCAGATAGCCGCCGCTCGGCAGGTCCACGCGCCGCGACATCACGCCGTCGAACGCCTCGGTCACCTTGTAGGCGTCAAACAGCGTTTCCTGCCCCTCCCACAGCTCGACCCGCTCGACCAGCTCCGGGGCTGTGCGCGCGAAGAACGAGACCAGGCGCTTGTGCTGCTGCTCGTCGTCGACGATCGCGCGCTCGAAGTGCTCGGAGAAGATGTCGCGCACGACCCGCACGGACAGGTCGGCCTCCTGGAAGACCATCTCCGGCGCCGGCGTGTCCTCTACGCGCTTCATCAAGACCTCGTGCAGCTTGTGCAGGTAGAGCAGCTCGCGCTCGAAGTCGGCACGCTGCGCCCCATGCGCGGCGGTGCGCACGATCACGCCACCGCCACCGATGTCGAGCTTGGCGGTCTGGCGGCGCAGGCGCTCGCGCTCTTTGTCGTCGAGGCGACGCGAGACGCCGACCCCCTCGCCGGAAGGGGCATAGACCATGTAGCGGCCGGCGATCGTCAGCTCCATCGACAGCCGCGCGCCCTTCGTCTTCAGCGGGTCCTTGACGACCTGCACGACGACCTCCTGCCCCGGTTTGAGCAGCTCGGAGATCTTGCGCCCGCCGCCACGGCCGCGCTTGGGCGCCTCTACCCCCGGCAAGACGATCTCATCGACGTGCAGGAAGCCGTTCTTCTCTAGGCCGATATCGACGAACGCGGCCTCCAGGCCCGGCAGGACGTTGTCCACCTTGCCCTTGTAGATGTTGCCGACGATCGAGCGCCCACCGCGACGCTCGATGTAAAGCTCAGCGATCCGGTAGCCGGCCCCGGGTCGTGCGCTGGTGCGCTTGCGAGAGCGCCCTGTGGAGTTTGAGGCGGCCGGGTTGCCCGCGGCCTCCAGCAGCGCCACGCGCGTCTCCGCGCGATCGACGCTGACAAGCACTTGCTTTTTCAATTTGATCCAGTCTTTCTATGGGTGGCCGGGCAGCGATCTCTGTGCCCCTGGCAGGCAGGCGCTGGACCTGTTCGGTCGTTGCGGGCGTCTGCGTGGCTGGTTGTAGTGGGGAGATCGCGGCTGACATCTGTCTAATAGCGAAGGACTCGGTTCCTTGGCGCCTGCGAGGCGCCTGAGCGGACGTAGATCGATTGCAGTAGGCCTACGGCCAAGAGCGTAGTGATCACCGAGGATCCTCCATAGCTCATGAGCGGCAGGGTTACGCCGGTGATGGGCATTATCCCCACCGACATCCCTACGTTCACGAACACCTGGAACATCAGCATAGCCAGGACGCCGCCGGCTACCAGCGCGCCGAACAGGTCTTTGGCCATTGTCAGGATGTGAAGCGTGCGCCAGATCAGCAGCGCGTAGAGGGACAGGAGGAGCGCGGCGCCGACGAAGCCGTACTGCTCGCCGACCGCGGCGAAGATGAAGTCGGTGTGGTCCTCGGGCACGAAGTTGAGCTTGGTCTGGGTTGCGCTTTCGCCGCGACCGGTCTTCTCACCGGCGCCGATCGCCACCTTGGACTCCAACTGCTGATAGGTGGGATCGGGTTCTCCCGTCTTCGCTTCCTTTTCCTTGATTTCCTGCAAATTCGACGTCGGATGCAGGAACGCCGTCAGTCGTTCCGTCTGGTAGGGCTTGAGCACGTGCACCCCCGCCGCCGGCGCCAGCACAAGCACGAACGTCGTGGCCGCGACGGCGATCGCGGCCAGCGTCGCCAACTGTCGCCACGGGGTGCCGGCGACAAACAGCAGCATGAACACGATCGCCGCGTAGACGAGGCCCGAGCCAAGGTCCGGCTGCAGGACGACCAGCAGCGCCGGCAGCGCCGCCGCCGCCAGCACCCGCACTGTCGTGCTCACCTCTCGCAGATACCTGGAGCGTGCGGCAAGCAGCCCGGAGAGCGCGAGGATCAGCATCACCTTGCCGATCTCAGAGGCCTGGAATGAGAACAGCGGGAATTCGATCGCCCGCTGCGCCCCCTTGGCCGTGTGACCGAGCGCGAGCACGGCGAGGATGCTCAGGATCAGCGCGGCATAGATGCCGTAGGCCATGTGGCGAAAGCGCACGTAGTCAAAGCGCGAGAGCGCCACCATCAGCACGACTCCAACCAGCAGGTACACCGCCTGGCGATCTACGTAGTAGCGGGGCTGTCCGGCGATCAGGTTGCCGGTGACGGCCCGTAGCGTCACCAGCGAGCAGACCCCGATTCCAAGCGCGGCAAGCGTCAGCAGCGGGTCAAGCGGCAGCCGCAGCGCGCGCGAACGCGGCATCGTGGCTTCGGCGGATGCGGCAATTGGGCTGGCGGCGGGCGGAGGGGTCATGCCGTCTTCGAGCTTCCCGATATGTACTTCTCAGCCGCGCCGAACCACCTGGCGGCGATCAGGCGCGCGATCGGCGCGGCCGTTTCGGCGCCAAAGCCTCCCTGCTCGACGGTCACCGCGATCACGATCGGACGCCCACCCGCGTCGCCGATGTAGCACATGTACCACGACTGGTCTTCCTTGCCTTCGTGCTGGGCGGTGCCGGTCTTGCCGAACACCGGATGGGCGGTCTGGTTCCAGCCTGCCCACACATCGGCCGAGGTGCCACCCGGCTGTGAGGCGGCGTCGTGGATGCCTTCCATCACCAGCGACAGGTCGCCCTGGTTGAGGCTGACCCGTCGCAGCGGCGGGAAGCTCAGGTCCTGCACCAGCGCGCCGCTGGAATCGTCGATCTGCATGGCCAGGTGCGGGCGCGGCACCCAGCCGTGGCCCTCGTGGGCGTAGGCGTTTGACAGGGTCGAGTAGGCAACGGCCATCTGCAGCGGGTCGGTCAGCAGGTCGCCCTGGCCGACGGCCAGCTGCATGTTGTAGCCGACCGTCCACGGGGCGCCGGGTTCGGCCACCAGATGGCACTTGAATTTGCACGCGGCTTCCAGCCGGTTCTGATGTGCCAGCCACTGCCGGTCGGGGACGACGCCGGGGAATTCTTCGGGCAGGTCGATTTCCGACGGGGTGCCGACGCCCAGTTCGCGCGCCTTGTCCTGGATCACGTTGCCGTGGCTGTTGGCGCGCTCGCCGACTTCAAAGAAATACGTGTCCGAGGAAACCTTCAAAGCTTCCACCAGCGACATCGCCGGCAGCGCCGCATGGCCCGCGTTGCAGAACGGCTCGCCGCCGACGGTGATGCACGGGCCCGGCCCGAACACTTCGCTGGGTGTGATCACACCCGCTTCCAGTGCCGCCATCGCGGTGATCGGCTTGAACGTCGATCCGGTCGGGTACTGCCCGTTGACGGCACGATCGGTGAGCGAGCCGGCGCCTTCGACCAGTTTGTTGTACGCGCCCTGCGTAAACGGTTTGGTGAAGATGTTTGGGTCGAAGCTCGGGTAGGAGCCGATCGCGAGGATCTGGCCGCTGCGCGGTTCCATCGCCACGAACGCGCCCGCGTCGGCCGGCTTGCCGGCCGCCTGGGCGCTTGAGATCCCCTGGCGCAGGGCGCGTTCGGCCTCCTGCTCCAGGCCCAAGTCGAGCGACAGGCGCAGGCTGTGGCCCGCGATCGGTTCGGTCTTCGGCAACGCCGTGGGCACGGGTTCGCCGGCAGCGTTGACCTGCACGTGCTGCGCGCCCGGGGTGCCGCGCAGATAGCGGTCGTAGTAGTACTCAAGCCCCTCCTGGCCGACCACCGTTCCCTGCTGGACACCACGGAACGCCGGTGTGGCGAGCTCTTTTTCGTCGACCTGGCCGACGTGCCCGAGCACCTGCGCAGCCATTTCGCCATAGCGATACTGCCTGATCGCGACCGGTTCCTGGCGCACACCTGGGAATTCGTTCTTGCGCTCGGATAGCACCGTCAGCGCGGCGCGACCCGCGTCTTCCTTGATCGTGACCGGCGCGTAAGGCAGCTTGGTGATGCCGGCGATCACGCGTTCGTCGATCAGGCGCGGACTGAGACGTATCACCGGGGCGAGCCGGTCGAACAGACGCCGCGTGTCGACAGCCGACGCCGGCAGCGCTGGGATCGGCACGAAACGCACATGGGCGGCTTGGTGGCGCAAGCGGTCAAGCTCGTGGCGCTGCGCGCGTGTGACCGTGTGACGACCGCCGAGCTCGCGCTCGTAAGCCTTCACCCGTTCGTGCGCGGCCAGATATTCGTTCTGGGCGGCGGTGAGCGCGTCCTGGTAGACGGTGGCCTGTTCGCGCACGACCGCCGGCAACGAGTTGGGAATGACCTGGACCGCGTTGGTGGTTGAGCTTGAGACGATCGACCGGCCGCTGCGATCGAGGATTTCCCCCCGCGGCGCCGGAATCGGCAGCACACGCTGATCGTTGACCTTGGCCTGGTGTACGTACTGTTCGCCGGTCAGGATCTGCAGGTACCAGAGCCGGAAGAAGATGATCGCGAACATCGCCAGCGCAAAGCCGCCGAGAATCGCCACGCGCAGCCCCAGCTGTGGCGAGGACGCCCCACCCCCACCGCGCGGCTCGACCGGCCGTGGTCGCTCGATCGTGCTCACCGGCTGCGCTCCGAAGCCCGCGAGAGCGGGCTGAGGCCACCGGTCGTGTAGGCACGCCGGCGTCGGCGTCGCGGGTCCTCGGTCAGGCCACCGACCAGGCAACGCCGCACCAGCGCCCACATCGGCAAAGCCAGCGCCGTGTCGATCAGGACCCCAATCACGATCTCGCGCAACAGCTCCCAACTGACGGGGGCGTCGACGCCGAGCAGGAACTCGATCAGCGAGTAGCCGACGATCGCGCAGGCCGCGGCGGCAGCGCCAACCAAAAGCGGCGTTAGCGCCGCTTGCGGGTCGCGCAGCTCGCGCAGACGGCCGGCTCCATAGCCGATCAGCGTGAAGATCAGCGAGGTGATGCCTAGCGTCTGCACGAGCGAGAGGTCGAGCAGCAATCCAACGCTGAAGCCGGCGACGGCTCCCACCAGCGAGCCGCACAGCAGGCCGACGAAGGCGACCAGCAACGGGGAGAGATCGACGCTGACGCCGAACACCGGCACCTCAGAGACGACGCCGATCTGCACGAACACGACCACTACCGAGAGCAGCGCCACCCGCCACAACAGCGAGCCAGGCAGCCAGGCGGCGTTTACCGGCGTGCCCGAGGCCAGCGGGTTTCTGCTCTTGCCCTCGCTCGGGCTCATCCGCTCGGTTCGGCCGAGGCCAGCTGCCCGCCGCTCGATTCCTGTGTGGCGCCTTCGCTTGGCGCCAGTTCGGCCGCGGCGGCGGCAACACTGGCGGCATGCGAGCCCGGCGGCGCGGTCAGCACCTGCACGGTGCCGAGGTTGCGCAGGTTTGCAAGCGGTGCCACGTTCACCGACTTGTAGGCGGACTGTTCGTTTTCAGAGGTGACCGTCCCGATCGGGATCCCGTGCGGATACAGCGATTCGCCGGCACCGGCAACTGTGCCGGCGGTAACCACATAGTCGCCGCGAGAGACGGGGGTATTCGACGTCAGGAAGCGCATCAACAGCCTGCCCGGTTCGCCCACCTGCGGCTGCAGCATCCCCAGCGTTCCGGTCGCGCTGATTCGGGCGCTGACTTCGACTTCGCTGTCGGTGATCAGGCTGACGACGGCGCCGTCGGAGACGACACGCGTGACCTTGCCGACCAGGCCTTCGTCGTCGATCACCGGGTCGTTTACGCGCACGCCGGCGGAAGAGCCCGCGTCGATCCCGACCTTTGAGTACCAGACGTTGGGCGACTGAACTACGACACTGGCAGAAACCGGGCGATAGTCGTTGACGCTGAGCGTTTGATCGAGGTGGTAGAGCCGCAACAGTTCGCTGTAGCTGAGCTGGTCGAACTGACGTTCGGTCAGCTGGCGACGCGCGCTCGCCAGCTGCTTGCGCAGTTGCGCGTTCTGGCTCTTTGCTTTGAGCGTGCTCCCAAACCAGCCAAACATGTCGCGCACGGGCTTGAGCGCCTTGTTGGCGCCGTCCTGGATCGGCGACACGACTGTGAGAAAGCCGTTCTGCAGCGAATGCAGGCCACCGCCGGAGGCCTCGCCGAAGTAGGCGGTCAGGAGTATCAGCGAGAGCGCGACGAGCAGTGCGAGCACCGCGCGCCTGCGCCGGACCGTCTTGTCATACACGGTGGTTCATCCTGGGAATTTGTTTGAGCGTTGCCGAGTGGATGGTCTGGGTCTGAGGCTTGGCGGCGACGCAGCGCGCACTGTTGGTGCGGGCAAGTCGGCGCCGAGCCTCAGACGTGAGCAGCGGCCGGGAAACGCCAACGAATTTCCAGGATGAACCACCAGTTGCGACCTTCCGAAGTCTTGCCCTTTCAGGTTACTTGCGGGCCCAAGCGGCAGGTGCCGGCAGGAGCGCCGCCACGCTCATCGCCGGCGGCGAGGGCGCGAATTGCGGTTGGAGCGGTGGATTGCCTCGAACTCCTCAAGCGAGCGCCCCGAGCCGACCGCCACGCACGTCAGCGGCGATTCGGCCAGATGGGCCGGCATCTGTGTCTCCTCGCGCAGACGCTGGTCGAGGCCGTGCAACAGCGAGCCGCCGCCCGCCAGCATGATGCCACGATCCATGATGTCCGACGCCAGCTCCGGCGGCGTGCGGTCGAGCGTCTCCTTGACCGCCTCGATGATCTGCGACAGCGGCTCGTCCAGCGCCTGACGAATCTCCTCGCTGGTCAAAACAACGGTCTTGGGCAGGCCCGAGACCATGTCACGGCCACGGATCTCCGCCTGCAACTCCTCTGCCATCGGGCAGGCCGAGCCGATCTCAAGCTTGAGCTCCTCGGCGGTCTGCTGGCCGATCAGCAGCTTGTACTCACGCTTGGCGTAGTTGATGATCGCCTCGTCCATCTCGTCGCCACCAACGCGGATCGACTGCGAGACGACGATCCCGCCCAGCGAAATGACGGCCACCTCGGAGGTGCCGCCGCCGATGTCGACGACCATCGAGCCGGTCGGCTCGCCGACGGGCAGGCCGGCGCCGATCGCGGCCGCCATCGGCTCCTCGATCAGATAGGCGGTACGCGCGCCGGCGGACAGGCAGGCCTCCTCAACCGCGCGCTTCTCCACGCCGGTGACGCCGGAGGGGACGCACACGACAACACGTGGGTGCGCAAAGCGGTTCTGGTGGACCTTCTGGATGAAGTGGCGCAGCATTTCCTCGGTTACGTCGAAGTCGGCGATAACGCCATCCTTCAAAGGCCGGATTGCTTGAATCGTGCCGGGGGTACGACCGAGCATGCGCTTGGCCTCGATCCCAACCGCGTGCACCTCGCCGGTGCGCGAGTCGATCGCTACCACGCTCGGCTCAGACAGGACGATGCCGCGGCCGCGCACGTACACGAGCGTGTTGGCCGTGCCGAGATCGACCGCCATGTCGCGGCCGCCGAATCCAGTCAGGTAGGTGAGAATGCTCATCGAAGCGTGTCCCAGCGCACGCTTGGAGGCGTCGCCCGCCGTTTGCCGATCAGGCGCGCGCCGGCCGCGGCGTGCGAGGCGGTGAGTCTAGCGGACGACCCTGGGCCGCTATGCCGCTTGACAGCGTATTTGCAGGGGAAAGGCCAGGTCAGCCGATCAGCCCCGGATGCAGGTCCAGCAACGCCGCCAGTGGCAGGCCGACGACGTTCTCGTAGTCGCCTTCGATCGCGCGTACGAGCGCAGCTCCAACGCCCTGGATCGCGTAGGCGCCGGCGCGATCCAGCCACTCTCCAGTGGACAGGTACCACTCGATCGTCTCTGGGGCCAGCTCGCGGAAATGCACGCGCGTGACGGCGACCGTCGTGCGCTCCTGCTCGTCCTGGAGCAGCGCCAGGCCGCTGATGACCGTATGCCGCTCACCCGCCAGCGCCGCCAGCGTCGCTCGCGCCTCAGCCGCGTCCGCCGGCTTGCCGTAGATGCGCCCGTCCAGCTCGACCAAGGTGTCCACACCGAGCACCAGCTCGCTGCGCGCGGGGTCGCGCGCAGCGCGTGCCTTGCGCAGCGCGTTCTCCAGCGCGACCGCGGCCGGGTCGCCATTTGAAAGCTCCTGCACACCGGTCGGGCGTACCTCGAACTCGACGCCCAGGCGCGCCAGGATCGCTCGGCGCTGCGGCGAGGCCGAGGCGAGGACGAGCAGCCGGGGCTCGCTCGCGCCCACCGCCGACAAAGGCCCCCCTTACGCCAGCTCGGGAAAGAACAGACCCGCCTCACGCACCGCCGACTCGTCGGAGTCCGAGCCGTGCACCATGTTCTGGCCCATCTCGATCGCGAGCTCGCCGCGGATCGACCCGGGGGCCGCCTCCAGCGGGTCGGTCGCGCCGATCAGCTGGCGCGCCGCCTTGACGGCGTCCTTGCCCTCCAGCACCATCGCCACGATCGGGCCGGAGATGATGAATTGCACGAGCTCGCCGAAGAACGGCTTCTCGGCGTGCTCGGCGTAATGGCGTTCGGCCAGCTCGCGACCTACGGTCATGTGCTTGAGCGCGACGATGCGCAAGCCCTTGCGCTCGAAGCGGGCGATGATCTCGCCGCTGAGCGAGCGAGCGAAGGCGTCGGGCTTTACGAGGATCAGCGTGCGGTCCATGCGGGTCCTTTGCGTTCGGTTATGGGAGAGGTGGGCGCGGGCGTCAGTCGCCGGCGCTACGGCGCGAGCGTCGCGGCCGCGGCGTCTCGGGCACAGGCTCGGGCTTGCCGTTGCGCTCGGCGCCCGCTGCGAAGGATTCGGTCTGCTCTGCCTCGCCGCTCTCGCTCAACAGCGATGTGGTCTCGGGCGCGCGCACCGCGGCAGCGCCGGCACGGCGACGCGACGGACGCTCCAGCTCAAGTGGCTCGACCTCTATCTCGCTGGCCGACTCGCGACGCGAGCGCGAAGGCGGCTCGGCGGCGCGACCGGAGCCTGGCTCCTTGCGCGTGCGACGTGCCGGCTTGGCCGAAGGGACCTCGGCCTCGCAGTACGGGCAGATCGTCCAGCTGCGGTCCAGCGGCCTGGAGCAGCTGCTGCAGCGCTCCTTGAGCTTGCGCAGGCAGCTCGGGCAGCGGATGTAGTCACGCTCGATGCGGTAGTCGCAGTGCGGGCAGAGCGTGTGCTCGACCTCGTGCAGCCGAGCTTCGGCCGCCTGCAGGTCCAGTTCGCGCTCGCGTACGTCGTCCAGGTACTCCGGCGGGCGCAGGATCATGTAGACGATCGTCCCGACGAACGGGAACAGCGAGGCCCCGGTCGCGCAGGCGATCAGCATCGGGTCTGCGATCCGCCGGCGCGCATCGGCGTAGGTCCAGTAGACCAGCGAGCCGTACAGAACGACCAAGAACAGGATCAGCAGGTCGATCGCCAGGCTCAAGCCGCTGCTTTCGATTCCGAAATATGCAATAGGTGGCATGGTCGGCTACTGGGGACTCGGGCGCTTGCGCTCACGCGGCGGGGAAGAAACCCGTGCAAATAGATACTAGACCCCGCATCGAGCGCGGGAGTCTAGTCGCTTGAGCGCTGTTGTTGTGATTCTTCCCGTGAGCGCGTGTTCCTGCCCCTCACAGGAACAGGCGGCCGAATCCGTAGCCTGCCGCAAAGAAGATCAGGATCACGAGCGCCACGAACAGCGCGACGGCGCCGATCATCGTCAGTACGGACGGGCCATCGTCGTTCATGCTCGATCCATTCTCGCGCGTGCGCCGGCCGCGTCGCTTTCAGCTGCCAACAAGGCGCCCACCAAATACACCGAGCCGGTCGCCACAACGGCTCCGCCGCGCTCGGCCGCCCAGGCACGGGCCTGCGCCAGCGCTGCCGCCGGGTCCGGCTCGCAAACGGCGCGATCGAAGCCAAGCTGGCGCGCCAGCGACGCAAGCGCGGCCGGTGAGAGCGCGCGCGAGCTCGGCGGCGCCGTGAACCAGGCGCGCTCAAAGCGCGGCAGCAGGCGCGCGAGCATGCCAGCGGCGTCCTTGTCCTCAAGCACACCCATCACCAGCCCCGCCTCACGTGCTCCCAGCAGCTCGGGCAGAGCCACCGCCAGCGCGTCCGCCGCGGCGGGATTGTGAGCGCCGTCGAGCACCGTCAGCGGATCGCTGGCAATCGTCTGCAGGCGGCCCGCTACACGCACTTGCGCGGCGGCGTCCAGCACCAACTGCTCGCGCGGCTCGATCCCACGGCCGCGCAGATAGACGGCGGCGACAGCCCGCGCGAGCGCGAAGTTCTCACGTTGGAAGGCGCCGGCGGCGCCCAGGTCCAAACCGGATGCGGGCGGCTCGGCGACGATCAGCTCAGCGCCGGCCATGCGCGCCTGCTCGCCGGCTATCTCCCGTGGCTCTCCCGGCAGCGAAGCCGGGATCACAAGCGTCGATCCAGGCGTCAGCACGGCCAGCTTCTCGATCGCGATATCGCGCACCGTGGGCCCCAGCCAGCGCGTGTGCTCCAGGCCGACGTTGGTCAGGACGGCAACCGTGGAGTCGATCACGTTGGTCGCGTCGTAGCGGCCCCCAAGCCCCGCCTCGACGACAACCGTCTCGACGTCTCGACGCGCCAGCTCCGAGAACGCTGCCGCCGTCATCAGCTCGAACTGCGTCACGTGGTCGTCGGCGGCCAGCGTGTGGTTGACGTGCTCGGCCGCCCACGCGGCGCGCGCGATCGCCGACGCGAAAGCCGGCGTCGACAACTCCTCGCCGTCCACCTGCACCCGCTCGGAGTAGGAGACCAGGTGCGGCGAGGTGTACGCGCCGACGCGCAGGCCGTGCGCGTGCAGGATCGCGGCCGTCATGCGCGTGGTCGAGGTCTTGCCGTTGGTGCCGACGACGTGGATCGCCTGGAAGCGCCGCTGCGGCGAGTCCAGCGCGGTCATCATCCGCCGCATCCGGTCCAGGCCGAAGCGCATGCCAAACAGCTCCAGCGAGCGCAGATGGCGCTCGGCGCGCTCGGCCGTCCAATCCGCCGGCCGGCGCTCGCTCACAGCGCCTCCAGCTCCTGGGTCAGCCGCGCCAACCGCTCGCGCTCGGCCTGCACCACCGCGGCCGGCGCCTTGGCGAGGAAGCCCTCGTTGGAAAGCTTGCGCTGCACCCGCTCAAGCTCCTCGCGCAGCTTGGCTTGCGCCGCTTCGCGGCGGCGCTCGGCCGCCTGCAGGTCGAGGCCCTCGGTAGAGAGGATCTCGACGCTGCCGCCGGGGATCGCGATCGAGACGACCGCCTCTGCGGCGTCCGCAGCGCCGTGACCGTCAGGCGTCAACGACAGTCGTGCCATCCGCGCCAGCAGCTCCCTGGTGTCCTCGTAGCACGGAGCCGACAGGCGCGCCGGGATCACCGCGCCCGCGCGCGCGCCGACCGAGTCACGCCAGCCGCGCACCGCGACCACCGCCTCGATCGCGCGCTCGATCTCGACCTCAGCATCGAGGTCGACCAGCCCCTCGTCGGCGCGCGGGTAAGGGCTGCCGGCCAGCAGCTCGCCCGAGGCCTCCAGGTAGCGCCACAGCTCCTCGGTCACGAATGGGATCAACGGGTGTGCCAGCGCAACCGTGCGCCGCAGCACGTACAGCAGCGTCGCGGCGAGCATTTCGCGCGGGCGCGCGTCCTCAGCCCGCTGCTGGGCGACCTCCAGGTCCGGGAGGCGGTGCTTGACCAGCTCCAGGTACCAGTCGCACAGCTCGCCGTAGACGAAGTCGTACAGGCCCAGAGCGGCGTGGGAGAAGTCGTAGTCCTCGATCCGCGCGGCGGTGTCGGTCTCGATCTGCGCCAGGCGCGAGAGGATCCAGCGGTCCTCGACCGTGCAGGGCATCGGCTCGGGCTCAAGCTCCTTAGCGGCGGCGGCGCCAAGGCTCGCGTGTACTCGCAGCAGCGCGAAGCGGGTGGCGTTGAACAGCTTGTTGGCAAGCGCCTGGCCCTGCCCGACCTTCTCGGCCGAGTAGCGCACGTCCTGGGTGGAGGACATCGCCAGCAGGCCGAAGCGCACGGCGTCGGCGCCGTGGCGGTCGATCTCGTCCAGCGGGTCGATGCCCGTGCCCAGCGACTTGGACATGCGCCGGCCGTCGGGGGCCTGGATCACCGAGTGGATGTAGACGTCTGAGAAGGGCACCTGGCCGGTCAGCTCGATGCCCATCATGATCATCCGCGCCACCCACAGGAACAGGATGTCGCGCGCGGTGGAAAGCACGTTGGTGGGATAGAAGGCGCGCAGCTCGGGCGTCTGCTCGGGCCAGCCGAGCGTCGCGAACGGCCACAAGGCCGAGGAGAACCAGGTGTCGAGCACGTCCTCCTCCCGGCGCAGGTGCCCGCCACACTCAGAGCACGACTCGGGCGCGACCACCGCGACGTTGACGTGGGCGCAGGTCTCGCAGTAGTAGACGGGCAGGCGGTGTCCCCACCACAGCTGACGCGATATGCACCACGGGCGGATGTTGGCCATCCAGTCCAGGTAGACGCGACGGTGGTTGTCGGGCACGATCCGCACGATGCCGTCGTTGACGGCGGCAATCGCCGGCTTGGCCAGCTCTGACATGTCCATGAACCACTGCAGCGAGATCAGAGGCTCGATCCGCTGGCCGGAGCGGTGCGAATAAGGGACTTCGTGCTCGTAGGGCTCCTCGGCGACGATCCGACCCTGCTCGCGCAGCGCCGCGACCACCGCCTCGCGTGCGCGCATCGCGCTCAGGCCCGCGAAGCGCTCGCCCGCCTCGGCCGTCATGCAGCCGTCCTCGCCGATCACCGAGACCTGGTCGAGGTCGTGGCGGGCGCCGATCTCAAAGTCGTTGGGGTCGTGCGCCGGCGTGATCTTCAGCTGGCCCGTGCCGAAGTCCATCTTCACGTAGTCGTCAGCGATCACCGGCAGATGGCGGCCGACCAACGGCAGGATTGCCGTGCGGCCGACCAGGTCGCGGTAGCGCTCGTCGTCGGGGTGAACGGCGACAGCCGTGTCGCCGAGCATCGTCTCCGGGCGCACCGTGGCGATCGTCACGCTGCCGGCAATCTCTGAAGAACGAGGGGGCCCTTGGCCGGCTGAGCCACCATCGAGGAGGTCGTAGCGGATCGAGTACAGCGTGTCGGTCTCGCGCCGCTCCTCGACCTCCAGGTCGGAGATCGCCGAGCGACTGCCCGGGTCCCAGTTGACGATGTAGCGGTCGCGGTAGATCCACCCCTTCTCGTACATGCGCACGAACACATCGGCGACGGCGCGCGCGTAGCCCTCGTCGAGGGTGAAGCGCTCGTCCTCGTAGTCACAGGAGGCACCGAGCCGCTTGAGCTGCTGCACGATCGTGTGGCCGTAATGCTCGCGCCACTCCCACACGCGCTTTACGAACTGCTCGCGTCCAAGCTCGCGACGGCTAACCCCTTCGCCGGCAAGCGCCTTCTCGACCTGCGCCTGCGTGGCGATGCCGGCGTGGTCGGTGCCGAGGATCCACTTGGTCTGCGACGGCTCCTCCGATCCGGCCGTGAGCATCCGGTGATAGCGGATCAGCACGTCCTGGATCGAGCCGTTGAGCGCGTGCCCCATGTGCAGCGAGCCGGTGACATTGGGGGGCGGGATCGCGATCGAGTAGTTCTCGCCTGCCTCGCCCTGCGCCGGCGGGTGAAACAGCCCGCTTTCAAGCCAGCGCTCGGTGATCGGCGCTTCGATCTGCGCCGGCTCGAAGCGCGTGCGATTCTCAAGCTCTGCGATCCGCTCGCTCATGGGAGGGTGAGTGTACGGCGAGCGAGAGACCGTCAGCGGCTCGTTCAGCTGTTACCCGACCGGCGCATGCACCGGTCGGCCTGGCCGCACATGTGCGGCCAGGGGGAGCGCCACATGTGGCGCTCCCTTCCCGATTGAGGAGAACGCATCAGTTCTGCCTGTCGGGATATGGTGCCGGCATGCTCGGAACCGCGCGGTTGGTGACGATGGCGCTGTTCGCGCTGGTG
The DNA here is from genome assembly GCA_036279855.1 of Solirubrobacteraceae bacterium. GTDB lineage: Bacteria > Actinomycetota > Thermoleophilia > Solirubrobacterales > Solirubrobacteraceae > Palsa-744. The sequence continues at coordinate 75,478 of DASUIH010000049.1, read as the reverse complement.
GCTGCAGTGCCCACGAGCGCGCAAGCGACGACCGTCTGTCCCCCGCCCGCGGAAACAGCCGAAGTCACTGCCGCGAGCGAGCCCGGGGAAGTCGTGATCGCCTGCGTCGGCTCGCGACCGCTCACCGAAGCCACGTTCAAGCACTGGGACGAAGTCGCAGCCACCGGCGATGACAAGGCGCACCCACCGAGCGCTCACGATCTGCTCGTGCAGGTGATGGGCTTCCTGATCTCCTCCGTGTGGGTACAGGGGGAAGCCAGGGCGCTGCACGTCCACGTCAGCCCCGCCGCTGTACATCGGCAGTTCGAGCTGGAGCGACACCTGCAGTTTCCGCGGCGACGGGACTTCCAACGCTTCCTGAAGAAGAGCAAGCAGACAGTCGCCGACCTGCTGATGCGCGTCGAACTCGACATGCTCAGCCAACGAATCCAACGGCGAGTCGCCGCCGGGCATCGCGGCGCCAAAGCTCGACAGGAAGCGCTCGCGCGCTTCGTCGCGCGCTTCAGGGAAAGATGGACAAGCCAGACCTACTGCGCGTCGCGCTACGCGATGCGCGACTGCGGCCACGTGCAGTCGAGCCTGTAGCTACTGCGCGAGCCCGCCGAAGACCGAAAACGGTCGAGCCGGCGCGGTGACCTCGGCCCAGGCGTCGGCGGCGTCGCCCTCGACCTCGATCTCGCTGTTCGACGGCGCCTCGGCGCGCAGGCGCGCGGCCAAGGCGTTGGCGTCGTCCTCGTCGCGGGCACCGAGCTGCAGGTGGCGCCAGTGCCGGCGCAGCAGATAACCCTCGGACTGCAGCCGCTCGGCGAATTCGCGCGCGTCGTGGTGGCTGGGCAGCGTCACGCGCACTTCCCACTCGGCGTGACCGACCTGCTCTGACTCCTTGGCCTCCAGTTGCTCCAGCCGCTCGTGCTCGGCCTCGTGCTGGCCGATCGGCGATCCCTTCGATCGACGATCGGCAGCGGTGGAGGGCAGCGGCGCGGAGATGTCCTCCCAACGCTCCTCCTCCGGGTGCCAGCGATGCGCGCTGGGGGTCGCGTCGATCTGTAGCTGCGCCAGGATCGCTGCGAGCGCTGCCTTGGCGGCCGCGGTGTCCTCCTGCGAGTCGGCGTACAGGAACACGTGCCCGTGCTCGTGGCTGACCGCGACGTGCTTGGGCTTAGGAATACCGGCCAGGCCACTCCTTTCCAGCGAGCGCAGCTCGTCAAGCAGATCGTGCGCGCGCTCTTGCGGGACCTCGACCTCGATGCGGAACTCGTCGTGCATGGCGGTGGATGGTAGTCGGTCGGCGGGACTGACAGCTTTATCTATGCAGACAGTAGTCATCATAACTTATAGGTTATACTATGGAAATCGTGTCCGAAGCTGCGGCCCTGATCCGCAAAGCGCGCAACGAAGCCGGCCTCAGCCAGGCCGAGCTTGGAAAGCGCCTTGGGATGAGCCAGGCCGCGGTCGCGAAGTTGGAGCGGCCGGGCAGCAATCCGACGGTGGACACGCTCGACGACGTGCTGTGGGCGACGGGACAGCGCCTGACGCTCACCGCCACAGCACGGCAGCCCGGCGTGGACGAAAGCCTGATCCGCCAGCAGCTGGAACTGCCTCCGGCGGAGCGCCTGAGACAGCTCGACTTTCAGATACGTGAAATGAGCAAGCTGGTGGCAGCGGGAGAACGTACGCGTGAACGACTTTCCTGAACTTCGCCTGGTACCGCTTCTGCGACGCCTGATCGAAGGTCGTGTGGACTTCGTCGTGATCGGCGGAGTCGCCGTCGCACTGCAGGGCTACGGCCGCTCCACCAAGGACCTCGACATCACCTATGCCACTGACGCCGACAACCTGGAGGCGCTGGGCGCCGTGCTGATCGCGGCTGGCGCCCGCTTGCGCGGCATAGCCGAGGACCTGCCGTTCACTCCCGACCCACGCACACTCAAGCACGTGCAGATCCTCACGTTGGACACGACCGACGGCGGATTGGACCTGCTGGTGGACCCATCCGGGGCGCCGCCCTATGAGACGTTGCGCAGTCGCTCGGAAGTAGTTGACTACGAAGGGCTCCCAGTCCGAGTCGTCGCTCTTGAGGACCTGCTGTCGATGAAGCGCGCCGCGAGCCGGCCGCTGGACCTAGTTGACGTAGAAGCCTTGGAAGCAGCGCGCCACATGGCACGCCGAAATCGGCGGCGAGAGCGCTGAAGCTACGCCGACTCCTCGCGCAGAGAGGGCTCCTCCTCGGCCTCCTCAGCCACCGCTTCGGTGACCAGCGTCGGCGTCGTGCCTTTCTCGACCGTGTCGCGGGTGACCACGCACTTCTTCACGTCGCGGCGCGAGGGCAGCTCGAACTGGACCTCCAGCAGGATCTCCTCGATGATCGAGCGCAGGCCGCGCGCCCCGGTTTCGCGCTCAAGGCCCTTCTCGGCGATCGCCCGCAGGCTGTCGTCGGCGAACACCAGCTCAATCCCATCAAAGGAGAAGAAGCGCTGGAACTGCTTGACCAGCGCGTTGCGCGGCTCGGTCAGGATCGAGATCAAGTCGTCGCAGGTGAGCTGGTGCACCGCGCTCATCACCGGCAGGCGGCCGATGAACTCGGGGATCAGGCCGTACTCGATCAGGTCCTCGGGCAGGCAGCGCTCGAACACCTCGCCCGTGTCGCGCTCGGCGGCGACCTCGATCGCAGCGGAGAAGCCGATGCCCTTGTTGCCGATGCGCCGCTCGATCACCTTGTCCAGCTGCGCGAAGGCGCCACCGCAGATGAACAGGACGTTGGTGGTGTCGATCGTCAGGAACTCTTGGTGGGGATGCTTGCGCCCACCTTGAGGCGGCACCGAAGCTTGGGTTCCCTCCAGGATCTTCAGCAGCGCCTGCTGCACACCCTCGCCGGAGACGTCGCGCGTGATCGACGGGTTGTCGGCCTTGCGCGCGATCTTGTCCACCTCATCTATGTAGATGATCCCCGTCTCGGCCTTCTTGACGTCGTAGTCGGCGGCCTGGATCAGCTTCAGCAGGATGTTCTCGACGTCCTCGCCGACGTACCCTGCCTCGGTCAGCGCCGTGGCGTCGGCGATCGCGAACGGCACGTTGAGGATGCGCGCGAGCGTCTGCGCGAGCAAGGTCTTGCCGCAGCCGGTCGGGCCGAGCAGCAGGATGTTCGACTTCTGCAGCTCGATGTCCGAGTCGCCGGACTGCATCATCTGCACGCGCTTGTAGTGGTTGTAGACGGCCACCGACAGCGTGCGCTTGGAGGCCTCCTGGCCGACGACGTACTCGTCGAGCACGTCGTAGATCGCGCGTGGCTTGGGCAGGTTCTCCAGGTCGAACGCCGGCGGGGCGGCCAGCTCCTCATCGATGATCTCGTTGCAGAGATCGATGCACTCGTCGCAGATGTAGACGCCCGGGCCGGCGATCAGCTTCTTGACCTGGCGCTGGGACTTGCCGCAGAAGCTGCACAGGAGCTGCTCGTTGGAATCTGTCGGCCTGGCCATCGCGAGTGTCTCCCTGTCGAGCCCTTGTCGTGCCTAGTGTTCGGAGATGACCCGGTCGATGATGCCGTACTCCTTGGCCTCCTCCGAGCTCATGAAGTAGTCGCGCTCGGTGTCTTTGGAGACCTGCTCAAGCTTCTTGTGCGTGTGCTTGGCGATGATCTCATCGAGCCGTTTGCGCACGTCGATGATCTCCTTGGCGTGGATCTCGATGTCGGTCGCCTGCCCTTGGAAGCTGGAGGACACCTGGTGGATCAGGATCTTGGCGTTGGGCAGCGCCATTCGCTTGCCCTCGGCGCCGCCGGCCAGGAGCAGCGCGCCCATCGACATCGCGATGCCGACGCAGATCGTCTGCACGTCGGGCTTGATGAACTGCATCGTGTCGTAGATCGCCAGGCCGGCGTAGACCGAGCCGCCCGGCGAGTTGATGTACAGCGACACGTCCTTGGTCGGATCCTCTGACTCCAGGTGCAGGAGCTGAGCGACGATCAGGTTGGCGATCTGGTCGTCTACGGGCGTGCCGAGGAAGATGATTCGCTCGTTGAGCAGGCGCGAGTAGATGTCAAAGGCGCGCTCACCGCGCGAGGTCTGCTCGACCACCATTGGCACCAGTGGGCTCATCCTCTACTCGCTCTCCTTCTCGGAATGTTCGCTTGCGCGACCGCCGGGCTCTCCCACACGGTCGCGATCCACGCTTCAGTTTCGCCTCGCCGCCCGGATTCCTGCTGCCGACGCACGCGAGCTGGCCTTCAGGCTAGCGGCCCGGCGTCCAAAGTCGAGCCGGCGGCTCGTCCTTGGCCTGTGCGCTCTCGCGCCGCTCGGACTCCGGCGTCCACAGCTTCTCGCGCGCCTGCGCCCGCTCCAGCGGGATCGGCTGAGCTTGCGCGGCGACCAGCTCGACGGCTTGGCGGGCGGCAAGATCCTCGGCCAGGTCCGCCACGCGGCCGTTGCTGCGCAGCTGCTCAAGCAGCTGCTGTGGCTGAACCCCCTCGCGCTCGGCGGTCAGCTCCAGCGCCTGCAGCAGGTCCTGCTCATTCGGCACGATCTGCTCAGCCTCGATCACCGCGGCGATCACAGCTTCGCGTCGCAACGACTGCTCGGCCTCGGGCTGTAGCTCGGCCAGCAGGTCGGCCTCGTCCCGTCCAGTGACCTTCAGGTACGCCTCGCGTGTGATGCCGCGGTGCGAGAGCGAGTGCAGCATCCGCTCCCACATCTCCTTGGCCTTGGCCTGCACCAGCGTCTCGGGCGTCTGCACCTGAGCTGAGGCGGCGACAGCATCCAGCACCGCTTCGCGATACTCGGCCTCCACCCGCTGCTCGTCGGCCTCGCCGAGGCGCGTGCTGATGTCCTCGCGCAGCTCATCGACCGAGTCAAATCCGACGTCCGCGGCGAAGTCGTCGTCGACGTCGGGAAGCCGCTTCTGCTTGACCTCCTTGACGCTGACCGCAAATGTCGCATCGGCGCCGGCCAGTGGCTGGCTGGGATAGTCCTCTGGAAATTTCAGCTCGATCGAGCGGGCTTCACCGGCGGCGGCGCCGGTCAGCCCTTCCTCAAAGCCGGGGATCAGGTTGCCCGACCCGAGCTCGACCAACTGGTCGCGCCCCTCGCCACCCTCGAACGGCTCGCCCTCGATCGAGCCGACGTAGTCCACGACGACGAAGTCGCCGGCTTCAGCGGCCCGCTCGACGGTGTCGAGCCGCGCCAGGCGCTCGCGCAGCCCTTCGATCTCCTGCTTGACGGCCTCGTCCTCGATCGAGACCTCGCGGCGGCCGACCTCCAGCCCCTTGTAATCGCTGAGCGTGGCGCGTGGCAGCACCCCTATCTCAATCGAGAATTCCAGCGCACCCCCCTGCTCGGGCAGGTCAGACAGGTCGAGCTTGGGATCGCCCACGGTCGCGATGCCTGCCGTGTCGATCGCGTCGGAGTACCAATGGCCGAGCGTGTCGCGCACGGCCTCCTCAAGCACGGCCTCGCGGCCGACGCGCTGGATCACAAGCGGTGCCGGCACCTTGCCGCTGCGAAAGCCCGGAATCTTCATTTCGCGGCCAAGCTCGCGCGCCTTGCGCTCCAGTCGTGCCTGCACCTCAGCGGATGGGACTTCGACCTGAACGCGCACCCGCGACTCGGGCAGCTCCGTGACGGTCGTCTTCAGCACGTTGGACACGGCTGCCACGATACCGTGCGCCGCGATGCCTAAGCTCAAGCCCTACTCGCAGCGTCTGGAGACGTGGTTGTGGAGCGGCCCGGTCGGGCACCTGGTCGGTGGGACGCTCGACTTCGCCGAAGCGATGCTGCGCTATTACCGCGCCCGCTGGCACGGACGCTGAGGCGAGCTTGAGGCAGGCCCTGCGAGCGACCGCCGGACCTGCCCAGCCCTCTCTTCTACAGCGTCGCCAGAGCACTGTCGAAGGACAGCGCGCGCCCGTGGGCGACGACCAGCACCGGGCTTGCCGCGTTCTCGATCAGGTTCTCGCTGGCGGCGCTGATCGACACCCGCCCCTGCTCGGCCTCCGGGCGCGACCCGACCACGAGCGCATCGAGCGCCTGATGGTCGGCCGCCACCACCTGCGCGCCGAGCGCGCCGGCCAGCGCCTCGGCAGTCGCATGCGCGCTGCCGTCGCCGACGACGCCGACGTTGCGAACGCCGGCCGCCGTGGCCGACTTGGCGAAGCCGGCCGGCGCGATCGCGACCGCGACCGGACCGCCCTCAAGCAGTCGTCGCGCCGAATTGCCGACGGCGACGCGGCCCTGCGCGGTGTGGGAGTCCGAGCAGAACACGAGCGCATCGGCGCCGATGCGCTCGGCCAGCGCGCGCAGGCCGTCGGGGGTGGAACGGTCGGTGACGACGTGCTTGTCGATGTCAGCGTTGCCGAGCGCCTCAGCACCGCGCTGCAGCAACGCTTCGGCCTCGTGCTGAGCGAGGATCTCGCGGCTGGCCTCCACTTCGGCGACGTGCCGGACATAGGCCAGCGATACCTCAGCGCCGGCGTGGGCGAACAGGCGACCAAGGGCAACGGCGTCGTCCTCGTTATAGGTGCCGTCATAGGAGACGACGATCTTGGTGGACATGGCGGTGGCTCCTTGTTCTGTGGGGATCTCTCTGCGGACGAAGTTGGCTTCGCTAACAGTCTTCCCCGCACCTGCCAGATACTCCAGTCAGACTGCTGATCTGAGGTATAAGGAGCACTGATGCTCAACGTCGGCAGGCTGCGGGTGCTGGTGGAGGTCGCAAGGCGCGGCTCCTTCTCGGCCGCGGCTGAGGATCTCTCCTACACCCAGTCAGCCGTTTCCCAGCAGATCGCCACGCTAGAGGCCGAAGTCGGCCTGACGCTGCTTGAGCGCCACGCGCGCGGGGTGCGCCTGACCGCCGCCGGCGAGGCTTTGTGCGAGCACGCCGAGGGCGTGCTCGCACGCCTGGAGGCCGCCGAGGCCGACCTGGCGGCGATCGCCGGCCTGCGCGCGGGCCGGCTGCGGATGGCCTCCTTTCCCACGGCCGGCGCGACGCTGATGCCACTTGCGATCGCCAACTTCCGCGCCGCGCACCCCGATGTCGAGTTGACGCTGGCCGAGGGCGAGCCCGAGCAGATCGCGCCACGACTGCGCTCGGGCGAGCTCGACCTGGCGCTGCTGTTCGAGTTCGCCGAGCCGCTGGAGGGAATGGGGGCGATGCGCCGGGTGGGGCTGCTTGAGGACCCGATGTGCCTGGCGCTGCCGGGAAGCCATCCGCTGGCGGGCAAGAGCGACCTGCGCCTTGAGGACCTCAGCGGCGAGGCGTGGGTGCAGACATCGCTTGCGAGCCCGTGCGCGCTTCACGTCGTGCGCTCGTGCCACGTCGCCGGCTTTGAGCCGAACGTCGCCTTTGAAAGCGACGACTATCAGACGGTGCAGGGCCTGGTGGCGGCTGGTGTCGGCGTGGCGCTGATACCCGAGCTGGCGCTGTCGGTCGTGCGCGAGGACATCGCGATCAGAGCGCTCTCGCCGGCCCCGCCCCAACGCCAGGTGTTCGCCGCCGCTCCCGCTGACGCCCGGCTCAGCCCTGCCACGCCGGCGATGATCGAGATCCTGCGGCTGACGGCGAGCGGCTACGTCCGCCAGGGAAAGCGCACCGCGCCGAGCGTCTGAACCTCCGGCTCAAGCTCGATCCCGAAGCGCTCGTGGACGCGCCGGCGGCCCTCGGCCATCAGCGCCAGGACATCGGCAGTCGTCGCGGTGCCGGTGTTCTCGACGAAGTTGGCGTGCTTGGGCGAGAAGCGCGCACCGCCGACTCGCAGTCCGTTGCAGCCGGCCTGTGAGAGCAGCAGGCCGGCGCTGCGGCCCTCCGCGCGGGGATCTTCTGGATTGACGAACGTCGAGCCAAATGTCTTGATCCCCTGCGGCTGGGCTTCGTGGCGGCGCGAGCGCATCTGCGAGAGCGTTGCCTTGACCGTCTGAGGGTCCGAGGGGGCAAGCGTGAAGCGTGCGCCGGCGACGATCTCGCCGGCCCGCAGGTTCGACTTGCGATAGCCGAAGCCGAGCCGATCGGGCGGCCGCTGCTCAGACCCGCCGGCGTCGATCAGCAGCGCCCACTCCAGCACCCGCGCCAGCTCGCCGCCATAGGCATTGGCGTTCATCCGCACGGCGCCGCCGACGGTGCCGGGGATGTTCACCCCGAACTCGATTCCGGCCAGCCCCGCGCGCGCCGCCTCGGCCGCGACAGCGGGCAAGCGAGCGCCGCCGCCGCACTGCAGCGCATCGCCGTCGCGCTCGATCCCGGCCAGCTCGCGATCGAGCTTGAGCACGAGGCCCGCCACCCCCTCGTCGGCGATCAACAGGTTCGACCCCGAGCCGACGACGCTGACCGGGACCTCCTCAGCGTCGGCCCAGGCGAGCAGCTCGGTCAGCTCGCGCTCGCTGCCGGCGCGTGCGAACAGCTCGGCCTCGCCGCCGGTGCGCACGGTCGCAAGCCGCGCCAACGCGACGTTCTCGCGGATCGCCGCGGGCCGCCCGCTCACGCGACAAGCTCCCGCGCGAGCACGTCGCTGTCGCCGGCGCCCATCACCACGCACAGGTCGCCTTCGCGCAGCACGCCGCTCAGCGTCTTGTGAGCCAGGGCGAAGTCGGGCAGCCACAGGACGGCACGGCCGTGCGCGTGCTCGGCGGCAGCGCGAGCGATCGTCAAGCCGCTCACGCCCGGGTGGTCCTCGGGGCGCTCGCGCGCCGCGTACACGTCGAGCACGGCGATTGCGTCGGCGTGCGCGAGCGCCTGGCCGAACTCGCGGGAGAGCATCGCCGTGCGCGAGTACAGGTGAGGTTGAAACACCGCCACCAGCCGCTTCGGAGCAAGCGTGCGCGCGGCCTGCAGCGTGGCCGCGACCTCGGTCGGGTGGTGGGCGTAGTCGTCGATCACGACCGCCCCGGCGCGCGTCGTGCCGACGCGCTGGAAGCGCCGGCCGGCTCCAGCGAAGCCGGCCAGCCAGGCGGGCGCGCGCTGCTCGTCCGCTCCTGCCAGGACAGCCGCCTCCAGCGCCGCGGTCGCGTTGAGGGCGTTGTGCGCGCCCGGAACGGCCAGCGCGACCTGCCGGCCGCGCCAAGCGAACTCGCTCCCGCCTGGGCCCATGACGGGCGCAGGCGCGTCGTAGCGGTGCAGCCCGGCTTTTGGCGCAGCCAGCGCGACCAGCTCGGGCCGGTCCCAGACCACGAGCGGACCGCTGGCGCGCAAGAGGAACTGGGCGAATGCCGCGCGCAGCTCGGCCAGCGAGGAGAAGCTCGCATGGTGGTCCAGCTCGACGTTCGTGAGCACCGCTATCTCCACGTTCAGCGCGAGCATCGAGCGGTCGGACTCGTCAGCCTCGACCACCAGCCATTCCCCCTCGCTCCAGTGCGAGTTGGCCAGACCCTCACCGATCGAGCTGCCGATCAGCCAACCCGGGTCGAGGCCTTCGCCACGCAGGATGTGGACGATCATCGAGGACGTCGTCGTCTTGCCGTGCGCGCCGGCGACCGCGATTGTGCGCCGCAGCCCGGTCAGCTCGGCAAGCAGCCAGGCGCGCGAGTGCTCTGGGAGCCCTCGCTCGCGCGCCGCCAAGCGCTCTGAGTTCTCGGGCGCGATCGCGCTCGAATAGACCAGCTCGACGCCCGTGCCGGCCGGCACATTGGCGGCGTCGTGGCCGACCGTCACGGCGGCGAGCGCTTCCTCGTCGCGCAGGCGTTGCAGGTAGGCGGTCTCGGCTCGGTCAGAGCCGGTGACGGTCGCGCCGAGCGCGTGAGCGGCGCGCGCGTAGCCGCTCATGCCGGCGCCACCGACGCCGACCAGGTGCAGGCGTCGTCCCTGCCAAGGCTTTGCGCTCACTCCGCCGCCTCGATCAGCTCCTCGGCGACCTCGCGGGCGGCATCCGGCCGCGCCAGGCGGCGGGAGGCGGCGGCCATCGCCCCCAGCCGTGCCGGGTTGGCAAGCAGTGCGGCGACCTCCTTTGCCAGCCGCGCCGGCGTCAGCTCGCCGTCCGCGATCACGCTCGCGGCGCCCCCGTCGGCCATCCAGCGCGCGTTGGCGCTCTGGTGATCCGCGGCGGCGTGTGGGTAGGGCACGAGGATCGCCGGCAGGCCGTAGGCGGCGATCTCAAACACCGAGCCACCGGCACGGGCGACAACCAGGTCGCTGGCGGCAAGCGCTTGCGCGAAGCTCGTCAGGTCCAGGTACTCGTGCAGGTCATAGCCCGCTCGCAGCGGCTCGGAGCTTGACTCGGCGTAGTCGCGACGGCCACAGACGTGGATGACGCGAAAGTCGCCCTGCGCGAAGGCCCCCAGCGCGGCTTGGTTGATCGTGCGTGCGCCGAGCGATCCGCCGAATACGAGCACGCACGTCTCATTGGGACCAATGCCGAGTTGCCCGCGGGCGTCCTCGCGCCGCGCGCTCGCCACCGGGATCGGGCGCCCGGTCACGCGGTAGCGCGGGCCGTCGCGCCCGGCGATCGGGAACGCCAGGCAGACGCGCCGCGCGAAGCGGGCGAGCAGCCGGTTGGTGATCCCCAGGTGCGAGTCGGCCTCGGTCAGCACGAGCGGCACGCGCAGGCTCACGGCAGCGAGACCGACCGGCCCGGCGACATAGCCGCCACCGCCCATCACCGCGTCTGGCGCCAGCTCGCGCAGCAGCGCTCGCGAGCGCCAGAAGGCGCGCAGCGCCTTGGCCAGGGCCAGCAGCGCGCGTAGCGGCCGGCGCCGCGGCAGGCCTTCGACTGAGATCGCTCGCAGCGGATAGCCCGCTGCCGGCACCAGCTCCGCCTCGGCGCGATCGCCACCGATGAAGCTGACCTGCGCGCCGTCAGCCCGCAGCGCGTCCGCGACCGCGAGTGCCGGCGCCACGTGCCCGGCCGTCCCTCCCGCGGCTATTACGAATCGCTTCGGCTTCGGCGCGCTGCTCACGGCCCCATCCTGCCTGCTCGCGCGGCGGCGCGTCGGGGCGGCGGCGCGCACGGGTGGGGGCCGACACCGCGCGTACGTGCGCGCTGCCGCCTGCGGCCACGTTCAGCAACAGCCCCATCGCCGCCAGCGTCACGATCATGCTGCTCGACCCGTAGGAGACGAGCGGCAGCGGCACTCCCGTGAGCGGCGCCAGGCCGAGCACGGCGAACACGTTCAGCAGCGCTTGGGAGACGATCAGCGAGGTCATGCCGACGGCGATCAGCGCGCTGTGCAGGCTGCGGGCGGCCTTGGCCGCGCGCAGGCCGGCGTAGGCAATCAGGCCGTACAGGAACAGCACAGCGGAGATGCCGATCACGCCAAGCTCCTCGCCGATCACAGCCAGGATGAAGTCTGTGTGCGCCTCGGGCAGATAGAAGATCTTCTGCACCGACTGCCCGGGCCCAACGCCGAACAGCCCACCCGAGCCGATCGCGATCTGGCCTTGGACGGCTTGGAAGCCACTGCCGGAGGCGTGCGCCCACGGGTCGACGAACGAGGTCAGGCGCGCCCGCGCATACGGGCGGGCGATCGCGTACAAAGCGACGAGCGCAAAGCACCAGCCGAGGATGATCGCGAGATTGCGCCGGGGGATGCCGGCGGCGACCAGCAGCGCGAAAGTGGTGAAGGCGATGATCATCGCCGTGCCGATGTCGGGCTGAGTAGCGACAAGCAGGCAGGCAGCGCCGACGACCGCCAGCAACGGTTTGAACAGGTCGCGCAGGTCGTTGACACGCGCGGGCCGGCGCGCGAGCAGCGAAGCGCCGTAGAGCACGAGCGCGATCTTCAACAGCTCCGAGGGCTGGAACTGCAGCGGCCCCGCGCCGAGCCAGCGCTTGGCGCCGTTGACGCTGACGCCCAGGCGCGGCACGTGCACCGCCAGCACAAGCACGAACGAGACCGCAAGCAACGGCCCCACCAGCGACTGCACGCGCGCGATCCCGTCGCGGGCAAGCACGCGCATCGCGACCAGGCCGAGCGCGCCGTAGACGACGAACTTGATCAGGTAGCCGGTGCCGCTGCCGTGGCCTTCGAGCACGGTCGGCGCCGAGGAGGAGCTGTAAACCATCACAGCGCCGAGCGCGAGCAGGCAGAGCGTGGCGGTCAGCAGGATGTTGTGCTCAAGCGAGGCCGCGGCGGCTGCTTTGCCGGTCGCGCTGACGCGCGGCCTGGATCGCCGGACGGCTGCCGATGCTGACATCAGGGCTGATTTCGACGCCACGGCGCCGATGCCTGCCGGGCGATCTACGGACGCACGGCGACAGGCACGTAAGTCGAGCCGGCGGACGTACGAGCCCGGAGACGGATGTCGACGCGACGCCCATGACGGACATCTGCCATACCAGTGCGACTGAGATTCAGAACCAGGTCGTGCCTGCCCGCTCGCAGCTTGTGCGCATACCGGCGCACGCCGGGGCCGGTCACGTCCAGCTCAGCCGGGGCAGAGAGATCAAAGCTCAACAGCAGCCGATGCCCGACGACCCGTGCCTGTAGGTGGCGTAGCTGCGGTCGGCTCGGTTTCGAGGACTTCGGAGTTAAGGATTCGATGGGCGGCCCGGTGCCCGTCGCGGCGGCCGTGCAACCTTCGATCGAGAACGGGCTGGATGCCTGCGACTGGCTACCTTCCTGGCCGTCGTCAAGGCATTGGCGCTGGCGCTGGAAGCCGCGCCGAGCACGATCGACGCAAGCGCAACGACCGTCCATGTTGTGACCCGCCCTCGCAATGCAGTCAACATAGCGGAAAACTACGAAGGACTGACCAATTCCCTGAAGCGCTCGCCCCGCGCTTCGAAGTCGACAAACTGATCGAAGCTCGCGCACGCCGGCGAGAGCAGGACCGTCTCGCCCGGGCGTGCCTGCCCGCGGGCTCGCTCGACCGCGCGCTCGATCGTCTCACAACGGCTCATAGGCGTGGTAGCGCCGTCGAGAGCGGTGGCGATCCGCTCGGCGTCTTCGCCGATCAGATAGACGGCCCGGCAGCAGCGCTCGACCGGGAGCCGCAGCGGCGCGAAGTCCTGCCCCTTTCCCCGCCCCCCAAGGATCAGGTGGATGCCCGGATGCGCGCCCGCGAGCGCGTCGAGTGCCACCAGCGTGCTGGCGACATTGGTCGCCTTGGAGTCGTTGACATAGCGCACGCCGTCGCGCACGGTGACCTCTTGGAGCCGGTGAGCGACACCCGGGAAGGAGCGCAGTCCCTCGCACACGGCCCGCGGGTCGAGTCCCCGCACCAAGCACGCCGCCGCCGCGGCCATCGCGTTCTGCAGGTTGTGACGGCCCGGTATGCGCAGCTCGCTTGCCTTCACCAGCGGCTTGCCCCGCCAGTACAGGACGCCATCGGCAAGCGAGAGGTCCGCGACCTCCCCCGCGCCGAAGAACACCCGTCGTGCCGCGCCCGGGATCGTGCCCAGCTCCAGCCCGGCCGGCAGCGCCGCTGTGTCGCCCGCGTCCTGACGGGCGAAGATCCGCAACTTGGCCTGCCGGTAGTGCTCGAAGGTCCCGTGACGGTCGAGGTGATCGGGCGCGAGGTTCAACAGCACCGCCAACTCGGGCGAGAACGCCAGCGCGTCCTCAAGCTGGAACGAGGACGCCTCGCACACGATCGTCGCGGCCGGGTCGATCCGGCCGACCAGACCACTGAGCGCCACGCCAACGTTGCCGGCGACCGTCGCCGGGACGCCTGCGACACCGTGGATGTGGCCGATCAGCTCGACGGTCGTCGTCTTGCCGTTGGTTCCGGTCACAGCGATGAACTCGTTGGCGAGCAGCCGCCAGGCCAGCTCCAGCTCCCCCAGCACGCGCTTCCTTTCCGCCAGCGCGTGTTGCACGGCCGGGACGGCCGCCGGAACCCCGGGGCTCTTGACGATGCAGGCAGCCCGTTCGACCAGCGACGCGCCGTCCTGCTCGCCCAAGTGCAGCTCCACCCCCGCGGCCAGCAGCGCATCGAGGTCGGCGGGCTTGCCGGAGTCCAGGCCGATCACCCGCTCGCCTCGCGCCCGCAACGTCAGCGCGGCAGCGCGACCGGAGCGTGCAAGACCGACGACCAGGTATGGCCCGGGCGGCAGCTCGGGGCGGGGCTTCACCCGATGCTCTGGCGGTAGAGCGTAAAGCCGATCGCCGCGCAGATCGCGGCGACGATCCAGAAGCGCAGGATGATCTTCGTCTCAGACCATGCGCGCAGCTCAAAATGGTGGTGTATCGGCGCCATCAGAAAGACGCGCTTGCGCGTCGTCTGAAATGAGACGACCTGGATTACGACCGAGAGAGCCTCGATCACGAATATCCCGCCGAGCAGGATCAGCAGCACCTCGGTCTTGGTCATCACGGCCAGGCCGGCAATCGCGCCGCCGATGCCCAGCGAGCCGGTGTCCCCCATGAAGATCGTCGCCGGAAAGGCGTTGAACCAGAGAAAGCCGATGCAGCCGCCGACGAGTGCGCCGGCCAGCATCGCCATGTCGAAGTCTTCGGCGATGAAGGTGATGCCAACGTAGGCGAGCAGCACGATCGCGCCACAGCCGGCCGCGAGCCCGTCCAGCCCGTCAGTGAGGTTGACGGCGTTGGTCGTGCCCGCCACAACCAGGTAGATCAGTACCGGATAGAAGATTCCCAGATCGATCTGGTAATCGACAAAGCGCAGCCGCAGCGTCGAGGCCAGGTGCGCCTCGTGTGCGGCCACAAACCACAGTCCGAGCGAAATCGCGATCGTCACCGCCAGCTTGGTGCGCCCGCGCAGCCCCAGAGAGCGTCGTCGTACGAGCTTGGTGTAGTCGTCGGCAAAGCCAAGCAGCGTGCAGGCGATCGCGGTCGCGAAAACGCCGACCGAGCGCCATTCGAAGTCCGAGAGGATCAGATAGGGCACCATCACCGCCAGGAAGACGATTACGCCGCCCATCGTCGGCGTGCCGGCCTTTTGCAAGTGGCCCTGCGGCCCGTCCTCACGGATGTGCTGGCCAAACTCGCGGTTACGCAGGAACTCGATGAACTTCGGCGAGAGGAATATGCAGATGAGCAGGGCAGCGGTGCCGCCGATCAGGACCCTGCCCATCAGCCGCCGCGCGCCCCCGTCGCGGCCTTCGTCTGGCGGCGGCAGCGCAGCGCTTCGCGCGCGACCGTGACGTCGTCGAAGGGAACCTTCATCCCACCTGCCAGCTCCTGGCCCTGCTCGTGCCCCTTGCCCGCGATCACGAGCACGTCGCCGTCACGGGCGATGTCGACGGCGCGCTCGATCGCGGCGCGGCGGTCGACCTGCGCCTCGACCGCAGGCGCCCGTGCCGGCCGCTCGGCCGAGCGCGCGCCGGCCATGATTTCGGCCAGGATCTGCTCGGGGTCCTCGGAGCGCGGATTGTCCGAGGTGACCACCAGCACGTCGGCCAGCCGCGCCCCGATCTCCCCCATCAGGGGCCGCTTGCCGCGATCGCGATCGCCACCGGCGCCGAACACGCAGATCACACGCCCGTCGCCGAGCCCATGGGCCGCGCTGAGCACGTTCTCAAGCGAATCCGGCGTGTGCGCGTAATCGACCAGCACGGCAAACCCCTGCCCCTCCTCGACCGGCTCCAGACGACCCGGCACGCGCACCCCGCTTTCGAGGCCCGCGACCAGCACATCCAGCTGCCCCCCGAGCGCGTGGCAGGCAGCCAGCGCAGCGAGCGCGTTGGCGACGTTGTAGCGGCCGGCCAGCGGCAGGCTGATGCTGCGCTCGCCGTCCGGCGTGCTCAGGCGGAAGCGCGAGCCGGACAGATCTGTTCGCAGATGGTGCGCGCGATAGTCGGCGTCGCCGTCGATTGCAAAGGTGACGGCGCGGTCGAGCTCACCGACCAGCCGGCGGCCGTAGGGATCGTCCACGTTGACGACGCTGACGGCCGGGGCCGGCAACCCATCGACCGGTAGGAACAGCTGCCGCTTGGCCTGGAAGTAGTCCTCCATCGTCGCGTGGAAATCCAGATGGTCCTGGGTCAAGTTCGTGAAGATCGCTGCGGCAAAGCGCGTGCCGCGCGTGCGTTGCAGCGACAGCGCGTGCGAGGAGACCTCCATCGCGCAATAGGCATCGCCGCCGTCGAGCATCGCGCGAAAATCGCGCTGCAGATCGATCGCCTCCGGTGTCGTGCGTTGGCCGATTGGCGCTCCCGCCGCGTGCCTCGAATGGGGAATCGAGCCCCAATCGGCATCGCGCTCGCTACCGGCTATCACTGTGCGCACGGTGCCAAGCAGGCCACAACGCTCGCCCTGCGCTTCGATCAAGTGGCGCAGCAGATGCGCGCTTGTCGTCTTGCCGTTGGTGCCGGTCACCCCCAACACCTGCAACCGCGACGTCGGATCGTCATAGAAGCGGACGGCGATCGGGCCCATCGCGTCGCGCACCGACTCAACCAAAAGCTCCGGCACTCCCAACCCAAGCGAGCGCTCCAGCACCAGCGCCGCCGCTCCGCTCGCCACGGCGGCCACCGCGAACTCGTGGCCGTCGCGCTCGTGGCCCGGCACGCAGAAGAACAGCGCCCGCGGAGCGACAGCGCGGCTGTCGTAGGCCAGTTGGGCAATCTCGACGTCCTCGCACCCCGGCGATACGCCCAGCAGGCCCGGTACGTCCGCGCCCGTCAGCTCAGCCAGTCTCATCGCTTGTGGCCCCGCGGTGGCAAGGCCCGTGAGTCTACGGCCAGGCCGCGACGGGCCTCGCTAGCGCGGCGAGATGCCCAGGTACGGCAGCGCGAATTCCATGATCTGCCCGAACGCGGGCGCGGCAGCCACGCCGCCGTAGATCGACAGGTCTTGCGGTTCGTCGACGATCACGGCGGCCAGCAGCTTCGGGTCGGACGCGGGCGCAAAGCCGACGAAGGAGGCCACGTAGGCGGATTTGGAGTATTCGCCGGTCTTCGGATCGATCTTGCTGGCAGTGCCGGTCTTGCCGGCCAACGTGTACCCGGGCACCGAGACCTCGCTCGCGGTGCCACCGGCGGCCAGCACTCCCTTGAGCATTTCGCGCAGCTCGGAGGCGGTCGTCGCCGAGACGACCCGCCGACCGGGGGCCCGGCGAACCGGTTGTCCACCGATTGCCTGGACTATGTGCGGTCGCGGCAGCACGCCGCCGTTGGCGATCGCCGAGTAGGCAGTGGCCATCTGGATCGGTGTGACCAGCTCCCCCTGCCCGATCGGCAGGTTGCCCATCGACGAGCCTGAATAGCGCGACAGCGGCAGCGTCGCTCCGCTTTCCTCGCTCGGCAGGTCGACATCCGTGCGCAAGCCGAAGCCGAAGCGGTGCACCCATTCGTTGAAGCGGTACGGACCCTCGATCTGCCCGATCTTGATCGCGCCGACATTGCTGGACTGCGCCAGGATCTGCGAAGTCGTCAGCGACTCGGTGGCGTGTTCGGTGTCGTCGTGGATCGTGCGACCACCCAATTCGATCTGGTCGGGTATTTCAAAGCCGCTGCCGGGAGTGATGCGCCCTTCCTGCAGCGCGCCGGAGACGACGACCGACTTGAAGGTCGAGCCCGGTTCGTAGTTGAAGCTGACGGCGCGGTCCTGGAACGCTTCGACGGCATTGGCGCCCGGTTCGTTGGGATTGGCGGCAGGCCAGTTGGCCATAGCCAGGATCGCGCCGGTACGCGGCTGCATCACGATCGCGGTCGCGTCCTTGGGGTGAAAGTCGCTACCCACCGCCGCCAGCACGTCTTCGGCGCGCTGCTGGATGTTGGCGTCGAGCGTCAGCGTCAGCGAGCGCCCGGGTCGCTCGGGCCGCGATTCGGCGATCGAGACGGGCTGGCCGATCGCGTCGCTGACGACTTGGCGCTTGCCGGCTCGACCCGCCAGTTGCGAGTTCAGTGCGTACTCAAGCCCCATCCGACCGACGCCTTCTTCCCCGCCGACGAAGCCGAGCACCTGCCCGGCCAGCGAACCGCGCGGATAGACGCGTCGCATCGTCGGCACGCCCTGCACACCGGGGATGCGCAGCGCCAGCACCTGCTTGGCTTGGTTGTAGGGCAGCGCGTGCGCAAGGTAGACGAAGCCGCTGTTCTCGCTGAGCTTGGCCAGCACCTGCGCCTGCGTCAGTCCCAACAGCGGCGCCAGCCGCTGCGAGGCCCGCAGCGGCGATTTGACCAGGTATGGATCGGCGCTCAGTTGCTCAGCCGGCTCGGAGATGGCGAGCGCGATCCCGTTGCGATCGGTGATCGTGCCGCGCTGGGCCGGCACGGTTTCGTCGGTCAGCTGCTGCGTTTGGGCGGCACGGCGCAGCGCGCCGCTGTGCGGTCCACCCAGATACAGGGTACGGGCGGCGGCCAAGAGCAGCAACAGAACGAAAAGGGCGAACAGCTGTCCCACACGGTGCTGAATGGTCGCCATAGGTCAGTGACCGGCCGCCACACCGCCGGCCGCTGAGGCCGACGCTTCCGGTTCGCTGGTAGTCGCCGGCGCAGCTTCGCTGCTGGGACTTTCGGCCGTAGCACCACTTTCAGCGGAGCCGGCCGAGCTCGCTTCGCTCGATTGGGAGAGCGGTTCGGCCGCGCCGGCTTCGCCTGTGGCGCTCGATGCCGCTGCGGTGCTCGCTTCGCTTTCGCTCGTCCCCACGCTTGCTTGCACGCTGGTGGTGGCGACGCTTTCGTGCGGCTGGATCGGCTGCGAGAGCACTTGTGCGGCGCGAGCTGTGTCGGCAACGGGGCTGGAGGAGACGAAATGCACGCTCCCCGATGTCGCGAATGTCATTCCAGTGGCCGCGGCCAACGGCTCGATCCGTCCTTCGCCGGATCCGCTCGCCGCTTCGATTCGCAACTGGGCGTTGGCGCGCTGCAGGTCGGCAGCCCGCCCGAGCGTCGCGCCGATGCCGGTATTGAGCTTGAGCACCATCAGTTGCATCGCGACTATCCCGATCAGGCCAAAGGCAAGCAGCCCGATCCACAGCCGCCCGCGCACGAGCCGGTCAAGCAGCGCGCTGTCGGCGACGCGGCGATAAGCGTCCAGTCCCAGCAGCGCCAGTCCGCGCGCCTGCGTCTCGCTTGCCGCTCGGGATGTCTGACGGCTGTGCCGCGGCTGCGACGTGCGTGCGGGCGCGGCCGGACCGGACACACGGCGTGGATGGCGCACCGGTGTGCGCTTGGTCGAGTGTCGTCGCCGTGGCAGCGGCTCGGCGACGGCGGCAGCGGGTGGTGTCATCGCCTGCCTCCTTGATCTGCTGGACTGGTTTTCAGCTTGACCGCGGCCCGCAGGCGCGCCGAGGCGGAACGCGGGTTGCGGTCCGTCTCGGTTGCCGACGGCACGATCCCGCCGCGTGTGACGAGGCTTGCCTCGGGCTGGTGGCCACAAGCGCACACCGGTAGGTCAGGTGGGCAGACGCAGCCCCTCGCGCGGTCGGCCAAGAAGCGCTTTACGCGCCTGTCCTCCAGCGAGTGGAAAGAGATCCCGGCCAGCGTGCCACCGTCGCGCAACAGCTGCCAGGCCAGTGGCAGTGCCGCGTCGAGCTGGCCCAGCTCGTCGTTGACCGCGATCCGCAGCGCTTGGAAGCTGCGCTTGGCTGGATGGCCGCCGGCAAAGCGAGCCGGCGCGGGGATCGCCGAGACGATCACGTCCACCAGCTCAAGCGTCGTGTCAATCGGGCTCAGCACCCGGCGCCTGACGATCGCGCGCGCGATCTGCGTGGCATAGCGCTCCTCGCCCAGCCCGCGCAGGATCGCCGCCAGGCGGCGCTCGTCCCAGCTGCCGACTATCTCCCGCGCGCTCAGCTCTTGCTCGGGGTCCATGCGCATGTCAAGCGGCGCGTCGTAGGAGTAAGAGAAGCCACGCTCGCGCGTGTCCACCTGCATCGAGGACATCCCCAAGTCGAAATAGACCGCGTCGGCGCGAGCTCGCTCACAACCAAGCAGCTCTAGCCCCTCGGCGTAGCCCCCGCGTAGGAAGCGCATCGAGCAGGACACCTGCTCGGCAAGCTCCAGGAAGCGCTCCTCGGCCAATGGATCACGGTCGATCGCGACCAGCGTGCCGGTTGGGCCGAGTTGCTCGGCGACCATGCGCGCGTGTCCACCGCCGCCGAAAGTGCAGTCGACGACCAGCTGGCCGGGCTGAGGGTCGATCAGCCCAAGCAGCTCGTCCGCGAGCACCGGGGTGTGCGTCGTGGCCATGTCAAGCAGGATGGTCAACTCGCGCGGTAATTTCGGCGACGCTGCCGAGCAGCGCCGGTCGATGCTCTTGCCAGGCATTGCGATCCCATAGCTCCATGCGCTCGCCGGCGCCGACGACAACGACGTCTTTGCCCAGGCCGGCGTGCTCGCCAAGGAAGCCCGGCACCATGATCCGGCCGGCGGCATCCAGGTCGGCGTCCTGCGAGCTGCCATAGAAGAAGCGCTCCAGCTCGGTCAGTCGCGCCGACAGCGGCGGCAGCTCGGCCAGCGAGCGCTCGGTGTAGTGCTCGTAGTCCTGCGGGCGCCAGACGCCGACGTAGGGCTTCAGGTCCACCGGCATCGCCAGCACAACCCCCTCTGACAACGCGGCCCGGTAGCGGGCCGGGACGGTGAGCCGATTCTTGGCGTCGAGAGTGTGGTCGAAGGTGCCGCGGAAAGCCACTTTGGAAGCCGGGTCGAAGTGGTTGAGAGCCGCAGTGGAGGGGTGGGAGGAACTCCTCCACCACGGCTCACTGCCGCGAACTTACCCCACTTTCCCCCACAACGCAAGTCGAATTGCACATTTTCTCCCACCCAGGCCTCCAAACGTGCGCAATCGCAATAGAAATGCCTGCTAAAAGGCTGTTTTCGGCGGTGGGAGGCAATCTCCCGCCGCCTGGCTCAAATTTGCACGGCGCCATGCAAAGCCTGTCGCTGTAACGTTTGTTGCGAGACTGCGATCGCCACACCGGCACCGCGCAAGGAGAGGACCCTTTGCCCAGCAATCACCCCGCTCGCCGCTGGCGGCGCGTATGCGCCGCCGCCCCCGCCCTACTGGCGATCGCCGCCGGCGCCGCCGGCTGTGGCGGCTCCTCCGGCTCCGGCAGCGCCGACCCGGCCGGACTGACTCCGGCTTCGGCGCCGCTGGTCGCGAACGTCGCGCTCAAGCCGGCCGGCGGCTCCCGCGCCGCCGCCGCTGTCGCCGCGAGCAAGCTCACGCATCTGGCCGAACCGTACGCAAGCCTCGCGCAGACGCTGCTGGCGAGCCCTGGCGCCAAGCTCGAATACAAGCGCGACCTCTCCCCCTGGATTGGGGAACGCGCCGCGATCTTCCTGACTTCCCTGAACGCCGGCAAGCTCACGCAGAGCGCAGGCTCGCTGCAGTCGCTGCTGCAGGGCGGCCTGAGCGGCCTCTCTTCGGTGCTTGACATCGGCGCGCTCAGCGCTCAGGGCACACAGGGAGCGATCGTGCTCTCGACCTCCGACGCCGGCGCCGCCAACTCGTTCCTCAGCAAGCAGGCCGCCGCGCTGGGGGCGCACTCAGACCGCTATCGCGGCATCTCCTTCCACGTCGCGCCCAGTGGCCTAGCTGAGGGAATGGTCAAGGACTTCGCGGTGATCGGCAGCGAAGCCTCGTTGCACGCCGTCATCGACACTTCGCTCGGCGGTCCTTCCTACGCCAACGCCAGCGGCTACGTCAAGCCTTCAAGCGACACGATCGCAAGCATCTATGCCAAGCCCGAAGCGCTCCTCGGCGCAACTGGCGCCGGCAGCGGCGCCACCGGCGCGCAGTTCTCCTCGCTGGCGAGCCAGTTCCTGCACGGCGTTCAGTCGGCATCGTTGACAGTGACGGGGACCGGCAGCGCGATCTCGCTGCAGGGCGAAGCCCACACCACCGGCACGACCAAGCCTCTGTTCGGGAGCGAAGGCGCACAGGCGCTCGGCGAGCTGCCGGCGAGCGCCTGGCTGGCGGCCGGCGTCGGCGACACGGGCGCCAACCTGCCCCGCGCGCTTGGGTTGCTGCAGGGCGTTGCCTCGCTCGGCAGCTCGACCGTCTTTGCCAACTTCGGCGGCCCAAGCATCGAACGCGTGTTCAAAACGCTGTCGGCGCCAGGCGCGCACCTGCAGCAGACGTTTGGCTCGTGGGCCGGTCCCGGCGCGATGTTCGTCAGCGGCAGCAGCCTGTTCAACCTGCAAGCAGCACTGGTGATCGCATCCAAGAACCCGGCCGCCTCACAGGCGGCCGTGGCGAAGCTGGCGGGCCTGATGCACGCAGCGGGCGCCGTGGTCGCCAACGCATCGATTCCCGGCACCGATGCCGCCAAGAGCGTCAAGCTGCAGGGCTTCCCCGCCGTGATCTTCATCGCCGACGGCGCCGGCAAGTTCGTGCTCGGGCTCGGGCAGCAGTCGGTTGAAGGAGCGCTTTCCCCCTCGGCAACGCTGTCCACGTCCGCCGCCTACTCAAGCGCCGCCGCGACACTTGGCGGCGGCCTCGAACCCAGCTTGATCGTGGAATTCCCGACGCTGCTCGGCTTCCTGGAAGGCGTCGGCCTCACCCAGAGCCCGGGCGTGTCGAACCTAGTGCCCTATCTGAAATCGCTCGGGACGTTGACGGCGGGCGCGAGCAGCCAGGGCAGCGTCAGCCGTTACAAGGCCGTGCTCGGACTCTCCTAGCGCCCTTCTAAGCCGGCAATGGCGCCCGCTCGGGCGTCGACCTCCCACGCGGGCGATTCTCCGTCTCGATGATCACCCGGCAGGGCCGCTTGGCAAGCAGATAGGCGGCCGTCGGCCCGATCCGCTGCTCGCCGACCGGCGCGTGGATCGTCGACCAATAGATCACATCGGCCCCGACACGGTGGGCCTCCTCAACCAGGGCGGCGCCGGGGTTGCGGGTGCGGATCAGTCCCGTGCGGATCTTGATGTTCGAGCGGCGCGCCTTGATGCGCGCGCTCTCAAGCACCGCGCGCCCTTCGGCCTCCTCGCTCTCAAGGCCTGACTCCAACGACAGCTGGCTGGGCACCGGCAGCACGAACACCGCGTACACAATCCCTTCTTCGCCGATCAGCTTGGCCGCGCTGGTGAGCGCGCTGGCGGACACATCGCCGCCAAAGATCGGCACCAGCGCGGTCTTGTAGCCAAGCGCCTGAAAGTCCGCGGGCCGCTCCGGTTTGGGCAGCCGGTGCGTGCTGAACAGGTCGAGGCCCTGGCGGCGGCGATAGTAGACGTAGCCGCACATGCCGAGCACCATCCAGGGGATGCCGACGGTGCGTGCCTCCTGGTGTGTAATGACCACAACCACCCACACGGTGAACGTGCCGATCGCGCCGATCACCGCGGTCAGCGGGATCTGATAGCCGCGAACGCGGACGTTCCACGGCAACCGGTATGGCCGCTCGCGATCGGGCTGGCGGACGCGCAGCGCCAGCACGGCGATGTGCGCCACCGTGAACGACAGCAACGCGCCAAACGAGTAGAGGTTGCCGAGCACGTTGGTATTGCCGTAAAGCACCAGCAGCCCGGCGAGCCCCGAGAAGAACAGGATCGTGAACCAGGGAGTGCGAAAGCGTGGGTGTAGCTGCGAGAAGATTCCCGGCAGCTGTCGATGCTCGGCCAACGACCACGACAGCCGCGAGATGCCGATCATGCCGGCGTTGGTGGCGATGAACAGGATCGTCGCCGCGAGAATGCCCACGTAATACTGGGATATGTGCAGGACCGCGCCGTGCAACCCCAGCCGCGAGACGATGCCCAGCACGGGATCGTTTTGGAAGCCGCCGCTGCCTTCCACCCCTAGCAACGTCTGGTACTGGTGCGGATGGCCGGGAACGTGCGTTACGGGCAGCGCTGAGAGCGCCACCAGCGAGATGCCCAAGTACACGCCAAGCACCGCGAGCACGACCAGATTGACGGCCTTGGGCACCTGCCTGCCCGGGTCGCGCGCCTCCTCGGCCATGTTTGAGACCGTCTCGATGCCGGTATAGGCGAGCATGGCAAGCGAGAGCGCGAAGATCAGTTCGTGCCAGCTGGGCGCGACGCCGAGGTGCACCTGGTGGATCAGCAGCGACGGGTTGAGCACCAGGAAGGCGCCAATAGCTACCAATAGAACCTGCGTCGAGAGGTCGACGACGGCGAGGATGAAGTTGAGCTTGGCCGACTCGCCCAGGCCCCTGATGTTCAGGGCCGCTAGCGCCGCCACCACTACCAACCCACCGAAGATGTCGCCGGGGTTGTGGTTGAGGCCGCTCAGGCCCGGGAAGGCGCTCAGATAGTGCGGCACAAAGAAAGCCGAGATCGCGATCGTGAGGATGTAGTCGAGGCTCAGCGCCCAGCCCGCAAAAAAGGAGACGAGCTCGTTGAAGGCGTGGCGTGCGAACGACGATGACCCCCCCGCTTCGGGGTACATCGAAGCGCCCTCGGCGTACGTCTTGGCGGTCAGCGCGAACAGGCCGCCGGCGAACACGAAAACCAGCGGGGTGAGCCCGAGCGCGTGCGCGGCGACGAGCCCGAGCGCGTAGTAGATCGAGGAGCCGACGTTGCCGTACGCGGTTGCGAACAGCCCCGGCACGCCGACCGATCGGCGCAGGCCATGCTCTGTTAGACGTGCCATCTCAGCCTGGAGCGTATAGCTCGCGCACCTGCAAAATCCCGTGCAGACTGGACGGCGGCAAAGGAGTTCAACTTATGATCCCGACGCGATGCGGCGAGGCAACTACGACTCCGGCCAGGACTTCGTTCTCGAATACGGCGACCTGCGCTTCACCTTCAACGAGCGCGACTTCTCCGAGCGCTGCGAGCAGGCGGCGCTCAAGCTCGGCTTCGTTGGCGGCCGTCTTGGCGAGGACGAGCTGGAGGACCTCGTGAACCTGGCCGTCAACGGCGACGTCTCCGACCCGGCCTCCGAACTGGGCGAGCACGTCAACGATTGCTGGCCTGACCTGGTCGGCCCGGCCGAGCGCTCGCTCGTGCACTGGTTGCGCCGGCTCGTGTTCCGCAGCGCTTGGCTCGACCAGCGCGTCAACGAGGGAGAGCTGGAGTTCTGCTTCATCGAGGAGACGGGCAGCTTCGTATACGTGCAGCAGGACGGCGGCGGCGAGCCGATCGAGCTCGCCCCCGAGCCATCCTGGGGCCGTGTCGCCTACCGCCGTTAGCCATCGATCGCGGCCGCACGGGCGCGGGCGATCGCCGCAGCCCCATCCTCGCCAACCAGCAGCTCAGGCCGCAGCGTGCCGCTACGCACCAGGTCAAGCGCCGGAAAGCGACCGCTGCCGGCCAACAGCGCGTCGAGCACGATAACGGTCGTCTCACCGCCGAGCGGCGTCGGCGCCGTAGCGATCACCGTCAGTGAGCCTCCCTCACGCAAGTTGCGAGCGGCGGCCAGCGCTTTGCGAGCGGCGTGCGGGTGCAGACCTCCGAGCCCGTCGATCAAAACGACGGCGTCAGCGCCGCGCGCGGCGAGCCGCTTGGCCGTCTCGACGGCGGCCTCGACCGCCTGCGCCTGGGCATCCGCCGAAGCGGCAAAGCTGAGCGCCGCTGCCAACTCCAGCTCTCCGTCGGCCCACTCGGCTACCTCCTCCGGCCGCGCCCCTGCCAGCACCAGTGTCAGCTCCAGGCCCTCGCGCCCGTTCAGCGCGACCGCGATCTGCCGCAACGCCTCGGTCTTGCCCGAGCGCTCCGCTCCGACAATCGTCACGCGCGAGCCCCGGCCGATCGGCGTCAGCCACTCGATCGCCTTCAACGTCGGGTCCTCAGAGCCGAAGGTCAGATGCTCGCTTGGATACGCGACGGCAAGCTCGTCATAGCGCGTGCCCTCGCTGACCGAGTCGGCGGACGCGCCGTTGATCGTCTCCACTCGTACGAGCGAAGGATGGCGCTCTGAGCGCCGCGGCGGGCGCGTCGGGCCACTGACGCGGTCGCCGGGCACCAACTCGCAGCGGCGCACCTGCGCCGCCGACACGTATACGTCGCGATCGGACTCCTGCGGCAGGCTCACGCGCAGCAGCGCCGAGCCGTTGGCGAGGATCTCGACAACCCCGTCGGTCACGGCCTCGACGTCGTCCTGCCCGGCTGAAGCACTCCCGTCGCGGCGCGGAGAGCGTGAGCGCGAACGCGAACGGCGGGCAGGGCGAGCGGTGCGCTCAGCGGCCTCGCCCTCGTTCCCATCGGGCTCATCAGCAACCTCACCGCCGGGCTCGCTGCCGGGCTCGCTGCCGGGCTCGCCGAGGATCGTGTCAATCAGGTCGGCCTTGCGCAGACGGCGAAAGCCCTCCAGTCCGATCTGGTCGGCGATCTGGTGCAGATCGGCTAGCGAGCTTGCCTCCAGCTCAGAGCGGTCAAGCACGGTCATCTTGTTTCTCCTTGTGTATGTGGCCAGGGCGGTTGGCGTCCGGCCGCGTTGGACAGCAGCCGGCACCCACTATTTGCGTGTAAGACCCTAGCCGAGCGTGCGGTCGTGACGAAGCTCCTCGGCAAGCACAAGCTCAC
This sequence comes from Solirubrobacteraceae bacterium, assembly GCA_036279855.1. Lineage (GTDB taxonomy): Bacteria > Actinomycetota > Thermoleophilia > Solirubrobacterales > Solirubrobacteraceae > Palsa-744. The sequence continues at coordinate 49,227 of DASUIH010000049.1, read as the reverse complement.
CGTCGGTGACGCGCTCGCCGCGCAGAGCCGAGCGCACCGCGATGAAATCTGCCGCCGCGGCAACGTCGTGCACGCGAAACAACTGGGCGCCACCCTCGAGCCCGTGGGCCAACGCTGCCAACGTGCCCGCCAGCCGCTCCCGCGGCGCTCGCCGCGTTAGGGCACCGATGAAGTCCTTGCGCGAGATCGCCATCAACACCGGCCGTTCCAGCTCGTGCAGGCGCGGCAACGCATGCAACAACTCGATCGTCTGCATCGGCGTCTTGGCGAAATCGGGGCCGGGATCGACAATCAACTGCTCGCGCTCAACTCCAGCCCGCATGGCAACCTCGATCCGCTCGCCGATGAAGTCGAGCACGTCCTGCATGACATCCGCGTAAAGCCCAGGCTCTTGTAGGCGTTGCTTGGGCGCCGCGTGTGTGTGCATCAATACGAGCGCCGACCCCGTCTGTGCGCACACTCGTGCAAGCTCTGGGTCGCGCAACCCGCTGACGTCGTTGACGATCGACGCCCCGGCGGCGATCGCCGCCCGGGCGACAGCCGGCTTGTACGTGTCGATCGAGACGAGCGCGCCAAGTTCGCCGGTGAGTCGCGCGATCAACGGAACCACTCGCTCGATCTCATCGGCCTCGGCGACGGCCGGCCGATCGGTGCTGGCCGACTCGCCGCCGACGTCGAGGATGTCGGCTCCGCCGCGCAGTTGCTCGGCAGCCAGCTCGACGCGCTGCTGCAGCGTCCGATAACGACCACCGTCGCTGAAGGAGTCGGCCGAGGCGTTGACGACCCCCATCAACAGCGGCCGCTCGCCAACCTGGAGCGTGTGCATGCCGGCCCGCAGCACCAGCCGAGTGCTCACGCGCCCACCACAATGCCCTCGTCGCGTGCCTCCCGGCGGAATCGCTGCACCTCGCGTCGGCGGCGATCGAAATCCCAGCCGAGCTCCTCTCCAAGCAGCTCGCCAACCGACTCAACCGCTGTGCCTGTCTGCTCGCACAGCTCTCGCGCCGCCAACAGGCCAAGTCGGGTACGACGCAACAGTACGTCTCCGATGCTGCGTGCCTGCTCGCGTCGCGCCGCCAGCACCACCTCGGCCATCAGGTCGGGTAGACCCGGCTGGATCGGGCGCGCCAGCCGGGGATCCTCACCGGCCAATGCCAGCACCTCGTGCGCGGCGTAGCCGTAGCGGCCGGCCAACGCGGCGCGCGCGGAATCGGGCACGCCGGCGAGGACAGGCAAGTCCTGCCCGTTGACCGGCTGCCCGAGCGGTATCTCAGCGGTTCGACATGGGGCCTCCCGCGCTTCGCGCTCGACCAACCTGTCAACGGTCGCCTTGGCCATTCGCCGCCAGGTGGTGAGCTTGCCACCGGTGATCGTGATCATGCCGCTGGAAGTCTCGTACAGCTCAGCCTTGCGCGAGATGTCCACCGACTTCTTGCTGTCGCCGCTTGAGATCAGCGGCCGCACCCCGGCGAAAGCTCCACTCACCTCGCCCGGCTCGACATCCGAGCCGAAGAACTCGTTGACCGCATCGAGCAGATACGCGACGTCCTCAGTAGAAGGCGCAATGTGATCGAGCGGTCCCTCGTAATCGTTGTCGGTAGTGCCGATCAGGGTTCGTCCGAGCCAGGGCAGAGCGAAGATCGAGCGGCCGCCGCCTGCCGGCACGATCGCGCCGGCCACCAGCGGCAGGCGCTCGTGCGGCAGCGTCAGGTGTGTGCCCCGGCTCGGCCGGATTTGGACCCCCTCATCCAGCTCGTCCTCGTCGCGCCGGCCGATCTCCGATCGGTCGCGCGGCCGTAGACCGTCCGCCCAGACGCCTGTAGCGTTGACCACGTTGACAGCCCGCAAATCGAACTCGGCGCCGTCCTCGACGTCGCGCGCGCGCACGCCACAGGCACGCCCGTCACGCTCCAACAGCGCGGTTGCCGTCACGCGATTGGCGCAAACGGCGCCAAAGCGCTCGGCCTCACCGAGCACGGTCAAGACCAGGCGGGCGTCGTCGGTCTGACAGTCATAGAACAGGTAGCCGCTGGTCGGATCGCGACCGGCCAGCGCCGGTAGCAGCTCCATCACCTCCTCGCCGGAGACGATCCGATGGCGCTCTGGGCTCCACGATTCGCCGCGCTCAAGCACGGCCGTGACGGCGCCGGCGTCAGCTTCGGCGTCACGCTCGGCCACCTCACGATCCCCACGTGTACGACGCCCTCGGCGCGAGCGCAGGCGCTCGCCGACGGCGCGGCGGTCGGCTACCGACATCACGTCGTAGAGGTTCAGTCCCACCCCCATCAGCCGGTCCAGCCGCGCTCCTTCGAAGGCGGGAACGACCAGCGGCAGTGGGCGCACCAGGTGTGGTGCCAGCGCCACCAGCAGCTGACGCTCAAGCAGCGCCTCGCGCACGAGCCCCAGATCGAAGTTCTGCAGGTAGCGCAGGCCGCCGTGCACGAGCTTGCTGGAGCGGCTGGATGTTCCCGAGGCGTAGTCGGCGCGCTCAACCAGCGCGACGCTGTAGCCACGCGATGCGGCGTCAAGCGCAACGCCGGCGCCGGTGATGCCGCCGCCGACAACGACCAGGTCGAACTCCTCGGCAGCCATTGCCTGCAAGGCATCTTCGCGCGCGATCACCTTGCCAGAGTACGCTCTGGCGCCGATGGCGCGCCGACCACAGCCCGCACCATCCCCGGACGCGAGCGCGCCGCTCGGTGCGGCTGCGCGCAGCAAGTGGCGAGCGTCTGAACGCCTGCGCGACTGGCGCGGCTGGATCGTGCCGGTGGCAATCGTCGCGCTGGCGGCGCTGCTGCGACTGTGGGCGATCGACCAAGCCCGGGCCAACCCTTTCTACGACGCGGCCGTGCGCAGCATGGGGCTGTCTTGGCACAATTTCTTCTTCGGCGCGATCGACCCGGGCGCAACGCTCGCGATCGACAAGCCGCCGATCGACCTGTGGCTGCAGGTCGCCGCCACCAAGATGCTCGGATTCAACCGCACGGCGTTGGCGTTGCCCGAGGCGCTTGGCGGCACCGCCGCCGTGGCGCTGCTGTACGCGGCGATAACGCGCGCCTGTGGCCGCCTGGCTGGCAGCCTCGCGGCGCTGACGCTGGCAATGCTGCCGGTGGCGGTGCTGACTGCCCGCAGCGACACGATGGACTCGGTCATGGCAGCGCTGCTCGTAGCCGCGCTGTGGGCTGCAATCGTGGCCGTGCAAGGCCGGCGCCAGCGTTGGGTGTTGGCCAGCGCGGCACTGGTGGCGCTGGCCTTCAACGTCAAGCTGCTACAGGCGCTGGTGCCGTTGCCGGCACTGGCGCTGTTGTGGTGGGCCGCCGCCGAGCCGCGACGACGCGCACGATTGGCCGTCGCTTCGGCTGCTGCGCTGGTTGTGGTGGCGATGGCGTGGGCCTTCACCGCCTCACTGACGCCGCTCAGCGCACGACCATTCCCGCAGGGCTCGCGCACCGGCAGCATCTATCGCGCGATCTTCGTCTACAACGGCATCGAACGGCTGACCGGGAAAAGCCGGGAATCCTCGCCATACGGCTTCTATACCCCGGCCGGCGCCCTGCGACTGCTCGGCAGCGGCCAGCCCCACTACGCGCGCCTGGTCGGGGTCGGGCTGCTGGTAGCCCTGCTGCTGGCGGGCCTGGCGCTGGCGCTGTGGCTGCGTGACCCGGACCGACGCTTGTGGCCTCTGGCCTCGGCGCGCGGCCGCGATCAGCGTACCGTCCGCTGGCTGGCGATGGCGCTGCTGGTCTGGCTTGCGATCGGCTATCTGCTGTTCAGCTTCATGGGTCATCTCCAGCCGCGCTACCTGGAAGCTCTGACACCGGCCGTGGCGGCAACGATCGGCCTGGCCGGCGCCTACCTGCTCGCTCGCGCGGGGGGCATGCTCAGGCAACCGGTGCGCGCGCCCGCACTGGCGGCGTTGCTGCTGGTGGCGCTGGCCGCCCCCGCGCGGGCGTCGATCGAGGAGATCGAATCGCGCACAAGCGACGCCAACCCGACCGGCTCTGGCGACCAGTACAGCGCCTACCTGCGCGCTCACCGCGACGGCGCCCGCTATGAGGCCGCAGCCACCAATCCGCTGGCCGTCGTCGGCCTGATCGCCAACGATGGTCAGCCGGTCCTGTTCCTGCGCACGGTTGACGGGATACGCGTCTCGGTGGCGCAACTGCGCGCGCTCGTGCGCGTCGGCGCCGTGCGTTTCGCGATCGTGTCGCGTCCCTGTAGGGCTGCTCGCAACTGTACGCCGACCACGGCCTGGACAATCCGCAACTCCACGTTGGTGCGCCCCGGCCTGTACCGGTACCTGCCGCCGGCGCGCCTACGCTGAGCCACCCATCCTGCAGCCACGTCGCTAGCGGTGGCGATGCCGCTTGCGCTTCTTCTTCTTGTGCTTGGCCTGTGCCGCTACCGAGCGCGGCCCGCGACCGATGCCGGAGAGCAGAAAGCCCATCACCTCGCTGTTGGCAACACGCGTGTACACGCCGGCGTAGCCGCTCTGAGCACAGCCGTTGCCGAAGTCGACCAGCCCGACGAGCACGTAATCCTGTGGAGGGCGCGCCGGGCTATCGCGATCGGCCAGCAGCGGGCCGCCGCTGTCGCCGTAACACGTGTCCAGGTGCGTGCGTCCGCCGCCGGCGCAGATCATGCTGGCCGTGATCGGCTGTTCGATCGCCGCGTACTGTTCTTCGCAGAGCGAGTCGGACACGAGCGCCATCCGCACCGAGCGCAGCCGCGTCGGATAGGAAGGCACACGACCGGGCGCCGGGTTGACATCGCCCCAGCCGCTGGCGAGAACGGTGGGCGCGGGCGAGGCGTTGGGATCGGCGGCAGCCTGCGCGCCGGCGCGATCGAGCGTGACCGGCGCTATCCGTGCCGCGCCGTCGGCGTTCGGCGCCTGCGCGCCGCTCCACAGCGGCTCGGCCAGCGTCAGCAAGGCCACGTCGAATGAGCTGCTGGAGGCGCTGTAGTGAGGGTCGATTGCGATCGAGCGCACCGCGGCGCGCAGCTCACCGGCTTCGCCGGCAAGGCTGCTCGATCCCGCCAGAGCCGCCAGCTGTCCGGCGCTCGACTGAGCGCCGGCGACACAGTGGGCCGCCGTCGCCACGTGGGTGGCGTCGACGATCACCCCTCCGCAGAAGAAGCCGCCCGCGGCCGACCCGGCGCGTGTGTCGTACAGGGCCACCTGAAATGGAAACTGTGTGATCGACGCGCTCTGCCCACCAACGACGCTCGCACTCGCTCGGGGCGGGGGTGCCGACCTGGCGCTCACTTGCCGGTAGGGCAGCGGCCCGTCCTTCCCCCCGTAGACCACCGCCGCCGGCAACGTCAGCGCCAGCGCCCCGAGCGCGAGCGCGAGCCATCTGTGACTCGAAGATGTGCACCCCTGCGCCGAAATACTGACCCCTTATATGCCTATGTCTCCTCTCCTCAGTTGAATGTAAGACACGTCGTACTCCGATGACAAGGCATGCGTTGTCTGCAATACGTGCCAAGTTGGCGTAAGACGCCGGCTATCAGCCGCTTGCCAACGGAGCCGCCGGTCGATCGACGCGGGCGTGTGCGCAGCCCTGACGGGTGATGCAGGGCCCTCTACAGGCCGGCGAGCTCGGCGGTGATCTCGCTCGCCGCCGACTTGGCGTCGCCGAACAGCATCGAGGTCTTCGGGTCGAAGTACAGCTCGTTCTCGATGCCGGCGAAGCCGGGATTCATGGAGCGCTTGATCACGATCACCGAACGCGAGTCGGCAACCTCAAGGATCGGCATCCCGTAGATCGGCGAGGAGGGCGTGTTCTTGGCCGCCGGGTTGGTGACGTCATTGGCGCCGATCACCAGCGAGACGTCGGTGCGCTGAAACTCGGGATTTGCGTCGTCCATCTCCTTGAGCTGGTCGTAAGGCACGTCGGCCTCGGCCAGCAGCACGTTCATGTGGCCGGGCATGCGCCCGGCAACGGGATGAATCGCGTAGCTGACCTCCACCCCGCGGGCCTCAAGCTCCTTGGTCAGCTCGCGCACCGCGTGCTGAGCCTGAGCGACAGCCATGCCGTAGCCCGGCACGACCACGACGCGGCTGGCGTAGGCGAGCTGGATCGCGGCGTCGGCCGCGCTGGTGGAACGCACCGTCCCTTGGTGCTCGCCGGCGCCGACGGCGCCGGCGACCGCGCCACCGCCGCCGAAGCCACCGGCGACGATCGACGGGATCGAGCGGTTCATCGCCACCGCCATCAGGTTGGTCAGGATCGATCCCGACGCGCCAACGATCATGCCCGCGACGATCAGCGCCGGGTTGTTCAGCGCCATGCCGGTAGCGGCGGCAGAGAGCCCCGTGAAGGCGTTGAGCAGCGAGATGACGACCGGCATGTCAGCGCCGCCGATCGGCAGCACGACCGCGTTGCCCAGCAGTGCAGCGACAATCAACATGCCGATGAACAGCAGTTCGGAGTGAGCCCCGGCGACCAGGTCGACACCCGCCGCCAGCGCGAGCACCAGCAGCACCATGTTCACGACCTGCTGGCCGGCGCCAAGCGTGATCGGGCGGCCCGGCAGGATTTCCTGAAGCTTGCCGAAGGCGATGTTCGAGCCCCAGAAGGAGACCGAGCCGACGATCGCGGCGAACACCGAGAAGATCGCCACGTAGGTGGGCAGAGCGCCTGTGTGCACGATCGAGTGTTCTACGAACGGGCCGGATTCGTAGGTGGTCAGGACGGTATGTGAGCCGTAGGTGGAGCCGTGACTGCGGAACTCGACCCAGGAGATGAGCGCCACCGCGCCACCGCCGACGCCGTTGAATAGCGCCACCATCTGCGGCATCGCCGTCATCTTCACCTGCCGCGCGGCCGGTACCCCGACAACGACGCCGAGCGCGATCCCAAGCGCGATCAGGCCCCAGTTGCCCTCGGCCGGTATCAACAGCGTCGCGACGACCGCGATCGCCATGCCGACCGCCGCGATGCGGTTCCCGCGGACCGCGGTCGTCGGTCCCGAGAGCCCTCGCAAGCCCTGGATGAACAGCGCGAAGGCGACTATGTACAGGACATAGATGAAGCTTTCGCTCTGCAGAAAGCTGGTGGCCAGCGGGGTGCTCACGAATTGCCCTTCCCGTCAGAGCCCGACTGCCCGTCCTGCTCGGAGGCCCTGGGCTTCGGGCGCGACTTGAACATGTCGAGCATGCGATCGGTCACCAGGAAGCCGCCGACTATGTTGATCGTCCCGAACGCCACCGCGATCACGAGCAGCACCTTGCTGAAAGCGTCGAGGTCGCCGAAGCCGAACAGGATCAAGCCGCCAAGCAACACGATCCCGTGGATCGCGTTGGTGCCGCTCATCAGTGGGGTGTGCAGCGTGTTCGGCACCTTGGAGATGACGACAAAGCCGATGAAGCCGGCGAGCACCAGGATCGCCAGGTTGGTGGTCAGAACGCTCGCGAGGATCATGCGCTTGCCTCCACTGCCGCCTTGGCGCCGGCGTTGACGACCTCGCCCTCGCGCACGACGCAGGCACCGGCGACTATCTCGTCGTCGAAGTCGAGCTTCAGCTCGGCCGCAACCCCATCCGCCCCGTCCTCTTTTTTGGTGACAAGCAGGTCGAGCAGCGCCTGCACGTTGCGCGCGAACAACTGCGAGGAGTGCTCGGCCATGCTCGACGGCAGGTTCAACGGGGAGACGATCTTGACGTCGTGCTTGACGACGGTTTGTCCAGGCTCGGTCAGCTCGCAGTTGCCGCCCGACTCGCCTGCCAGGTCGACGATCACCGAGCCGGGCTTCATCCCTTCGACCGCCTCCGCCGTGACCAGCTTTGGGGCGGGCCGACCGGGCACGAGCGCGGTCGTGATGACAACGTCAAAGCCCTTGATCGCGTCGGTGAGAGCCTGCTGCTGCTGGGCTCGCTCCTGATCGGTCAACTCGCGCGCATACCCCCCCTCGCCGCTTGCCTCAAGACCCAGGTCGAGCCACTGCGCGCCAAGCGACTGCACCTGCTCGGCCACCTCCGGGCGCACGTCATAGCCGGTCGTGCGCGCCCCCAGTCGCTTGGCGGTTGCCAGCGCCTGCAGGCCGGCGACGCCGGCCCCGAGCACCAGCACCTTGGCCGGCGGGATCGTGCCCGCGGCGGTCATCAGCATCGGGTAGAAGCGCCCCATGTTCTCGGCGCCGAGCAGCGCCGCCTTGTAGCCGGCGATGTTGCTCTGACTGGAGAGCGCGTCCATCGACTGGGCGCGCGAGATGCGCGGAATCGACTCCATCGCGAACGCAGTCGCTTTGGCGGCGGCCAGCGCACGCGTGGTCTGCGGGCTGCTCAATGGCGCCAGAAACCCGATCAAGATCGAGCCGGAGCCAAGCATGCCGACCTCGCTCTCGCTCGGTGGCGAGATCTTCACGACCACGTCCGAGCGCCAAACCTCGCCGGCGTCGGCGCTCATGCGCGCGCCGGCCTGCTCGAAGGCGGAGTCCGGCAACAGCGCAGCCTCGCCCGCGCCGCTCTGCACGACGACGTCAAGGCCCTTGGCCTTCAGCTTGCCGACCACCTCCGGCACCAGCGCCACGCGCTGCTCGCCCTCGGCTGTCTCCTTCGGGACTCCAACCTGCATGAAGGGCGGGAAAGTATCCGATCGCGGGGACGGCGCGCAGTCTCCCCCTTAGGCGACCCGCCTGGGCGGTGTGCGACACTCGATGGGGCGTGACCGTCAACCTGACTCGCATCTACACCAAGCTCGGCGACAGCGGCGAGACCCATCTCGGAGACATGAGCCGCGTCTCCAAGCTGCACCCGCGCGTAGAGGCGTACGGGACCGTGGATGAGCTGAACGCGACGATCGGCGTCGCGCTCGCCCAGCCGGGGCTGCCCGAGCGCTTCGGCGGCTGGCTCGGGCGCGTGCAGAACGACCTGCTCGACGTCGGCGCGGACCTGTCGGTGCCGCCACCGTCCGACGAGCAGGACGACGCGACCGCCAAGGGACAGGCCCGTCTGCGCGTCAACGCCGATTACGCCGGCTGGCTGGAGCAAGTCTGCGACGAGGTCAACGCGACGCTCGCGCCACTGCGCTCGTTCGTGATCCCGGGCGGGACGCCGGCGGTGGCCCAGCTGCACATCTGTCGCACCGTCTGCCGCCGTGCCGAGCGACGCGCGCTGGCGGTGCAGGACGGCAATCCCGAGGTCGTGCGCTATCTGAACCGCCTGTCGGACATGCTGTTCATCCTCGCCCGCGCTGCCGGTGAGGCGGGTGGCGAGCATTCAGAGGCGCTGTGGGCGCCGGGCGAGCACGGCGCCGGGCACTCGGCCGCGAGCAGCTGAGAAACGCTCTCAGCGCAGCGCCGGGTACAGCACGATCGCGATCAGCACGCCGGCGCCGCGGGCAAGCGCGTCCACGCGCGCGAATGCCCTCCCGGCCTTGACCGCCGATCGTTGCGAGCGCCGATGGGGCGTGTGCGCGCGATGAGCCAAAGCGCGAGAGACGGGCGCCGCCGCGACGGCCGCGGCTGCCGGCGCCACCGGCAATGGCTTGCCGGCCAACGCAGCCAACGCCTCGCCGGTCACCCACACCGGGGTCTGCGCGCTTTCAGCCGAATAGCGCACGCTGCCGTTCGCTGCCGCCAGCGAGCGCAGGTAGTCAAGCGGCGAGCGTCCACCACGGCGAACGCTGCTGGGATTGCGCCCAGCGGCGATCAGCCCCTGCGCCGCCCACGCCGTGGACTGCGCGTTTGAAAGCCCACCGCGTTCCTGCGGGTAGCCTCCGTCGCTGTTCTGGGCGTGTTGGAGATAGCCGACGGCGCTGGAGACGACAGGCCCGTCAGGCACGCTGGCGGCAACCACCGCCTGCAGCGCCGCACCGGTGTCGTCCACGTCGGAGGCGGTCCCGCGCGCCGCGTAGCCGAAGCCGCCGTCAGGGTTCTGCTGGTGGGCAAGCCAGCGCGCGGCACCGTTGACAGCGGTCGAGCCCGCCGACTCGCCGGCGGCGCGCAGCGCCAGGATCGCGAACGCCGTCAGGTTCACCAGCCGCCCGAACGAGCCATCGCCCGCGCGGTAGCCAAGCAGGCGCGCTACAGGATCGCCACCGGGCAGCGACCGCGCGGAGGCGCCACAGGCGCGTAGGGCAAGGATCGTTCGCTCAAGGTCGCCGGCACCTTGCAGCGTGCCGGCTTCAGCGCGAATCGAGTCGAGCACGCTCGACCCGCCGCCGCGCAACGCGACAGGATCCTGTCCGGCCGCGGCCAGGCCGATCGCCGCCCATGCCGAGAACAGCTCGCTGCTGCGCTGCCCGGGCTCTGCCCCGAAGCCGCCATCGGCGTTCTGAGCGTCGCGCAGGTAGGCAACGCCGCCACTCACGGTGCCGGTCGAGCTGGCCGCTTGCGCGCGCGGCACGAGCACAGCCACGAGCGCCAACAGCAGCACGAACGGCGTTGCCGTTTGCCAGCTGACAGTCATTCGCGCGCGCACGCGCGCGAGCAGCCGCGCCAGCTCGGGACCGAACGCCAACCCGAACAGAAAGCTTGCGATGACATCGGTGAGGTCAAACGACAGCGCGGCAACAGCGATCGCCAGCAGTCCCGCCGGCGTGTGCGTGCCTGACAACGTCCATGTGTACACGTTCATGATCTCCTTGGCCAGCAGCGCCCCGACCGCGCAGGCCAGCGCGATCGTGAGCCGGCCGGCTCGCCGGCCGCCGAGGGCGGCCAAACCGGCGCCGATCAGGCCGACCAAGCCCCAGGCCGCCATCTGCCATGGCGTGTAGGAGCCCTGGCCGAGCATCACGTTGGAGGCGAGCATCCCAACCGCGCCGACCGTGAAGCCGGGCAGCGGCCCGAGCGCGTAGCCGACGACCAGGGCGATCGCGGTTATCGGCTTGACGTCGGGCACAGCCACGAACGCGTCGCGCCCGAGCGCCGCTACCGCCGCGAGCGTGCCGACGACCGCGGCCATCCGCGCTGTGGGCCGCGAGCGCTCGTAGGCTAGCCAGCCCACCAACAGGATTGCCAGCACGATCGCAGACGAAGCAATCGGCCAACTCATGCCTGTGCCTCCACGAGCCCCGGCGCGCGCAACAGCCGAGCCCCCTGCTCGGGCAACAACGCTCCGTCGGCGCCGCCCAGGATGCGCGCCGTCTCGGTGGCGAAGTACCAGCCGCCGCTGAGCAACTCGGCGGCGGTGCCGTCGGCGACTATTCGCCCATCGGCCAGCAACAGCGCACGCTCGGCAAAGCCGGCCGCGAACTCGGGATCGTGAGTGGCGACGACCACCGCCTGCCCTTCCTCAGCCCGACGGCGAAGCTCGGCGCCGAGTATGGCCTTGGCCTCACGGTCCATGCCACGCGTCGGCTCGTCGAGCGCCAGCGCCGCCGGCGGCTCGCCCTCCCCGCAGACGATCGCGAGTGCCAGACGTTGGCGCTCGCCGCCGGATAGGTCGCGCGGGTTGCGCTGCGCAAATGGCTCCAGTCCGGCGCTGCGCAGCGCGGCCGCTGAGAGCTCCTGGTCGACCCGCTCGTGCAGAAAGTAGTCGCCAGGATTCTGCAGCAGCAGCGCGACTCGACCAGCACTCTTGACAGATCCCCGGGTCGGAGCCAACAGCCCAGCCATATGGCGCAGCAGCGTCGACTTGCCGGCGCCGTTTCGCCCCATCAGGGCGACGGCTTCGCCCGGCTGCAGCGACAGATCCACACCGCGAAGGACAGCCGGCCCGCGCGGCATCTCAAACCAAACCCCGTGCACTTCCACGGGCGCCCCACTCCCCCTCCCCCAAAAACGACCCCTTTTTCGGCGCGGCGCATGGTCCACTCGCATCTCGGCTTGGCCTTGCGGCTCCACCACCTTTGGCAGCAGCTCACGTTCACGCAGGCGCGCGCGCGCCTGCTTGACGCCCACCGGCGGCGGCTGCAGCCCGGCCAGCGAGAACAGCTTGGCGCCGGGCGTGAGCAGCGCCGGCGCCTCGCGCTCGGCCCAGGCCAGAAAGGCGGCCGGGGCGCCGTCGTGCGCGAGCGCGCCATCGTGCATGGCGATCACGCGATCCGCCGCGCTCAGGCAGCGCTCCAAGCGATGCTCGCACAGCAGGATTGTCGTGTCCCACTCCTGGTTGAGCCGCCGCAGCAACCCGATCAGCTCGTCTCCGGCGACCGGGTCGAGCTGCGAGGTCGGCTCGTCCAGCAACACCAACGAGGGCTGCCCGGCCAGCGCGGCGGCCAGCGCGACGCGCTGCTGCTCGCCGCCGGAGAGCTCGTGTGTGGAGCGTTCGAGCAGATGATCGACCCCGAGCGCGAGCGCCACCTCCTCGACGCCGCGCGCGACCGCGGCGGCGCTCTCGCCGCGGCTTTCCAGCGGCAGCTCAAGCTCGGCCCGGACCGAGCCCATCACCAGTTGGGTCTCGGGATCCTGGAACAGCACCCCGGTCAGCTCCCCCAGCCGCGCCGGCGGGTACTCGCGGGTGTCGCGGCCCTGCACGCTGGCGCGGCCGGCAAAGACGCCGCCGTGGAAGTGAGGGGCAAGCCCACAGGCGACACGCAGCAGCGTCGACTTGCCATGGCCGGAGAGGCCCGCCAGCACGCATAGCTCGCCCGGCTCGATCGTCAGCGTCACGTCGCGCAGCGCGGGGCGCTCCGCGTTCGGATAGGTGTAGGTGACACGTTCAAAGCAGAGCGCGCTCACGGTGCGATCCCGCGGCGGTCGGCAAACGGCAGCAAAGCGACCAGCGCCAGCGCTGCCGCCAAGGCGCAGGCGGGAAGCACCGGACCAGAGCGCACTTCCGGGTATGTATGAAACGGTGCGAAATCACTCAGCTTGCCCGCGAGCGTCAACATCAGCAGTGCTACGGCCGAGACGGCGAAGGCGACGTCGTGGCGAGAGAGCACTCGATGTCGTCGTGGGGCACGGCGCCCGTGCGCAAAGCCGCGCAGCTCAAGCGTCGCGGCGACGTCCAACGCGCGGTCCAGCGAAGATGCGACGACAGCGCCGATCAGCCGTGTGCGCCGGCGGGCACGACCGGCGCGACTGTCGCCGTCCGCCTCAGTGGTTGGTCGCGTGCGCTGTGCGTCGGCCAGCCGGCGTGCGTCGCCGGCGAGCACCGGCAGCATGCGCGTGGCAAGCGAGACCGTCAACGCCGAGCGAAACGACAGCCTGCGCGCTCCGCGCAGCAGCTCGTCGGGGTCGACCGCGAGGCTGGCAATCGTCGTGGCCAGCATCAAGATCGTCACCTTCAGCGCGATGCTCGCGCCGTACACGAGCGCCTCGACGGTCAGGTCCCCCTGGCCAAACGGGCCGAGGTCGCCGAGCCGCGCGAACACGGTCAGCCCTTGGCGCGAGACAAGCACGTTGACCGCGACGATCGGCACCGCCACGATCGCCGCCACGCGCAGCGAGCGCCACAGCTCCCAGCCGACGCCGGCGAGCACGCCGGCGGTGAGGACCGTGGCGAGCACCGCCGTGAGCACGATCGGGCTGTCGTTGGCCAAGGCCGCCGGCACCAGCGCCAGGCACCAGGCCGCTCCCACGCCGGCGCGAGCGGCATGCAGCGGCGTCGCGTGGCGGCGATAGACGAACAGGCTCGTGCGCACGCTCATCGCTTCGCTAGGGCTTGGAATTGGCGGCGCCGGCGGGCGGGACCGCCGTGCGGGCCACCGGCTCGGGCACGGGCAGCCCGATCGGCCCCCCCGTTTCCGGCAGGGCGATCGCGAAGCGATCACGCAGCGCGGTTTCGCTGAGCGCACCGGCCGCGCGCTCCACGCCGGCTTCGTCGGTGCCGCTCACGACCCAAACGGGAGCCTCTTCGCGGTAGCGGGTGGCAGCCAACAGCCCCGAGCGCGCTCCCAGCGTGAGCACGGTCTGCCCTTTGCCGTCGAGCAGCTGCAGCGCCTTGGCGCCGGCGCCGAAGCGGGCGTACACGCCGCTGTAGCGTGGCCCGGCTTCGATCTGGTGAACGCCGGGGTCGGCAGCCAGCTGCGACAGCTGGCCGACCAGCACCCGCAGCGTGTACGGCTCGTCGCCACCGGACACGGAGGCCACAGCGGCAAGCACCCCGAGCGAGCGCAGCCGGTCGAGCACGCCCTGACAGGAGGTCGATTCAACTTCGACGCATTCCACCCGCACGGGCACACGCTTGCCTTCATAGCCGCTTAGCAGCGGCTGCGGAAACGAGCCGATGACGGCCGGCACATTGTCGGTCTGCGACCAGTCGTGGCGGTCCCACCAGACGCGATCGCCGGGATGCACGACCGTGGCGGCCGCGCCCTTGGTCGCCTCCACGCCATTGACGTAGTAGAACCAGTCGACCTGATCGCCGCCTTCGCTGCCTCCTTGAACACCGTCAATGCTCTGCACGAAGCCGCCGCCGAAGCGAGTGCTGACGGCAGCATTGCGGCGCAGCAGGCTCATCACGGTCTCTTCGCCAACCGCGCGCGGAGCCCCCTTCCGCAGCAGCACGCGAGCGCCGAAGTCGCGCGTGACGGTCAGCTGCACTCCTTTGGGCGTGTTCCCCGCCCCCAACCCACAGCCGGCCAGCGCGCACAGCGCAGCCACGGCGGCAAGGGGGGCGGGGAGACGCCAAGGGGTCATCGTCGCTACTCGTGTGCGCCGGCTAGCGGGTCACCTTCACCGTCAGCTCATCGCGTACCGAGCCGGCCTGGCTCGCGAGCAGCTTGTACGTGCCGGCTTTCGCGAACGTCAGCTTCGCCTTGCCCGAGCTGCTGGTCGTGGCGCTCTTGCCACCACCACTTACCTTCACGCCGGCCGCCGGCGTTGACTTGCCGGTGAAGTTGGCAAGCGAGAGCACGCTCAGGTTGAGCGGATGTCCGATCCGTACGCGCGCGGTTCCCTTCAGGTCGAGCACCGGTGGGTCGAACATGCCCTGCGGGCAGGCCGACGCGCTTTCCTGCGAGCACTGTGGGAAGAACAGCAACCGATCTTTGGCGTGCAGCGTCGCGCCGCAGATGCCCGTCGTGGCGGGCTTGCCGTCGATCCAGAACGACCAGTAGTAGCTGGAGGTGAACGGGTAGGACTCGCCAAGGATCGCGATCACGGGATAGCCGAGGCCGGCGGAGAAGCTGCCGGCGGTCCAGCTGCCTTTGGTCGCATATTCCAGCGCGGCCGCGGCCGTGAGGCCCGTGCAGGAGTCCGCGGGCTTGCCGTCCTTGTCGATCGATCGGCTCCGCACCAACACGTTCGTTTCGGGGAGCAGCGTCTTGGCGATCCCCTCGACGCGGACGTTGACCTCGGTCCCTTTGCTGTGCAGCGTTGGCGCGGCCGCCGAGACGGCCGTGAAGGCCGGGAGCAGTGCCAGCGAGAGCGCTGCCGTGGCGAACGCGCCGGCAGCGGTGATGATGCGTGAGTGCTTCATGTTGTGAGCCACCCCTTTCCACGAGGGCTTGTGGGCTTGCGGTCGGAGGCAGGTCTCCTGGCTCCCGGGCCTACCCTCCGCGCCTTCCCGGCCCGCCTTATGACGGCGCCAGTGGCTGCGCGCCTGACTTCGCGCGCCGCGGTTGGCATCCCCGGTCACAGTGGCGGGTCCGCGCCGGAATCACACCGGCTTCCCTTCGCCACCGACCGTTATGGACGGAGGGAATCCTATACCCGGGCGAGGCCGGCCCGCTCGTCCTCGCTGAGCGGGCCCTTGCACGCGATCAACTCACGGGCGCGATCGAGGTCGTCGGAGCGACCGAACGTGAGCGCCGCCTTGACGGCGTTGTCCTTGAGGTACCAAGTCGTGAACTCGCCGCTGTCATAGGAGCCGCGCACTATCTCCTGATCCCATCCGTATGCCGGCCCCACGTACTCCAGCTCACCCCAATCGGCGAGCACCGAGTAGAAGTAGGGAACCACTTCATGCGGCACGTCGCGCCCGAGCATGTTCAGCGCGGCGGTCTTGCCGTGGTTGAAGGCGACGTCCCAATGCTCGATGCGCACGTGCCCGTCGTGCAGCGGCGAGTCGTACTCGGCGATGTCACCGGCGGCGTAGACGCCGGGGGCCGAAGTCTGCAGACGCGAAGAAGTGAGCACACCCCCCCTTTCGCCGATCTGCAGCCCGGCGCGCTGGGCCAGCGCAACGTCGGGCGTGACTCCAGCGCCGATCACAACCGCTTCGGCGGGAAGCTCCAGGCCGCTTGTAGTCACGACCTTGCCGACACGGCCCTCGCCCTCAAAGCGATCGAGGCCGTCTTTGCCGTGGA
Source organism: Solirubrobacteraceae bacterium (assembly GCA_036279855.1). Classification (GTDB taxonomy): domain Bacteria; phylum Actinomycetota; class Thermoleophilia; order Solirubrobacterales; family Solirubrobacteraceae; genus Palsa-744. The sequence continues at coordinate 33,092 of DASUIH010000049.1, read as the reverse complement.
TCGTGACGCCGTGCTGTTCGAGCAAACCTTGGAAGAAGCGGCCGGCGTCCTTGCCGAAGCCGCGTTCGAGCGTCACGTCCTCCTGCATCACGATCGTGGCCTGCTTGCCCATCATCGTTAGCGAGGCCGCCACCTCGCAGCCGATGTAGGAGCCGCCGATCAGCACGACGCGCTCGGCGTCGGCGACCCCCTCGCGGATCGCGTCGGAGTTGCCGAGCGTGCGTAGATAGTGGATCTGCTCAAGCTCGCAGCCGGGCACGTTCAGCCGCCTCACGTTGGCGCCGGTGGCAAGCAAAGCCTTCTCGAACGAGACCTCTTGCTTGTTTGAGAGCTTGGCCGTGCGCGCCTGCGCATCGAGCGCGGTCACACTGGTACGCGTCAGCAACTCGATCCGCTGCTCCTCCCAGAAGTCGGCAGGGCGAAACAGCGGCTGCTCGCGCGACTCCTCCCCTCGCAGATAGCCCTTGGAGCAATCCGGGCGATTGTAGGGGGCATCGGGCTCGCGGCCGACAAGCAGGATCTCCCCCTCCGCGCCGGACTCGCGCAGCCAGCGCGCGCAGTTGGCGCAAGCCAGCCCGCCACCGACCAGCAGGTAGTCGACCTCACGCACGCTCACAACGCCACCTTACAACCCGGGCGGGTGGCGGGCCGACCAGTGCGCCCAGGTCGGGATGCGGTCGAGGACGCGCCAGCGTGGCCCGTCCTGATCGCGGTTGGGACCCACGTCGGTGCCATCGTGCGAGGTGTCCAGGCGCAGCCCGGCGATCACGATGAAGACGTGGTCGGTGGGCGCGGTCGTGGCGTAGATCGTCACCCAGCGCCCGGGCCCTGGCTCACCCCAGTCGACGTAGTCCTGTGCCAGCGGGTTCTCGCGCACGATTTCATCGATCGGACGCACTCCTGAGCGATAGAGCACGTAGTTGACGGTGCTTGAGCAGTCCTCGCTGTCGGCGCCACGCGGGTCGGGATGGCCCGTCGGCCCGTATGGCAGCGTCTGCAGCTCGTTGCCGGCGATCACCATCGCCTGGACGGCTGCCGGCGCAGCCGACGGGACCAGTGCCACGTGGCCGTCGCCCGGCGCAAGGCGTGCTCGGACGCCGGCGACGTAGCGGACCGGCCCGACGCCGGGCCATTGCTCCACCCCGTTTTCGGCTTCGCCGGCCAGCGTCTCCACCGCCAGTGCCGGGCCACGGTAAAGCGTGGCCCAACGCTCGACCTCGGCTACGTACCAGTCAGCGTGGTTATAGGCGAAGATCGCCCGGTGGTAGTCACCAGGCGCGCCGGCTGCTCGCAGGTAGTTGGCCGCCGAGTAGATCGCGTCCGCGGCATCCCAACGATCCGGCCTGCCCCCTTGCGGGGCGACTCCGTACTCGCTGAATGTCGCCGCCAGGAACTGCATTGGGCCACCAGCGCCGGCCGAGTTGACCGCTCCCTCACGCGTACACGACGGATCGGGGTCGCGGCCGTGATCGCACTCGACCTTGCCGATCCCAGCAAGGATCGCCCAATCCAGGCCATAGCGCGCTGCGGCACTGCGATAAAGCGCCAGATAGCGCGGCGGAATGTCGGCGCGCGCTCGCGCGGAGACGCCAAGGCCGCCGGCCTGAACGGTCGAAGCTGTGCCGGCACCCGCCAGGGCGGCGACAAGCATCAGCAGGGCAACGCAAAAGGCCGTCACGACAAAGACGGCAGCCACGACCGCTTTGGTGCCTGCTCGAACCGGGATCGCGCCGGCCCTCACTGCTCGGAGTCGTAGCCGAGCTGGCGCTTGCGCCCGCGTGCCACAGCAAACGCGTCTTCCATCACCGGTGAGCGCTCTTCGCGGAGGGCAGGCGCAGGAGGCTTGAGCTGCTCGCGGCGAGGTGGAGAGAGCGGTGCGCTACTAGCCGGCGCCGCTACGCCACCACGCCGATCCGAGACCGACGACGGCAACAGTTGTTGCTGCGGCTGCTCGGAGGGCTGTGACTGCTGCCGCGGCTGTTGCAAAGATCGGTGAGCAGCGCCAGCCGCCCGGGTCCGATCGACCCAGGGCTCAGTAGGCTCCGCCGGCCGGGCGCTTTGCGACAAGCGGCGATCGCGAGCATGCAGCAGATGTGACGCGCGCTCGCGCAAACGGCGCCCAGCAACCGCCGGCTGCTGCTGCTTTTGCCGGCCGGGCGCCGGGCGCTCCTCTCGCGGCTGGCGCTGGGCGATCCGCGCGCCGATCTGAGCCTCGGCCCACCTGGCTGGGTGACGCACCACGCCGTATGTCTGCAATGCGTTCTCTGCTCGGCGCAGCAACGGCAGCGGGCGGACACCGCCACCACCGCCCGGTCGGCCGCCGGCGCCGATACCAGCCGGAGACACGTGCGTGCTGCCGTCGCGTTGTCCGGCAGAACGCGACGACCCGCCTTGCCGTCCGGCGCTCCGCGCCATCGCCGCCAGCTCGTGGCGCTTGACGAACAGCGTCCACCAAAAGCCACAGGTGAGCAGCCACTGTGTCCACCAGCCGAGCGTGTCCAGCGCAGCCAGCGCCCGCTGCATCGTCAGCGACGCACCCAGCACGAACGAGAACAGCAGCTTGGAGCTGAAGGCTGCCAGCAGCCGCGTCAACCAGGCCGTGAACAACGCCCGGCCACCATCGCCAAAGGCCGGCGCCAGCACCGCCAGCGGCGCCAGCAGCAACAGGAACAGGCCGACGAAGGCCGCCGCCAGCAGGTGCAGTGCAAGCAGGCCGAACAGCAGCGCCATGCCAAGCACGCCGACGGCGATCGCAAGCAGCCCGAGCAGGCGCGGGAAGGTGCCGCCGTCGGTCCGAAACTCGGCCTCGGGCGCCGCGGAGCCCGTGCATTTGGTGGCTTCTTGGCTGCGACAGATGGCGCGCAACAACGAGCTGCGCTGATTGATCGAGTTGCGCTGTGGGCCATTGGCGGGAAAAGCCAGGAACAGCGCGCCATTGGTGCTCGCGACACGCGCCAGCTCGGCGGCTTGCGCCGGCACTGCGACGTCCTGTTTGCCGCCGGCTGCCAGGGCCAACGCAACCGCGCGCAGCCGCGGATCTAGCCGCGAGGGGTCGCTGCACCAACGCACGTTGCCGAACTCCAGGTAGCACCAGGGTGTTTCGATCGCGGCCGTGTACAGCGCGCGCATGCCGTCGGCGAGCGTTGCCGCCCCGCCGCCCGGCGATCCGCTGGCACTCGCGGCGAGCGTGCCAAGGCTTGCCTGGTTGGCCCAGCCACCGACCGCGCCGACAGTGCCGCCCGGGTCGGCGATCACCCACAGGCCGCCCGCCATCATCGCCAGCATCGTCAGCGCGCCGCCGAGCGTGTCGGCCACGCGGCGCTGCACCAGGCCGTGGTAGAGGGCGAGCAATGAAGCGAGCGCCAACACCAGGGCCAGCCACGGTTCGGTAAAGCCCGCCCGTGCCTGTAGCAGCGCATGCGCCACGGTGCTCGTGCCGGCGCCGCCCAGCAGTTCCAGCGTGTAGCACCATTCGAGCATCACCACGAGTGCGTGCGCCAGCCACTCAAGCGCTCCCCACGCCGGAGCTATGAAAATGTCCTGCACGACCGAGAGCAGGCCCCCCTTGCTCAGACCGAACGCGCCCGTGTCGATGTGAACGTCAAGCGCGTAGTTGTTGGACGGCGCAGCCGCGCCGACGAACCCTGAGCTTGCGCAATCCGAGCGCGAGGCGCTCGACAGGGACGCGGCCACCGCGCCTTTGCAGAGCGGGCTGGACAGGCCATTTTCAACCAACTGGTCGCCGGCGACGGATTCGATGCCGACGGTCTGCTCGGTTTCTTCGCCCGCCGCCGCACCGGTGCCGACGAGCGGTGGCCCGGACGGGGCACGAGTGGGAGCCCGATGGCGGGGTGAAGAGCGCGCGGCGACCGCGTAGGCCGACCCGGGCACGCTCCCGCTCCCCGCGAGCAGCAGCATGCCAAGAACCGCGACCCTCGCCGTCGTAGGCGTTCGGCTCATGCCGCCGGTGCCGGCATCGTCGAGAACGCCCGCAACAGCGCCGGCGCGACAAGCTCAACCTGGATCGCCTCGACGCGTCCGCTGTGGTCTCGGAACAGACAGCGCCCCGAGTCCATTTCCAGCAGGCGCTCGCGCGCATGCCGATCGTCAGGGTCGAGCCCAAGCAACGACAGGGCACGTGCCGCCTCGGCCTCCGAGCGCATGCCGAACACGAATGTCGCCCCCAGCAGGTTCTCAAGCGACTCGCGCTCGCCGAGCAGCGCGTCGGTGACCAGCTGCGTGCAGACGATCGGCACGGCCAGCTCAGATCGGCCCATTCGCTGCAGCGAGGCCAACAGCGAGCGACCGACCGGATCGCCTAGAAGCCTCCATCCCTCGTCGAATAACAATGCTAAATTGCAAACCCATGACTTCGAACGGACTGAGGCTCGATGCCTATGTCCGCGTCTCGCAGGTGCGCGGGCGTGGCGGACCGAGCTTCATCTCGCCCGAGGTCCAGCGCGAGCAGATCGAGCGATGGGCGAAAGCTCATGGGCATTCGCTGACTTGGCACGCACCGGAGCTCGACGTCTCCGGCGGCAGCATGAGCCGCCCGATCTTCGATCAGATCGTGGGCCGAATCAGAAGCGGACAGAGCGATGGTGTGATCGTCGCCAAGCTAGACCGTTTCGCTCGGACGCTAGTCGGGGCGCTGAGCACTCTTGAAGAGTTCGGGCGCCACGGCGCAGTGCTTGTGAGCGTCGCCGAGAACCTGGACCTCTCGACACCGATGGGCAAGGCATTTCTCCGCATCCTGCTCGTGTTTGCGGAGCTTGAGCGCGACCGCATCGCCGAGAACTGGGGGACGGCTACACACAACGCGATCGCCCGCGGCGTTCACATCACCAAGTTCACGCCCTTTGGCTATGACAGAGCTCCCGACAAACGCCTCGTGCCCAATGCCGACGCGCCGGCCGTACGCGAGATTTTTCTCATGCGGGGAGCCCATAAGACACGCACGGACATCGCGCGCAGGCTAGACGAGATCGCTCAGCGCCCAAATGGGGGTCGCTGGATTACCTCAAGCGTCGAGCGCATCCTCAAAAATCGTGTCTACCTCGGTGAGGCATATCGCGGCGAGACCGTCAACCCGGATGCTCACGAGGCGATCGTGACCTTTGCCGAGTGGCAAGCTGCGAATCTCGCCCCCGTGCGCTCGTCTCATAGAGGGAAGCGTCCGAACCTGCTCGGCGGCATCGTCCGCTGTGCCGCCTGCAGATACGTATTGGCGCCGCAGGTCTATGGCGGGGGAAGACCAAACCCGACGCGGGTCTATCGCTGTCGTGAGGTCCATAGTGCCGGCTCCTGTCCAGCGCCGGCGAGCATCTCAAGGGAAGCTGTGGAGCGTTACGTGGAGACTGTTTGGCGCGAGCAGATGGCAGAGCAGGCGCTATCAATAAAGCAAGATTCGCAGGCGCTCAAGGCAGCTACGGCCGAACTCGAAGCAGCTGAAGATGAGCTGAGGGCGTTTGCTTCAGACCTCACCGCCCGGCGGCTGTTGGCAAGCGGCTACCACGCCGCGCTTGAGGCGCGCGCGACCGCCGTCAATCGTGCGCAGGCACAACTGCAACAAGTCAGCGGACCTGCGCTAGACACAGACGCGATCGCTCGCTACGACGAGCTGCCGATCGAGGACCGCAAGCGCATCATCGGCAGCTCGATCGACGCCGTGATCGTGAGACGCGACGACGGCCAGAGCTCGATCACGGATCGCGTCACGATCCTCTGGCGAGGCGAAGGGCCGGACGACTTGCCCCGTCGAGGCAGAGACAACGGCCCCGTCCGTGCCTACGCTTCCTAGCGGCACAAGCACTACGCCTGGCTGGCGTTCAGCCGTGATACGAGCAAATGTCGCAAGAGCGGCTTGCACCGCCAACGGCGGCATCACCGGAGGAGATTGGGCCATGATCCCTATTCCGACGACCGCACATGTAACGGGACGCAGAGCGTCTGCATAGGGTGGATTGGGGCCGGGACTACGTCCCGGTGATCGAATCCGCTGGAGCGGAGTAAAACCGCCAGGCCTAACGGCCTGGATCGGTTTTCGACCGTCGCGGCCCGCATGTGTTGCTGTTTAAGGATGAAGCTTTTGTGGTTCGGGCCACGACGGTCGAAAACCTTCCAGTCCCACCTGGACGGCAAGATGTGGCGTGGTTGGCATAGGGCGCGATCGCCGCAACACCTCATGCCCTTGGGTTTGTGACAGCTGCTCTACATGAGCGCCGCCTCGATCCCAACGTCCTCGCGCTCCGAGTTCCTCACAACGGGACTGAAACTGCCGCACCTGGGGACAGTGATCTAGGCGTGCGTGGCGCTACTCCGGTTCTCCGCTAAAGCTGCGGAACGTCGTTTTTTCTCGTGTCGTGTCCCGTTTGCGTGATTTCGACGGATTAAGCCTTCGAACGGAATCTTCTTGCGAGATCGGAGGCTGTTGTGCAGACCTACAGGGACGGACAGATCGTCGACTGGATCGGGCGCCTGGGCGCCGCCGGCGCCGAGCATGTGATGCACAGCTTTGCGATGAGCCGCACCGTGGCCTATGACCGCCTCGGCTCACTCGTCCGCGATGGCCTGCTCGATCGCCACGCGATCCTCTACGCACGGCCCGGAATGTATCTCGCCACCGCCGCGGGCCTTCACTGGCAAGGAAACCAACGCCTCGGGCGCTGCTCGCTATCGCCAGGTGGATTCGAGCACGCCTAGCAGACCGCTGCGTCCGCGGTGACGCTTGAGGGCGGACTGGCCGACTGGCAACTTCTGAGCGAGCGCGAGATCAGAGCGCAGGAGCTCGACAGCGGAGAGCTCGTCGCCTCGGCAAAGGTCGGCGCGATCGCTGATCGGCCCGCGATGCACCGTCCCGACCTGGCGCTGGTGGCCCCAGACGGGCGCGTAGTAGCGATCGAGATCGAGCTGTCTGTTAAGTCAGCCGCCCGTTTGGTCGCGATCTGTCGCGGCTGGGCCCGCGCCCGCCATCTCGCACATATCTACTACCTGGCTGAGCCAGCACCCGCACGCGCCGTCGAACGCGCCATCCGCGCGACCCACGCCACCGATCGCATCACCGTGGCCAATCTCAACGACAGCGCTTCGGTCATCAAAAGCCTCTCGAACCTGGCCCCCAATGCACTCGCCTGAACACTTCATAGAGGGGCTGGCTTTGTTCGTCGCGCTAACCCTGCTGGGCGGACTGACCGTCGCGCGCTGGCAACGCCGCCGCTCGCTGATGTGGACCTGGAGCCTCTTGATCCTGCCGTTGGCGCTCCTCGCTCGACCGATCTCGATCTCGCTTGCGGCGACAGTCATAGGGGTCAGCGTTCGGGCGACACTTTTAGGCGCACGCTGGCACTCCGCCGACCTGGTCGCCGGCCGCGATCTGGCGCAAGCCGCAGAAGCCCGACTGCGCATCACAGACGCGATCCAACGCGGTCGGCTGGACCGTCGCATCAGACGCGACGGATGGCTGCTCCATCGCTCGTTGATCGTTGGACACGACAGTCGAGGTTTGCCGGTCACGATCCCGTTCGAGACGACGTCGGGGTCGCACGCGCTCGTCCTGGGCGCAACCGGCGCCGGCAAGACCGTCAGCGAGGCCTGGATCGCTGGGCGGATGATCGAAGCCGGTCACGGCGCGATCGCGATCGACCCGAAGGCGACAGGATGCTTCGCGGCGAGCTGCAGCGAGCGGCGGGCGCCGCCAACCGCGAGTTCCTGCAATGGACTCCCAACGGTCCCTGCGCATACAACCCCTACGCCAGCGGCAGCGACAGCGAGATCGCCGACAAGGCGCTCGCCGGCGAGGTGTTCACTGAGCCGCACTACCTGCGATTGGCGCAACGCTATCTCGGTCATGCCGTCAGGGCGATGCACGCCGCCGACGTCACAGTCACCGTGCCCGCGCTGATGAAGCACCTGCGACCCGATCAGCTCGAAGTGACCGCCCGCTCACTGGACGAGCAACACGCAGAGCCAATCAACGACTACCTCGACTCGTTGACCGACCGCCAGCGCCGCGACCTCGCCGGCGTGCGCGACCGTCTATCGATCCTCGCGGAGTCAGACGTCCGTCGCTGGTTCGATCCAACGCAGGCACCGAGCATCGACCTGCGCGAAGCGGTCCGCTCGCGAGCGGTCGTCTACTTCGCGCTCGACGCCGACCGTCGACCGCTGCTCGCGCAGATGGTCGCCGCTGCCCTGGTCAGCGACCTCGTCACGCTCGCCGCGCATCTGCAGGCCGACCCGACGCCGACCGTCGTGTTGATCGACGAGTTCTCCGCACTCGCCGCGCGACACGTCGCGCGACTGTTCGGGCGCGCCCGCTCGGCCGGGATCAGCCTGCTGCTGGCAACGCAGGAGCTTGCCGACCTGCAGGCGGCGGACGCGAGCCTGCGCGACCAGGTCCTCGGCAACGTTCAAGCAGTCATCGCTCACCGCCAGAACGTGCCCAGCTCGGCCGAGACGATCGCGAAGGTCGCGAGCCACCAACCCGTCTGGGTGACAAGCCAGCAGACCGACCACCAACTCGGGCGCTACGGAGCTACCGACCGCGGCAACCGCCGCCGCGACTACGACTACCGCATCCACCCCAGCAACATCCAGCAACTCGTGACCGGACAAGCACTTCTCATCACACCGGGCCGCGCGCAACCACCCACGATCACGACCATGCTCCACCCCCAGGAGGCCAACCCGTGAACCCAGCCACAGACGACCCGCTCCGACCCAAACTCACCGACCCCCTGCTACGACCAGAGCAAGCCGCGCAGCTGCTCTCAGTCAAGACCAGCTGGATCTACGACGCCGTCCGTTCGGGACGACTTCCGTGCTTGCGCGTCGGCCGTCACATCCGCTTCACGCAAGCGATGCTTGAGGACTGGCTCGCCGAGCAATGACGCAAGCCGTCTACTACCGCGACGCGCGTGGCCGGCAGCCCGTCGACGAATTCATCGCCGGCCTACCTGCCAAGCATCAGGCGGCGATCGATCTTGCGATCGGGCGTTTGAACGGCCTTAGCTCGCGCGATCCGCCTCTGCCCTTCCCGGCCAGCTCTCAGATAGACGGAGAGTTGCGCGAGCTACGTTGTCACTACGGGCCGGTGCTCTACCGAGTGCTCTACCGCAGATCGATGAACCTCTTTGTCCTGCTGCACATGATCCGCAAGAACACCGGCCGGGTCCCGGCCGCCGAGATCGAGCTTGCGAAGGTCCGCTGGCGCGACTTCAAGGCACGGATGGACGCCAGGCGACGGGTACCTCCGAGGCCGGCCGGCAGCGATGCCCCCTAGACTCCCTTTACCGATTTTGGTAAGGTAAGCACACGATGAAGGAACGAACCATCTCACCCGTCGGGGAATCCGTCACGGAGGCGACACGCAGGCGGATGCACAACCCCGTTTATCGCGCCGAGTTCGAACGGCTAGCTCCATACGAGGCATTGGCGCGCATCGTCATTCGTAGACGAGGCCAGCTTGGCCTAAGCCAAGCTGAGCTTGCCAAGCGCATGGGTACGAGCCATTCGGCGATCTCTCGCATCGAGAGCGGTCAGCATCCCACGACCGTGCAGACGCTCCGCAGGCTCGCGGACGCCCTGCAGACGCACCTCGTTGTCGGCTTTGCCGACGACATCACCGACCTTGCCGAAGACGGGCAAGGCGCCGATCTCGTAGCAGCTGGCTGACCTCGCTCCAGCTGCGAGCAGTCGCGTAGACGCGGGGTCCACGACCAGACTTGGAAGGGGCTTCGTCGGCACTCGCGAGTAGGCTCTCGTGAAGCGCAAAATTCGCGGCAGCGCATGTGAAAGCGCGCGTGAACGCTAAAGTACGCTATCCAACACGAACACCTTCAGGCGCTCGCGCTCGCTGGCCAACAGGTGCATCGCGAACATCGCGATCAGCCGCACCATTTGCACTCCGACACGCTCGGCTTGGGTGTATTCGTCGCGCCGCGTGCCCGGCTCAGGGGCCGGCAGATCGCGGATCGCGATATAGCTGACCTGCGCCTCGCCGACAGAGAGGGCGCGGCGGACGCCGGCCTCGGCAAAAGCCAGCTGTGTCATGCCCGAGCGCGCGTACACCGCCAGCGCCTCACCGACCTGAGCACCCTCTCCGTCGGCCTCGCGCAGAGCCCGCACCACCTCTAGGCAGGTCGGCTCGCGAGCGCGACACAGGACCGCCTCGACGGCGCCAACGACAGCCGTCTCCCAGGCCGCCTCCGCCCGAGCGGGCAGCAGGTCGCGTAGGAACGACACGGCCGCCTCCTGACGCAGGTGCTCGGGGGCAACTTGCAGCGGGTCGAGCATGCCGCGCAGCTCCGGGTCGGGGCGCAGCGCGATCGTCTGCGCGTGCGGAGCCACTTGCTCAAGCAGGTGAAAAGCGTGGTCGCCCTTGGGATCGCAGTCGACCACTCGGGCGCCCTGCAGGAACGCCTCGTACTGGAGCTTCTGCGCGAGCGTCGTCTTGCCCGAGCCGAGCGCGCCGACCGAGAGGATCGCGGTGTTGCGGTCGCGCTCAGACCCCTCGCGCAGGTTGAAGCGCACCGGTCGGCGACTGCCCGACAGCGTGTGGCCGAGGTAAAAGCCAGAGTCTGAGCCAACCGTATGCGCCGCGGTCGGCATCATCGCGGCAACCTGCTCGCTCGTGAGCGTGTCGTCGTAGCCGGCGACAGCCGTGCGCTGACCCGGCAGGTGCTGGCAGAACAAAGCCAACTGGTCGCCCAGCGGACGGTGCAGGCGGATCTCGCCGTAGGCGCGCCGGCACGACTCGACCCGCTCGGACAGCTCGTCCTCCTCGCTTGCACCGATCGCAAGCGAGAGCGTCGCGCGCAGCAGCGGCGGGCGCGAGGCCGACTGCAGGTAGGCCAGCAGGTCGCGTGCCTGCAGCGTGCGCTCGTAGCCGACCTCCGAGACGCCCTGGTCGCCGTCGGACTCCGCACGGAGGATCTGGTCGGCGTCCTGCACCCTGCGGCGGGCGATGCGCAAAGCCAGCTCGTTGGGCAGGAAACGAGCGTTGAGCGAAGCGTCTACCGGGAATGGGAGCGTTTCCAGCGGCGCGAACAACAGCTCGACGCGCTCGGAGGGGAAGTTCGCGTGCTCAGGCAACGCGCCGAGCACGAGCAATGCCTGGTGGCTGCGGCCCAGCTCGGACTCGACTCTCAGCAAACGGCCACGGTGCTCGACCAGGCTCTCGGCCCAACGCACCACATCCGCCTCCAATGGCGCCAGCAACGCTTCGCCGTTGCACTCAAAGGCAAGCGCGCGTGGCTCGTGCAGGCCGTCGAGCGGCGGCTCGCCGAGACCGCGGCAGAAACAGCGGCGCACCAGCCACTGCAGCTCGATCCCGCGAGCCGGCCGGGCCGGCAGGTAATCGCTCAGGCGCGCGTGCACGCGATCGGCCCGCACCCGCAGCGCCTCCAGCTCGGCCGACGGCAGCAGCCGGCGGTCGCGCGCGCGCAAAGCCCGTGAGAGCGAGCGCAGCCACTCGCGCGGGTGCTGCTCGGCGGCACGCGAGACATACGAGGAGATGTCGCGCTCGGGCTCACGCAACGAGACGAACGCGTACAGCGACGGCTCATGCGGTAGGCGCTCGCGCAGGTGCTGGCAGTGCGCCTGCACATAGTCATGTCGAGCGCCCGACCGACTGCCCTGGCCGGCCGCGGCCTCACGCAGATAGCGCTCTATGTCCCACGCTTGGCTGACGCGCACGAGCTGCAGGTCAGACTCGATCGCCGCCAGCGCGCCTGCCAGGGCAGCGAAGCGTGAGCGCTTGGCCTCCGAGGAGAGCCAGGCATAGGAAGAGCAGGGCAGCCGGAACGCTGCCCAGACGTCATCGAGTCGACGGGCGAAGACCAAGTTGCCGTAGACGAAGGAGATCGGCAAAGTCACGGCCGTGCCGCCACCTCGAAGCGCCCGCCGCGCTCCAACTCGATCACACGGCCGCGGCGCGGCGCAGGACCGTACACGCGCACAGCGCCGGGGCCCGTGTAGCGCAGACGGCGCCGGCGCGACTCCGAGCCGTCCACCAGCACCAGCAGCTCGCCCGGCAGCAGACGGCGGTCGTGCTCGCGCCGCGCACGCAATGCCGAGAGCTCGCGCGGCGCCAAGGCGAACCGTATGAGGGCAAGCGCGGCCAGGTGAAACGGGCGACCCTCGATCGCGATCAAGCAGAACAGGGCTGCCAGCGCGCCAGGCAACGCCAGCTCGCGCAGATACCACGGGGGCGCAGCCGCAAGAGCGCCGAGCAGCGGCAGTCGCGCCGCCAGCTCGCAGCAGGCAGCGATCACCAGGAAGTAGACGATGCCGCGCACAGGCACGCCGGCGGGGTTCAGGCGCAGGCGATCGACCCGATAGATACGCCGCTCAAGGTCAAAGACGGTGCGAAACGAGCGAATCTCGACCACCGCTCAGCTCCCGAACAGGGTGTTGACGGTGTCGTGCAGAACGTTTACGCCGGCGGGAGTGGCAAGCAGGATTGCGACAATGCCGATCGCGAACACGCCCGCTGCCTCCTTGAAGTCGCGACGGAAAGCAAGCACGACTGAGGCGATCGCGAAGCCGAGCGCGATCATGCTCATCGCAACCCTGCGTCCCGTTTCGCCGGCCTTGGTCGCAGCCGATTCAAGCGACGACGCGCCGGCGGTATCCGCAAGCGGGATCGGCGCTGCCTGTGCCAAGGCCGACGGGGATGCCGGCACGCTCAGTGCCAAAATCGCAGTCAGCGCCAGCAGGCCGTGCCGTCGATTTCTGTTCATCTCGTATCTCCTTGCTTTTGATTTTTGGGATGGGTTGGTGTGCGTTTTTGCGAAATTCGGCTCGGCCCGCGCAGCCATCGCCAAGCGCGGCTAGTCACTCCCGCCGGCCAGTTCGATCGCGGTGATCTCCCAACGGCCGGCGGCATCGGCCAGGCCCAGGCGATAGGCGAGCGCGTAGCTGCCGCCTGCGCGGTCGTTGGCATGCACGAGCGCGTACAGCGAGCTGCCGGCGTGCAGCCACTCCAGCGCGTACAGCGATTCCAGCGTGAGCGACGGTGAGGGGGGAGAAACCTGAACTCCCGGCGCCAAGTCGGCGGCGAGCTCGGAGGCCTGTCCCGCGAGATAGTTGCGAAGCGCCCGCGTGGCCACCGTGACGAGCGCCCCGTCCTGCACTTCTCTCGATGGCGGCAACGGCGCTGCCGCGGCGATCGGTGGCGGGCCGACAAACGCCGGGTATCCGCTCAGCGCGAGCGCTCCTCCGGCAAGACGTCTCACGCCGATGCCGAGATACAGCAGGCCCGACGCATCGGTTTGCACAGCGACCGTGTAGCGCTCGCCGGCGGCGCCGGCGCTCGCCTGAACCACCTGTGTCCACAGCACTCGCTGCGAGCCTGCCTGCGGCGGTTGGAATCCCGCTTCGGCTTCCATCTGCTGGTCGACATAAGGAGCAAGTTCCCGCCGATGCATTTCCGGTTCCTCGGCGTCCCAGCTCAGATAACGGCGTGCGAACAGCGCCGCGAAGGCTTCGGCACCGCGATCCGGCTGCGTCGCCGGTCCGAGCTGTGGGACTCTCACGCTTGGCACGGGCGGATCGATCGCGTAACGAGCGCTTGCCAGCAGCCCAAAGACAGCAGCCGCTTGCAGCAACAGCCGCGGCGCTTCCTGGCGCAGGCGCAAACGCCAAAGCGTCCGCGCGGTCACGGTTACCAATGGGCGCTCGCCGGCGGGCATCGGCGCTCACCGCTCAAAGCCGAACTCGACCTGGGCATCCGGCGCAAGCCGCAGCCGGGGAACGGCAAAAACGACGGGTGGTGCCGGCACAGGCGCCGATGCCGGCTGTTGCCTTGCCTTGCGATCTAAGTCGGCCTGCTTGGGCTGCTTTTGCTGCTTGGCACGGACAGGCCTTCGGTACGGACGCAACCGCCGCGGCTGGCGGCGCTTCGACATCCCCTGCCGAGCCGGGCCGGCCGCTACGGCTGGCCTCGCGCGGCCGCGTGTGCCGTGACCCACGTCGATGACGATCGCGACCGCCGCCAGCATGACCATCACGATCAACGCCCCGACCAGCAGGGCGACCGCGGGCCGCTGACGCTTCTGCGCGGCCGGGTTGCTGGTTGGCTCGAACTCAGGTGCCGGCGATTGCGAGTCCGCCGTGGTCTCAGGCTGCTCGCTGTCGAGGTACTCATCGTCGGCGTAGACCCGGTAGACAGAGCGCGGCTCACGTTTGAGCAACGTCATCTCCGCCTCCGCCACGAGGCGCGGGCGACCGGGAGCCGGGACGGGGAGTGTTCCCGCTCCCGGTCGCTTGCGCGCGTGCCCGAGACGCCATATGACCGTTTGCCGTGCCGGTCTGAGGCGTCTCGGCGGACGCGCTTATGTGGTGGGCGAGGTGGCTTCACAAGCGGGTCCGTGCCCACTGATCCGACGAGCGAGCACAACCGGGACAACCGATTCGCTGCTAAGCAGCCCGAGCAGCCGCGCGCGGGCGCGCTGACCTACCTTGCGGTACTTCTCAAGGCTCCAGTTGTGCTCGGTGCAAAACGCGGCAGGTGTCTGCTCGCCGCCAATCTGGCTGTGAAGCAACAGTCGTTGGTCCTGTGTGAGCCGGCGCGAGTAGCGGGCGATGCGGCCCAGTTCCTCGCGCTGCAGCACGATTCGCTCGACGTCGGCACGCTCGTCGACGGTGGCGCGAGTGGCGCGATTTCGATCGCACAGCGCCAGTGGCAGCGCGTGCGCCAAGGCGGCTGCGCCGGGGCTGCGACCGCCGCGCGCCCGGTGGCGATCGTCGATTCGCGAGCAGAGCCGCTGCTCAAGCGCGTGGGCGATGTGCTCATCGCTGCGGAACGGCCCGCGCGACCTGGCGCGCATCAGCATCTCGAACGTCGCCTGGCTGTAGCAGTCCTCCAGCTCGTCCCAGCTCAGGTCGCGGCTGTGTGACGCCAGCAGTAGCCGGCGTCGAGTCGCAGCCACGCGCGCTACGGCTTCCTGCGGATCGGTGGCACCGAAAAGCGTGCGACCAGCCGGTTGCGCGCTGTGGCGTCGGGTAGACACGCGAGCATGTCGGTGCGAGTGGCGGACACACCCCCCTCCCAAAGCGTCTCGTTCGGCCGGCGTGTGCGCGCGTTGCCGCGCGCCTTCGACGAGCGCCAGCAGCGCTCGCCACGACTTGGCTTTCTGGTGGCGGTGCTCAAGCACTACGGCGAGGACGAAGCCGGCTCGCTCGGCGCGCTGATCGCCTACTACGGCTTCTTCTCGCTGTTCCCGCTGCTGCTCGTGTTCGTGACCGTGCTTGGCTTCGTGCTGCAAGGAGACGCCAAAGCGCAGGAAAGCGTGCTGCACTCGACTCTCAGCCAGATCCCGGTGATCGGCGAGCAGATTCGCAGCAACGTCGGCTCGCTCAAAGGCAGCTTGGTGGGACTTGTCCTTGGCATCGTTGGATCGCTGCTGGCGGGACTGGCGGTCACGGGCGCTACACAGAACGCCTTCAACAAGATCTGGCAGATTCCAAGGCGCAGGCGCTTCGGCTTCTTTGGCTGGCGTCTGCGCGGGCTCGCGATGCTGGTGGCCCTGGGTAGCCTCAGCATCGTCTCGACAGTCGCCGCCGGCTACGCGACCGGCCAGACGCGCGGCGCGACGGCGGTCCTGGTCGGCGTCGCGATCGCGCTCGCCGCGAACCTACTGCTGTTCTTCACGGTCTTTCGTTTGATGACCTCAGAGCAGATCGCCACCAGCGACCTGCTGCCAGGGATCGTGCTGGCGGCACTGCTGTGGCAATTGTTGCAACACGTCGGCGGGCTCTATGTCGAACACGTGATTCGTCATGCCAAGGACACCTCGGGCTTCTTCGCGATCGTGCTGGGGCTGCTGAGCTGGCTGTACCTGGGGGGGCAAGTGCTGCTGTTCGCGGCCGAGGTCAATGTCGTGCGGGCACGGCGGCTGTGGCCGCGGCGGCTGTTCGGAGCCCCTTGAAGGATTCCGGTAGAGAGCTATACTAACTACACTTTCGTAAGCTTATATGGAGCGTATACCGATGGCTTCGACTTCCGCAACCACCCCAGATCCAAGTGAGCGCAGCAAGCCGGTGCTGCGACTGATCCCGCTCGATGACACGGTCGTCTTCCCCAGCATGGGCATCACGCTGACCGTCGACGTCGGCGAGGACGAGCGCGTCGTTCTCGTGCCACGCCACGAGAACGAGTTCCTTGAGGTCGGCACCGTCGCCGAGGTCTCAGAGACGCTGCGCCTGCCTGGCGGCGCGCACGCCGTCGCGCTTTCGGGCGAGCACCGAGCGCTGATCGGCGCCGCCCAGACCGGGCCCGAAGGCGAGCTGCGCGTCGAGGTCGACGAGCGGCCCGACGACGTGCCCGTGGACAAGCGCACGCGCGAGCTTGAGCGCGAATACCGCGCCGTGGTCGAGGAGATCCTTGAGCTGCGCGGCGATGACGGTCGTATCGCAGCGTTCCTGCGCGCGATCGTGGAGCCGGGCCCTCTGGCCGACTCGGCCGGCTACTCCCCCAACCTGACATACGAGCAGAAGGTCGAGTTGTTGCGGACGCTTGACGTAACCGATCGCCTGGAGCTGGCCGTCAAGCTGCAACGCGACAGCCTGGCCGAGTTGCAGGTGCGCAAGCGCATCCGCGAGGACGTGCAGGAGGGCGCCGAGAAGCAACAGCGCGAGTATTTCTTGCGCAAGCAGATGGAGTCGATCCGCAAGGAGCTCGGCGAGGACGAGGGGTCGGTGGTGGAGGAGTACAAGGCCAAGATCGACGAGGCCAAGATGCCCGAGGCCGTCGAGGAGCAGGCGCTAAAGGAGCTCGGCCGCTTGGAGCGAATGGGCGAGCAGACAGGCGAGTCCTCGATGATTCGCACCTACCTGGACTGGCTGATCGCGGTGCCGTGGTCAAAGAGCTCTGAGGAGCACCTGGACCCGGTCGGGGCGCGTGCCGTGCTCGATGCCGACCATGCGGGGCTGGCAGACGTCAAGGACCGCATCACCGAGTATCTGGCCGTGCGCAAGCTGCGCCAGGACCGCAACATTGAGGCCGATCCGAAGTCGGGCGCCATCCTCACGTTGATCGGCCCGCCCGGCACCGGCAAGACCTCGATCGGCGAGTCGATCGCACGTGCGCTCGGGCGGGAGTTCGTGCGCATGTCGCTTGGCGGCGTGCGCGACGAGGCCGAGATCCGCGGCCACCGCCGCACCTACATCGGCGCGCTGCCGGGACGGCTTGTGCGCGCGCTGCGCGACGCCGGCACGATGAACCCGGTGATCCTGCTCGACGAGGTCGACAAGGTCGGCGCCGACTGGCGCGGTGACCCCTCGGCGGCATTGCTTGAGGTGCTCGACCCCGCGCAGAACCATTCCTTCCGCGACCACTACCTCGATGTCGAGCTCGACCTCTCGCAGGTGATGTTCATCGCCACGGCCAACGTCGCCGACACGATTCCCGGGCCGCTGCTTGACCGCATGGAGGTGATCCGCTTTGACGGCTACACCTCCGAGGAGAAGCTGGCGATCGCCAAGGGGTATCTGTGGCCGCGCCAGCGCGACCGCAATGGCCTGCGCGAGGACGAGGCCTCAATCTCAGACGAGGTGCTGCGCACGGTCATCGCCGAGTACACGCGCGAGGCGGGTGTGCGCAACCTTGAGCGCGAGTTGGGCACGGTGCTGCGCAAGACAGCGACACAGATCGCCTCAGGCAAGCTTGAGCCCCCGGTCGAGATCGATCCCGAGCGGGTACGCGACGCGCTCGGCCGCCAGAAGTTCTTCCAGGAGTCGGCGGCGCGCACGGCGACGCCGGGCGTAGCGACCGGGCTCGCGGTGACCGGGACCGGCGGCGACGTGCTGTTTGTCGAGGCAAGCGCGATGACGTCGGCCGGCAGCTCGGGCAATGGGCTGGTGCTGACCGGGCAACTGGGCGACGTGATGAAGGAGTCGGCGAAGATCGCCCTCTCCTATGTTCGCGGCCACGCCGAGGAGCTCGGCATCGACGAGCACGCCTTCGAGAGCCGGGAGTTCCACGTTCACGTCCCCGCCGGCGCGATTCCCAAGGACGGCCCCAGCGCGGGCGTGACGATGGTCACGGCGCTGGCGTCGCTCCTGTCCGGTCGCCCGGTCAAGCACACCGTCGGCATGACCGGAGAGGTCACCCTGCAAGGGCGAGTGTTGCCGATCGGCGGCCTCAAGCAAAAGGCGCTGGCTGCCCATGCCGCCGGGCTGGCAGACGTGATCCTGCCCGAGCGCAATCGCGGGGACCTCGACGATATCCCCGAGGAGGTGCGAGAGCAGATGAGCTTCCATCCGGTGATGTCGATCGGCGAAGTGCTCGACTTGGCGCTTGAGCCGGCCGCCAAGGTCGCGCAGGTCTCCTGAACGCGACGCCGGAGAGGGAGACCGGGAAATGGCCGCCAAGCCACGCAGATGCCAGCCGGTGCCGGCGCAGGTCCGCCAAGCGGCAGAGCTGCTTGAGCGCCGCTGGCAGCTGTCGATTATCTACGCGGCGTTGACCGGAGCGCTGCGCTTCAACGAATTCGCCCAGGCGGTCGACGGCATCTCTCCACGGATGCTCGCCGAGCGGCTGCGTGACCTGGACGCCGCCGGCCTGATCGAACGCACCGTGCTGCCCACGAGCCCACCAACAGTCGAGTACCGGTTGACGGCACGTGGGCGCAGGCTGGCGCCGGTGATCGAGGCCATGCGCGCCTACGCCGAGGGGGTTGGCTGACAGGTTCCGACATCCGCCTCTGCGAGGATTCTGAGTACAGATGTATTCATTGAGCAAAAGAGCTCTCGCGATTGTGTCCCGGTTCCGGCCAACGGTCGGATTAAGCGGACATGCCAGCAAGATTCCCAGCGAGCAGATACGCGGAGCGGCCGGTAGATGAGCCCCGACAGCAAACGGTCGCCGCGACCGGGGAGGGACGATGAGCCGATGGCGGTCGCGCCGCTCATCCCCTCCACCGCCTCGCCGATCGATCTCGCCGCCTACTACGAGATGCTGGCACGCGGCGAGTTGGACGACAGCTCTGTCGAGCTGCTCGAAGGGGATCTGGTCAGCGTGAGCCCTCCGTCCCCGACACACGCGGCGGTCGTGGACAGGCTGACGCGGTACCTGGGCACGCCACGCGGATATTGGCTGCGCGTGCAATCTCCGCTTGAGATACCTCCCAACTCAGCGCCCGAACCCGATCTTGCCCTGCTTGACGAAGCACCTTCAACCAAGCACCATCCACGTAAAGCGCTGCTGGTGGTCGAGGTCGCCATCCATTCCTACACGGAGGACCGCAACCGTAAGGGCCCGCTTTATGCGCGAGCCGGAATACCAAGGTACTGGCTGCTGAACCTCCCGTGCGGAGAGCTTGAAAGCTATACCCAGCCAGGGCCAGGTGGCTACCGCACGTGTACCTCCTACCGTCGAGGCGACCCCGTTCCGGCCCCACTCCAGCAGCTGTCCGAGCTCGACATCGGCGAGCTGCTGCAAGGCGTCAAGGCCACCCGCTAGCCGACGCTGCCCGCCGGCTGCTCATGACAGCCCGCCGCGTCCAGCGCCGCACCCACCAGCGCACCCCCCTCACACTCCTCGGCGAGGACCGGCCGTCGAGCGTTGCGGATGCCCAGCAGGCCGACGACGCCCCCCACCGCAAGCAGCAGCGCGGCAATGCCCAGGCCGAGATGGAAGCTGTCGACCGATGCCTGTTCGGCGGCCGTGGCAACGGCGTGCTTCTGTCCCGGCGGCAAGCCGCTGACGTCTGCCCTGCCCAGCGGCAGGCGCTTGGCTTCGCTCACAGCCGAGCGCGCGCGTGGGCCGAGCGGCCGACCGGCCAAGTTCGATTCGAGCTTTGAGACGAACGAGGCGGCGACAGCGGCACCGACCGCTGCGGTTGCAAGCAGGGCCGCGACGCGAGCAACCGCGTTATTAACGGCTGAGGCGATCCCAGCTTGGCGCTCGCTCACATCGGCCAGCACGGCCGCCGTCAGCGGTGCAACCGTCATCGCCAAGCCGAGCGAGAACACAAGCAGCGCTGGCAACACGGCGCCGACGTAGTCGACATGCGCGCCCACGCGCTGGAACAACAACAGTCCGAGGGCGCCAATCAGCGGGCCGCAGCCCATGAACAGGCGTGGGCCGAAACGATCGGCAAGCGCTCCAAAACGACGCGAAAACAGCAGCATCACGACCGTGATCGGCAATGTCGCCAACCCGCTCTGCAGCGGTGTGTAGCCCCCGACCTGCTGCAGGAACAACGTTACGAAGAACGACACGCAGGCAAGCCCCGCGTACATGCTGAGGGTCTGTAGGTTCCCTGCCGAGAAGTTGCGACGCCGGAAAAGCTCAAGTGGCAGCATCGGTCTGCTCACGCGCGACTCGCGCCACACGAAGGCCACCATCAACCCAACCCCCGCAAGCAGCGGAACGAGCACCGCCGGGCTGCCCCAGCCCAACCGCGGCTGCTCGATCAACGCGAACACAGGGCCGGCAAGGCCGCCTGCACACAGCGCCGCGCCGGCAAAGTCAATCTCACGCCAGTCCCCTGGCGGACGCTGCTCGATTGGCATTGAGAGCTTTATCAACAACAGGCAGACGGCAACCAATGGCAGATTAATCAAGAAGATCAACCGCCACGAGCCGAGCGCGAGCAACTCTCCTCCGGCCAGCGGGCCGATCACCATCGCCACCCCGATCCATGCCGTCCAGGTCCCGATCGCCGGGCCACGACGCTCACGGGGAAAAGTCGCGACTATGACTGCCAGCGCGCTTGGCGTGAGCAGCGCGCCGGCAACCCCCTGCAGCGCCCGGCAAGCGATCAGCGCTCCACTCGTCGGAGCCGCGGCGCACGCCAGCGAAGCCAGCCCGAAGCCGCTGACCCCGACTGCGAACACGCGCCGCTCTCCGAACAGGTCAGCCAACGACCCGCCGACCAAGATCAGAGATCCAAGTGTGAGCAGGTAAGCGTTGACGACCCACTGCTGCCCGGCCAGGCCGCCGCCGAGGTCGTGTTGGATGCGTGGGAGCGCAACGTTTACCACCGTGCTGTCGAGCAGCACGATGCTTGAGCCGAGGATGCACGCAAGCAGCACAAGCCGCATCCGAGCGGCCTCAGGAGCCGCAAGGCGCCTGCGCAGTGGTCTCACATCGTCCAGGCTACTCGCCGGCCGACGAGCGCCACGGGCACGCCCAAAAATCCAAGCTCAAATGTGCTCGGCCAGCATCCAGGCCGACTTCCCTTCCCGCTGCGTCTTGGCGATCGCACCCTCGACTGCCAGCTTACGCAGACTGGCGTTCAGGCCGGCGGCGCTCATCGCGGTCACGACCGCGAGCTCGCCCACCGTGTGCGAGCCGTGCTCCAGGGCGCCTAAGATCGCTTCGCGCGCAGCGCCACGAACCGTGCGCGGCGCCTTGGCGGGAGCGGGCGCGGCGTCGGCCTGAGATGGAGTGACCTTGACGGCCGCGCGCCGACGCCTGGTCGGCGGCGCCTCTTCAGCGTCAAGTGCCTGCGCGGCGTGCAGCAGTTGCTCGTATTCCTCAATCGCCGGTCGCAACTCAAGCAGGCGCGCGTCGATTTCGCGGCGAATCTCACCCAACAATTCCGAGCCCATCCATCTTCCTCCGATTTCGGTGTGCGCGGCATTGTGCCAGTCACAGGCCTTGCCGAGTCAGGAGGTAGCGCCAGGGCGTCTAGTAGCGAATGTCGCGATCGCGGACTTCGCGTTCTACAGGCGGCCTTTCGCGTCGGCCGGCGAGCATCCCGAACCACAGCAGCGAGAGGATCAAGCCGACGATGCCGACGATCATCAGCACCAGGCCTACAGTTTGCAAATCGATGCCACTAGCGGTGGCGGTGACCGCATAGCGCAGAATCGCGCCAACGGCAATTAGCAGTAGCGACGTGCCGTAAGTCATTACAGCCGACATACCCTGGCCACAATCACCTCAAACCGAGCACGCCGCCGCAGATGGCGCCGGCACACTCCAGCTCCGCGGCGGCACCCGCCGCCGGCCATTATGCGAACATGTGTTCGTGCGCTGGTCGAGCCTCAGTGAGCAAGCAGACGAGCAGCAACCCCTCCCCGGCTACCGCGACCAGGCCATAGTCCGCCACTTCCACGCGCCGGAGGCGCTTGACATGCGCTTCTACGAGGTGCGGGCGCGATCGGTCATCAACCGCGTGCCGGGAGCTTCGCGAATGCCTTTCCGCTGGACGATCAATCCCTACAGAGGCTGTGGGCATGCGTGCACTTACTGCTTTGCCCGCCCCACGCACGCCTACCTCGGCTTCGATGCCGGACGCGACTTTGAGCGCGAGATCGTAGTCAAGGTCAACGCACCGGAGGTGCTGCGAGCGGAGCTGGCACGACCGTCATGGAGGCACGAGCAGATCGCGCTTGGCACCAACACCGACCCCTACCAGTGGGTGGAGGGCCGCTACCGGCTGATGGCCGGCATCTGGGAGGCGCTGCGCGACGCCGCCAATCCGTGCTCGATTCTGACCAAGTCGCCGCTGCTTCTACGCGACCTGGGTCTGCTGCGCGAGATCGCCGAGCGCACGGAGATAACGGCGTGCCTGTCGATCCCAACGCTTGACGCGCACGCGTGGCGGGCAACCGAGCCGCACACCCCCAACCCGCGAGCCCGGCTGGAGGCGGTGGCCGAGCTCAACCGCAACGGGATCCCGACCGGGGTGCTGATCGCGCCGCTGATGCCCGGCATCAACGACGCCCCGGCGCAGGTGGAGCCCCTGCTGCAAGCCGCCGTCGAGGCGGGGGCCACCAGCATCGGCAGCGCGGCATTGCACCTGCGGGCCGGCGTCAAGGAGGTGTTCATGCAATGGATGCGCAGCGAGCGCCCAGACTTGATCGCGCGCTATGAGGAGCTGTATCGCAACAGCGCCTATGCCCCGGCGGCTGAACGCGAGCGACTGTCAGCGCTCACACGCGCATACGGACGATCCGGCCGCTTCAGGCTCACGCCGCCACGTTGGGCAAGGCGGGTGGACGGCGCCAAAGACGACGGGCAGGCGCAACAGAGCCTGTTCTGAAAATCCCAGCCGTCGGCGCCGTCGGGTTTCGTCGCTGGACCGGCGGCGTCTATGACGCTTGAACGTCCGCAAGCGCCAACGACCGTTATAGCCGGCTTGAGCTTGGCCGTAGCTGGATCACGGGAATCTGCCGTCCAGCAACGGCAGCGCGAGCGCGATAAGTCGCAAAAGCGGGAAATACTCGGTCAGCGAGTTGCCACAGCCGGTCGCGCTCAACTTGACCCTCGACTATTTCTGCCCTGAAGGGCTGACCACCGAAGAGCACATCGGGATTCGCACGCATGTTGTAGTACCAGGCTGGATTGCCGGGCCGCCCCGCCTTGGACGCAAAGACGATGACCCGCTCGTCGTCGTGGAAATAGATGACAGCGTTGCTGCGGAGCTGGCCTGTACGGGCGCCGCGGGTTTGCAGGAGGGCCGTCGGGAGCAGCAGGCCGGTACCGACGCGCCCGCGAGTCAAGCGCAGAAGAACAGGGTCGATCCGCCAGACGACCGTGCTCCAAATCCGCTTTTGCGAGAGCCAAAGGGCAAGCGGACTGCCGGCGAGGCGAGCGCAGGCTCGGTAGGACAGGCCACGTTGCTTGTTTGGATTTACGTATCGCGGAGCTTGCTGGGCCGGCATCGCTGTGTCAGTCCTTCAAGCGAGCAGGACCGTTGTCGGCTTGTCTCTCAAGCGCTGACGGTCGCTGACTGCGACGGCGCATCCACCTGGTTATCGAGCCTGTGCCCAAGGTTGCGATCGACCTGCTCGATGACCAGATTCGTCACGAGCTTGGTGTCATCCCACATCGGCACATGTCCGCAATCGCGGAGCGTGATCGCCTTGACATCTGGTATCTCGCGGCGATAGCGAGGAGCGTGGCGCGCACCGGGCAACACCCGGTCTGACTGCGGTGTCGCCAGCAGCACCGGGCAGGCGATCCGATCGAGATCGCCGATCGTAAGCTCAGCCTGGTCGGCAAGCAGCGCTTGGATCGCTCGCTGGCTAATGGAGCACTGCAGGGCGGCCTGAGAGATCTCGGCCGCGTCCGCGGGAGACACAAGCTCGCCGTGGCGCATGATTTCCCTGAGCGCCAGGCGGCGAGTCCCGGGCCGTCTCATAATCCGCTCGCTCCAAGCGTGGGTTCGCTCGATCATCTTGATCTGCTTGGCAAAGAAGCCCCCTATGCGCGGCCCCTCGCCGTCACCCTGGCTCCAGCCGCCGGCGGGCGCCAGCGCGACGACCGACCGCGCACGCCCGCGCTTGGCCAGCTCAAGCGCGATGCCGCCGCCCATGGAGTTGCCGACGAAGTGCGCTGTGCCGACACCCAGCTCGTCCAGGAGCTCCTCAACAGCGTCGGTTGAGCGCTGGAAGGTAATCGGTGCATCGATCGGATAGGACGGCCCGCCGTGATGACCTGGGAGCGTCGGTGCAATCACCTCGTAGCGAGCAACCAGATCGGCCAGGATCGGATGCCAGATCCTCCATGCTGCCGTAAATCCGTGCAGCAGCACCACCGGCTCACCGGATCCAGCCCTGTAGAGCGCGGGAGAGATTTCCGACATCAGGGGCGAGTCTAACCTGCCGGCGGCCGCGAGCAAGCGAGAGCGCCGAGGACGCCGCTCCGCGAAGGCAATCGGTCGTCACAGACGTGCATCTCCTACCGAGATAGGCCTTAGCCACCGTGAGATTCGGCATCCCGGGACCATCGTGCGATTCGCCTCATGTGAAGTTCAGGTGTACGGTCACCGTGCGATGAGCGCTGCAACGCCGAGGCTTTCAGATCGGTCCGCTCGACAGACCGACGTCGTGGACGAGTTTCCGCACCGGATTCGGTTGCCGGCGCTGGCGCAGACTTTGTGGTCTGTGTTTGCGATGGAGTCGTTCATCCAGTTTTCTCTACAGCGTTATCCGAACGAGAGGATGCTCGCGTTCCGACTTGCCGGAATCGGGAATGTCGTCACAGTGCTCGACCCGGAGCTGATCGGTGAGGTCTTCACCGGCGACAGCGACGTGCTGCGCGGCGGCGAGGCCAACGCCCAGGCGCTCGGCGCGCTGCTTGGACCGGACAGCCTGTTGTTGCTCGACGGTCAGCGGCATCTGTACACGCGACGAATGTTGTTGCCGCCCTTCCACGGCGAGGCGATCGCCCATCACGAACGGCTGGTCGAGCAGATCGCGATTGGCGAGGTCGAGCACTGGCCGGTCGGGGAGGAGTTCGCTTTGTGGCCGCGGATGCGCACGATCACGATGGAGGTGATCCTGCGCGCTGTCATCGGCGTGCAGAACAACGATCGACGGCAACGGCTGGCAACGCTGCTGCACGCGTCCGGCGGCGTCTTCGGAGCGCTCCTGGAGACAAGGCTCTCCCGGCTGGCAAGCAGCCCGATCGGTAAGCGACTGCCTCGGATCAAGCGACGAGCTGAGGCCAGGCGGCTACTGCTCGATGAGATCGCGGAGCACCGGGCACGCCCGGAGGGTCGCAAGGACATTCTGGCGATGTTGGTAGCGGCCCGCGACGAGCAGGGCCGCGCACTGTCGGACTCGGAGCTCCTGGATCATCTGCTCACGCTGCTCGGCGCCGGCCACGACACCACCGCGGGGACGCTGGCGTGGTGCTTTGAGCGGGTGCTGCGCCATCCCGACGTGCTGGAACGCTGCCGTGCCGCTATCGCCGAGGGCGACAACGAATACCTGACGGCCGTCGTCAACGAGACGCTGCGCACGAAGCCCGCGACGGACAGCGTGGTGCGGAAGCTGAGCGCGCCGCTTGAGCTTGGCGGCTGCCGATTGCCCGCGGGGACGCTTGTCGCCGCCGCGATTCAAGGCGTGCACTACTCGCCGGCCGTCTGGCCGGAGCCGCACAGCTTCCGACCGGAGCGATTCCTTACGCGTCCGGCGCCGTACACGTTCATCCCGTTCGGGGGTGGGGACCGTCGTTGCATCGGCGCGAGCTTCGCAATGATGGAGACAAGGACAGTCCTGGCGACTGTGCTGCGGCGAATCGAGTTGCGGCCGGCCCGGCAGCGCGGTGAACGATCGACGCGCCTGCGCAGCGTCGCCATCGTTCCCGCGCGCGGCGCGAGGGTCGTCGCGACAGCACGCATCCACTGAGAGGAATAGGCAATGGTTGATGTCAACGACCAAGCCAAGGCGCGTCCCGGCGCGCGTCCCGTTCCAGGACGACGACCACCCGCGGCGATCTTCAACGCACGCCTGGCTTCCCGGATGGCGCCCGCAGGCCTGCACACCATCACCGAGCAGCCACGGACAGGAACGGCGCAGGAAGTCGCTGCTTACAAGCGCACGCTGCTGACCACCTACAGGCGCAGCGGCGTGCCCGTCTCGACACCGGTGTGGGCCGCTGAGGCGGGTGGGCGCTTCTACGTGCGCAGTGAGCGCACCGCCGGCAAGGTCAAGCGCTTGCCCAACGACTCGCGCGTGCTGATCGCGCCGTGCACGGTGCGAGGCAAGCCACTGGGAGCGCCGCTGGAGGCACGAGCAAGCGTCGTTGCCAAGCAGGACGAGCACGTCGCCGAGCAGGCGCTCGTGCACCGCTACGGAGTCGGCCGGGCACTATTCGAGTGGACGTTCGACCGGCTGCGGATAGATATGTGTTACCTGGAGATCGTGCCCGGACCATGGCAGGGTGACCTCACCTAGTTTGCTCGACATCGCAGGTACGTGCAGGCGAGCCCGTGACGAACCGCACAATTCGGACATCGTCATAGAGGGAGGCTTGTCTGCATGAGCCTTCGCTATCGGTCTCTTTATCGCCTCGGCTATACGCCCTGGGACCAGGACCACGTGCCGGCAGAGCTCACAAGGCTCGTTGAGGGACCCTCAGCGTTGCGCCCGGGACGCGCGATCGATATCGGCTGTGGCACAGGCACCCAGGCTGTCTATCTCGCTCGACAAGGCTGGCAAGTCACCGGCATCGACATAGTTCAACGAGCGCTCGACCAAGCGCGCCGTCGCGCCGAGAAAGCAGGCGTCGACGTGCGCTGGGTCGTCGGCGACGCCACGAAGCTGGCCGACCTTTCTCTAGAAGGCGAATACGAGCTGATCCACGACCGTGGCTGCTACCACGATCTGCCAGAGCTGGGACGAGATGCTTACGCGACCGGCGTTACATCGCTCGCGGCGCCGGGCGCCACGCTCTTGTTGATGACCTTTGTTCCTGGAGCGTGGAGGATCGGGGTCGCAAGCGGCGCATCGGAAGACGAGATCGCACAGCGCTTCGGACACTCCTGGGAGATCGTCTCGGTGCAGAGCGACTCCGGCCCCGCGCCGCCCGGACCGATGAAGCGGGTGGCACGCGTTTGGTACCGGCTGAAGCGAGCATGAGCCCTTGGCACAGGCCGGCTGCTTAGTCGCGCCCGCGAGCGTTACGCTGCGCGATCGACGTATTCCCGCAGCGCGACGCGGGCGATCTCGCTGACCGAGCGATGCTCCTTACGGGCGCGAGAACGCAAGGCCTCGGCGAGGTCGGGATCGACGCGAATCTGTACACGCGGAGAGGCGCCCTTTGCGCCGAGCGATGGGCGGCCAACCGTAACCTTCGTTGCCTTGTCCAAGTCGTAACCGCGCTCGGCCTCGTCGGCCAGCTCCTCAATGTCCTCCTCCGTCAAGATCTCGCCGCTGGCTGTCGTGAACTTGGTCATTTCTGGTCCTCGTAGCGCCTGCGGTACTTGTCACGTAGCTCCATCGCGTGGATCACCAGCACCTTGTCGTTCCTGCCAGCGACCGCCATGACCTCCAGCGCGCATCCGTGATCGTCGTCGCCGAGGTAGACGACGCGGGTCGAGCGCGCTCGCGCGCTACCGGTGTCCGGCGGCGGCTCCTCGAAGCGGACTCGGTAGTTGGCGATGACATGGCGGATGCAGTCCTTGGAAATGCGGTGGCGAGTCGCTGAGCGAGCAAAACCGCACTTTGGAGTCATCGAGTTTAGCGATTGTGTCAGACATAATCCAGGGCTGAGGCAGTCGGAAAAGGCTCTCCTGTGAAGAGCCATGCCGGGCCACCGGAGATGATCCCGTCGGTGTGCGACGGTTCTCAACACGCCTGGCGTATGCGCCGATGATGCGGTCGAGTGCGCGGCCGTTGCACCGTGGCCATAGAGGCGAGGTGCGCGGTTTGTGTGGGCGACGAACCTTCACGCCAACCCGGACCCGGATTTACTGGACTATGAAACAAACTTCAATCGGGGCGCCGGGATTTGAACCCGGGACCTCGGCCACCCAAAGGCCGCGCGCTACCAGGCTGCGCCACACCCCGAACACACTAAGAATAAAGGGCGCTGCTAGGGTCCGCCCGCCATGGCCGACATCCACCCCCTGCGCGCCCTCCACTACGACCAGCGCACGGTCGGCCCCTTGGCCGACGTCACCTCTCCCCCCTACGACGTGATCGACGCCCAGCAGCGGTCCCGTCTACTCCAACGCTCCCCCTTCAACGTCGTAGCCATCGACCTCCCCAAGCCCGACCCGGGCTCCGCCGTCGACCCCTACGCCGCCGCCGGCGACCTGTTCGAGGCCTGGCAGATGCAGGGCGCCGTCATCCGTGACCCCGAGCCGGCCCTGTGGCCGCACACCCAGACCTACACCGGCCCCGACGGCCAGACCCGCACCCGCAAGGGCTTCTTCTGCCGCGTGCGCGTCGAGGGCTACGGCCCGGGCCGCGTGCGCCCACACGAGCGCACCCACCCCGGCCCCAAGGAAGACCGCCTGAAGCTGATGCGGACCACGCGCGCCAACCTCTCGCCGATCTTCTCCCTGTTCTCCGACCCGACGAATGCAACCCGGCAAGCGCTGGAACCCACCACGAAAAGCGACCCGTGGGGCGAGATCACAGATGCCGAAGGCACGATCCACCGTCTCTGGCGAGCAACCGACCCGCAGGCAATCGCCGCCGTCCAAACCGCAACTAAGGACGTCGAGTTGCTGATTGCCGATGGTCACCACCGCTACGAGACGGCCGCCACCTACGCCGATGAGATCGGCGGCGAGGGCGAGCACCGCTACATGCTGATGTGCCTAGTCGCCCTGGAGGACTCTGGCCTAACCGTGTTCCCCACCCATCGCCTCGTCAACAAGCTCGACGCTGAGAAGCGCCAAGCCCTACGCAACGCGATCGAGCGCGGCTTTGAGCTAAGCGAGGTGCCGCTCGACCAACTCGCACCCCCACCCGGCATCGGGCCGCTCGAACTCGGCTATATCGATTCCTTCCACAACAAGCCCTACCGCCTGCGCCTACGCGACCAGGCGATCGCCGACGCGGCGCTGCATGGCTTCTCTCCCGCCTACCGCCAGCTCGACACGGGGGTGCTGGAGGCGCTGATCCTGAAGGGGGCCTTGGGGCTCAGCGACGACGACATCTCCCACTTCAACGGCCTCTTCTACGCCCGCAGCGACGAGGAGGCGATCGCCAAGGTGCAGAGCGGCGAGTACGAGGCGGCGTTTCTGCTGCGCCCACCCCCTGTCTCGCAGGTCGCCGACATCGCTGCCAGCGGCGAGAACATGCCGCCGAAGTCGACGTTCTTCTACCCGAAGCTCCTGACCGGCCTGCTGTTCAACCCCCTTTTCTAGTTGCAAATGCGGCGATACCATCGAAGGCGAGGGGTGCTGTGACCATCCGATCGGAAGGCGTTGCAGTGATGAAGGCAAGCGCGAGGCGAAACGACTCGAAGTTCAGGCACACCGTCCAGGTGCGCGACCACCGGCTGACCGTGGATGAGCCGCTCGACTCCGGCGGCGACGACGGCGGCCCCGACCCGCAGGAGCTACTGGCCGTCAGCCTTGCCTCTTGCACGGCGATCACGATGGAGATGTACGCCGCGCGCAAGGGGTGGGCAATCGACAACGTCGAGGTCGAGGTCCAATACAGCCCGGCGGAGCGTGGCTGCCCGACGCGCTTTGAGATCGTGCTGCGCCTCCCCGACAATTTGCCCGAGGAGCAGGTCGAGCGCCTGCAGGTGATCGCGGCCAAGTGCCCGGTTCACCGCACCCTCGACGGCGAGGTCATGTTCCAGGAACGGGTTGAGCGCCTCAGCGCCGTCGCCTGACGGCCGCTAACCGACAATGGATCTCGCCCGCGCCCTCGGCGAGCTGTTGCTCGACGCCGAGGCACATGCCTCGGCAACGCCGGACGAGCAGGTGGCGGCGGCCGTGTTGGTGCCGCTGTACGTGGACCAGCGCGACAGGCTTCGCCTTGTCCTGACCAAGCGTCGCTCGGACCTGCGCCGGCACGCGGGCGAGGTGTCCTTTCCCGGCGGTCGCCAGGACGAGCAGGATTCAAGCCTGCAGGACACGGCGCTGCGCGAGGCCCAAGAGGAGATCGGTCTCGCCCGCACCGGCGTCTCGATTGTCGGCGCGCTTGAACGCACCTCCACCTTCGCCACCAACTACTCGATCCATCCGTTTGTCGCGCTGCTCGACGGGGAGCCTGGCCCGCGGGCCTGGCGAATTTCCGAGCGAGAGGTCGAGAGCGTCCTTGAGCCCACGCTCGACGAGGTGCGAGCGGCTCACGGCCGCACCACTGTCGAACGACGTGGCTTTGTCTTTGAGACCGACGCCTACCTGTTCGACGATCAAGTGGTTTGGGGAGCCACGGCCCGCATCGTCGAGGAGCTGCTGAGCCGGATCGCCCCATTGCTGGACCGCGGCGCCTACGTCTGACGCCGCGGCCTCGCCCGTCGTTGCCGCTCAGCTGGGTTGCGGCACGATCCGAATGTAGGGGCGTGGCTCCTTCCATCCGTTCGGATAGATCTCACGAGCCTGATCGTTGGACACCGAGCCGGCGATGATCACGTCTTCGCCCGGCTGCCAGTTGACGGGCGTGGAGACGCTGTGCTTGGCGGTGAGCTGCAGCGAGTCCACGACGCGCAGCACCTCATCGAAATTGCGGCCCGTGCTCATCGGGTAGACGAGGATCAGCTTGACCTTCTTGTCCGGGCCGATCACGAACACGTTGCGCACCGTCTGGTTGTCGGCGGGTGTGCGGGCGAGCGGGTCGCCGTCGACGTCAGCCGGCAGCATTCCGTACAGCTTGGAGACGTTGAAGTCGGCATCGCTGATGATCGGATAGTTGGGTGCCGCGCCCTGCGTGTCCTCGATGTCCTTGGCCCACTCGTCGTGGTGATCGAGCGGATCGACCGACAGGCCGATGATCTTCACTCCGCGAGCGTCGAATTGAGGCTTGGCGTTGGCCATGTAGCCAAGCTCCGTCGTGCAGACTGGCGTGAAGTCCTTGGGGTGCGAGAACAGCACCGCCCACGAATCCCCGATCCAGTCGTGGAAGGAGATGCGGCCCTCAGTCGTGTCAGCCTCGAAGTCGGGGGCCAGGTCGCCAAGTCGCAGCGTCATCGCGGATCCTTTCTAGATAAGTCGAAAACCGAATCGGCTTTTAGCTATATAGATCAGCATAGCGTGTCACTGAAGCTCGCCGATGGGTTCGATCAGGGAGGCAATGGCAACGCGCGCCCCACTGAGCCACTCGCCGGCGTCATCGCCACCGTCGACTACGGCGAGAGGGATGGCGTTACGACGTGCCGTCTCTGTCACCTCTCTCCCCCACCGATCCGGCTCATGGACAAAGCCGCGCATCGAACTGTCGATTGCCGCGACTAGAAAGCTTTCGGGGGATCGATCGCTCAACCAAACGACGATGGCGACGTGAGCCAGCGAGTCGCGCTGTGGCTTGGCTACGACGCTTGCCACGTGGCCTTCGTGTTCGAGCGCCTTTGCCAGGGCCTCAGCGTTGGGCCCCTCGCCGACGATCAGGAACCTTGCCATGCCGTGATCTTACGTTCGGAACAACAGCAGCAGCGGACGCCGCGGCCATTTGGCCGCGGCGTCCCCTTTCGAGGAGACCGGCACGGGAGCCCGCTCAGCGCAGGTCGTTGATCGGGACGACGCGGGAGAGGTTGGGTAACGCCACCCGTGGCCCGTGCTGCTCGGTTGTGCTCGATCACTCACGCTGCTGGATTCGTTTCTCGCCCAAGTCAGCGACATCGCCGCCCGCTAGCTTGTCAGCAAGAGACAGCTAGAGTGTAGACGAGTCGGTACGGATATGTCAAGTGTGGTCTCTTTGTGGGTTGGACCACGGCGCGAGCCCTGGCTCCAATAGCATCCGCAGCCGAGATGAGCGAGCCAAGCCCGACCGCGCAGGACGTCGTCACGATGGAGAAGGTCGTCGCGCTGTGCAAGCGCCGCGGCTTCATCTTTCCCTCATCGGAGATTTACGGCGGCGTCGGCTCCACCTACGACTTCGGGCACTACGGCGTTCTGCTGAAGGGGAACGTCAAGTCCGAGTGGTGGCAAGCGATGCTGCAGCAGCGCGATGACATCGTCGCGCTGGACTCGGCGATCCTGCAGCACCCGCGCGTGTGGGAGGCCTCCGGGCATCTCGCCGGCTTCACCGACCCGTTGGTCGATTGCAAGACCTGCGGCCAGCGCTTCCGCGCCGATCACCTCTCCGACCTCCCGTGCGGGCGCAAGCCCTCCAAGCACCCCGGCGAGACCAACGAGTGCGAGCTGACCGAGGCGCGCGACTTCAACCTGATGTTCGAGACGACGATCGGCCCGGTCAAGGAGTCCGGCGCGACCGCCTACCTGCGGCCGGAGACAGCGCAGGGGATCTTCATCAACTTCAAGAACGTGCTGCAGTTCTCGCGCAAGAAGCCCCCCTTTGGCATCGCCCAGATCGGCAAGTCGTTCAGGAATGAGATTACGCCTGGAAATTTCATATTTCGGACGCGGGAGTTCGAGCAGATGGAGATGGAGTTCTTCGTGCCGCCCGCCGAAGCGCAGAGGTGGTTCGAGCATTGGCTGGCCGAGCGCATGCGCTGGTACATAGAGCTCGGGATCAGGCCAGACCACGTGCAGCTGCGCGCGCACGACCCCGACGAGCTCTCCCATTACTCCTCTGGCACCAGCGACGTCGAGTACCTGTTTCCGATCGGCTGGTCCGAGCTTGAGGGCATCGCCAACCGCGGCGACTTCGACCTCAAGCAGCACGCCAAGTTCTCAGGCGAGAAGCTCGAGTACTTCGACCAGGGCAGCGGCGAGCGCTACGTCCCGCACGTGATCGAGCCCGCTGCCGGCGCGGACCGCGCG
>DASUIH010000048.1:0-185829 GCA_036279855.1 Solirubrobacteraceae bacterium | reverse complement strand
GAGGCGCGAGCCGTGCAGCGATCGCACCTCCGCCGCGGGCCCCGTCGCCCGGACGAGCATCCAGCAGGCGACCGTCACGCCGTCGAGGGCGGCGCGCAGGCTCCCCAGCCGTTCGGGCGTGCCCAGCCAGCACTCGGCCCCGCTCGCCTCGATCTCCGACCGGCGCTCCTCGCTGCGAGTGGTGATGCGCACGGCGTGCCCCGCATCGGCCATCTCGCGCGCGAGGCGCCGGCCCCGGCAGCCTCCTCCCACGATGAGGATCCGCGCCACGGCGCAATGCTAAGCGTCCGATCCAGGCCCTCGTCTAGCATCGCCTCCCACGATGCCCGATCGCGCCGGCACGAGCACCGACACCGTGACGATGGACAAGATCGTGGCGCTTTGCAAGCGGCGCGGCTTCATCTTCCCCTCCTCGGAGATCTACGGCGGCGTCGGCTCGACCTACGACTACGGCCACTACGGCGTGCTGCTGAAGAACAACGTCAAGGGCGAGTGGTGGCGGGCGATGCTGCAGGAGCGCGACGACATCGTCGCGATCGACTCGGCGATCCTGCAGCACCCGCGTGTGTGGGAGGCCTCGGGCCACCTGGCGGGCTTCACCGATCCGCTCGTTGACTGCCGCGCATGCGGCCAGCGCTTCCGCGCCGACCAGCTCGACCAACTGCAGTGTGGGAGAAAACCCTCCAAGCACCCGGGCGAGACCGACGAGTGCGACCTCACCGAGGCAAGGGACTTCAACTTGATGTTCGAGACGACGATCGGACCCGTCAAGGAGTCCGGCTCGGTCGCCTACCTCCGCCCCGAGACCGCGCAAGGGATCTTCGTCAACTTCAAGAACGTGCTGCAGTTCTCGCGCAAGAAGCCACCGTTCGGGATCGCCCAAATCGGCAAGTCCTTCCGCAACGAGATCACGCCCGGCAACTTCATCTTCCGCACGCGCGAGTTCGAGCAGATGGAGATGGAGTTTTTCGTGCCACCGGCCGAAGCGCACAAGTGGTTCGAGCATTGGCTGGAGCAGCGCATGAGCTGGTACGTCGATCTGGGCATCCGGCCCGACCACCTGCACCTGCGCGCGCATGACGCCGACGAGCTGTCCCACTACTCCTCCGGGACCAGCGACGTCGAGTACCTGTTCCCGTCCACCGACTCCGTCGGCGGAGCCCGCTGGTCGGAGCTGGAGGGCATCGCCAATCGCGGCGACTTCGACCTCTCCCAGCACGCGCAGTTCTCCGGCGAGAAGCTTGAGTATTTCGACCCCGAGAGCAAGAAGCGCTACGTCCCGCACGTGATCGAGCCCGCCGCCGGCGCCGACCGAGCAACGCTCGCGTTTCTCGTGGACGCCTACGACGAGGAAGAGGTCGCCGGCGAGCAGCGCACGGTGCTGCGCCTGCACCCGCGCCTGGCGCCGGTCAAGGTCGCCGTGCTGCCGCTGGTCAAGAAGGACGGGCAGCCCGAGCTGGCGCGCGAGGTCTATGAGGATCTGCGACCCCGGATGCAGGCCGAGTACGACGAGGGCGGCTCGATCGGCAAGCGCTACCGCCGCCAGGACGAGATCGGCACGCCCTGGGGCGTCACCGTCGACCACCAGTCGGTCGAAGACCGCACGGTGACGCTGCGTGACCGCGACTCGCTGGCGCAGGAGCGGATCGCTATCGAGGACCTAGCCGGCGAGCTGGAACGGCGCCTGGCCGCAAGCTGGCAAACACCGAAGCTTCAGAGATAGGAGAGATCCGTGGACTTCGACCTGACCGACGAGCAGCAGCTGATCCGCCAGACCGCGCGGGAATTCACCGACAAGGAGATCGTCGAGCGCGCAAAGCAGAACGCGCGCAACCATCATTTCGACCTCGACCTGGTGAAAAAGCTCGCCGACCAGGGGTACCTCGGAGCGATCGTGCCCAAAGAGTACGGCGGCGCGGGCCTCGACTACCTCAGCTACGGGCTCGTGGTCGAGGAGATCGGGCGCGGCTGCTCCTCTGTCAGAACAGTCATCTCAGTGCAGACCTCGCTTGTCTGCAGCGCGATCCTCAAGTGGGGCAGCGAGGAGCAGAAGCACCACTACCTGCCCAAGCTCTGCTCGGGCGAGTGGCTCGGCTGCTTCGGGCTAACCGAGCCCGACACCGGCTCGGAC
Source organism: Solirubrobacteraceae bacterium (assembly GCA_036279855.1). Classification (GTDB taxonomy): domain Bacteria; phylum Actinomycetota; class Thermoleophilia; order Solirubrobacterales; family Solirubrobacteraceae; genus Palsa-744. Next base: position 183,698 of record DASUIH010000048.1, on the reverse strand, counting down.
GCCGCCAAACAGAAGACGCGCGCTAAGAAGACCGACAGCGGCTGGGTCATCAACGGAAGCAAGATGTGGATCTCGATGGGCAACTACGCCAAGGTCGCGCTGATCTTCGCCCAGACCGATCCCGAGCAAGGCCACCGCGGGCTAGCCTGCTTTCTCGTCGACACTGACCAGGCCGGCTATCAGCCGAGCGTGATCGAGCACAAGATGGGGCTGCACGCCTCCGACACCGCCTCGATCGCGCTCGAAGACGTCGAGGTCTCAGACGAGCAGATGCTCGGCCTGGTCGGCGACGGCTTCAAGGTCGCGATGTCCTCGCTTGACTCCGGTCGCTACTCGGTCGCCGCAGGCTGCGTCGGGATCTGCCAAGGGTGCGTCGAGGAGTCGGTCAAATACGCCAAGGAGCGCGAGCAGTTCGGCCGGCCGATCGCGAGCTTCCAGCTCGTGTAGGCGATGATCGCCGACATGGTGCTGAAGGCCGACGCCTCGCGCATGCTGGTCTGGCGCGCCGGCTTCCTCAAGGACAAGGGGCGTCCGAACACGCTTGAGACGAGCGTCGCCAAGCTGCACGCCACCGAGGCCGCGGTCGAGTGCTCGAACACCGCGATCCAGGTTCACGGCGGCGCCGGCTACGTGGACGACCATCCTGTCGAGCGCTATTTCCGCGACGTGCGCGTAACCACGCTCTACGAGGGCACCTCACAGATCCAGAAGCTGATCATCGGGCGCGCGATGACCGGGGTCAACGCGCTCGTCCCGGCCTGAGCGTGAGCGAGGCCGCGCAAACGATCGGCGTCGTCGGCGCCGGCACGATGGGCGCCGGCATCGCTCAGCTGGCGTGTCGCTCCGGCGCGCGCACGCTGCTGCACGATCCCTTTCCCGACGCGCTCGCGAGCGGCGCCGAGAAGGTCCACGCCGGCCTGGGCAAGGAAGCCGCCAAGGGCAGGCTGAGCGCAGCGCAGGCCACCGCCGCCGGCTCCCTGCTTGAGCCCGTCGACTCACTTGACGCCCTTGCCCTGTGCGACCTCGTGATCGAGGCCGCGCCCGAGCGCCTGGACGTCAAGCACGAGCTGTACGCGCGGCTGTCAAAGATCGTCAAAGACGATTGCGTGCTCGCCAGCAACACCTCCTCGCTGCCGATCACCGCGATCGCCGCCGGCGCCACGTGTCCCGAGCGCGTCGTCGGCATGCACTTCTTCAACCCCGCCCCGGTCATGCGCCTGCTGGAGGTGATCGCCGGCGTCCTCTCCGACGAGCGCTCGCTGACGCTCGCCCATGCCACCGGCGAGGCGATGGGCAAGGACGTGATCCGCGCCGCCGACGGCCCCGGCTTCATCGTCAACCGCTGCAACCGGCCGTTCGGCCTGGAGGCCTTGCGACTGCTGGCCGAGGGGATCGCCGACACCGCGACGATCGACAGGGTCGTGCGCATGGGCGGCGGCTTTAAGATGGGGCCGTTCGAGCTGAGCGACCTGGTCGGCGTGGACACCGGCTTCGACGTCTCCAAGAGCTTCTACGAGCTCAGCTTCGGCGAGCCGCGCTGGCGCCCTTCATCGATTCAGGCGCTGCGCGTCGCCGCCGGGCTGCACGGACGCAAGAGCGGGCGCGGCTACTACGACTACGGTGGCGACGGCCACTACCGGCCAACAGACCCAGGTCAACCGACCCCGCCGCCGCTGGTCGCACAGGAGACGGTTGTGGTGATCGGCGGCAACACCCCCCTTTGCTCACAATTGCGCGAAGCGGCAAGTGCCGCCGGCTTCGACGTGCGCTCACCCGCGGAGCCGCAAACCGAGCTGCCGGCGCTGGTCGTCGAATGCGGTGACGTCGAGGACAAGGAACACGGCGAGAGCAAGGGCGAGAGCCACGCCGCCCGTCCCGCCCGCGGCGGGCCGCGGCTGGTGCTGTGCGACCGCGGCTCGCTGGCCACGCTCGACCCCGACGGACCGGCCGTGGGGTTTCATGCGCTGCCACCGTTCGCCGACTGCAAGCTGGTCGAGCTTACGCGCAACGACAGCTCATCGCCGGCGGCCGCCAGCCGCGCCGAGCGCTTCTTCGCGGCGCTCGGCAAGCACGTCGAGTGGGTCGGCGACGCGCCGGGGCTGGTGCTCGGGCGGATCGTCTGTCAGGTGATCAACGAGTCGGCCTTCGCGCTGGGCGAAGGCGTCGGCTCGGCGCAGGACATCGACACCGGCATGGTGCTCGGCCTGGCCCACCCGCGCGGGCCGTTTGCGTGGGCGCAGCAGATCGGGCTGGAGCACGTCCGTGCCGTCCTGGACGGGCTGTGGAGCGAGTATCGCGAAGAGCGCTACCGCATGGCCCCGGCGTTGCGCCGCGGCGAGCTCCTGGAGCCCTGAAAGGAGCTCTAAGAGGCCTCGGCCGCCGGCGCCCACTGCGCCTCGGCCAGATCGCCCATGGGGATGCCCTCGGGCGTTGGTATCCCCGGGGTGTCGCGCAGGTACCACTCGGCGTCGAGCGCTGCCTGGCAGCCGGAGCCCGCCGCCGTGATCGCCTGGCGGTATGTGTGATCGACCAGATCGCCCGCGGCGAACACGCCTGGCAGGTTGGTCCGCGTGGAGCGGCCATCGACCTTGACATAGCCCTCGTCATCGAGCTCGACCTGGCCGGCGACGATTGCCGACTGCGGCTCGTGGCCGATCGCGATGAACGCTCCCGTGATCGGCACGTCGCGCTGCTCGCCCGTCTCGGTGTTGACGAGCTTGGCGATGCTCAGCGCCCCACTTGAGCCCGGCTCGAAGCGCTCGACCGTAAACGGCGTCAGCAACTCGATGTTCTGCTGTGCCCGCGCGCGCTCAAGCATGATCTTCGAAGCGCGAAACTCGGGACGGCGGTGCACAACCGTCACCTTCTCGGCGAACTTCGACAGGAAGATCGCCTCCTCCATCGCCGAGTCTCCCCCGCCGACGATGATCGTCTGCGCGCCCTTGAAGAACGCCGCGTCGCAGGTGGCGCAGTAGCTGACGCCGCGACCCGACAGCTCCTCCTCGCCCGGGACGCCCAGCTTCTTGTGCTCGGCGCCCATCGCCAGGATCACCGTGCGGGCGCGGTGCTCGGTGTCCCCGACCCACACGCGGTGCACGCCGGGGTGAGCCGGATCCGACCCATCGGCAAGCTCGACGCGCTCAACCTGGTCGGTCTCCAGCCTCGCTCCGAATCGCTCGGCCTGTTCGCGCAGCTTGCCCATCAGCTCCGGGCCCATGATCCCTTCAGGGAAGCCCGGATAGTTCTCGACGTCAGTGGTCTGCTGCAGCAGCCCGCCCCAGGCAAAGCCCTCGACCACCAGCGGCGCGAGATTGGCGCGCGAGGTGTACAGCGCCGCCGTGTAACCGGCCGGGCCGCTGCCGATGATGATCGTGTTCTCGATCTCCGCCATTTGTCGTTCTCCAGCTTACAGACAACCCGAATAGGTCACTTTACAAAGTAAAGTATAGCTCGAATAAAGCGATTTCACGTCAGGCGTGGAGCGGGCCGGCTGGCTCCATCGCGTGCAGGGAGCCGGCCGAGGGGGCTGCCTCTGTCTGCTGGTCGCGCCAGCGGGCGACCGTGCGGCGCAGCTGGAAATAGGCGACGGCGCCCGGCAGCGTCGGCAGCCAGAAGGAGATCGCCCGATAGGAGAGGACCGCCAGCACCGCCAGGTTGAATTCCACCCCGAAGGCGGCAAGCGCTCCGATCATGCCGCCCTCGACGCCGCCGAGGCCACCGGGGAGCGGCAGCAGGTTGCCGACCGTGCCCAGGAAGTAGGACATCACGATCACCGGCAGCACCGGCGGCGCGCCGAACGCGTGAAAGCAGGCCCACAGCACGCCGATGTCAAACGCCCACCACGCGGGAGCGCCGAGCAGGCCCGGGTCGCGCGTGCGCACGAGCGCGATCGCCGTGCGCACCCCGCTGGCGGTGATCGCCGGCACCGTCACGCCGACGGCAACCCAGCGCGACAGCCGACCCGAGCCGGCGGCCCATTTGGCCAGGCGTCGCTCGATATCGCCCGGCAGTAGCGCCATCAAGCCGCCCAGCACGAACAGGAGCGCCGCCGCCGCGGCAGGGAGGATCGTGAGCGCAAACGAGCCCCCGCCCGGCAGCAGGCCGCTCGCCAGGCCGATCCCGTCCAACAGGACCGCGCCTGCGTAGATCACGTACAGCAACACCATGAACGCCACCATCCGGCAGGCGACCAGGCGCGGCTCCATGCCCGAACGACGCAGCGCCCAGGCCGTCAGCGCCACGCCGCCCGCTCCGGCAGCCGCGAACAGGCGCGTCGCCGCCAGGCCGGCCATCGTGATCTGGTAGCTCTCACGCCAACCGATCGGGCTGTGGCTGCCGTGGACGAACACGGCGCGGAACAGGACGACGTAGCCGGCGAACGAGCACAGCTCAAGCAGAACGCCGATCGCGATCCACCAGGTGTCGCCGGACTCAAGCCGATGCGCGGTGGTGCCGAGACCGGCGAGCTTGGGCAGGACGAAGTACAGGAAGGCGACGGCGGAGAGCACGAACACGCCGAAGGCGATCGCGCTGCGCCGGCCAACCGGTCGGCGCGGCATCTGCTCATCGAAGTGATTGCTAGCCATGCGCCCTCGCCTCGATCGCGGCGACAGCCCGCCCGAGCCCGCTGAAGGCCGGCGCCAGTCGCGGCGCCGAGCCGCGGACTGCTTGCGCCAGCGCGGCGCCCGCGAGCAGATCGATCACATAGTGCTCGCCCAGATACACGAGCGCGAACCCGAGCGTGCCGGTGTAGGTCCAGCCAACGGCTCCCGCAACCGGGCTGGCGTCGGCAAGCAGCCTGGCGGCCGTCATCGATGTGGCGAAGTGCAGCGAGGGCATTGCAGCCAATGGATTGCCTCCAAGGACACTGTAAAGCGGGCCCCAGCCGTCTTTCCAGAAAAACTGGCCGTATTCGACCATCATGCGGCGAACGGCGATCTCTTCCCTGGGGCGAACGCCACCTTCGGTGGCGTCATTGGGCCGCCCGCCGCCGCTGACCGGCCCGGCGTACGTGCCGGCACGTTCAAGCAGCTCACCGTCGAACTCCTCGTCACGGCCGGCTTGACCGGCCGCATACCAGGGCGGAGCGGTCGGCAGCACCCAGTAGACCATCGCGCCGATGTCAAATACTGCGTAGGTGATCACCGCCGAGCGCTCGAAACGACGCGGGTGACGCAACATCAGGTAGACGAGAGCGCCGTGCGGGACCATGAACCAAACCCAGTGCGCCCACACGAGCACCTTGTCGCCAAGCCGCCACTGACCCCGTGCCAGCCGTCGCTGTAGACGCACGGTCGGCAGCTCGCCCAGGCCCAATATGCGGTCGATCGCGATCGGATAGTCGACAAGTACCCGCTCGCCCTGACCTTGCGCGTCGTCGTGCGGAGACTTGTAGGCCGCCAGATAGGCCCACATCTGCAGCGCGCATACCGCGACGTCGCGCCGGCGCGAGCGCCTGACCGCGACACACAGGCCGACCGGGCCGGCGAAGGCCAGCGTCTGCATCGCAAGCGGCGGCACGCTCATGCGCTTGCGCAGCAACGGAGCCACTGTACCCGCGACCACCAGGCTCCATGCCGCTGTCCTGATGGCCTTGGAGCCGCGCACCGGGCGATGAGTATACGACTCTCGGCAGCCGTCGAGCCGGCGTCCTATCGCAGCTCACTTCACGCGCGCCCTCCATAGGGGCTGGTCACACCGACGGCCTGGCCGAGCATGTCCGCGCCGGCCCATGCGACCCGCGCGGACATTCTCTCAAGGCGCCACCCAAGGCAACCGGCTGGTTGCTGTCACATCTTCAACCCGGCGCACACTAAGCCTGGTTCTTTTGTCCCCTTGTCTTCGACGTACAGGCAGTAATCATTCCATTTGACACCGCCTTCTATTTTCTTAACTTCGATTTCATCCGTGCAGCTCCCAAGGCCCAGGTTGAAGACACAACCTTCTTTGACCTTGGCGTATCGCGATCCGGCATTTACACCTTCCAGCACCCCTATGGTGACGGCGAGCGTTCTCGTAGTTATGTTGTCAAATTCGATCTGACACGTTTCCGCGGCAGCGCTGAATATACATTCGGGTTCGTTTCGAGTAGGGACGCCTGCCACATTCTTGCGACTCAACCAAGTTTCGGCAGCGGCGATCGCACCACCGGCGCCTTCGTTGGTGAATAGGACTTCGCCTTCTATTAATCCCTGACCAGAGCCTCCCCGCGAGCAGTTCGCCGGTTTTTCGTTGGTGGTCGCATCGAAGACCACGTCCATGCCTGCCGCGACGTTTTTGAGGCCGACCGTGCTTTTACCGACACATTCGTCTTCGGCAATTTTATTACACTCCACCTTCCACCCCGGTTCGCCGCTCCCGCCGCTTTCGAAAGTGGCCCTGGTACCGGAGGTTGCCTTCAACCGCCAGGGGAGATGGGTGGCTTCGGCTTCGGCTTCGCCACATATACCGGAATCAACGGTGCAGGGAATCTTGACTGCGCCCGTCCCCGGGTCGCTGCCGGATAACGGCCAGATGCTGAGCACTAACATTACATCGGGATTGTCGAATTCGGCTAAGTCGAAGCCGCTGCATAACACGTCGACCCCTTCGCCGAAAAGCCCGCCTTTCATATCTTCGATTAACACGTCCGACGCTTCGGATAAGACCGTCGATACGCCGAGTTCAGCCGGGTTTCCCCCCTCTAGATATTCGCCTTCAGACGCGAACGACGACGCTGCCGCCGAGCCGGCGGCCAACATCACGACAAGCGTCACCCCTACACTCTGGAGTCTCATCGTACTGTCCTTTCTTCACGCAAGATCGGGGGCGTGACTATAAATCCGTGGTGCTCAAGTGCGCCACGATTTATATCCAGCGAGGACAAAAATGTTTCTTATTGCAGGAACGACGAAGTTGGGGCCGTCGTCGCGGCAGACCGCGCCGTAACGGGCTTTATGGAACGAGAAGCCCGCTCGGCCGCCGCCACCAGCGCCCCGACCACGCGACTGGTCTGGTCGGCCTCGGGGTGCCACTGCACGCCGAGCACGAACCTGCGCTCGGGAATCTCGATCGCCTCTGGCAGGCCGTCCATCACCGAGCAGCCGCTGACGAGCAGGCCCTCGCCGAGGCGATCGACGCCCTGATGGTGGTGGGACTTGGTGGCGTGATGGGTCTCTCCCGCCGCGCGAGCGGCAAGCGAGCCCGCGACCAGCTCGACGTCGTGGTCGGCGCCGTCGAAGGTGCCGGGGACACGCAGGTGTTCGTGGTGTCCGAAGCGCTCCGGCAGGTGCTGCAAAAGCGTGCCGCCATAGGCGATGTTGATTAGTTGCATGCCCCTGCAGATACCCAACACCGGCAGGTCGCGTTCGATCGCCGCGCGCACGAGCGCGATTTCAAAGCGGTCGCGCTCCGGCACCGTGTCGAGAGTCTCCGGGTGTGGTTGCGCCCCGTAGCTGGCCGGGTCGATGTCGGCGCCGCCGGCGAGCACAAGGCCGTCGAGCAGGCTGAGCGCTTCCTCGGGATGCTCCAGCAAATCACGGTCGGGCGGCAGCATCAGCGCCATCCCCCCCGCCTGCTGCACCGCTTCGACATAGCTGCGCGCGAGCAGCACCGCCTCCTCCTGATCCCACAGACCCCAACGCGCACGCTCTAGTGCCGTGCAGATGCCAATCACCGGGCGTGCCATCTCCCATACGATACGCGGCGTGAACAACAGCCAACTACAACTGGAGACCGTCGCGCTGAGCGTCGAGGAGCAGGCGGCGACGATCGAGCTCAACCGGCCACAGGCGCTGAACGCTTGGAACCGGCAACTCGGCGAGGACCTGTTGACCGCCCTGCGCACGGTTGCCCAGGACGACGAAGTACGCGCCGTGCGCATCACCGGCGCCGGTCGCGCCTTCTCCTCCGGCGCCGACCTCAAGGACGTCACCAGCGACGACTTGACCCCCGACGGCAAGCCGGACGTCTACAAACAGCTGACCGAGGTCTACCACCCGGTGATGGTGGCGATTCGCGAGCTGCCAAAGCCCGTCGTCGCAGCCGTCAATGGGCCCGCCGTGGGCATCGGCTGCTCGCTTGCGCTGTGCTGCGACCTGGTGATCGCGGCCGAGAGCGCCTACTTCCTGCTCGCGTTCGTGAACATCGGCCTGGTCGCCGACGGCGGCTCATCGCTGTTCGTGCCGGCCCGCGTCGGCGTCGCGCGAGCGGCCGAGATGGCGCTGCTGGGCGAGCGGATCGACGCCGCCAAGGCATTGCAGTGGGGGCTCATCAACGAGGCCTGCCCGGATGAGAGCTTCTCTGAGCGCAGCCGCGAGCTGACCGCGCGACTTGGCCGCGGCGCCACACGCGCCTACGCGGCGACCAAGCGCGAGCTCAACGCCCGCGTCTACGCCGGCATGGCCGAGCAGCTGGAGCTGGAGGCGAGTCTGCAACAGGAAATGGTCGGCACCGCGGACTTCGTCGAGGGCGTGAGCGCTTTCCTGCAGAAGCGCGACGCCGTCTTCTCGGGCCGCTGAGACGTGTGCACGCGCGTTCCGCTCCGGGCTGAATAGAATCCCGCCCGCCTTGAGCCACCTGCTCCCCAACACGCTCGCGTTCTTCACGCCGCAGTCGGGCGGATCGCCGAACGCGAACCAGATCGACAGCCTGTACAAGATCGTCCTGTACGTGGCGCTCGTGATCTTCGTCTTCGTCGAGGGGGCGCTCGGCTACGCGCTGTGGCGGTTCCGCGCGCGCAAGGGCGCCGTGGCGGCCCAGATCCGCGGCAACACTCGCCTTGAGATCGGCTGGACGATCGGCGCCGCCGTGATCCTGCTGGCGCTGGCAGTGCTGACGTTCGCCAAGCTCTCCTCGATCCAGGACCCGGTCAACTCCGGCCCCGAAGGCGAACACCTTGTCTCAGACACGCAGGCCGCGCACGAGTACGCGAGCACGACGCGCCGGCTTCCGCCGAGCGGCAAAGCGCTTGAAATCACCGTCGTCGGCCGCCAGTTCCTGTGGGAGTACGTGTATCCGGGGGCCAAGGAAGCGGACGGGCTCGGCGCGCCCTACTCCTACGAGGAAATGGTCGTGCCAACAGACACGACGGTCAGCCTGAACATCGTCTCCGCCGATGTCGTGCACTCCTGGTGGGTGCCCCAGCTCGGCGGCAAGTTCCAGGCCGTGCCCGGCTACCACAACTACACCTGGTTCAAGGTCGAAAAACCCGGCATCTTCCGCGGGCAGTGCGCGCTGATCTGCGGGCGCGGGCACGCGCGCATGATCGCCACCGTCCGGGCCGTGCCGCCGGCTCAGTTCGAAGTGTGGCTGGCCAAGCAGAAGCACGAGCTCGCCGAAGCCAACGCCCTCGCCGCGGCCGCTCGGGCCAAGCTCGGCAAGGAAGTCGGCGCCGGACAGGTCGAGAACCCCTAGGAGAACCTGAGCATGGCCACTTACGCAGCTCCCATCCCCCAGATCGTTGCCCGCGAAGCCAAGCCCGAGCCGAAAGGCTGGGCCAGCTGGATCACGACGACCGATCACAAGCGGATCGGGATCATGTACATGATCACGACCTTCGTGTTCTTCGTCCTCGGCGGCGTCGAGGCGCTGATGATCCGCCTGCAGTTGGGGCTGCCGAACAACACGCTGGTCTCGCCCCAGGTCTACAACCAGCTGTTCACGATGCACGGGACGACGATGGTCTTCCTGTTCGTCGTGCCGATGATGGCCGGCTTGGCCAACTACTTCCTGCCGCTGATGATCGGCGCCCGCGACATGGCCTTCCCGCGCCTGAACGCGCTCTCCTATTGGCTACTGCTCGCCGGCGGCATCGTCTTCTACGCCTCGCTGTTCTGGAACCCACCGGAAGCCGGCTGGACCAGCTACGTGCCGCTGTCGGGCATCCAATACTCCCCGGGTGGCGGCCAGGACGCCTGGATCTACCTGATCCACCTGACCGGGCTGTCCTCGCTGGTGGGGGCGATCAACTTCTACGCGACGATCGCCAACATGCGCGCACGCGGCATGAGCTGGGGGCGGCTGCCGCTGTTCGTGTGGGCGATCCTCACCTATTCGATCCTGCTGATCTTCGCGCTGCCGGTGATCGCCGGCGCGGTGACGATGCTGCTGACCGACCGGCACTTCGGCACCCATTTCTTCGATCCGGCCAACGGCGGCTCGGCGCTGCTGTGGCAGCACCTGTTCTGGTTCTTCGGGCACCCCGAGGTCTACATCATGGTGCTGCCCGGGTTCGGCATCGTCTCGGAGATCCTGCCCGTGTTCGCGCGCAAGCCGATCTTCGGCTACAAGGCGATCGCGGCCTCGACCGTGGCAATCGCCTTCCTCGGCTTCCTGACCTGGGCGCACCACATGTTCACGACGCCGATCCCCGAGGCGGTCGTGATCTTCGTGATGATGAGCTCGTTCCTGATCGCCGTGCCGACCGGCGTGAAGATCTTCAACTGGATCGCCACGCTGTGGGAGGGCACGATCGAATTCAAGACGCCGCTGTTGTTCTGCGCCGGCTTCATCGCGCTGTTCATCATCGGCGGCATCTCCGGCGTGTTCCTGGCCGTCTTCCCGGTCGACTGGCAGCTGAACGAAACCTATTTCGTCGTGGCCCACATCCACTTCGTGCTGATGGGCGGAGCGGTCTTCACGATCTTCGCCGCGATCTACTACTGGTTCCCGAAGATCACCGGCCGGATGCTGAGCGAAGGGCTCGGCAAACTCAGCTTCTGGCTGATGTTCGTCGGCTTCCTGGCGACGTTCCTGATCCAGCACGTGATCGGCCTCGACGGGATGCCACGCCGCGTCTACGAGTACGACAACGTCGGCAACCTTGCGCTCTACAACCTGATCTCCACGATCGGCTCGTTCATCCTCGCCGCCGGCATCCTGGTGACGATCGTCAACGTCGTGCGCAGCAGCAAGCACGGCGCCGTGGCCGGGCCCGATCCATGGAAGGCCAACACGCTTGAGTGGTTCACCAGCTCCCCCCCGCCGGTCAACAACTTCGACACGGTGCCGCTGATCCGCTCCTACGAACCGATGAAAGACATCCGTCGCGAAGTCGAGCAGCGCACGGGCAGCGCCCCCGGTTGGGGAGGACAGCCGTCCTCGGTGCCGGCCGGCGCCACGCAAATCGGCGTCTGACGAGCGCCACCGGCCGCACCCGCGCAGATGTAGAGTGCAGGATGTGGTGAGGGTCGCTTGCAGCAGCTCAGGGTGGCGTTGATGGAACGCGCTCCCGTCTCCGGCTACACGGCAGACACGGCGAGGGCCGTGGCTGTGCCGCTGCCCGCCGGTCGCGGCAAGGTCGCGCAGGTCGCCTCCGACTACCTGACGCTGACCAAGCCAAAGGTGCAGTCGCTGCTGCTGCTGACGACGATCACGACGATGCTCGTCGCCGGCGACCCGTCGATCGGGCTGATCGCGCTGACCTGCCTGGGCGGCTACCTGTCCGCCGGCGGCGCCGGGGCCGTCAACCACTGGTTTGACCGCGACATAGATGCCCTGATGGCTCGAACCGCCGACCGCCCGGTGCCATCCGGGCGTGTAGCGCCGGCCGCAGCGCTGACATTCGGCTGCGTGCTGGCGGCGCTCTCGTTCCTGGAGCTGTCGCTGACCGTCAACGTGCTGGCCGCAAGCCTCTCCTTCGCCGGCTTCCTCGGCTACGTGTTCGTCTACACCATCGGCCTCAAGCGCCGCACGCCGCAGAACATCGTGATCGGCGGCGCCGCCGGCGCGATCCCACCGCTCGTCGGCTGGGCGGCAGTGCGCGGCTCGGTCGGCGGGATGGCCGTGCTGCTGTTCTTCATCGTCTTCTTCTGGACCCCGCCGCACTTCTGGGCGCTGTCGCTGCTGATGAAGGGCGATTACGAAAAGGTCGGCGTGCCAATGCTGCCGGTCGTGCGCGGCGAGGCCGAGACGCGCCGCCAGATCCTGCTCTACACGGTCCTCCTCTACGCGGTCACCCAGCTCCCCTTCTGCGCCGGCGGCCTGGGCGTCATCTACCTGACCGCCTCGCTGATCCTCGGCCTCGGCTTCATCGCCGGCGCCGTCAGGCTCTACAGGCGCGCGGACCGCCGCAGCGCCCTACAGCTCTACCTGTTCTCGCTCGCCTACCTGGCGCTCCTGTTCTGCGCGATGGTCGCGGACGCGAAGCTATAGTCTTCGCCCCAAGATGGACCGACGCCTAGCCAAGAAGAACATCCGCACCGGCCTGATCGTCGCGGCGATCTGCATGATCATGCTCGCCCTGACCTTCGTAGTAGCAGCGGTGTACGTCTCGTGACCCCACTGGACCCCGAGGCCCCGCCCACAGGCGAGGAGGTCCACCTCCCCGGCCCATCGGTCCTGCCACTGCTCACAGCGGTAGGAATCACCTTGGCGATAGTCGGAGTCACCACCAGCCTGATCCTCGTGATCGGCGGCGTCGTCCTGACAGTCTTCTGCATAGCCCGCTGGATCGCGGACACCCGCCGCGAAATCAGCGAGCTCCCGCTAGACCACCACCACTCCTAAACCACAGTCCCTGCCACACGCAGGGATGGTGCCCGTCGTCGCATCTGACGGCCTGTGTGTGTAGGGGGGTGTTGTTGTCTTCTGACACACACGACAAGCACGCTTGACGCACGACCCCGACGAATGTCGGGGTCGTAGCGTCGCGATGCTTTGTCGTGTGTGTCAGAAGACAACAACACCCCCCTACACCGCAAGCCTGTCAGCGAGACAAAGACACCACCCCGCCGAGGTGAGGTGCCGCGCGCGGTCGCCGTCCACGCGCGGCCCCGTCGAAGAGACCCCGGTGCGCCTACCTCCCCAGGACAGGCGCGAGGTCCCTTCCCTCTCTCACCCCACGGCTGCGCTGGCTGGGACCGCGCACAAAGCCCCGTCGTCGGTCCAGCAGCGCACGACGTCGCGCACGGAGAGGATCCCCACGATCTCTCCGCGTTCGACGACGGTCAGGTGGCGGAAGTTGCCGCGCATCATCGCGGCGGCGGCCTCCTCCAGCGACCAGTCCGGCTCGGCGAAGACGACGTCGCGAGTCAGATGGTCGGCCACAAGCTCGACATCGGGGCTCTGGCCGGCCCCGATCGAGTTCAGCACGTCGCGCTCGGTGATGATCCCGGGGCCGCCCGCGTCGGGGTCGAGCACGACGGCGGCGCCGACACGGCGCTCTGCCATCAGCCGCGCGGCGTCGCGCAGGCTGTGGCCGGGGCCAACCGTCAACACCATCTCGCTCATCCCGTCTCGTACGTGCATCCCAGCTCACCTTCCGTGCCCGAGTGCTTGCAACGATTGCCTCAATCTAGTACCCGCTCCCGGAGACGTCAAGCCCCCTTGCCAGAGCAGCCCGGGCACACGTCGGTCCGCCGGCCCAAACCATTAGGATCATCCCTCCGATGGTGAGGGGCATCACACAGCTCGGTCGGGGAGACCGCGAGGAGAGCGCCGGCGATGGTGTCTAGGCGATCGATAGCCATAACCGTGATCGCCGCGCTGATCGCGGTCGCGATCGGCATCGCGCTCAGCTACGCGATCCACTGGTTCCCGGTCCAGGCCTCCACCCAGGCTAAGAAAACGGACACGCTCTACCACGTGCTCGTGATCGCCTCGATCCCGATCTTCGTGCTGGTCGTGACGACGATCCTGTTCTGCGTCTACCACTTCCGCATGCGCCCGGGCCAGGAGCTGCAGGACGGGCCCCCGATCCACGGCAACACGCGCCTGGAGGTCGTCTGGACCGCCATACCCGCGCTGCTGCTGCTGGCGCTGGTGGCCTACTCGTTCGTCGTCCTGCGCGACAACGAAAAGGCGCCGGCCGCGGGACAGCCCGAAATCAAGGTCGAAGTGACCGGCCAGCAGTTCGCCTGGTCCTACGCCTATCCCAGCTCGGTCACCGGCGGCGCGCCGCTGTACACGACGAAGCTCTACGTTCCCGACAACGAGGCCGTGTACTTCGCGATCCGCTCCAAGGACGTGATCCACGCCTTCTGGATCCCCGCCTTCCGCCTGCAGATCGACGCCGTGCCGGGGATCACGACCCATTACCGCGCCACACCCGATCGCCTTGGCTCCTATCCCGTCGTCTGCAACCTGCTGTGCGGCGTCGGGCACGGGCTGATGCGCTCGACGATCCACGTCGTGACGCCGGCAGCCTTCGAGACGTGGATCAAGAGCCAGGCGGGCAAGCCGCCTGCGCCCGGCTCGCAAACCGCCCCGGCGCTGAACTCGAACTACGGCCAGTGAGGGTATGGTGAACGTTGCGATGGGGAGCTGTGAGCAGATGATCCAAGGGGGCCGCCGATGATCGCCAAGCTGCGCGCTCCGGGCCTCTACCGAGCCTTCCTCGCCTTCCTGCTGGGCATCCCCTTCGCGCTCGCCCTGACCTGGCTCGTGCGCATGTCCACCGGGCACGCCACCTTCCACCACTACATCGACGGCGAAGCGATCACCGTCGTCTCGCTGATCGCCTGCCCGATCTTCTTCCTGTTCGGGCTTGGTGGCTTCGATTACTGGCTGTACTGGGCCTCCGGGCGTCCGACGCGGCCCGAGGACCACTCCGGGCACGGCGCGCACAGCTGGAAGGACTACTTCCGCATCAACACCGACCACAAGGTGATCGGCATCCAGTACACGGTCACCGCCTTCTTCTTCCTGCTGGTCGGCGGCCTGCTGGCGATGCTGATGCGCGCGCAGCTGGCCCAGCCCGGCGCGCAGTTCGTGGACGCCAACACCTACAACGGGCTGTTCTCCGTCCACGCCTCGCTGCTGATCTTCCTGTTCGTGATCCCCGTCTTCGCCGGCCTTGCCAACTACGTGCTGCCGCTGATGATCGGCGCGCCGGACATGGCCTTCCCGCGCCTGAACGCGCTCTCCTACTGGCTGCTGCCGCTGGCCGGGCTGATGATGCTGTCGAGCTTCCTCGCTCCCGGTGGGGCCTTCGCCGACGGCTGGACCGCCTACACCCCCCTTTCGATCGACGCCCCGGTCGGCCAGGACTTCTTCTCGGTCGCCGTGCAGCTCGCGGGCGCCTCCTCGATCATGACCGCGCTGAACTTCCTGGTGACGATCATCACGATGCGCGCGCCGGGGATGAGCTTCTTCCGCATGCCGCTGCTGGTGTGGGCTAACTTCGCAACCTCGCTGCTGGTCGTGATCGCGACTCCCTTCATCGCCGCGTCGCAGTTCTTCGTGATCCTCGACCGCGCGCTCGGCTTCAACTTCTTCGATGCCGGCAAGGGGGGGGACGTGCTGATGTACCAGCACGTCTTCTGGTTCTACTCGCACCCGGCGGTCTACATCATGATGCTGCCCGGCTTCGGGATCATCAGCGAAGTGATCGCCGTGAAGGCGCGCAAGCCGATCTTCGGCTACCGGATGATGGCCTTCTCGCTGTTGGCGATCGTCGTGCTCGGCTTCACCGTGTGGGCGCACCACATGTTCACCTCCGGCATGGCCGCCTGGATTCGCATCCCGATGGCGATCACGACCGCGATCATCGCCGTGCCGACCGGGATCAAGATCTTCTCCTGGCTGGCGACTCTGTGGCGCGGCATCCTGCACCTGGACACCTCGATGCTGTTCTCGCTCGGCTTCCTGACGACGTTCACGCTCGGAGGGATCAGCGGCGTGATGCTGGCGATGGTGCCGTTTGACATCCACGTCTCGGCCAGCTACTTCATCGTCGCGCACATCCACTATGTGCTGTTCGGCGGCTCGCTGATGACGATCTTCGCCGGTGTCTACTACTGGTTCCCGAAGATGACCGGGCGCATGTACGACGAGCGGCTGGGCAAGTGGCACTTCTGGAGCACGTTCGTCTTCTTCAACCTGACGTTCGCGCCGATGCACATCCTCGGCCTTGAGGGGATGCCGCGACGGGTCCCGACCTACGAAGCCAAGTTCGCCGACCTGAACCTGTTCATCTCGATCGCCAGCTTCGCGCTTGGCGCCAGCACGCTGATCTTCATCTACAACGTGGTCACCTCCTGGCGCGGCGGCGCCAGGGCCGCCGCCAATCCCTGGCGGGGGCTCACGATCGAGTGGCAGGTGTCCTCGCCGCCACCGATCTTCAACTTCGATCGCGTGCCAACCATCGTCGGCGGGCCCTATGAGTACGGGGTGCCGGGCGCTGTGCACGGCGTGTTCGCCCCTGCCCCTGTACCCGCGACCGTCGGCGGCGCGGCCGGTGGGGTGGGCGGGACTCAAACAACCGTCCACGCTCCCCAGGAGTAGCAGGAGGGTCCCATGCGCGAAGTGCTCGTCATAGCCAACCGCACGCTCGGCGGCGAGAAGCTGCTGGAGGCCGTGCGCGAGCGCGCCGCCAAAGGCGACGTCAGCTTCCGCCTGGTCGTGCCCCAGACCAAGCCGGGGGCCGGCCTCGTCATCTACGACGAGGCGGTGCGCGAATCGGCGCAGGTGCGCGTGGACCTGGCGATGGGGCTGCTCTCAACCGAGGGCATCAAAGCCTCCGGCGAAGTCGGCGACCCCGACCCGTTCATGGCGGCGATGGACGCGATCGCGGCGCGGCGCCCCGACGAGGTGATCGTCTCGACGCATCCGGCCACCCAGTCAGGCTGGCTGCGCCGCGACCTGATCGAGCGGATCGAACGCGCCTCCGGGCTGCCGGTGCAGCACATCGTGATCGACATCGAGCAAGAGGGGCTGCCGTTCGCGGTGACACTCGTCGTCGCCAACAAGACCTCCAGCGGCGAGGAGTTGATCTCGCGCCTGAGCGCGAAGGCGGCCGACGGCGAGCGGCGCCTGTTCATCGCGGTGATCCCACAGCAGGACCGCAGCGGCTCCTCCTACCGCGCCGCGCGACTGCGGCTGGCGGCGATGCTCGAACGACTTGACAGCGCCGGGCTGCTGAGCGCCGGCATGATCGGCGACCCAGACCCCTACACGGCCGTTATCAACGCGCTGGAGCTGTTCAACGTCGACGACGTCGTGATATCCACGCTGCCGGGCGAGCGCTCCGGTTGGATGCGCAGCCACCTGATCGAGCGGGTGCGCAGCGCCAGCTCGGTGGAGATAGAGCACGTGGTCGTGGACGCCCAGTCAAACGCGACCGCGGCCGCCGCCGGCTGAGGAGAGGAAGTCGATGGAGGCTGCAAGCGTCGCGCACATCCCGGCTCACGACGATCACCACCACGGCCCGCCGCCTGCCCACAGGAGCAGCCGCGTAGAGCCGCCATTGCTGGGGATGCTGCTTTTCATCATCTCCGAGATCATGGTGTTCGGCGCCTTCTTCACGGCGTACTTCTTCATCAGGATCGCCCAGGGAGACCCATGGCCGGCACACGGCACGCACCTGCCGCTGGAAGTCGCCGGCATGAACACCGCGATCCTCGTCTCCTCCTCGTTCACGCTGCACTGGGCCGAGGCGGCGATCAAGAAAGGCAACCACTTCGGGCTGAAGGCGGGGATGTTCACGACGCTGCTGCTCGGCTGCGCCTTCCTGTTCATCCAGATCAACGAGTACGCCAACATCGGCTTTGCCCCCCAGGACACGGCGCAGGCGACGATCTTCTACGGGCTGACCGGGCTGCACGGCGCTCACGTCTTCATCGGCCTGCTGCTGCTCTCGATCGTCACGATCCGCGCCTTCCGCGGCCACTACTCCGCCGAGGCGCACCGCGGCGTCGAGGTGCCCGGCATCTACTGGCACTTCGTCGACGCGATGTGGCTGGTCGTGTACTTCACGGTCTACGTCCTGTAGCGGTGCTGAACCCGTTGCGCTCGGAGGGCGAGGCGTTCCGGGCGCTGATGTACGTGCTGATCGCCTTCCTGGTGTTGGTCGCGGTCGTCGTGCTCGTCCGCGTCCTGTAGCGATAGACGCGATGGATGCAGTACGGGCCGCACATGTGCGGCCCGTCGGAGCGTGCATGCACGCTCCGAACCTAGGCGCGCATGCGCGCCTAGGGACATCGGCGCATGCGCCGATGTCGAACTACTTCAAGGGCTATTTGACCGTGATGTGCCCGAACATCCCGGCCGCGCGGTGGCCGGGCGCCTGGCAGAAGAACGTGTAGGTGCCGGGCTTCAGCGTGACTTTGATCGACGCGGCGCCCTTGCTGACAAACGAGCTGGCCGCGATCACGGGACCGCTGCCGCTGGCTTCGTGGGAGCCCGCTTCGACGGCGATGTTGTGAGAGACACCGGACATGTTCGGCATCGAGATCGTCACCGCGCCGGCGGTCGCGTCGGCCTTGTTCGTCAAGTAGGAGAGTTGGCCGGTGGGATCGGCGGGGATTTCAAGCTTGCCGCCCTTCTCGACCGCGGGCTTGCCGGCGCCGGGAGCCTTCACAGCGCTGGCCAGCAGGCCCGTGTCCTGGCCGGGGCGAGCAACCGATTCAGCCACGTAGGCAGCGATGTTCTGCAGCGTGGCGCCGCTTGCCAGCCCTTTCGGCATCGCGCCGTAGCGGTTGGGGTTTTCGACCTGGCCTTCGACCACGCTGCGCACCGCGCTGCGACGCTCGCCCACTTCGATGGCCGCGCGGAAGGCTTCGTCGAGATCGGGGCCGACCGTCCCCTTGGTGTTCGCGCGCGCGAGCGTGTGGCAGGCGCCGCACTTGGCAACGAACGCCTGCTTGCCTTCGATCACGTTCGCGTTGGCGTGCTTGACCCCCGAGCAGCCACCGGCGCCGAGCAGCACGAGGCCCGCTCCGGCGAGCGCTCCCCCACGTCGCGAGATTGACCCGATCGCTACGACAGACATCAGCGCCGCAACTCTATCCAACCGCTCGGGCGAGCGGGCTCTCCGGCTCTCCCAACGCCGCGGCGACCACACCGCGCGCGACTCCCCGCCACGACCAGCGCTCGCGCACGACCGCTACCAGCGCCTCGCGCGTCTGCTCGCGCAACCGATCCCCGACTGCCAGCCAGCCGTTCAAGCAATCGGCGATGGCTGGCACAGCCTCCTCGCCTAGCGGGAACGACAGCAGCGCTCGCGCATCCGCGGGCACCGCCGCAGCCAGCGTCTCGCTGACCTCGGCTAGCCCAGAATGAGCGGCGCTGACCGGCAGGGCACCGCAAGCGGCGGCCTCGGCGGCGACCATTCCGAACGCCTCGGGGAAAGTGCTCGGCACCACCAGCGCCTCACACAGCGGCAGCAGCTCAGCCAGCTCCTCGTGGTCGAGCCGCCCCGCGAAGACGATCCGCTCGCGCATGGCGCGGGCGGCTGTCGTGTAGGCCTCGGCGTCGGCCAGCGAGTCCAGGAAGGCCAGCAGATAGCGAAGCGGCGCCGTCTCGCTCCCATGCGAGTCGGCCTCCCCTGCGCGCCCGGCGCGAGCGATCGCGCGAGCGCCGTCCAGGTCGGCGGCGGCAAGACAATCGACGAGCCCCTCAAGCGCGGCGCGATAGGAGCCAAAGCCGACCACGAGCAGACGCGCGTTGGGCGTGCTTTGCAGGACCAACGGCCAGGCGGCCAGCAGCAGGTCGACGCCCTTGCTGACGATCAGCTTGCCGACGAAGGCAACCAGCGGACCGTCCGCTTGCGCCACCCGATCGAGCGCGCTCGCCGCTGCCTGCTCGTCGCGCGCGAACGCGCTCGCCTGGTCTTCTGAGGCCAAGCCGTCCTTTGAGCACAGTGCTCCCGCCAGCTCGCTTACGCGTACGCGTGCCAGCTCGCGGTCGCGCGGAGCGAAACGCTCGACGTCCACGCCGGGTGGACCGAGCCGAGTGCGGCTGGGCAGCGCCGCATCGCGCATTGCCCGCCACAGGCTCTGCGCGGTGTGGGTTGAGCCGACGAGCACGGTCTTGGCCTGCTCCAACCCCTCGCGGGCATAGCCGAGAAATCGGTCTGGCTGCGGCTTGACGGTGTACTCAAGCGCGCTTCCGTGCACCTTGACCGCGAACGGAATGCGCCCCTCAAGCGCCCGGGCCAAGATCGCGGGGCCCATCACCAGGTGGTTGGCAAGGGCGATCTCGGGCTCAACCAACGCCACAACCTCGCGCACGGCCTCGACATTGGCCCGCACGTAGGCGGCCACCTCGGCGTCGCTGCAGTCGGCGAACGTACGCGCCTGGATCCCCTCGTAGCGATCCTGCACGTACACGGGCAGCAACCCCCCGATGTCGGGGCGGTACAACGTGCAGCTGCCGCCACCGGCGTCTTGGGCTCGATCCAGCCGGCGCACTTGCAGCTGCCCGCCATCCCAGTCGGCGACGGCACCGGCGAAGTCGCAGCGCTCGGGATGGCGCTCCTGGCAGAGCAGGTGCAGCTCGTGCCCCAACGCGACCAGAGCCTGCGCGAGCCGGGCGTTGTAGACGTTTGAGCCGGTGCCACTCAGCAGGTAGCCGTGAAAGACGAGGATGCGCAAGGCCCGCAGCCTACCCGCCGCGACCGCCGCTGCCGCTGGCCGCTCCGATAGAGTGCGGGCCATGAGCAAGCAGCGCTACCGCCTACGCACCCCCTCAAGCGGTCGCGAGGTCGTGACCGAGGCCGCGCCGGGTCAAATCTACCTCGACCGCGACTCCGGCGAGGCGATGGAAGTGGTCGGCAAGATGCTGCCGCTGGCGCCTTCGGGCTCACGACTGCCGTGGTCTGTCGAGAACCTGCGGTTCTGCCCGTGGTGCGAGCAGTTGGCTCAGAAGGATCTGAACGACTGCCCCACCTGCGGCCGGCGGATGGGCCCGCTGGGCGCGTGACCGGGCCGCTTCGCCTCCGCGCTCAAGCGGCGCTCGCCGTCACAGCACTGTTGCTGGCTGCAGCCGGGCTGTCGGCCTGCGGGAGCAGCAACGTCTCGGACGCCGTCCCTAAGAGCACGCCCGAAATAACGCCGCCGAACGACACCTCCGCGGAAAAAGAAGCCACCGAAACGACGGCGACCTCGACCACTTCCACGACCGCCAAAACCTCGACCGGCAGCGAAGAAAGCAGCTCGACTGGCGGCAGCGAATCCAGCGAAGGCTCCTCTGAATCCAGCGAAGGCTCGGGTGGCACCTCCGCCGGCGAATCGGAAAAAGCCCCTGAAAAATCAGCTTCGGGCGGAGGCGAAAGCGCCGGCAGCGAAGGCACCGGCGGCGCCAGCGCCCCCACTGGTTAGCGCGACCAGCGGCTAGCGGGCCGCTGGGCAAGCGAGACGAGGACGTACCCCTTCGGGGCACAGGCAGATCGCCAGTGTGCCTCGCACACGAGCGACTGAGGACGCAACCGATCGGCGACCGACGGGATCGCCGATCGGCCAGCGCCGCTCAGCGGCCCGCTAGGGCGTGGAGATCAGCGTGGCGCTGTAGGTCAGGCGCGCCGTTTGGTACAGGCAGTAATACTGGATGTTCGAGCCGACCTGGGTGTGCGCGCTCTGCGTTCCGGTCGTCGTGCACGTGCCCTTGCCGCGGCTGGCGCGCCACGACGTGGCCTTGCCGAATTCAAGCGCCAACGACGGCGCCCACGTGGGCACGGTCAGCGCGACGATGTCGCCCTTCTTGACTGTAATCGTGCTTGCCAGCGGGAACTGGGCGGTCTTGCCAAAGAACTTTTCAAGCGGTACTACCGGGCTCTTCGCGATCAGCTTGTAAGAAAGTTTTGGGCTCTTCTGCGCGCGCAGGATCGCTATGCCCGCGCTGGCCGGGCCGCCCTCGTGCGCGTTGAAGAACTTGATCTGTTCGGCCGTCGGCTTGCCCAGGCCGATCGTCCACGCCACAATGCTGCCCGCGCGCGGTGCGGCCTCGACGTTGTTGTTGGATTCAACCTTGACCTGGAAGCCCGTGGTGCGACTGACCGCAAGACACTTCGGAGCCGGGCAGCTCGGCACCGTGGGCGGGCTGGTGGCCGGGATCACGCCGACTTCGGCCAACGTCGCCAACGAGCCGGCCGGCACCAGCAGTGTCAGCAGACAGCCCCCCAGGACCGCGGTATATAGACGTTTGCGCTTGCTCATCGAAATACGGGCTGCCGGATAAGGTCGTCCGACACCTTCACCAACACGAAGATCGCGACGATGTAGCGGTTCGACGCCGAGTCGCGTATTCCCCCTTGCGGCTGTCGGCGAATTCTAGCTACGTGGGCCGCCTAAGCCCCACTCAGAAGCGCCGCGGCGACCGCTATCTCCTCGACGTCGCCCGGCCGGGGCTGCCAGGGCAGCCGTAGCGGATCGCCCTCGTAGCGAGGGATCACGTGCAGATGGAAATGAAAGACCGTCTGCCAGGCGGCCGCGCCACAGGAGTTGATCAGGTTGACCCCGTCGGCTTCAAGCGCCTGCTTGACCCGACCGGCGAGCCGCTGGGCGGCGGCATTGACCGCCGCCAGCTGCGCCGACTCGATCTCCAGCAGGTCAACCGCGTGCTCGCGGGGCACGACAAGCGCGTGGCCACGCGTCGCGGGATTGATGTCCATGAAGGCGATCGTCTGCTCGTCTTCATCGACAATGGTGGCTGGCAGCTCGCCGGCGACGATCTTGCAGAAGACGCACTCTGGATCGGTTCTCATCGCCGCACCATCCTAGAGGCCCTGTACGAACGCAAGCGCCTGCTCACGTGTGCTCACACGGCCGGTGAACTGCGCTTCGACCAGCCGCTCCAACAGCTCACCCACTCTCGGGCCTCTCGCAACGCCAAGCGCCGCCGCCAGCTCGTCGCCGCGCAACAGCGGCTTCGGCGCGCCCCGTTCACGCCACGCAAGCGTGTCGGCGAGCATCTCCCGTGCCAGCGCCAGGTGCGCCTCGATCGCCCGCTCGGCCTTGGCTCCGCGAGTGGCCAGCCGGTCGCAGACCGACAGCAGCGTCACATCGACCTCGACCGGCTCGCAATCGCGCAGGTAGGCGTAGACCTGCTCGCGTGCCAGCGGCTGGCGCTCGTGCACGAGAAACCCGAGGCGCAGATGCCAGCGCACGAGCCCGGCCACGTGCTCGCGCAAGCGCACGCTTGCCCGCAGCCGGCCGAGCACGTCCCGGGCCAGCCGCGCGCCAACCGCATCGTGCCCGAAGAAGGTGACGCGTCGATCCAGCGGCCGCACCGCCCGCGTCGCCGGCTTGGCCGCGTCGTGCAGCAACGCGCCCCAGCGCAGCGCCTCGCCGCGCGTCAGCCCGTCGGCCAGCGGCTCGGCCAGCAGCCTGGCGACAGCATCGGCATTGTCGGGGCCGAGCAGCCCAGAGAAGTCCTGCGTGCCACCGGTCAGCGCGACCACGCGCTCAAGCACCTCAAGCGTGTGACCGTGCACGTCGCGGTGGTGGTAGCGGCTCTGCTCCACGCCGTGCAGCCGCACCAGCTCGGGCAGCACCACAGCGGCCGCGCCGACCTGCTCGGTCAGCGCCAAGCCCAACACCGCTCGGTTGCACGCGAGAATCCGACGCAGCTCCAGGAACACCCGCTCAGGCGACACCTCGGCCATTCGCTGCGCTTGCTCGCGCGCCGCGTCGAGTGTCTCGGGGTCTATTTTCAGGTCCAGCTCGACCGCGACCCGTACCAGCCGCAGCACGCGCAGGGGATCGTCGGCAAAGGCTCGCGGACCGGCCTGGCGCAGCCGCCCCGCTTGCAGATCGGCGCAGCCGCCGAGTGGATCGATCGGCTCGCCCCCGGCCAACGGCTCGGCAATCGCGTTGACTGTGAAGTCGCGCAGCGCCAGGTCGGCCGCCAACGAGCCGCCGCGCAGCGCCTCGACATCGATCTGCCAGGCTCCGCCTGCCGCGGTCACGCGCCAGGCGCCGAACTCCTCGGAGAGCGCGAAACAGGCCGGCCGCTGGCCCGCCGTCCGAGCCGCCTCGGCGATCGCGCGGGCAGCCTCGGCGGGCGCCATGTCCACGACCACGTCCACGTCGATCGACTCCCGCCCCAGCTGCCGATCGCGCACCGCGCCGCCGACAAGCCAAGCGTCGCGGCCGGCCAGCGCTCTTCGCGCCAGCTCAAGCGGGTCGATGCTCATCGAGCGGCACTCCGTCGCGGTGATAGAGCCGCGGCACGCGCGCGGTCAGCCCGCAGGTCAGCTCGTAGTTGATCGTCCGCAGCCGCCGCGCCAGCTCCTCCGCCAGGATGCGCTCGTCTCCCTGGGCGCCCAGCAACACCGCCTCCTGCCCTTGCAGGTCGTTCGCGTCAGGATCGGGGCCCAGCTCGATCGTGAGGTTGTCCATGCTGACCGTCCCGACCAGCGCGCGACGGCGCCCGTTGACGAGCGCCTCGGCGTTGTTTGACAGCGCCCGGCGCCAACCGTCGCCGTAGCCGATCGGCAGCACTCCCAAGTGTGTGTCGCGCCCGGCGACGAACCGGCGCCCATAGCCGGCACTCTGGCCGGCGGCACAGCGCTTGACCTGGGCCACGTAGGAGGCCAGCTCAAGCGCCGGCTCCAAATCGACGGCTGCCGGGTCCTCGCCGAACGGGTCCATGCCGTATACGGCGATCCCACAGCGCACCATGTCGAAGTGCGCCCGCGGCTCGCGCAGCACGGCTGCGCTGTTGGCCGCGTGCGCGATTACCCCGTCGTGTTCGCGGCGCAGGTCGCCAACCCACTGCTCGAAGACCTCCAGCTGCCGCTCGAAGAAGCTGTCCTCACGCTCGTCGGCGGTGGCGAAGTGCGTCATCGCCCCAGCCAGCTCCACCCCGTCGGTGGCGGCGGCCATCGCCGCCAGCTCGCTTGCGCGAGCGGGATCGCGCGTGCCGAGCCGGCCCATGCCGCTGTCGAGCTTGACGTGCACGCGCCCACCACCGGCGCCGGCAACGGCACGCAGCGCCTGCTCGCTCCAGACGACGACCTCGGCGCCGGCGCCAAGCGCTTCAGCCAGCTCGGGGCCGCTCAACGCCCCCATCACCAGCAGCGGCGTCTGACCCAGCCCGGCCTGGCGCAGATGGACGGCCTCGCGCGCACCGGCCACTGCGAGCATCGACGCTCCGGCGGCGAGCGCCGCGCGCGCGCTCTGCACGGCACCGTGGCCGTAGCCGTCCGCCTTTACGACCACGCACAGCCCGCAACCGTCGCGCAGCTCCGAGCGCAGCCGCACGCAGTTGCGCTCGATCGCCGCCAGGTTCACGCGCGCAAGCGCGCGTCTGTGCCCGCTCACGCGCGCCTCGCCCGCGGCAGCGCGCCCGCGACATCGGTCGCGATCACTCCCTCGGCGGCTCCCAGCTCGCGAGCCGCATCGCGGCCGGCCTGGGCGTGCAGGAACACGGCGGCCGCGGCGGCCGTGAGCGGCTCCATTCCCTGGGCGAGGAGGGCGGCGATCGCCCCCGTGAGGACGTCGCCGCTGCCGGCGGTTGCCAGGGCAGGCGAATCGCCTCCGCTGACGAGCACTTGCCCGTCCGGCGAGGCCACAAGTGTGTCATCGCCCTTAAGCACGACGATCGACTGCGATGACGACGACGCCTTTTGCACGCAGCGAAGGCGTTCGCGCTCAACCGCTTCACCGTCAATCCCAAGCAGTCGCCCCAGCTCGCCGGCATGCGGGGTCAGCACCGTGGCGGCTGGCCGACCGGCCAGCTCGGATAGGCGGCCGGCGTGGGCGTTCAGAGCGTCGGCGTCGATCACCGTCGCCACGGTCGAGCGCCCCGCCAGCTCGCGCGCCAGCTCGGCACTGCGCGGATCGCGCCCAAAGCCAGGTCCGAGCGCGAGCGCTCCCGCCCGATCCAGGGCAGCCAGCGCCGGCTCGACCGCATCCGGCACGAGCGCGCCGTCCGCGTCCGGCAGCGCGCGTGTCATCGCCTCCATCAGCTGCGCGTCGAGCACATGTCGCTGCGAGCCCGGCACACAGGCGGTCACGTAGCCGGCACCGGCACGCATCGCCGCCAGTGAGGCCATCGCCGGCGCACCCATCAGGCCGCTGCTGCCGCCGACGACGACGACGTGCCCGCTCGTGAACTTGGTCGAGCCGGCGAGTCGCCGCGGCAGACCTGCCAGCACCTCGCGCTCGATCAGGCCGGCTTGAGCGTTGTTCGGGGCACCGCGCGGGATGCCGATGTCGAGCGCCACCACCTCACCGGCGTGCCGCTTGCCCGGTGCGACCCACAGCCCGATCTTGGCTGCGTGAAAGGTGGCTGTGACGGTCGCCGTCACGGCCGCGCCGGCCACCTCGCCACTGGAGGCGTCGACGCCGCTCGGCACGTCAACGCTGACGACAGAGCCGCCACCACGGCCGACCAGCTCGATCGCTTGCGCGGCGAGGCCGCGCGGGGCGCCCTCGAAGCCGGTGCCCAGGACCGCGTCCACCACCAGAGTGGCGCGGCCGACAAGCTCGTCGGCCTCAGCACAGTCGACCGCGAGCGGCTGCTCACCCGGGAGCCGCTCCAGATTTGTGCGAGCGTCGGGCGATAGCTCCTCACGCTCGCCCAAGCAGATCACGGCGACCTCGCGCGAGGCTCGGCGCAGCAGCCGAGCGACGACGAAGCCGTCGCCACCGTTGTTGCCCTTGCCGCAGACGACCACGATCGAACCGCTGGGGGCGAGCCGTTGCACAGCCTGGACGACGCCTTCCCCCGCCCGCTCCATCAGATCCAAAGAGGCAACCCCCGCTTGCTCGATCGCCCAGCGGTCGACCTCGCGCATCTGAGCGGCGTCGTAGAGCGGCTCGCACCAGTCCGGCAGGCTTGCCATCAGGGGCGATGGTAAGGGGCCTGGCGGGCGGTCGCCGGGCCGAAGCCCTACTCGACCGTGACGGTCTTGGCGAGGTTGCGCGGCTGATCGACGTTCAGACCGCGCCGCTTGGCGATTTCGTAGGCAAGCAGCTGCAGTGGCAGCACAGCCAGCAGCGGTTGCAGCATCCAGTCGACCTCAGGCACTGCTATCGCCACCTCCACCTGGTCGGCCGGCAGGTCTTTGCCGGCGGTCGTGATCGCGATCACGTGCGCGCCGCGCGCGCGCACCTCCTGCATGTTGGAGACCATCTTCTCAAGCACCGGCGAGTCGGTCGCCACGCACACGACCGGCGTGCGCTCGTCAAGCAGCGCGATCGGCCCGTGCTTCATCTCGCCGGCCGCGTAGGCGTCAGTGGCGATGTAGGAGATCTCCTTGAGCTTGAGCGCCCCCTCCAGCGCCACCGGCAGGCCGACGTGACGTCCAAGGTAGAGGAAGAACTCGTCCTGCCAGTGCTGCTCGGCCACCTGCGCGACCGGCTCGGCCATCGCCACGAGCGTCTCCTCGATGCAGTGCGGCAGCCGCTTCAGCTCGCTCACCAGCTCAGCCAGACGCGACGCCGGCAGCGATTCGCGCATCTGCGCCAAACGCAGTCCGAGCAGGTAGATCGCCGCGACCTGGCAGACAAACGTCTTGGTAGCGGCCACCCCAATCTCCAGCCCCGCGCGCGTGAACAGCACGCCGTCGGCGTCGCGGGTGATCTGTGAGCCCATCACGTTGGTGATCGCGAGCACGCGCGCCCCGCGCTCGCGCGCCGTGCGCATCGCCGCCAGCGTGTCGGCGGTCTCGCCCGACTGGGAGATGCCGATCACCAGGTCGCCGTCCTTGACGACCGGGTTGCGGTAGCGGTACTCGGAGGCAATCTCCATCTCCACCGGCAGCCGCGCCCACTCCTCGATCGCGTAGCGCCCGATCAGGCCCGCGTGGTAGGAGGTTCCGCAAGCGACGATCACGATCCGCTGCACGTCTGCCAACAATCGCTCGTCCAGCGCGCCGGGCTCGTCAAGGTCCACGTGCGTGCCGCTGGCAAGGCGATCGGCGATCGTCTCGGCGACGGTGTCCGCCTGTTCGTGGATCTCCTTG
This sequence comes from Solirubrobacteraceae bacterium, assembly GCA_036279855.1. GTDB lineage: Bacteria > Actinomycetota > Thermoleophilia > Solirubrobacterales > Solirubrobacteraceae > Palsa-744. The sequence goes on along the minus strand of DASUIH010000048.1, from coordinate 156,091 downwards.
AGCATGAAAGTCTCGTACCCCCCCTTCTCCGCGGTGTCCTCGTCCCAGTCGACCTCTTCGACGCCGCGTTGAAGGGTGTGGCCACCAGCATCGAGCACGGTGGTGCCCTCAGGCGTGAGCACGACGATCTCGCCGTTTTCGATGTGCTGGATCGTGCGTGTGTGGGCAAGGAACGCCGGGACGGCCGAGGCGATGAACTGCTCTTCCTGGCCGCGACCGACGACCAGCGGGCACTCGCGCCGAGCCCCCACCAGCGTGTCAGGCTCCTGCAGGCTCATCGCCACGAACGCGTAGTGCCCCTCCAGCTCGGCGAAGACGGCAAGCACGGCGGACCTCAGGTCACCGTCGTAATGGGAGGAGATCAGGTGGGCGATCACCTCGGCGTCGGTCTCGGAGGTGAACTCGCAGCCCTGCTCGGCCAGACGCTGCTTGAGCGTCGTGTAGTTCTCGACGATCCCGTTGACCACGACGTGCACGCGGTCGTGCGTGTCGTAATGGGGATGGGCGTTCTGCTCGCTGACGCGCCCGTGCGTTGCCCAGCGGGTGTGGCCGATGCCTGTCGTCGGCTGGAGGTCCTGGCGCTCGGCGACGGCGACGCTGCCGGCAGCTGCCTGGCTTGCCGCGTCGGCGGCGCCCAGCTTGGCCTCCAGCGCGCCGAGGTTGCCGACGGCGCGAACGGCGTCGATGTGTCCGTCGGCGATCAGCGAGATGCCGGCGCTGTCATAGCCGCGGTACTCCAGCTTTCTGAGGCCCGCGAGCAGAATCTCGCGAGCGGGGCGCCTGCCCACGTAGCCGACGATGCCGCACACAGCGACGAAGATATCAGCGGTTTGTGCCCGTGACGGCTGTCTGAGCGGATGTTCGGCGGATGCCTGGGCGGGAAACCCGCGGTCGCTCAGGTCAGCTCGCGCTGCACCAGCGCAACCAGCCGCGAGCAGACCGCGTCGGCCTCGGCGTCGGTCGGTGCCTCGACCATCACTCGCACGAGCGGCTCGGTGCCGCTGGGTCGCACCAGCACACGGCCGCGACCCTCAAGCTCGCGCTCGGCCGCGACTATCTCCGCGTTGACCTGTCCGGCCGCGGTCAGCGCGCCACGGTCGCGCACCCGCACGTTGACCAGGCGCTGCGGCAGCTTGTGCATCGCGTCGCGGTCGGCCAGATCGCGGCCGCCAAGCGCCTCCAACGTCAATAGCGCGCTGGCGATGCCGTCGCCGGTGCTGTTGAAGCCCATTTCGATGATGTGCCCGGACTGCTCGCCTCCGAGCGTCCAGCCGCTACGGCGCAGCTCCTCAAGCACGTAGCGATCGCCGACGCTGGTGCAGGCCACATTCACACCCGCCTCGCTCATGGCGGCGTGAAAGCCGTAGTTGGTCATCACGGTCACGACAACCCCCTCGCCGGCGAGCTTACGCTGCTCACGCAGATGCAGAGCCGCCAACGCGATCAACTCGTCGCCGTCGACCATGACTCCATCGCGATCGACGGCCAGCACGCGATCGCCGTCGCCGTCGAAGGCGAACCCGAGCTCATGGCCACCCTTGCGCACCGCCTCGCCCAGAGCGTCGATGTGAGTAGAGCCGCAGCCGGCGTTGATGTTGCGGCCGTCAGGCTCGGCGGCGAGCACAGTCACCCTGGCGCCGAGCCGGCGCAGGATCTCGGGAGCGACCCTGTAGGTGGCGCCGTTGGCGCAGTCGATCGCGATGTCGCGACCGTCCAGACGCAGGTCGGCGAAGCGCGTCTGCAGCTCGCGCAGGTAGTCCTCATGGGCGCCCCGCAGCTCGCGTACGCGCCCGATCGCCGGCGGCTCGTCGCCGCCGTTGGGCACCCCGACGCTCTCGCTGAGAGCCGTGGCCTGCTGCTCCAGCGCCGCTTCGATTTCGTTCTCGACCCGATCGGAGAGCTTGAAGCCGTCGGCCGCGAAGAACTTGATGCCGTTGTCCTGGTAGGGATTGTGCGAAGCGGAGATGACGGCAGCCAGGTCGAGGCCGTAGCGCTTGAGCAGCAACGGCGCGGCCGGCGTCGGCAACACGCCGCCGAGCAACGCTTCGCCGCCGGCGGCGCTTACGCCGGCGGCGATCGCGCACTGCAGCATCTCGCCCGACTCGCGTGTGTCGCGGATCACGAGCACGCGGGGACGGTCCGCGCGTGTCCGCGCCGTTGCCGTCTTGGCCAGCGCCAGCGCCAGCTCAGCGCTGAGCAGCTCGCCGGCGACGCCTCGGACGCCGTCGGTCCCGAACAGCCTCCCCATCCGCTGGAGTTCTACCGCTTAGAGAACTGCGGGCGCTTGCGCGCCTTCTTCAGACCCGCCTTCTTGCGCTCCTTGGCGCGAGAGTCGCGAGTCAGGAAGCCGCGGCGCTTGAGCTCGCCGCGCAGGTTCGGATCGGCCTCCAGCAGCGCGCGCGAGATGCCGTGGCGCAGCGCGCCGGCCTGGGCGGAGATGCCACCGCCGTGCAGGCGGGCAACCACGTCCATCCGCTCCTGATAGCCGACCGTCTCCAGCGGCTGACGGATGTTGCGCTGCAGCGTGATGCGCGGGAAGTGCTGCTCCAGCTCGCGCCCGTTGACGAGATAGGTGCCAGTGCCGGGCCGCAGGATCACGCGGGCGATCGCGGTCTTGCGCTTGCCGGTCGCCTTGTAGCGCGCGCCGGCGGCCAGGTCGATCGCCGCGGTGGAGATCGGCCCTGAGAGCTGCTCGGCCTCGGCCTCAGGCTCAGCCTCAGCGGCGGGCTCCTCGTACTCCCCGATCGCATAGGGGTCGGCGGGCTGCTCGGGTGCCAGCGGATCGACGCCCTCGGGCACGATGTCAACTTCCAGATGCGCGCCGGGGACGCTCGGCTTCACGCGCGGAGCCGGCTCCTCTTCCTCCTCGTCCTCCTCCGCAACTGCCTCGGCCTCGGCGGACTCACCCTCGGCCGCTGGCTGCTCGCCGGTCGGCTCCTGCGCCTCGGCAACCGGCTCCGATGCGGCCGCAGCCTCGGGCTCCACCTCGGCGGGGGCGTCGGACTCGGACTCGGAGGGCTCGGCGACGCTCTCGGGTGCCTGCGCTGCCGGCTCGACCGGCTCCGGCGTTGCCGCCTGCTCCTGCTCCTCGGGGGTCTCGTTCGGCTCGTCGGCCATCAAGACTCGATCTCCATCGGTTGCGGTTTCTGGGCCACGTGCGGATGCTCGGGGCCGGCATAGATCTTCAGCTTGGTGATCTGCCTGCGAGCCAACCGATTGCGAGGCAGCATCCCCTTGACGGCCAGGCGTATGATCTCCTCCGGGCGCCGCGCCTGCATCTCCTCGAAGGTGCGCGAGCGTAGGCCGCCGGGATAGCCGGAGTGGCGGTAGTAGCGCTTGTCCGTGCGCTTTTTGCCGGTAACCGAGATCTTCTCGGCGTTGACGACGACAACAAAGTCACCCGTGTCGATGTGCGGTGTGTACTCGGGCTTGCGCTTGCCGCGCAGCGCGTCGGCGATCTGCGTTGAGAGTCGACCGAGCGTCTGCCCGGTGGCGTCAACGAGCAGCCAGTTGCGCTCGCGGTCTGTCGGCTTGGCTACGTAGGTCTTCATGACGTGAAAAAGGCCGCGCGAAAGCTCGACGCACGGCGGAGACGCATGATAGGCGATATCGGACATCCCGGCATTCCTGACAGCCGCCCTGGGGTGCGGATAGGACCCCAGGGTTACTCCCACTCGATCGTGCCGGGGGGCTTGGACGTGATGTCCAGCACGACCCGGTTTACCTCACGCAACTCGTTGATCATGCGCGAGGCGATCGTCTCCAGCAGGTCGTAGGGCAGCCGCGCCCAATCTGCCGTCATCGCATCGTCGCTGGTGACAGCGCGGATCACGACCACATAGCCGTACGTGCGCTCGTCGCCCTGCACGCCGACGGTGCGCACGTCGGGCAGCACGCAGAAGGACTGCCACAGCTCTCGGTACAGGCCCGCCTTGCGGATCTCCTCCTGCAGGATGTAGTCGGCCTCGCGCAGCACGTCAAGGCGCTCTTTGGTGGCTTCGCCGCCGACCACTCGGATCGCCAGCCCGGGGCCGGGGAAGGGCTGGCGCCAAACCAAGCGCTCGGGCAGGCCCAGCTCGGCGCCGACGGCGCGCACCTCATCCTTGAACAGGGCACGCAGCGGCTCGACCAGCTCGAACCGCATGTCCTCGGGCAGGCCACCGACATTGTGATGGGACTTGATCGTGGCGGCACCGGTGCCGCCACCGGACTCGATCACGTCGGAGTAGAGCGTGCCCTGCACCAGATATTGGACTCCCGGGTGGGCGGGATCCTCTGGGTGGGTGGGACCATCTCCCTGCGAAATCTTCGCCGCCTCCTCCTCGAACACGCGGATGAACTCGGCCCCGATCGCCTTGCGCTTGGCCTCGGGCTCGGTGACTCCTCTGAGCTTCTCCAGGAAGCGCCGCTCGGCGTCGACCGCCACCAGCGGAACCTTGAACGTGTCACGGAAGGCGGAGATCACCTGCTCGCCCTCGTCCTTGCGCATCAAGCCGTGGTCGACGAACACGCAGGTCAGCTGGTCGCCGACAGCACGGTGGACGAGCAGTGCCGCCACCGAGGAGTCCACCCCCCCGGACAGGCCACAGATGACGCGGCCGTCGCCGACCTGCCGGCGGATGCGGGCGATCTGCTCCTCGGCGATCGACGCGGGCGACCAGCTGCGCTCACAGCCGCACACGTCCTCCAGGAAGCGGGTGAGAATCTCCTGTCCGTAAGGGGTGTGCACGACCTCGGGGTGAAACTGGATGCCGTAAACGCGCCGCTCGGCGCTCTCGACCGCCGCGACCGGCGAGGCGGTCGAGCGGGCAAGCGCGACAAAGCCCGGTGGCGGCTCGAACACCGTGTCGCGATGGGACATCCAGCAGGTCTGCTCGGCGGGCATTCCCGCCAACAGCGTCCCCGGCTCGGTGACGGTCAGCTCGGAACGGCCGAACTCGCCGATCTCCGCCTGCTCGACGCGGCCCCCCAGCTCGTGTACAAGCAGCTGCATGCCGTAGCAGATGCCGAGCACGGGAACCCCAAGCTCAAGCAGCTCGCGCTCCAGCCGCGGCGCGCCCTCGGCGTACACAGAGGCCGGGCCGCCGGAGAGGATCACCCCGCGCGGCCTGCGCTTGCGCACCTCCTCGATGCCGACGTGATGAGGCAGCAGCTCGCTGAAGACGCCACAGTCGCGAACGCGGCGGGCGATCAGCTGCGAATACTGCCCGCCGTAGTCGAGGACTACAACCTCCGAGGTCCTCTCGGCTTCGTCTGGCGGCGTCCTCGGTCGCTCATGTGCTGAGCACATTTCGCTCTCTGCGTCCTTGCCAGGCTCGCCGAGAGGACCTCGGCACGCATGGCCGTCAGTCGCGGGAACAGTGGCCGCGTCACTCATTTACGAGCGCGACCGCCTTGCTGCCGTTGGCGCCCATGCCGACCGACTGGTCGCGCTGCAGCTGCTTGCCCTCGGTCTGCAGCGCCGGCGCGATCACGACCTCAGCCCGGTTGAACTCGGCCAGGTCCTTGTGACCGCAGGTGGCCATCGAGGTGCGCAGGCCGCCGAACAGGTTGAAGGTGCCGTCGTTCTCGCGCGCCGGCCCGACCAGGATCTCCTCAAGCGTCCCGTTCTGCGTGGTCGCCACGCGGGCGCCACGCGGCAGCGTCGGGTGAAACGTCGCCATACCCCAGTGAAAGCCACGACCGGGGGCTTCGTAGGCGCGCGCCAGCGGCGAGCCGATCATGACGGCGTCGGCGCCGAGCGCGATCGCCTTGGAGACGTCACCACCATTGCGCATGCCGCCATCGGCGATCACCTGGCAGTACTCGCCGGTCTCCAGCATGTGCGTGGAGCGGGCGTGGGCGACATCGGCGATCGCTGTGGCCTGCGGCACGCCGATGCCAAGCACGCCGCGCGTGGTGCAGGCGGCGCCCGGCCCAACTCCGACGAGCACTCCCGCCGCGCCGGTGCGCATCAGGTGCAGGCCCGTGTGGTAGGAGGCGCAGCCGCCAACCACGACCGGCACATCCAGCGAAGGGATGAACTCCTTCAGGTTCAGCGGCTCGGACACGGTCGAGACGTGTTCGCCGGAGACGACCGTCCCCTGGATCACGAGCACGTCAAGGCCCGCCTCAAGCGCAAGCTCGTGGTAGTCGAGCACGCGCTGCGGCGTCAGCGAGGCGGCGCAGACGACCTTCTGCTCCTTTATCTCGCGTATGCGCTGGGCGATCAGCTCGGGCTTGACCGGCTGGGAGTAGATGTCCTGCATCTCGCGAGTGGCCGCCTCCTTGGGCAGCCCGGCAATCCGCTCAAGCTGCTCCTCGGCGTCCTCGTAGCGGGTGAAGATTCCCTCCAGGTTGAGCACTGCCAGCCCACCCAATTTGCCGACGATCGCCGCCGTCTGGGGCGAGACGACGCCGTCCATCGCCGAGGCCAGCAGCGGCAGCTCGAACTGGTAGGGGCCAAGCTTCCAGGAGATGTCGATGTCGTCGGGGTCGCGCGTGCGCCGCGAAGGCACGATCGCGATGTCGTCGAAGCCGTAAGCGCGGCGACCGGACTTGCCGCGGCCAATCTCTACTTCCATCGGGTGATCCTCACTGTCGCGGCGGACGAGAAAGCCCCGCGCGGGGCGGGGCCGTGAAAGATGCGGCGGGACGCCGGGAAAGCCTTGTCAGAGACACGATCCAAGCACTTTCGAGCATACCAACGAGGGCGGTCGCACCGGCCGCGCAACGGCCGGGCATTCCCGCAACATCCGCGCTTCTGGCCTTGGGTATGCTCGATCGGTGAGCAGCTCCACGACGCCAAGCTATGACCCGCACGCGATCGAGGCCGAGCGCCAGGCCGCTTGGCACGCGCGCGCGGCCGATCGCACGCCCGAGCCAAGCGAGCAGCGGCCGCACAGGTACATAAAGCCCTCGGCTCCGTTCACCTCGGGGAACATCCACATTGGGCACGTGCGCAGCTATTCGATCGGCGACGCCTATGCCCGCTTCTGCCGCGCGCGCGGCGAGGACGTGCTGTTCGCGTTCGGCTTTGACTCCTTCGGCCTGCCCGCCGAGCTGGGCGCGATCGCCGGCGGCGTCTCGCCGAGCGAGTGGGTCGCGCGCTGCGCCGAGCACATGACAGGCCAGCTCAAGCGGCTCGGCTTCTCCTTCGATTGGGAGCGGGCGTTCATGAGCTCAGACGCCAGCATGTACCGCTGGTCGCAGTGGCTGTTCCTGACTTTGCTTGAGGCCGGCCTGGTCTACCGCGGCACCGGCACGGTCGACTGGTGTGACACCTGCCAGACGACGTTGGCCACGATCCAGGTCGAGAAAGGCGAGTGCTGGCGCTGTCACAAACCCGTGCGGCTGATCCAGCGACCGCAGTGGTATTTGAAGATCAGCCAGTACGTGGGAGAGAACGACGAGCGTCTGGCCGAGCTGGCCGCCGGCGGCATCTGGGATGAGAACGCGCTCGGCTCGCAGCGCTTTGTGATCGGGCGCGTCGACGGCGTCGAGCTTGACCTTCTCGACAGCGACGACAGGCCCCTGACCGTGTTCAGCGCCCACCCGGACGCGTTCGGCGGCGAGCGCTTCGTCGCCGTCTCCCCCAGGCATCCGCAGGTCGAGCTGTGGGCGAGCGAGGACGGCGAGCTGGCCGAGCGCTTGGAGGAGCTGCGCGCCGGCGGGCTGGAGCGCGCCGCGCGCGAGGCCGAGACGATGCCGCTCGTGCTGACCGGGCGCACGCTGGCCTCACCGAGTGGCGGCGAGCCGCTGCCGGTGATCGTCACTCCGACAGTCGATGGGCGCTACGGCGCGACGGCCGTACTGGGCATCCCCGAGCGCGACCACACCGACGCCGTGATCGCCGAGCGGTTGTTTAGCACGATCGAGAGCACCACCGATAGCGACGACGACAGCGCAGGCGGCACAGCGCCATTGCCGCCCGGCGCGCAACAGCCGATCGACGATTCCGTCAATCGACGATCGGCTGTGCGCTACAAGGCCAATGACTTCACTATCTCGCGGCAGCGCTCGTGGGGCACGCCGATCCCGATCGTCTACTGCGAGCAGTGCGGCATCGTGCCGCTGGCGCGCGAGCAACTGCCGGTGCTGCTGCCGCTCGACCTCAAACCGACCGGAGAGGGCAATCCCCTGGCCGAGCGCGAGGACTTCGTCAACGTCGCCTGTCCCAACTGCGGCGGCGCGGCTCGGCGCGAGACCGACACGCTCGACTGCCATTTCGACGCGTTGTGGCTGTGGGTGCCGGTGTGCGTGCCGCCCGCCGAGCGCGAGCGCGCTCTGGAGGAGATCCTGGCGCTGGACGACCTGCGTGCCTGGCTGCCGTGCGAGCGGGTGGTCGCCGGCTCTGACAGCGGCAACTTCGTCTTTGACCAGCGCACTGTCACCAAGGCGCTGCGCGACATCGGGCCGCTCGCGTTTCTCTCCGACGGCGAGCCCTTCGCGGGCTGCCTGTTTCACGAGATGGTGATCGCCGACGGGCGCAAGATGTCAAAGCACCTGGGCAACGTGGTCGACCCGGACGAGTTGGTCGCCGCTCACGGCGCCGACACGATCCGGCTTGCCGTGCTGTACGCCGCCGCACCGCAACGCTCGCTGAACTGGAGCGACAGCGCGGTGCAGCGGTGCCGACGCTTTCTGCGCCAGCTGTGGGACTACTCGCATGCCCAGCTGGCGGCGCGCGAGCAGCAGCAAAAGCAGGCCGATAGTGAGATCGGGGCGGACAAGACCGAGCACCTGCGCAAGCGCCTGGACCAATGGTGTGAGACGGCGGTCGAGAAGATCAGCGAGGATCTGGTTGAGCTGCAGATGCACACCGCGGTTCGCAACGTGATGCGGCTGTTCGACCGGATCAAGGACTACGAGAAGCGCGTGCTGGCCAAGCGCGGCTCGCTGTGCGCGGAGGATCGCGAGTCGCTGCTGCAGGCTCTGCAACTGCTCGCACGCGTGCTCGTTCCCTTCGCGCCGCACATCGCCGAGCAGCTGCTGATCGCCGCCGGCAGCGACGGCGAGATCGATACGACATGGCCCGCCGCGGAGCTTGTGTCACGATGACGACGAGCACAACCAACACGAAGGATGGGTGAGAGCGGATGACGGCGGCAGATCCCGCAACCGGGGGTGAGAGCACGCGCTCGTGCGCGGTCGAGCTCGCCTGCCACAGGTGCGGCGTGAAATTCGCGCTCGGCGAGCGCGAGGCGTTCTGCCCGGAGTGCGGCAAGTGCCTGGATGTGACCTATGACTACGAGCAGGCACGCCTGCGCCTGAGCGAGCTTGCCTTCGAGCAACGGCCCATGAACATCTGGCGCATCGCCGAGCTGATGCCGATCCGCGATGCGAGCGTGCCGGCCCGCGTCGGCCAGTTCTCCGGGATGAGCCCGATGATCCCGGCCGAGCGGCTGGGCAAGGAGCTGGGGCTTAAAAACCTCTACGTCAAGGACGACAGCACCTCGCGTCCAACCCTTTCCTACAAGGATCGCGTCGTCGGCATGGCGATCGCGCGCCTGCTGGAGCTGGGCGACACCGAGGTCGGCTGCGTCTCCACCGGCAACGTCGGCACAGCCGTGGCCTCGCTGGCGGCCAAGGCCGGCGTCACTCCCTACGTCTTCTACCCCAACCGCCTGGAGCTGACCAAGGCCAAGGCAGTCCGCGCGCTTGGCGCGCGCGTCTGCCAGGTGTCGGGCAACTACGACGAAGCCAACAGAGAGTGCCGCAAGGTCGCCGAAGCCAGCGGGCTTGAGTTCGCCAACATCACGCTGCGGCCGTTCTACGCCGAGGGCGCCAAGACGATGGCGTTTGACATCGTCGAGCAGCTTGGCTGGCGGGCGCCGGACAACATCGTCTCCGCCACCGCCGGCGGCACGCTGTCCTCGCGCCTGCACAAGGGGCTGGTCGAGCTTGAGAAGGTCGGGTTGGCGAAAACGGCCCAGTCGAAGATGCACATCGCCCAGCCTGCGGGCTGTTCGCCGATCGCCAGTGCGATCGACGCGAAGGACGAGGAGATCCATCCCTGCCGGCCGGAGACGATTGCCCACTCGCTGGCGATCGGCACTCCCGGCGACGGCTATCTGGTGATCGACGCCGTGCTCTCGCGCGGCGGCAGCGCCGGCCAGGCCTCCGACGAGGAAATTTTCGCCGGCGTGGACCTGCTCGCACGCACCGAGGGGATCCTGACCGAGCCCGCCGGCGGCACGACGATCGCGGTGCTGCGACAGCTCGTGCAGCGCGGCGAGATCGACCCCGACGCGACCGTCGTGGCGATCATCACCGGCAACGGGCTGAAGACCTTGGAGGACCACCCCGAGAAGGGGTGGCCACAGGCCGACTGCGACGCCGAGGCAATGCTGTCGGTGCTGCGCGACTTCCAGAGCGAAGGGGCGGCCGTCCCGGCGTAGCGAGTCAGGCGCCGGCCGCTGCCGCGCCCGCAGCCGTGTCGGCGAGGATCAGCGAGGAGGCCGGCTCGACCCGCCCGCCGGGGATCGAGCGGTCGTGCTCGCGCATACGGGCGAGCACGTCAACCTTGTCCCGGCCGGTCACCACCCACAGGCGCGCCCTGGCGCGATCGAGCGCCCCGTAGGTGAGCGTCATCCGCAGTTGGCCCTGGTAGGGGCCGCTGAGCGCGACGTCGCGATCGTCCACGTCGAGCACCGGGTCGCCCGGCACGAGCGACGCGGTGTGCCCATCCGGGCCAAGGCCCAGGTGCACGAGGTCGAGCCGCTCGGGCAGCTCCGCCGCGTAAGCCTGAGCGGCCGCGTTCAAGTCAGACCGCTCAACAGGCATCGGGCGCACACAGGCGCGCGCCGGCTCGGGCAGGCTGGCGAGCAGGTGCACGAGGTTGCGGCTGTCATCGCCCGCCGGCGCGACCCGCTCGTCGACCTGGAAGATGGCGACAGACGCCCAGTCGAGCTCGTGCTCGGCCAGCGCGCCGAACATGCTCCACGGTGTGCGGCCGCCACTGACGGCCAGCGAGAAGCCTCCGCGCGCTTGGATCGCGGCGTGGGCATGGGCCGCGATCACATCGGCCGCGCGCGCGGCGACGGCTTGCGCGTCGGGGTGAACCTCGATCGGCGTCAGCTCGCTCATCGGCCTGTGCCGCGCAGCGAGCGGTAGCGGCCGATCAGCGCGTTGGTCGAGCTGTCATGGTCGAGCACGGGGCTCTCCTTGGCTTCAAGCTGCGGCGCGATCTGCTTGGCAAGCGCCTTGCCCAGCTCCACGCCCCACTGGTCAAACGAGTCGATCGCCCACACGGCCCCCTGGGTGAAGACGCTGTGCTCGTACAGCGCGACCAGCGCTCCGAGCGTATGCGGCGTCAGGCGCTCGGCGAGGATCGTGCTCGACGGCCGGTTGCCCTCCATCACGCGGTGCGGCACGACGTGCTCGGGCGTTCCCTCTTCACGGACCTCATGCTCTGTCTTGCCGAACGCGAGCGCCTGCGCCTGCGCGAACACGTTGGCGCTCAGCAGGTCGTGGTGGTTTCGCAACGGGTTCAGCGAATTGGCAAAGCCGATCAGGTCGATCGGCACCAGGCGCGTGCCCTGGTGGAGCAGCTGATAGAAGGAGTGCTGTCCATTGGTGCCCGGCTCACCCCAGTAGATCGTCCCGGTGTCGTAGTCCACATGGATGCCGTCGAGACGGACATGCTTGCCGTTTGACTCCATCGCCAGCTGCTGCAGATAGGCCGGAAAGCGCTTCAGGTACTGGTCATAGGGCATCACTCCCTGCGTCTGCGCGCCGAAGAAGTTGCCGTACCAAACGGCGAGCAGCCCCATCAGGGCCGGTAGGTTGCGCTCGTAAGGGGTTGTGCGGAAGTGCTCGTCCATCGCGTGAAAGCCGGCGAGCATCTCGTTGAAATTGCCGGGGCCGACAGCGAGCATCGTCGATAGCCCGATCGCGGAGTCGAGCGAATAGCGGCCCCCCACCCAATCCCAAAAGCCAAACATGCGCTCGGTGTCGATCCCGAACTCAGACACGGCGCGAGCGTTCGTGGACACGGCCACAAAATGCCGCGCGACCGCCTGCTCGTCACCAAGTGTCGCGAGCAGCCACTCGCGGGCCGAGCGGGCGTTGGTCATCGTCTCAAGCGTGGTGAACGTCTTGGAGGAGACGATGAAAAGCGTCTCGGCCGGGTCGAGGTCGCGCGTGGCCTCTACGAAGTCGGTCGCGTCGACGTTTGAGACGAAGCGGAAGCGCATGTCGCGGCGCGTGTAGTGTCGCAACGCCTCATAGGCCATCACCGGCCCGAGGTCAGAGCCGCCGATGCCGATGTTGACGACGTTGCGGATCGGCCTTCCCGTGTACCCCTTCCACCCCTGCGAGCGCACCTGCTCGCAGAAGGCCGCCATCCGTTCGAGCACGTCGTGCACCTCGCGGACCACGTCGGCGCCGTCCACGATCAGCGAGGCGCTCGACGGCATGCGCAGGGCGACGTGCAGGACCGAGCGGGCCTCGGAGACGTTGATGCGCTCGCCGGAGAACATGGCTTGCGTGCGCTCGCGCAGGCCGGCCTGCTCGGCCAGCTCCAGCAGGAGGGCGAGCGTTGCCGGGGTGATGCGGTGCTTTGAGTAGTCGAGGTACAGACCGGCCCCCTCGGCGCTCAGCTGCTCACCACGGAGCGGGTCGCGCTCGAACAGCTCGCGCAGGTGGACGCCCTCGATCTCGGCCTGATGGCGACGCAGCCGGCCCCAGGCGGGGAGGGCTGTCGGCGGTGTGGTTTGGATTTGTTGCGTACTCATGGCGTGAGTGCTCGATCCGTACCCGTTTCCCCGGCGGCGACGCTCCCGGCGCAATGTTCACTGCAGAAATACGCCGGGCGGCCATCGATTTCGCCACGGATCGCGCGGCTCTTGTCCACCTTCATACCGCAGACCGGGTCGGTGGCGCCGCGCCGCAGGGTCAAGCCGAACAAGGCCGCGAAGACCGCCAGGCCGAGGACGTTGGTGAACAGCTTGTAGTCGACCCTGACAGCACCGAAGATGTCGCCGCGCGTGGGCCGCACTTGCGGGATCAGACCGGCCACGCTGAACAGAGCATTGACCACCAGGGCCGCGAGCACGATCGTTACAAACATCAACGCGACGATCCGCCAGGCGAAGGGCGCGCCGTAATACTTGCGATAGATCAGCACGATCGGCAACACGATCAGGTCGGCGAAGATGAACGCGATCACGCCGGCAAAGGAGATGCCGCCCGACCACAGGACCGCTGCCAGCGGAATGTTGCCGACCGAGCAGACGAAGCTCGCAACCGCAATCAGCGGGCCGACGAGCGCGTTCTCGATCAGCTTCAGCGGTTCGGGGGCACCGGTTGCGAACAGCGAGTGCAAGAAGCCGTTGTCGAGTTGCCCGACAAAGCCGGCCAGCACGAAGCCGAGCGCGATCTCGCGGTAGAGCATCGCCCAGTCGTTGCGGAAGTTGTGGGCGACGTCAGACCAAGCGTCGGCCGAGACGACCCGCTCGCGTAGGGGCATTGACGCGCCGGCGCTGTGGTGCTGATGACCGGCGTCAGCGGCAAGCGCATGCTCGCGCGCTTGTTCCTCCAGACGGCGCGAGACGAACAGCCGCAACAACAGGGTCATCAGGACGATCAGAACAATGCCTCCGAGCAACTCGGCGAGCGTGAATTGCCAGCCGAGCAGCACCCAGATGACGATGCCCAGCTCCATCACCAGGTTGGTGGAGGCAAACTGGAAGGCGAGCGCGGATGCGGCAGAGGCCCCCTTTTGGAACAGGCTCTTGGCGATCGCGATCGCGGCGTAGGAGCAGGACGATGACGCGGCGCCCAGCCCGGTCGCAAGCGCCACCGGCCGCGTCCCCGTGCGGCCAAGCGCATGCTCGATCCGCTTGCGTGGCACCCAGGCCTGCACGATCGCCGAGATCGCAAAGCCGAGCACGAGCGCCCACCAGACCGCCCAGGCCATCAGCAAGGCGTCTCGCAGGGCATCGACGACGGTGGTGAGCATGCTCAGAGAAGCGACCCGATGCCGTTGATCGCGGCGGCCCCCAGCACTACCTCTAGCGCCACTCCGGCCGCGCCGAGGAGAAGTGCCACCGCGACCAGCAAGGCGTCTTCGAGCAACACGCCCAGCGAGAGCAGGACGACGCCGAGCGATGGGAGCGTATCGAGGCCTGTGAACGGAGGCGCGAGGAAGGCGCCCACCGATCCGGCCAACACGAGCAGACCGAAGAGCGCGTTGCTCCAGCGCCGGTTAAAGACGAAGCGCAGCCGCGGTCGAGAAAAGCGCTCCAGCCACCGGATCAGGCTCATCAGCTTGCCGATGAAGCGCTGCTGACCCTCCCCCACCAGGCCCAGCCCGCTCCAGCGCCGCGGCAGCCAGATCTCGCTGCGACCGGCCGTCAACTGCAGCGCTAGCAACATGGCGACGACCTCGAACAGGTGGGTGGCCCCGCCGGTCGGCAGCGGGAGCGCCGAGACGCCGAGCAGAAGCACGAACAGGATCGCGAAGCTCTTCTCTCCGAACAGCTCCAGGAGACTGCCGAGGCTCGGCTCGCGCTCCTCACGCAGCCAGCGCTCCAAGTCGTCGCTGATTCTGGGCGTCGTTGCAAACCTCTGCTCGGACGAGACGTGCGGCTTTGCTGCACAAGCGCGTTTCGGCATTTGAGGAGACGATAGAAAAGCCCCGCCGGAGCGGGGCTTTTCCTTAGCGGGTCGATAAGCCGGATTCTGTCGTTGAGCAGCCATCCATCTGTGCGGCCTACCTGGATCTTGGCGGGCAACCTGCAAACGATCCGCTCTGGCCTTGCATCGGGTGGGGTTTGCCCAGCCGTCGCGTCACCGCGACGCTGGTGCGCTCTTACCGCACCATTTCACCCTTGCCTGCCGGCCGCTCACGTGGGACGGCCGCATCGGCGGTTTGTTTCTGTGGCACTTTCCCGCGGGTTTCCCCGGGTCGACAGCTCGACCACCCTGCCCTTTGATGTCCGGACTTTCCTCGAAGGCTGAGCCTCCGCGGCTGCTTGACCTGCCTCTGCAACGTAGCGCGCCCAGCACGACTTGCCTAGCGCTGGGCACAAGCGTGCCGGTCAGGCGAGACGAGCGCCGCAGTGCAGACAGGCGCCGGCGAGCGGATCGTCGACTTCTTTGCGCTCATCAGCCATCGGCCCGCGGCAGATCGGGCAAGAGACGGTGCCGCGCACGGCCAGGCCCTCCCATACGCTGGTTATGAGCTCGTCCAGCGTCAGCCTGCCGTGCGCGTCCGTCCGCCCCGTGACCCCCGTGTCGCCCAGCCCGCGACACGGTTCGTGCTTGAGACCCTCTCCCAGGGCCGGGGCTCGCTCAAGCAGGAGGGTTGGCATCACATGCTCCTGAGCAATCCGACGACGCGGCCGAGCACCTTGACTTCGCGGCTGCGGATCGGCTCCATCGTCTCGTTCTCGGGCTGCAGGCGAATGTGGTCGCTTTCGCGGAAGTAGCGCTTGACGGTCGCCTCCTCTCCCAGCAGAGCCACCACGATGTCGCCCTGCTGGGCGGTTTCCTGTTGGTGCACGACGACCAGATCGTCTTCCATGATCCCCGCGTTCTTCATCGAATCGCCGCGGATGCGCAGCAGATAGTCGCCTTCCTGGCCGCCCGCGAACTGCGGCACGGGCACGTATTCCTCGACGTTCTCCTCGGCCAGGATCGGCTGGCCGGCGGCGACCGAGCCGAGCAACGGCAGGCTGTCGGGGCTGACGATGCTGCGCACGCCCTCGACAGCGGCGTCGACTGCTTTGTCGAGCAACTCGATCGCGCGCGGCTTGGAGGGATCGCGCCGCAGGCGGCCCACCTTCTCCAGGTTTGCCAAATGGGCGTGCACGGTCGAGGAAGAGGCCAGGCCAACCGCCTTGCCGATGTCACGTACCGTCGGCGGGTAGCCGTACTTGGCTGAGTACTTGCGGATGAAGTCGTAGATCTCCTGCTGGCGCTTGGTCAGATCCATAGCTGGGCGGCTCCAGAGTCGCGTTTGCGTGGGGGTGGTGCGAACATGTGTTCGTACTGTAGCGGGGGGCGTGGACGGATGCAAGTCGGGGCTTGTCGAGATCGCGTTGACGATCGTCCAAGGCGCACCGCGGTCTATACTCGGCTGCTCCAGCGCCTGTGGCGGAATTGGTAGACGCGCAAGGTTGAGGGCCTTGTGGACCGCTTGGTCCGTGGTGGTTCGAGTCCACTCGGGCGCATGGAGAAAGCCCCGCAAATGTCGGGGTTTTCTTGTTTGGAGAGCTGTCGCGTGTACGCCTACCTCCACCGCGAGCGGCACCCGCTGGTATTTCATGGCGCGCGGGAGCGGCGGCGTACAGGTGACGAGGCGTGGCTTCACGAGCGAGCGGCGCGGGATGCGAAGCGAATGCTAATCGAGCAGGATGGAGCGCGGCGAGGTGCGCCACCCGCGTCTGTCGTTTGGTGAGCATTGGGAGGGGTGGCTGGCGCGGTAAGCCTACGTGGAGCGTGAGACAGGAGAGGCTATGAGATCGACGGGCGCAAGCGGCTGTTGCCGACGTTCGAGTCAATCTCGCTCGCGCGACTCGGCATCGAGCAAGAACCAACCAGACAGCAGCCAAGGACGCCTACCACGACTGGGGCATCACAGTCCGACTCTTGGACAAGGACGCCCAGCGGCCACCGTCTGTCGAGGAGCTGATCTGTGACCGGAAGGATCGTTGGGCACGATCGACGCCATTGCCCGGCTTCACAGAGCTGACTTGATCCACAAGACTAAGGACGATCTGATTTTCGCCACACGAGCAGCAGTACATTTCGACAGCATCGCTACGTAGCAGCTACTAGCGGGGGGCTCTATGGGATATGCGGCCACGGCGCCTGTGCTGCCACTTTGCGAAGCTCACGTCAGACTACCCGACGAATGTCTTTAGCTCCTCACCATCACAATTTACTGTCCATTTCTAGCTGAGCCGTCTTTGACAGCGTACGTTCAATGCGCTCATAGTCACGGTCGAGTTGCTGACGTACCTCATCCCAGTCGAACGCATGCCCGTCACCCCTAAAGGACTCCCACGACCGACCGAGATAATCCGTAAAAATCTTTACACGATCAAGACGCATCTCTATGTCTTCCTTGTCCGCAATTATCGAAGCGACGGACTCATCTACTATAGGGGTATCGACAACAACCGCATCCAGGTAAACAAAGGTCCCCATAAGCTTCTTGTATGTATATGCGCCGACGGTTGTAATCCTGTAACGACGGCGGCTCCCCTCGCTATCAGGGGGCTCGCTTGAAGCAGGCGTCGCATAGTCGCATGGCGTATCGCGAACTCTATCTGCGTCGGCAGGAAACCGAGACCCTGACCAAAGGCCATAATTTCCTCCAATTGAACGAACCCCTCCTCTTGCCCCACCTCTCCCGTTCGCTCCACATGCGCCAGTATCAGAGGGAGCAAAAAATGCTCCCGTTGATCGGGCGTTGATATCTCGAACACGTTTGCAATGGGCGAGCTAGACGGATGGTAATAGCGATAGTCACCATAAATAATTGCACGCACAAACTCATGGAGGGGAATATAGTAACTGCCTGTGTCGTCCACAATATCCAGAATCTTTTGGACATCTACATGTCCACTTCCGACGAATGTATTCAGGAAATCTAGGGCCGCTCGAACATTTCCGCCAGCGAGATTCTCAACAAACTCGGTAAGCTCCGGCATATGTCCAAAAGAATCCTCAACGATCGCGAGATAGCGAGCCAGCAACTCTGCCTGCTTATCGAGTCCACTCGGTACGATCTTTCCCCGCGTAGCGCTATCCTCTATCAGCTCACGGCAATAGATTAGACGCTTCTTTATAACCGTTCCTACCGAGGGAGGAGCGATAGTGAAAACGCGGGGCTGATAGGCAGTAAGCGAACCGACCGTACGAGATCGAAAAAAAGTCTCGGGCCGAAGACTGAGAAAGACAGTGGCAGGCCAAGTCTCCGCCAAACTCTGGCCGATAAGGAAGACTTGCTCTTGAAAATCGAACTCCCGCTGATCGATATTGTCCAGGAACACAACGACTTGGCGCTTTTGCGTACGCGTGATAAAGCGGAAGCTCGCCTGCAAATGCTGGTCTCGCTTCTCAAGCTTTCGCTCTAGAAACGCTATCTCCTTTTCCGTGTATGCAGCGGGATTACTATTTCTCAGCCTTCTATGAACTCCATTTGAAAAACTCTTTAGCTCATGCTCGTATACGTTTCTTACGAACTTATCTTCCTCAACGTCGATCCCATATTCGTCCCTTAGTTGAGCAACGAAATGGTCCATGACGTATACGCGAAGGTCCGTTGCTGGGCCGGCTCACCACCGAAGTTAATGTGTAGAACGACGCTCCGCTCCATCACATCCTTAGCATCAATTCGTATAAAATGACGAATGAATATCGACTTGCCAACGCCAACGTTTCCAAGAAGAATCAGAGGACGACTTGCAAGGCTTGCAGCTGTGACATCTACCTTCAGGTCTTCTGAGAGCTTGTTATCCTCGTCCCTCACCGAGCTGGTAGCTATCTCGGATTCCATACTCTCAAGAGCGCTGTAACGCGCCTCCAATATTTCCTTGCTAACCAGCGCATATTCCGATAGGGCGCTACTGGCCAAATAGCAACGATCAAGAAACACTGGCTCAAGCTCTGGAGCAGTCACAAGATCTTGGAGAATTAGATCTCCAAGAGTTTGGAGTTCAGTCGAGATCTTGTTCCTTATCCAATAACCCGGATAGTTGGGAATACGAGCGGCGAGCTTCTGCGGTGGAGACTGTACGCGCATATCCCCCACTGTTCCTTGCAGAGTAAGCAACTCTGCACCAACAGGCGAAAGATTATCCCAGAATGTACGGAACTTTTCACGAATCGCGCTCAATGAGTCAAACACCAGCGCGCGCGCCGCAAGTGGCGGAACGGCATCCTGACGAAAGGCCATGAATGCGATCACCTGGTGACCGTTTGTTACGACCGCTATCGGCACACCTCTGTCTTGGCAGTAACGAAGCACCTGCTTAACGGCGTCCCCTACTGCAGGTGAGCCTTCGGTGATGGTGGGTAGCTGTACTACTCCGGGCCCAATTCCTGCTGGGAGATCAAAGTAAACACCATCTCGCTTCGCCTCAACGATGATCCGCGTCATTGGCTTCCCGAGCGAATAGTCGGCGTAGCTCCCGCCGTAACTCTTCTCGGCCGATACCTGCCCCTTCGGCCACTTGAGCACGCTTATAAGAAGCTCATCTATTCATCTATAAGATGAAGGCGCGTTGTCGCCTCATTGCGGGTCTGTTCGCCCTGTTTGCGCCGCCAGCCAATTAGCGTGTCAAGCTTGGCCTTGGCGTCCTCGAACTCATCTGCGTGCACGGCGCGAAAGCCTACATGAGTGGGCGACCATCCCGATAGCAGAAACAGTCAACTCAGGCGGCTACGCCAACCTGCGGCGGCGGAAGCATCCGCAGAAAATCCGCTGGAAGCTCCCGGCTCGCCTGCCAGAACTCCAATCCGACCACCTCACCGGTGCTCGGATCGAGTTCTCGCAAGCCCGTATCCGTCTCCTCAGCCACAACAATGCTCGGATCGTAGTTCTCGAAGCGCACCCAGGCGATATCCGCATCAGCGTCGTAATGACCATCGATTCGCATCCCCATAGGCTAGCGCCGTCGCCAGGTCGTCACAATACGAGCCACAAGCGGATCGTCGCCGTCCGGATGTTCGTAGGCGATCACGAGACGGCCCGCCACGACCTGCCACGCCGCCCGGCCCTTGTTGTGTCGCCGTCTGCGATGCTCGTCGAGCAGCGCAGATTCGACATCGTGACGAGCGAAGTTGAGTTGCCGCGCCTTATCGAGGGCGTGGTCAGTCCAGCGGACAGAGATCGGGTCGGTGGGCACGGCCGAGCAAGCTACTGGTGGCCCCAGTCGTTTCTTGCGGCTTAGTGCCGCCTTCGCGTACCGTCGCAGTCAGAGTCGCCGCACCGATCCGCGGCTCCGTGAGAACACTTTGAGAACATCCACCCTCCAAACCGTCCAACCCGTCCTGAAACCTCGGCAAAATGGGCGATCTGGACGGCCTCGGACAGGTCTACACCCCTGATCTGTGATTTGAAGGCCTCGTGGACCGCTGGTCCGTGGCCCTTCGAGTCCACTCGGGCGCATCGAGGAACGGGATCGATTAGTAGCCCGGGAAGACGACGATCTGTCCGCGAGAGAAGCGAGCTCGGTTGCTCAGTCAGGCGTCTCCCGTCCTGGTGTGCCGGCCCGGCTCGACGGCACCGAACCTTTGCTCTCTGTGAACAATGCGCCCTGTCCCGCCGCCGAGCCAGAGGTCCCTCCGCCATGGCCGCGCAGGACAAACGCGATCAGAACCGCCACCACGGCGCCCGCGATCGGTCCCGCCACATACACGAGGTAGTGCGAGAAGTCCCCTCCGACCAGATCGGGGCCAAATGTGCGTGCCGGATTCATCGAGGCACCCGAGATCGGGCTTCCCCAAAGCCCGGCCAAAGCTATGTAGCCGCCCACCCCGAACGCACCGAACAGCCCGACGTTCTGAGCACCCGAAGCCGTGCCAAGGATCACGCTGACCAAGCCGACGGTCAGGATGAACTCCATCCAGAACGCCGCGCCCGACGAGTAGGACGCAGCCGGATAGTTCGACCCGAAGGTGGCCGACACATTGATGACCGAATGCAGGAACAGCGCGGCCAGCGTCGCACCGGCTAGCTGAACGACGATGTAGCCCGGCACGCGCTGCCATGGAAAGTCGCGACGCAAGGCAAAAGCGATGCTCACGGCCGGGTTCAGATGGGCACCGGAAACCCTCCCCATGAACAAGATGACAGCCAGCACCGTCAACGCCGGCGCGACGACAGCATCGGTGTGGCTGATCGCGCCCGGAAAAGCGTGGCCCATCATGCCGCCACCGACTGCGGCGAGCACGAGGAAGAACGTGCCCAACAACTCGGAGAACAGTCGCCGCCACTCCTGGCGGGGATCGTTGAAGTCAGCGACCCGCTCGACAAGCTCCCGCTCGTAGTGGGCAATCAGCCCTTCCGCGCGAACGTCCGTGCCAGCCGACGCATGCTCTGTTGCCATCAGGCATCCCGTTCAGGCCTCAGCGCGAAGCGCCAAACAGCCGCAAAAACAACAAAAAGATGTTGAGGATGTCGAGAAATATCCCAGCGGCAAGCGGGATCGCTTCCTGCTCCTGCGCGCGCCGCAGCCGGTTGAAGTCGATCACCGTGTAAAGGCCAAACACCGCCAGACCGACGAGCGCATAGACCGTGTAGAGAGCGGGAATGCGCACGAAGATCAGCACCACCCCCGCCACGATCAGCGCCAGCAGCGCCCAGAACGCCAGCCGGTACAAAAAGGACAGATCGCGCCTGGTCGCATAGCCTGCGGCGCCAAGACCACCGACGAACAGCGCCGTGGCGCCGAATGCCTGGCGTACGGCCGCCGGATCGACTTGCGAGTAGTAGTTGACGGTCGTCGAGACGCTCGCCCCCAGCAACAGGCCGAACGCGAACAGCAAGCCGAGCGCAAGGCCGTGGTTGCCACGCGCGTTGGCGACGTTCAGCCCGACCAGGCAGCCAAGTGCAAGCAGCCAGGAGATGAACCACATCGAGCCGCCGGCTTCGCGCGCCAGATACACCCCAAGCGTGGCGAAGCCGATCGTCACAGCAACCAACGCCATCACACGCCCGAACAGAGTCCGTCCGGCCGCGGCGGGCAGGGCCGATTCGTAGCCCACTGCGTTCATCGCGAATCAGATCGTACAGGCAGCTACAGAAAGAGCGAGGGGCGCAACTAACTACCCGGCCGCCGAAACTCGCAGCAGCACAGTCGAGTATCCGCCGACTTGAGCGCCGATCGGCCCGGCGGTCGAGCTGGTCCGGTCCCGCCACAGGTCGTGCAGCAGATACCGCCGCGCCGCGCCGAGGCCGACAGCCGTCGCGCTCGTCTGAATCGAAAGCGCTTGCGCGCCCCTGTTCAGCAGCGCCACCGCACGCGAGCCGTCGCTCAGCGGCTTGACCCATACCTCCCCTGCGCCCTGCCCCGACACGAGCGTCCCCTGAGCCCCGAGCGGATCCTGGTCGATCGCGACCACTTCGCGATTGCTCAGCGTCGCCAGGCTCGCGCGCGAGAGCCTGGCGAGGTCGCGACTGGCCATCAAGGGCGCCGCCAGCATCGACCACATGCTCATCTGCGTGCGGAACTGCTGCACCCCCATCCCCTGGTCGGGGCCAAGGTAGTCGGGATCGTTCCAGTGCCCCGGCCCTGCCGCCTGCGGATGCGCGGCGTCGGCGTCGAGGTTGCGCAGCACGTTGCCGAACGGCACCCTCCCCGGCACGCCGACGTCGCCGTCCGTGCGCCAGCTGTTGCCGAACGTCGGGCCGAACGTGTACGAGCTGAAAGCCGACTGCGCCACGCCGGGCGTCCCATCCGCATGTTCGCCCGGCTGCAGGAAGTCGCAGATCGAAAGCAGCATCGAGCGGTGCGTGGCATTCAGCGCGGCACGGAATTCGCCGTAGGCCCGCGCCGGGTCAAGACCGAGTTGAGAGCCACCACAGAAGTCGACCTTGACCGCGTCAACGCCCCATGCGGCGAAGGTGGCGGCATCCTGGCCGTAGTGGCCGTAGCTCCCCTGCCCCAGGCCGCCGCAGCCGTTGGCGCCGGCATCGGTGTACAGGCCGAACAACAGGCCCGCCCGGTGCAAAACGCCCGCCAGCCAGGCAAAGCCGTGTGGCCATTGCGCGCGATCGAGCGCGATCTGCCCTTTGGCGCCGCGCTGGCCCTGCCACCAGCCGACGTCCAACCACACGAAGCGATATCCGTGCCGCGCCAGCCCGAGCGAGATCAGGTCGCTGGCCTGTTCGAGCACCGTCGACTCGCTGTAGCGGGGTCCGAAGGCGAAGTAGCTGTCCCACCCCATGTAGGGCTTTGCAGCACTGACGCCGCCCGCCCGCGCCGATGCGCTCGCCGCTGCTACGTCGCCCAGCGGAGACTCAGACTCAGACGCCGAGCCGGCGGCCACAGCACGCGAGCCGACCGCGCCCAGCGTCAGCCGCTGCTCGGCCAGCGGAGCTTCGATCGAGCCGATCACCGTGCCGCTGACGAGCAGCGTCACCGCCAGGCGATGGCGTCGCGCAAGCAACCGCCGGCCCGCCGGCCCCGGCACGAGGGAGACGGTTCGCCGCGAGCCGCGCCCAACCCGCACCCGTCGCTCGGCGATCGTGGCCGAGCGGCCCCCACCGGGGCGCACCAGTCGCAGCACAAGCCTGCATCCGTGCGTCGCCCGCGGCGAGCAGACGACAGGGACGACCACCCGCTTGCCGTGCGCGCGAGCCCTGCCGATCCTCGTCTCGCCGCTTGCCACCGGCAATCCCTGGAACGGCACGGTCACGAACGAGCTGGTCGCGGTAGCGCTGCCGGCCGCGTCGCTCGCTGTCACGCGGCACTGCAAGTGGTGCCCCTCATCGGCCGTCTTGACCGTGTAGCCGCTCGCCGTAGCGCCGGCAATCGGTTCCAGTTCGCGCAACCACACGTAACTCAGTTGCAGGTTCGGATCGCTGGGGATGCCGGCGGCGCAGAGCAACTGCGATCCGTAGGACGTCGTTCCTTGGATCGAAGGTCGCGGCGTCGGCGGTGGCGCAACCAGGCTCGCCGGCGGCGGCAGCAGCGCGCCGATCGAGTTGCCCGCCCGATCGAGCGCCAAGCAGAAGCTGCCCTCGGCGCAGGAGACCGCCGCAAGCGCGCCGGCGTCAGGATTGGCAACGCTCCATGCAGCAGGGGTCAGCGTCGGCGCTTCGCCGGCCAGCGCATGACCGCCGCCGTCAACGGCGACGCACTGCCCGAGCGGCGCGCACGAGACCGCCGAGAGGGCGTTGCCAGGATCGATTTCACTCTCGCTCCAGGTCGGCGCGGCCGCGGAGGGATTGCCGCTGGCGAGCGCGTCGCCGCCGGAGTCCACGGCGACACAGGCGCCGCCGCTGCCGCAGGAGACCCCGCTCAGGTTGGGTACGGCGTCGAGCGCGCGGCGATGCCAGGAGCCCGCAAGCCCGGCCGGTTCTCTGCTCGTCAACAGCCCGCCCGCCCTGTCGACCGCCGCACACAGCGACGCCGACGAGCAGGAGACGCCGCTGAGAGCACCGCTGCCATCGACTCCGCTGAGCACACGCCACAGGCCTCGCGTCGGTTCGGTGCTGACGAGCACGTTGCCCGAGCCGTCCACAGCGACGCACAGAGCCTCGCTCGGACAGGAGACGCCCGTCAGTTCATGGCCGGAGTCGGCTGGTTTGGACGTCCACGCCGGCGCCCCCGCCGTCGGCGCCGTGCTGACCAGCAAGCTGCCTTTGCGATCCACCGCCACGCACAGCGAAGTGCTCGCACAGGAGACCGCGACCAGAGCCTGGCCTGGATCGGCGGGCGCCGGCGTCCAGGCCGGTGCCGGCGCGGTGGGGTCGCCCGTGGTGAGCACGTTGCCGGCGTCGTCCACCCCCACGCACAGCGATGTCGAGGGACACGAGACGCCGGTTGGATGCCCGGCGCTGTCAGCGGGCGCCGGTGAGCTCCAATCGAGCGCAGGCGTCGCGTCCGCGGACGGCGCCAATGCCAAAGCCACCAGCCACGGCAAAGCCAGCGCGACCGCCGTCGGACCGCCGAGCCAAAGAGCGACGCGCCGCCGGGCGCTGTGAGCTGTCCCTGCCACCTGTCTCTTCACGACACGCAAGAGCCGCCAGAGTTGCACAGCAAAAACGAGAACGCCGTCACGGCGACGTAACCTAGAGGCGTGCCCGCCGACGCCGTTGTCTGCCTGGTCACCGCGCCTGTCGCCGACGCGCCGACGCTTGCCGCGCTGGCCGTCGAGAACGAGCTTGCCGCCTGCGCCAACGTGGTTCCGCTGGTGCACTCGATCTACCGCTGGCAGGGCGCGGTCCAAACCGACGAGGAGTCATTGCTGTTGCTCAAGACGACCAGCGCCGCCATACCTGCGCTTGAGCAGCTGCTGGGCGAGCACCACCCCTACGACACCTTCGAGCTGGTCGCGCTCGACGTCAGCGGCGGCAGCGCTTCCTACCTGGAGTGGGTCGCGGCGTCGGTCGATCCCGGCCTGTAGCGTCGGCACTGGACACTAGGCTGCGTCAAGATGGCGGCATTCTCGACCTGACCCGCCACGCCGCCGCCGCTCCCTGAGCCGACCGTTCGCGCCGAATCATACGTTCGTCCAGGCGCGTGACTTCTCCCCGCGGCTCGCGTCTTAACAGCGATCACGCTCACCTACGCCGCTACGCCGCGCCGCCAAGGCGCCGCAGAAGAGGAGACGCCGTAATGAGACTGAGACTGCTGACGATCGTGGGCACGATGGCGCTTGCGCTGGGCGTGCCGAGCGCCGCACTCGCCCATAACGGCCGCGGACGCCACCATCACCACCACAGAAACCGCAGCCGGGCGCATCACGCGAAGTTCCGCGTCCGCAACATCGGGCCCGGCAGCAGCGGGTCGGCGCCGAGCACCGGCACTCCAACCGCACCGACCGAAGAAAACGCTGGGACTGTCAGCTCTTATGAAAAAGAAGTGTTGACGCTGACCCTGAAAGACAACTCGACCGTCAGCGGCAAGGTGACGGCCGACACGCACATCAAGTGCATCAGCCCCGCGTCATCGACCGAACCGGGCAACGAGGGGCCTGGCGACGACAACGGAGCCGGTGACGATCAGAGTCGTGGCGACATGAACCAGTCCGACGGCGGCTGGGGCGGGCACAAAGACGGTGGCGATGACCATGGCGAATGGGACCAGCAGCAGTCGACACCTGAACCGCCGTGCGACACTTCCTCGCTGACGCCGGGGGCGGTCGTCCGCAGCGCGCAGTTGCGAGTCAGCCCGTTGGGCAGCGAATGGGAGTGCATCGTAATCGTGAGATCGTCATCCTGAGCGCATGATCCCATCGGTCTCCGTTCGCCTCCTGCTGAGCCAGAGCGACGAGCGACTTGTGGGGTACGCGCGCGCCGGGCACGAGCGCGCGTTCGAAGCACTGGTGCAGCGCTACCGCCGGCAGTTGCTCGCATACTGCCGGCGGTTGCTGCTCTCCGAGCAGCGCGCCGAGGACGCGCTGCAGCAAGCGCTGCTGCAAGCCTGGGTGGCGCTGCGCAACGGCAACGAAGTCTCCGAACCGCGAGCCTGGCTGTACCGGATCGTGCACAACGCGGCCGTGCAGACGCTGCGCGTGTCGCGCTATGACTACTGCCAGCTCAGCGAGAGCCTGTCCGGCGCGGACGCGCCACAGGCCGATCTGGAGCGCCGCATCGCGGTGCGCGAGGCGCTCGCCGGCCTGGCGGCGCTGCCCGAGATGCAGCGCGAGGCGCTGCTGCGCACCGCTATCGAGGGACACACCCACCAGCAGGCAGCGGCCGACCTCGGCCTCAGCGAGCCGGCGCTGCGCGGCCTCGTCTACCGCGCTCGTGCGAGCCTGCGCGCCGCGGCCGGGGCAATCGTGCCGCCGCCGCTCCTCAGCTGGGCGCTGGAGGCGGGCACGCGCGGCACGCCGGTGCTCGAACGGGCGGCAGGGATCGGAGCGGGCGGCGGCTCGGCCGGGCTGGCCGGGCTGCTGCTCAAGGGCGGCGCTGTCGCGGTCACAGCCGGGGCGCTGGCCGGCGGCATCGTCGCCAACCACGAGCGCCACGCGATCGATCGGCACCCGCGAACCGCCAAGCCAGACACGGCCGACAGCAAGCAGCTGACAACCGCCGGCGCCGTACAACCCGTTGCCTTCACGCGCCTTGACGACTTCAGGGCGACATCGCATCCGCGGTCGGCGAGCAGCGGCAGCGCCTCGTCACCAAAGAACGAGGCTCGACGAAACCGTCCAAAGCGCGTGTACGCGCCGCCAACGACACGGCCACGGGCAGCGGCCGACAATCCGCCCACGCCGATCGCCGACCGGCCGGCGCCACAGGCCGACGATCGGCCGCGTCACGACTACAGGGGCGCCGAATCGGAAAACGACGGCGGCAACGGGGACGGACACAGCAGCTCCAGCGGCATCTCGCGCGAAAACGGCGGGCAACGCGATCGGCAACCCAACGCCAACAACGGCGGCGAAGGCACCGAACCAAGCCACGAGGGCAGCCGTGCCACCAGAGGCGGCGGCGGCGGCGCGCAGAGCAAAACGAGCGCCGGCCCCCGAACGAGCCGGACTGGCCAGAACGGCAGCGGAAATGGCAGTCGTGGCAACAACCGCGACGGCAAGGACAGCTCCACCCGCCGCGGTCGCTATGAACCGCAGAGCGGCAACCGCGGCGGCGGCGCGAACGGGCGCGAAGACCGCGAAACCACCACCGCAAG
The DNA here is from genome assembly GCA_036279855.1 of Solirubrobacteraceae bacterium. Lineage (GTDB taxonomy): Bacteria > Actinomycetota > Thermoleophilia > Solirubrobacterales > Solirubrobacteraceae > Palsa-744. The sequence goes on along the minus strand of DASUIH010000048.1, from coordinate 128,795 downwards.
CTCGCAGCAGCAAAGTCGCTGAGAACACCGTGGCTAGGATCGGTTGCGATGCCGCGCCTGACCGCAGCGGGGCGCGCGACCTTCCACGCGCTTGAGATCCCCAACTATCGCCGCTATCTCGCCGGCCAGGCGATCTCGCTGAGCGGCACCTGGATGCAGATGGCCGCCCAGGCCTGGCTGGTGCTGAGCCTGACCGGCTCGGCCGCCACGCTCGGGCTGGTCGTCGCCGCGCAGACGCTGCCGATCCTGCTGCTCGCGCCCTATGGAGGGGTCCTCGCCGACCGCGTCGACAAGCGCCGCGTCATGATCCTGCTGCAGAGCCTGATGGGGGTGCAGGCGCTCGTGCTCGGGGTGCTCACGATCTCAGGCGAGGTGCAGGTGTGGCAGATCGCGCTGCTGGCCGCAGCGCTCGGCGTCAACAACGCCTTTGAGAATCCCGCGCGCCAGTCGTTCATGCTTGAGCTGGTCGGGAGCGAGCGGCTGCGCAACGCGGTCAGCCTCAACTCCGTGCTCGTCAACATCGCGCGCACTATCGGGCCGGCGATCGCCGGGGTGCTGATCGCAACCGTCGGCGAGGGGGTCTGCTTCTTGGTCAACGCCGCCTCCTTCGGCGCGGTGATCGCCTCGCTGCTGAGCTTTGACCTGAGCGCGATTGAGCCCTCGCCGCCGACCGGGCGCGCGCCCGGGCAGCTGCGCGAAGGGCTGCGCTACGTCCGCGACACGCCCGACCTGTTGATCCCGCTGGCGATGATGGCGATGGTCGGCATGCTCGCCTACGAGTTCCAGGTGACGCTGCCGGTGATGGCCCGCCAAGGGCTACACGTGGGGGCGGCCGGCTATGGCTTCATGACCGCCGCGATGGGGGCCGGCGCCGTGGTCGGCGGGCTGATCGTCGCCACGATCGGCCGCACCGGGCTGAAGACGCTCCTGTTCGCGGCCGCCGCCTTCGGGACCGTGATCGCGCTTGCGGCACTGGCGCCGAGCCTGCCCGTCGAGCTGGCGGCGCTGGCGCTCGTGGGCTGGGCGAGCATCTCGTTCATGGCGACCGGCAACTCGACCCTGCAGCTGGGGGCCGAGCCGACGATGCGCGGGCGCGTGATGTCGCTGTGGTTCGTCGCCTTTCAAGGCTCGACGCCGATCGGTGGGCCGATCGTCGGCCTGGTGATGGCCGCCGCCGGCGCGCGCGCCGGGCTCGGCGTCGGTGCCGTCACCTGCCTGCTGGTCGCGAGCGTAGGGGCGCTCAGGCTGCGCCGAAGTGCTCGGCCAGCAAGCGGGTCACCCGCTCCGGCGAGTCGTGCTGCACCCAGTGGGTAGCGTCCTCGATCCGCTCGACGCGAACGTTCGGCACCCACTTGCGCGGCGGCTCGGCCAGCTCTGAGCCGAGATGGCGGTCGAGCATGCCCCAGATCACGAGCGTCTCGCACTCGATCGGACGCAGTCGCGACTCGGCGCCGCGCGGAGAGCGGCGGATCGCCGCGCGGTAGTAGTTGATCATTCCCGTCAGCGCGCCCGGCTGTGACCACGCCTCGACGTAGCGCTGCAGGTCCTCGTCGGTGAACGCCTTTTTCGAGTCGGCGCGCAGCGAGCGCTTGGCGAAGGAGAAGTCATCGCGGCCGATCAGGAGCTCCGGCAGGCGCGGGATCTGGAAGAAGAACATGTACCAGCTCTTGCGCAGCTGCTTGAGCGTGCGGAAGCCTTCGAGCATCCGCACCGGGTGCGGCACGTTCAGGATCGCCAGGCGCTTGACGACCTGCGGCTGGTACATCGCCACGCCATAGGCGACAGCCGCTCCCCAGTCGTGGCCCGCCAGCAAACACTGTTGCTCGCCGAGCGCGCCAACCAGGCCGGCGATGTCGGCTGCCAGCAGCTCCAGCTCGTACTGACGCCAGGGCTGCGGGCGCGAGGAAGTGTTGTAGCCGCGCATGTCCGGGGCGACGACGCGAAAGCCCGCGGCCGCCAGCGGCTCGATCTGATGGCGCCACGAGTACCAGAACTCAGGGAAGCCGTGCAGCAGCACGACCAGCGGGCCGCTGCCCGCTTCGACGTAGTGCAGGCGAATGCCGCCTCCGACCTCCGCCTCGCCGTGGCGCAGCGCTGTCTCGGTCGTGCTCACGCCAGCAATCCTAGACCTTTGCACGCCCCCGTGCGAGTCGTCCGGAACCAATGTCACCGTGTTCAGCGATCTTGGTCTGGAGGATTTTTTGTTCGTGCTGATCGCAATTGTGGGCCTTGCGGTGGGCGCCTTTGGAGGCGCCGTCTTCGCTGCCGTCTATTCGCGCCGCAGCCGCGAGCGGCTGCGATCGGAGATGACAGCGATCTCGGCGGAGGTGCTCAAGCAGACCGGCGACTCACTGGCGCAGCGCCTAGACGACCAGCGCCGAGTCGAGCAGGAGCGCGCCAGCGGCGAGATGGCGCGGCGCTCTGAGGAAATCAAGGGGCTGGTGGCGCCCGTCAACGAGCGGCTCGGCCAGATGCAGAGCGAGATTGGGCGGCTGGAGCGCGAGCGCAAGCAGGCTCAGGGGGAACTGGCGAACATGGTGCGCCAACTGCACGAGGGCGTCGGTGGGCTGCGCAGCGAGACCGGCAACCTCGTCTCTGCCCTGAAGCGGCCCGCCACGCGTGGGTCCTGGGGTGAGATCCAGCTGCGCAACGTGATCGAGATGGCCGGGATGGTCGAGCACTGCGACTTTCTGGAGCAGAGCACGATCCGCTCTGAGGAGGGGGCGCTGCGACCGGACGTGCTCGTCAAGCTGCCCGGCGAGAAGGTGATCGTGGTCGACTCGAAGGTGCCGCTGGACGCCTACCTCGCGCACCTGGAGGCCCAGAGCGACGCCGAGCGCGAAAGCGAGATGGCACGCCACGCCCGTCAGGTGCGCGAGCACATAGCCAAGCTTGCCGCCAAGGGGTACCAGAACCAGTTCGACTCGACACCCGACCTGGTTGTGATGTTCGTGCCGGCAGAGGGGATCTACCACGCCGCTCTGGCCGAGGACCCGGGGCTGATCGAGTACGGCGTGCACCAGCAGGTGCTGATGGCGACGCCAACGACACTGATCGGGCTGCTGCGCGCCGTCCACTACGGCTGGCGCCAGGAGCTGATCGCCGAGTCCGCGCGCGAGATCGCGGAGTCCGCGCGCGAGCTGCACCGCCGCCTGGCGCGCTTTTCAGAGCCGCTGGCCAAGGTCGGGCGCCAGCTCGGCTCGGCTGTTGGCGCCTACAACGAGGCCGTTGGATCGTTCGAAGGGCGCGTCGTGCCTCAGCTGCGACGGATGGAGGAGGCCGGCGCCAAGTCAGAGCGCGATTTGGCTCCGCCCGCGCCGGTCGAGGCCGGCCCGCGCCCGCTGGCAAGCCCCTCCCCGCCATTGGCGGAGCCCGCCGAGGGCGAGCCCATCCTGAAGAGGATCAGCAAGGCCAGCGCCACCGGCACCGTCGCCGGCAGCTCGTCGACCGCGAAAAACAACAGGTCGAACGCGATCGCCACCGGCGCGACCAGCAAGGCCCCCCTGGACTGAAACGAGCGACCGCCCACCCGCGCCAGCAAACCGCCGAGCAGGCCGGCGACGAACAGGTCGCCGTAGCCCATCGCGGCCGCGCCAAACGCCTCGTACTGCAGGCGCGGCAGACCCACCGCCGGGTGGGCCGCGTTGAGCGCGCTGTTCGGCTGTTGCAGCAGGTCGGAGATGACGAGCGCCGCGTCGGCGAGCGCCATCGCGACGATCCCCAGCGCCAGCCAGCGTGGCGGCGTCACTGCTGCGATCAGCGCGCCGAGCGCGACACAACTGAGCGCCGACAGCACCACCGCTGCCCCTTCGCCGGCGAGCGCGCCGCGATCGGCCCATGCCAGCGCGAACAAAGGGATCGCCAGCAGTGCCAGCAGCGGACGGGCGCCGCGCATCAGAAAGGCAAGCGCGAGCGCAGCCCCGAGCGGCACGCCCACCAGCGCTATATAGGTGAGCGCCGTCGCACTGGCCTGTTCGTCGAGCTGGCCGACCGCCACGAAGCCGATCACCGAAGCCGCCGGGACCAGCGCCCACCAGCGGCTGCTCAATCGCCCCAGCCATCCCGGAGACCAAACCGCCGGCAGCGCCACCACCGCCGCCTGGCACAGCGAGAGAATCCCGATTGATGCCCAGAATGGCAGCACCTAGTCAAAATAGAGGCGCATGACGCGTTGGGACGACTGGACGTGGGAGGAGCGCTCCCAGCCGGCAGACACGCCGACGGCGCCGGCAGCGATCGATGCGACGGCGGCCGGCGAGGCCTCGCCCGCCGCCGCTGGCGGCGGCGGGCGGCAAACGCCACAGGTGTTCAGGCGTCGTCGCGCGGCTGCCGGCGGCGTGGCCTTGGTGGTAGTCGTGGCGCTGATCGCGGCTGTCGCCTCCAAAGGAGGCTCGGGCAAGGCGCACGATCCCGTGCGAGCGCACACGGCCAAGCTGACGCCGAGCGCGGCCGCACAGGCAGCCGCGCGCGAAGCCGGCGAACAGCAGGCGATCGACCACGTGCTCTCCTACACGTCCGCCGTCACCAGTGGCGGCTCCAGTGGCGAGGAGGTTGCGCTCACCTTCGACGACGGGCCCGGGCCCTACACGCTGCGACTGGTGGCCGAGCTGAACCGGTTGAAAGTGCACGCCACCTTCTTTGCGATCGGCAACCAGGAGCAATACTTCTCCGCGGGGACCGCGGCCGAGGTCGAGTCCGGCGACGTCGTGGGCGACCACACCGAGACGCATCCGATGATGGCGCAGCTGTCCCCGCACGACCAGTACGACGAGCTGTTCGAACAGATGGCCCAGATCGAGGTCGTCGGCGCCAAGCGGCCGAGGCTGTTCCGGCCGCCCTATGGGTCGTTCGACGCGACCACCTTCAAAGAGCTGCACCACCTGCGGCTGCTGATGGTGCTGTGGTCGGTCGACACCGCCGACTACACGCTGCCGGGGACGCAGGCGATCGTGCAGCGGGCGCTGGCCGGGGCCAAGCCTGGCGCGATCATCCTCATGCACGACGCGGGCGGCGAACGCTCACAGACGATCGCGGCACTGCCGGCGATCGTCGCCGGGCTGCGCAAACGCGGGCTGGAGCCCGTGACGGTGCCGCAACTGCTCAAGGACGATCCGCCGCCGCCGGGCCAGCCGATCCCGACGGCGCTCTCAGGCGGGTAGATTTGAGTTTGTGAGCACCGCCGCTGCCGCCGCGAAGGCGCCGCCGATCCTGCACCTGTCGGCACTGGTCGGCCAGGCGCTGCGCGACTCCGGCGGCGAGCGGCTCGGCCGCGTCGAGGACGCGATCGTCAGGCTCGGCGGCACCGGCTATCCGCCGATCACCGGCTTCTTGGTCACGGTCGCCGGTCGCACCTCCTACCTTGGGATCGACCGCGTGTCGCAGATCGGAGCGGACGGCGTCGTGCTGCGCAAGGCCAAGCTCGACCTGCGCCACTTCGAGCGCCGCGAGGAGGAGGTGCTGCTGAAGCGCGACGTGCTCGACCATCAGCTGATCAACGTCGACGGGGCGCGGCTGGTGCGCGCCAACGAGATCGAGCTGGCCGACGTCGCCGGCTCCTGGCGCGTGGTCGGCGTGGACACCGGGCCGCGTGGCGGGCTGCGGCGGCTGCTGCCGAAAATGCTCGGGCACCGCATCGCCACCGGCGATTTCCTGGACTGGGCCAGCGTCGAGCCGTTCGTCGGGCACGTGCCGACCGTGCGCCTGCGCGTCCCTCACCCCAAGCTCGCAAAGCTGCATCCTGCCCAGATCGCCGATCTGGTCGAGGCCGCCTCGCGCCGCGAGGGCGAGGAGATCATCGAGGCCGTGGGGGCCGGCGACCGCGAGCTTGAGGCCGACGTGTTCGAGGAGCTCGACGAGCAGCACCTGCGCGAGTTCCTGGAGGACCGGCCCGACGAGCAGGTCGCCGAGATCCTCGCGCGGATGGCTCCCGACGACGCCGCCGACACGATCGGCGAGCTGGAGGAGGAGCGGCGCGAGCCGGTGCTGGCGCTGCTGGCGGTCAGCCATCGCGTCAAGGTGCGCGCGCTGCTCGGCTACGACCCGGCCGAGGCCGGCGGGCTGATGAGCCCCGAATTCGTCTCGCTGCGCGGCGTCACCTCCGCCGGCGACGCGCTGGAGGCGGTGCGGCTGAGCAAGATCGCGCCCGAGCTGCTGACCGCCGTGTTCGTAACCGGCGCCGATGGGAAGCTGGAGGGCAGCGTGGCGGTGGCGGCGCTGCTGCGCGCCGAGGCTGGACGGCGGCTGAGCGCGATGGTCAAGCACGATCTGCCCTCACTGCGCGCCGACGCTCCCTTCGAAGAGGTGGCGCGACTGATGGCCGACTACAACCTCACCTGCGCGCCGGTGGTGGATGGCGACGAGCGGATGCTCGGGATAGTCACGGTCGATGACGTCTTGGAGGCAATGCTGCCGCGCAGCTGGAGACGGCGCTTCGGGCTGCTGGGCGAGGACTGAGGGCCAGGACCGAGGGCGAGCGCGCAAGCGTGCTTGCGGCGCGGCCCACGACAGGTCAGCGAACACCGTCGGCAAATAGACTCCGCGCCGTGAACGGCACGGGGAAGCAATTCGATGGCGGTCCGAGTACCGGCCGCCATACGCCGCATACGCTCGGCCACCCTTGGCCGGCCGCGGCTGCCGGCGCGGCTTAGCCCGCGCCGCGCGCGCCTGTTCGCGATCCTCGCCCTGCTCGGGCCCGGGCTGATCGCCGCCAATGCCGGCAACGACGCCGGTGGCATCGCCACCTACTCGTCCGTCGGCGCCAAGTACGGCTACCAGTTGCTGTGGGTGATGGTGCTGATCACGATCTCGCTGGCGCTCGTGCAGATGCTGGCGGCGCGCATGGGGGTCGTGACCGGCAAGGGGCTGGCCGAGCTGATCAGAGAGGAGTACGGCATTCGCTGGTCGGTGCTCGCGACCACGGCGGTGCTCGTCGCCAACATGGGGATCTGCATCTCGGACTTCGTCGGCGTCGGCGCCGCGCTCGGCCTGGCCGGGATTCCCGCGCAGATCTCGGTGCCGATCGTCGCGGTCGGGATCTGGATGATCATCGTGCGCGGCTCCTACCGCTCTGCCGAGCGCACGTTCATCTGGCTGACGATTCCCTTCTTCGCCTACCCGATCGCCGCGATCCTCGCCCATCCAGACTGGGGGGAAGTCGGCAAGGCGATCGTCATGCCGCACATCCAAGGCGGCTCCACCTACCTGCTGCTGGTGATCGCCACCGCCGGCACCACGATCACCCCCTACATGCAGCTGTACCTGCAGTCGGCCGTGGTCGAGCGCGGAGCGCGCGAGGAGGACTTGCCGCACGAGGAACGCGAGGCCGTCGCCGGCGCGGTGTTCGCCAACCTGATCGCCTGCTTCATCATCATCGCGACCGGCGCGACGCTGTTCAAGCACGGCATCCACGAAGTCGGCTCGGCTGCCGACGCGGCGCGAGCGCTGTCGCCCTTTGCCGGCTCCTACGCCGAGGTGCTGTTCGGAGTCGGGCTGCTCGGAGCGAGCCTGCTGGCGTGCGCGATCCTGCCGATCGCCACCTCCTACGTCGTCTCGGAGTCGCTTGGCTATGAGAAGGGCATCGGCCGTCGCCGCGAGGAGGCGCCCGTGTTCGTGTCGTTGATCACCGGCATGATCGCGATCGGCGCGCTTGTCGCGATGGTGCCCGGCGTGCCGGTGATCTCGCTGCTGGTCGGCGTGCAGGTCGTCAACGGGCTGCTGCTACCGATCAACCTGTACTTCATCTGGCGGCTGTCACGCTCGTGGCGAGTGATGGGCGAGCGCCGCAACAAAGGGGTGCTCGATGGAGTCGCCGCGGTGACGGTCGGCGTCACCTCGACGCTGTCGCTGGTGCTGGTGGGCGTGACAGTGCTCGGTTGAGAGCCCCGAACGGGCTCTACCTCTGGGACCACAGCAGCGCCGCGCCGAGCGCGCCGCCGAGATCGCCGAGCGCCGCCAGCCTCATCGCCGGCGGCCTTGCGTCGTTATAGAGGTGCGGCTTCATCGCCTCGACGATGCGCGTGAGCATCGGCTCGCCGAAGCGGATGCCAAGCCCCCCTCCGAGCAAAACCGTCTGCACGTCGAGCAGGTTCACCGCGGATGCCACGCCCGTGCCAAGCGCCTGCACCGCGCGCTCGATCAGGCGCTCGGCGAGTTTGTCCTCGCGTGCCAGCGCTCTGGCCCAAACACCGCTTGAGAGCGTCTCGCGCTCACGCTCGCGCATGATCTTGAACAGGTCGGTGTGGTGGCCGCGATCCTGCAGGCGCTTGGCCTTTCCTTCCATCGCGCGCCTTCCGGCGTAAGCCTCCATGCAGCCTCGGCGACCGCACGGACAGTGCGCTCCCCCTTGCTTGACAACCATGTGGCCGATCTCACCGGCATCGCCGCGACCGTGCCAGAGCTTGCCGTCAAAGGCCACGCCACCCCCTACACCCGTGCCCCAGAAGACCGCCAGCAGCGAGTCGGCGTCGCGACCCGCGCCCAGCAGCAGCTCGGCCTGTGTGGCAACGGAAACGTCATTGCCGAGTCGAACACCCGGCCCAAGCCGCTTTGACAGCTCCGTCGCCAACGGATACGGCTGCTGCCATTCGGACAGGTTGGTGGCTTTCGCCAGCGTGCCCGCTTGCGCGTCAACCTCGCCGGGCACGCCGACGCCGATCCCGCCCAGCTCGGCAACCTCGATCCCGGCCTGCTGCGCCGCCTCGGTCAGACACTCCGCCAGCGCGTCGAGCACCGCCGGCGGGCCGCCCTCGTGCGGCGTCAAGCTGCGCGCCTGGCCGATCGCCTGATGGTCGCCTGAGCGCATCAGCGCCGTCTGGATCTTCGTGCCCCCCAGGTCGATGCCTCCGTAGACGGCCATCGTCGCGCATGATCGCAGAACGATGCGTGTTTATCCCTCTTACTGAGTTTCTTCGCGCGCTCTTACCCGTATTGGGCATGATCCGGCTCGCAATGAGCGAGCGTTCGGGACGGTCGTGGCTCAATTATGCGCTCGGCCTTGCGTGCCTGGGCGCGATTGTCGCCGCGGTGCTGGCGATCGGGCCGGCGTCGAGCAGCAGCGCCAGCTCACGCCGCACGGCCAAGGCCGCGGCTGGGGTCGTGCAGTCGACGGTGTCCGGCAGCGGCAACCTCGAACCGGCCAGCCAGCTCAACCTTGGCTTCAAGACAAGCGGCACGGTCGAACACGTCTACGTAAAAGAAGGGCAGTACGTGACCGCGGGCAAGCTGATCGCCACGCTCGATCCGGTGCCTGCCGAAGTCACGCTCGAACAGGCGCGCGCAACGCTGCAGAGCGCTGAAGCCTCGCTTGCGCGCGAGCTGGAAACCGATGGCGAAGGCGGGGGCCCCAATGGCTCGCAGAGCCCTTCCGAATCGCGCTCCGGCTCGACCGGCGCGGCCGGCTCAACGCTCAGCCCGGCCACGCGCAAAGCGAACATCGCCTCGGCACGCGCGCAGGTGAAAAGCGATGAGTTGACGGTGCGCGGCGACGAAGAAGCGGTTGCCGCCACTAAGCTGTACGCGCCGCGGGACGGGACAATCGTCTCACTGTCCGGGCAGGTCGGAGAAGTGGTCTCGGCAACCGGCACGAGCAGGGCCTCATCGGCCGGTTCGAGCACAGACTCAGGGTCGGCAGGCAGCTCAGGCTCGGGTCGTTCCGGCAGCGGCTCAGGCGACTCCGGCGCCGCCGCGAGCAGCGGGTCGGGCTCGGGTGGCTCCACGCAGGCGTTCGCGGTGCTGAGCGATCTGTCTTCGATGAAGCTTGTCGCGGCTCTCAGCGAATCGGAAATCCACGAAGTCAAAATCGGCCAGATCGCCACGGTCACAGTCGAAGCGCTGGAAGGGCGTACCCAGGGGGGCACACCCCTCGGGGCGCAGGCAGGCAAGCTGGCCGCGCACGTCAGCGAAGTCGCCACCCTCTCCAGCAGCAGCAGCGGCGTCGTCAGCTACGACGTCACCTTTGCGCTCGACCAGATGGACCCTGGGCTGAAGCCAGGCATGAGCGCCACCGCTGAAGTGGTCGTCAAGCAGGAAGCAGGCGTCAGCGTGCCCAGCAGCGCTATCTCCGGGGGGACCGTGACTGTGGTGCGCGCCGGCAAAGACGTGCCCCAGCAGGTGAGCACCGGGCTGGCCGGCAACAGCACGACGATCGTCCTCAGCGGGCTGCACGCGGGCGAAACGGTGCTGCTGCCACAGGCCGCCAGCTCGGGCGCCTCCAGCCTCAGCTCGCTGCTGCGCTCGCGCCTTGGCGGCGGCGGCGGCGGCGCGTTGCTCGGTGGTGGCGGCGGTGGCGGGGGTGCAGTCTTCAGGGCTGGCGGCGGATGAGCACCGGCGCTCCCGTGATCCAGATACGCGGCGTGAGCAAGGTGTTCGAGCTTGGCCAGATCCGCGTGCAGGCCCTGCGAGGGGTGTCGCTTTCGATCGAGCGCGGCGAGTTCGTCGGCATCATGGGCAGCTCCGGCAGCGGCAAGAGCACGCTGATGAACATCCTTGGCTGCCTGGACGTGCCGACGAGCGGCCGTTACCTGCTCGACGGGCGCGACGTGCGCAATCTCGACGAGGACGACCTTGCCGACCTGCGCAGCCGCAAGATCGGCTTTGTCTTCCAGAGCTTCAATCTCGTGCCGCGCACGAGCGCGCTGGCCAACGTCGAGCTGCCGCTCGCCTACGGCGGCATCGGCCGGGCCGAGCGGCGACGGCGCGCCGAATCGGCGCTGAGCGCGATGGGGATGTCCGACCGCCTGCGCCATCTCCCCTCCGAGCTGTCCGGCGGGCAGCAGCAGCGTGTGGCGGTCGCGCGGGCGATCGTCACCAACCCGTCGCTGGTCCTCGCCGATGAGCCGACCGGCAACCTCGACTCGCACTCGACCGAGGAGGTGCTGGAGATCTTCGAGCGGCTCAACGAGCAGGGGCGTACGGTCGTGGTGATTACGCACGAGGCCGACGTTGCCGCGCGCACGCAGCGCGTTATCCGGCTCAGCGACGGCGAGATCGTCCACGATGGCGCCGGCGCGCAAGGGGTGAACGCGTGATCGGAGCAGGGACGCTGCGGATTGCCTGGAGCGGGATCCTCGCCAACAGGCTGCGCTCGGCCCTGACGATCCTTGGCATGACGATCGGGGTGGCCTCGGTGATCGTGCTGATCGCCGTCGGCAACGGCTCCTCGCAGGCCGTGCAGTCGCGCATCCAGCAGCTCGGCACCAACGTGCTGATCGTGATGCCAAACGGCGGCGGCTTTCGCCTCGGCCGCCGCGCCACCAGCGCCACCAGCCTGTCGCTGACCAAGCAGGACGCGCAAGGCCTGCAGAGCCCGGCGCTCGCGCCCGACGTCAAGAGCGCCTCGCCTGTGGTCAACGCAAGTGCGGTCAAACTCGTGTCCGGCAGCTCCAGCTACGAACCCTCGACGTTCGTCGGCACAACACCCTCCTACCTGGAAGCGCACGCCTACAAAGTCGCCCAGGGACGCTCCTTCAACGCCTCAGACGTCGATCGACACCGACGCGTTGCCGTGATCGGGGAGACCGTCGCCCAGGAACTGTTTGCCGGGCAGAGCCCGGTCGGGCAGAACATGAAGGTAAACGGCGGCAACTTCGAAGTGGTCGGTGTGCTCGCGAGCAAGGGGACAAGCGGCCTGGTCAACCAGGACGACATCGTGATCGCGCCGATCACGACCGTGCAGAGCGCCCTGACCGGCGCCGGGCCGATCGACTCGATCAGCGTCCAGGCGCGCTCACAGTCTGGGCTGAACGCCGCCGAAGGCGAGATCGACAGCGTGATCGCCGAACGCCACAAAATCACCGACACGGCCGAACCGGGCTTTCAGGTGCTCAACCAAGGGTCGCTGCTGGAAACGTCCAGTTCGACCAGCAGCGTGTTCACCACACTGCTCGGCGAGGTCGCCGCGATCTCGCTGCTGGTCGGCGGCATCGGCGTGATGAACATCATGCTCGTCAGCGTCACCGAGCGCACACGCGAGATCGGCATCCGCAAGGCCGTCGGCGCGCGCCGCGGCGACATCCTGCTGCAGTTCCTCAGCGAGGCGGTGCTGGTCTCCCTGATCGGCGGCGTCTGCGGGGTGCTGCTCGGCGTGATCGGCAGCCAGTTTGAAATCGCCGGCGTGCAGCCCGAGATAGCCCTCTATTCGGTGTTCCTGGCGTTCGGCGCGGCCGCGCTCTCAGGCCTGTTCTTCGGCACCTATCCGGCGGCGCGAGCAGCCGCGCTCAGACCGATCGAAGCGCTGCGCTTCGAGTGACCATGGAGCCCCACATGCAAGACGAAACACCGGCTGCAACTCAACCAACGGCAACCCGACCCCCGGCCGCGTTTGACGATGGGTTGGTCGAGCACGAGCTGCCGCCGCGTCCGCGCCACCGCCTGCTCGGCGTCGGAGCGAACCCGCTCGGCGTGGCGCTGCTGTGTGCGCTGCTGACGGTCTGCGGCTTCATCGGCGGGGTGTTTGTCGAGAAGGGCCAAGGACAGTCGAGCGCAGCCTCGACCGGCACAGGAGCGTTGGCATCACGGCTGGCGGCGTTGCGCGGCGGCGGCAGCAGCGGGAGTCGCGGTGGTAGCGGAAGTCGCGGCAGTAGCAGCCTGGCTCAGCTGGCCGGCGCGGCGGGCAGTGGTGGCGCTGGCCCAACGATTGGCCAGGTCGCCTATGTCTCCGGCGATTCCCTGTATGTGACCAGCTTCGAAGGCAACACGATCAAGGTCACGGCTTCCGCCGGCGCCAGCGTGACGAGAACGGTCAAGTCCGCCCTGAAATCGATCCATCCCGGCGAAACCGTGATCGTCACCGGCAGCAACGGCAGCGACGGAACGATCCACGCGCAGAGCATCCGCGCCAGTGAAGCATCGGCCGGCGGCGGACTTGGCGGTGTGCTGTTCGGCGGTGCCAACGGCGGCGGTGCGGGGCCTCGCGCCAGTCGCCGGGAAAGCAGCGAAGGACCGGCGCTGTTCGGCAAGTAGACCTGAGAGAGTTGAGATTCACGTCCACGGAAAGAGGGATTGATGCACCAAATGAGACTTCGGTCGCGCCAGCCTGCCTTGGCCGCCATTGCTGTGAGCTCGCTGATGGCGATCGGGCTGGCAGCCTGCGGGAGCTCCTCCAGCTCGCCCACGACGGCGACCCAGGCTAACGCGGCGGCGACCAGCACGACGGGCGCGGCAGCCGGTAACGGTGCCACCGGAGCGACCAGCGCGGTCGGTGCGACGGGCACGCACAGGAATTCGCCGGCGCGCGTGTCGGCGGTGCGCAATTGCCTGCAACGCAACGGCATCAAGCTGCCGGCCGGCGGCAGCGCCCGCGGACTGTTCCTGGGCGGTGGGCTGCCAAAGGGGGCCACGGCCACTCAGTTGCGTGCTGCGATGCGCAAATGCCTTGGTGGAACAGGTCCGCTCGGCCGCGCCGCGGGCGGGCACTTTCTGCGCACCGGCAATCCTCGCTTCAAGCAGGCGCTTGCCGGCTTTGCCAGCTGCATGCGCAAGAACGGCGTTAACGTGCCGAGCCCGAACACCTCCGGCAAGGGACCGGTGTTCAGCACCAAGGGGCTGAACACGGAAAGCGCCCAATTCAAGGCAGCGGCGGCCAAGTGCCGTCCGTTGTTGAGCGCCGGGTTTCGCAGGCCGGCCGGGGCCGCGGCTCAGCCGACCGGCTGAGCCAAAGCGATCGGCGTCAGGGCGGCGTCAAAAGCGTTCCGCGCTAGGGCAGCGTGGGGGTGGAGCCGCCGCTGCCCGGCGCGGCGCCGTCGCGGATCGCCGAGGCGCTCGGCTGCACCGCGATCGTCGGCTGTTGGATCGTGGCGACCTGACCGATCAGGTGCTGCCACTGGAAAGTGTCCAGCGAGATGTTGCCCACGTTCGTCCTCGCGCCTGCCGTGCCAGACGCAGCAGTGCTGTGAGCGGCAAGCGTGGCCGAAGCCTTGTGCGGGGAGGCCGCAGTCGGGACTTCCAACTGGATGAAGGCGGCGTGATCGCCGGCGGCAACAGTGCTGGGGGCGCCGGGATAGCTCATCAGGCTGACGATGCGCTTGGGCGCGTGGCCGTGGCCTACCGTGAGCAGCGTCCTGATCGCCACGTCGGTGACCGTGCCGGCGCCCTGGTGGCCGTCGATCGGCACACCGTTGATCGCGGCGATGTCGAGCGTGCCCGGCGCCGGGAACACCGTCTGCGTTCCCGCTGGCGTGGTGACCGCCGAGCCGCAGCGAAGCTCGCCGACCGTCGGCTTCAGGCCGCTGCGCGAGAGGAACACGAGCAGCGCCAGCAGGCGCGGTTGCACCTTGCCCGAGGCCACCTGAGCGCGGTCGCAGGCGCCGAGCTGAATACCCGGGTCTGCCAGCACAGCCCGCTCCAGCTGTCCGCGTGAGAGTTGGAACGCGTCAGCCGCGGTAGCGCCGGCCAACACCGCGCCGACTTTCGAGCCATGCGGGTGCAGCGCCAGGGAGAGCTGGCGCCAGTTTTCCAGGATCGGGCGGGGGTCGATCGCCCCTTCAGCACCGGCTGGACGGATCGCGAAGCGCAGCCGCGCCTGTTTGCCTTCGCCGCCTGGGCCAAGGTGGCCAAGGACGGTGCCCTGTGAGACCACCGAGCCGCGCCGCAATAGCTCCCAACCAGCCGCCAACGTCCTGTTGCCGGCCTCCTGTTCGCGCAGGCGCTTGGCCGCGATCGCATCGGGGTTTCCAGGGTGGGCGAACACGCGAACCTTGCCGCCGGTGGGCGCCTGAGACGCTTGGCCCGTCTGAGCGCCTGCCGGCTTGCGAACGGCCACGTGCAAGGTCGTCGGCGACTGGCTGCCGGCGCTGGCGGGCTGCTTCGGCGTCGGATCGCCACCGACTTCGGCGCTCGGCAGGGCGCCCTTGGGCAATTGCAGCGGGGTCGGCTTGGCCAGACGATAGGTCGGCGCGACGCTGCCGAGGCCGCCGTAGGTGAAAACGTCGCCATAGGTGTCGCGCAGCACCACGTAGCCGCCGATCTTGCGCGAGATGCCGATGCCGACGATGCGCCCGTCCTCAACCGCTACAACCGGCGCGCGCTTGTTGCCGACCAGTTCTGAGAGCTGTGAAGCCGGAGCGGCCGCTTCGGGTGCTGACAGCGACTGCGCGGCGGCCACCGGCGCGGGAGCTTGCGTGCTGCTTGCCTGCGTGCTGCTTGCCTGCGGGTTGCGGGCGGTCGAGGGGGCCGGCGCGTGGGCGCTTGGAATCGGCGATCCCGGCGCCAGCTTCGCGCCGGCGAGAGGCAACGAGCCCTCAGTTAGGCCCGTCAGCGTGGCGATCGTCGAGGAGGGATAGCTGGCGAACAGGCGTGCCCGCAGCAGCACCGATTCGGCGTAGGCTTCGGAGTGGTTGTAGGCGAGGATCGCGCCGCGCAGGTTCGAGGACGCGCCGGCGGCGTGCAGGTAGCGCGCGGCGGCGAAGATCGCGTCGACCGGGTTGTAGGGGTCGGCGTAGCCTGAGCCGAGCGCGTCGACGCCGTACTGCAGCCAGGTTTCCGGCATGAACTGCATCCAACCGACAGCGCCGGCCGTGGAGACGGACAGGTCGGTGCCGAAGTTGGTCTCGACTTCGTTGATCGCTGCCAGCACCTGCCACGGCACGCCGTACTGGACGGCGGCCGCCTGGTAGATCGGCAGCAGGAACAGCGGGATACGGTAGAAGTCGAGCGCTTGCAGCGAGGCCGAGGAGCCGTTCATCATCGCCGCCAGCGCGCCCGATTGGACGACCGCCAACTGTGGCGCCGGGGCGATCGCGCTTGAGCTCTTGGTTGGCGTGGCCGGCGTGGCCGCAGTGGACGCGGGAGTGCTCGCCGCCGAGGGCGTCGTGGCGGTCGGCGTCGTGGTCGTGCCCTGGCTGCGCTGAACCACCGCCTTCGGGCCCTTGTGCGAGCGCGCTGCCGGTGTTTTTTTGCTGGGTGTGACAGTCGACGCGGTTGTAGTGGTGGTCTGCGTCGACGTGGGGGTCGTCGTGCTTGGTGCGGTGGCGGTCGTTGTCGGCGTCGTGGCCGTCGTCGTGGTCGAGCTGGGCGTGGTGCTCACCGGCGCCGGCGCCGGCGTGCTCGCGGTCGGTGGCTCCGATGAGGGACCGCTAACGGTCGGCGCCTGGGCAGCCGAGCAGGCCGAGGAAAGCGCCGCGCCGGCGCCCGTCAACGCGACTGCTGCCAAGCCGCCACGGCGCAACACCAGGCGGATGGAGGCGCGCGACAGAGCAGGACGTGCGTGCGTCTGCTGGCCCTCGGTCATCGTGAATAGGTTCCTTGCTCGAAGTTCGCGAACAGGCACCCGTTCTCCCTTGGGCGCCCCCTGACCCAATTCATATCGGCAGGTAATCAACGATTGGTAAAGGATTCGTAATCGAGAAGGGCACGGATTCGACCACCAGGCCAGCCGGCGCGACCACCAAGCCAGTCGGTGAAATCTACCCAGCCGGCAGGCGGTAAGCGCTATTTGGCCGAATTGGCCACTGTCGCTGCACGCCGGGTTGCACGAGTCGCTACGCTTGGACGCGTGGAAGTCATCCTCTCTCTGCTGCAGGTGTTCATCGCGATCATGCTGATCCTGCTCGTGCTGATGCACTCGGGCAAGGACTCAGGGCTGTCCGGCGCGTTCGGCGTCGGCAGCGGCCAGGGACCGCTCGGTGGCGGCTCGATGGTCGAGCGCAACCTCAACCGCTGGACCGTCGGCTTCGCGATCGCGTTCGTGCTGAACACGATCCTGCTGCTCAAGAAAGTTTAGGCTCCTCAAGCTCCTGCTCCTGCGGGGAGTGCTCCTGCAGGGAGTCGAGGATCGCGCGCTCCTCAAGCTCCCGTAGGGAGTCTAGGATCGCTAGCGCCTCCGCACGTAGAGTCGCGTCGACCGCTTCGAAGTCCGCCTGAGAGAGCTTGCCGGTGCGATAGTCCAGCTCGGCATCGCGAATCTCGCGGTACTTGGCGTCGCGGGCACTGTCAAGCTCAGCGCGATCCGGCGCGTCCTCGCGCGTGCGCGAGCCATCCTTGCGCATGTGCGGGCTGGAGAACAGCGGCATGCCGACGACCGCGATCACCACCGCCAACAGCACGAGCGTGAGCAGTACCGCCATCGACCGCCGATCTCAGGCGCGAGCCAGGCTTCGGTCCGCTCGCGCCGGCGCGCCTACCTTGACGCGCGCCCGCACCGCGCTCGGTGTCGGCCAGGCAGCGATCAGCGCGCCACCGATCACGATCAGGCCGCCGATCCAGATCCACATCACAAGCGGCGAGACGATCAAGTGAAACTGCGCCGGCGGCGGCGCCTTCAGGTATTCGCGCGCCAACACGGCCAGTGCGATCATCCCCTCGTCCGGGCGTATGTAGGGGATCGTGCGGTTGGCGATCGTCATCACCCGCTGTAGTCGTGGCGTGGAGATGTCAGGGGCGATCGCGCTCCAAACATCGCGGGTGACTCCCGCGTCCATGCTCACGTGGCTGACGGCCTGTCCGCCGATCAGGTGGCTGACCGAGCCCTGCGCCGGTTCGCCGGAGTCGTAGAAGCCCTCGTTGGGCGTGAGCGTGGCGACGTGCTTGCCTTTCCTGCTGACGTCGAGCACCGCCCCAAGGCTCATCGTGGCGCCCGTGTGGGCGGCGTCTGCGCCGGTGGTGACGGTCGCCGTCGGACGCAGGTAGCGCACGGTATAGGCGCCGACCCGCGTGGACTGGCCCGGGGAGAGCGACAGCTCGGAGGCGTGCTGGAAAGACGAGGAAGCCGCCACGCCGACGAACAGCACGGCGATGCCGATGTGCACGACGTAGCCGCCGTAGCGACGGCGGTTGCGGCGCACAAGCGCCAACAGCGCCAATGGTGGCGCTTCCCCCGAGCCGGCGCGACGCAGGCGCGTGCCGCGCCAGAACTCCTGTCCGACGCTGCCGAGCACGAACGCCGCGCAGCAGAACATCGCGATCGCCAGCGGTTTGCCGGTCGAGACGCCGACTGCGATCAGCGCGATCAGCGCGACCAGCGCGCACGCCAGCGGCACCAGGAAGTTGCGCCTGGCGTTGGCAAGCGTCGCCCGCCTCCAGGCGATCACCGGGCCGATGCCGCTGAGCAGCACCAGGATCAGCGCCAACGGCACGGTGTAGCGGTCAAACCAGGGCGGCCCGACCGAGGCCGAGTGGCCCGTCAGCGCTTCTGAGATGAGCGGGAAGTAGGTACCCCAGAAGATCACGAAGCAGAGGCCGACGAGCACGATGTTGTTAGCCAGGAAGACCGACTCGCGCGACAGCAGCGAGTCCAGCCGGTGCTCGCTCTGCAGGATGTCGCGGCGAGAGGCGACGAGGTAGATCGAGGCGGCGATCAGCAGTCCGATCAGGACGACGAAGGGCACGCCCAGGGTGGCGCCGCCGAAGGCGTGGATCGAGGAGAGGATGCCGCTGCGCACCAGGAAGGTGCCCATGATCGCCAGCGTTCCCGTGGCCAGCACCAGCGACACGTTCCACACCTTCAGCATGCCTCGCTTCTCTTGGATCATCAGCGAGTGCAGGAAGGCGGTGCCGGTCAGCCACGGCATCAGCGAGGCGTTCTCAACCGCGTCCCAGCCCCAGTAGCCGCCCCAGCCAAGCTCCGAGTAGGACCAGCGCGCACCGAGCATGATGCCGACGCCGAGGAACAGCCAGGCCGCTAGCGCGAAGCGGCGGGTGGCGCGAATCCACTCGGCGTCTACTTTGCGCGCCAACAGCGCGCCCATCCCAAACGCCAGCGGCACGATGCACAGCGTGTAGCCGGAATACAGCATCGGCGGGTGGATCATCATGCTCGGGTGGCGCAGCAGCGGATCGAGCCCGACCCCTTCGGCCGGCGTCGGTGTCGTGGTCGCGAACGGGGTCGCGTAGAAGATCATCAGCCCAATGAAGAAGGCGGCGAACCCGAGCAGGATCGCGGTGGCGTAAGCGCTCTCCACACGCAGGCGCTTGCGCGTCAAGAATAGGACCAGGCTCGACCACAGCGACAACAGCCACGCCCACAACAGCAGCGAGCCTTCCTGGGAGGCCCACACCGCCGCGGCCTTATAGAAGCCGGGAGTGGTTCGGCTGGAGGTGTCGGCAACCGTGTTGAAGGAGAAGTCGCTGCGCAGGAAGGCTGCCTCCAGCACCGCGAAAGCCACGGTCAGAATGCCGGCGAGCGCATAGACGCAGCGTCGACCCGACAGCGAGAACTGCTCGCGGCCGCTGCGAACCCCGTACACCGACGCGAAGGCGCCGAACAGGCAGACGCCGAACGCCAACAGCAGGCAGGCGCGTCCCAGTTCGGGCATCAGCGGCGCGGCGCCATCAGTACGGCTTGGCCTTGCTGGGCGCGACCTTGTACTTCGACGGGCACTTGGTAATCAGCGAGTCGCGCTGGCCGACGTAGCGTCCATCCCGCTTGACGACGGTGACGATCACCTCACGCCCTTCCTTGAACGGGTCGGGCACCTGGCCGGTGTAGCTGAGCGGCACCGCCGTTTCGCCGGCCCGGTCCTGCACGCTGAAGTACAGCGTCTGGCCTTCCTGGCGCACCGAGCCGGCCTTGACCTTTCCAGTCAGCTGGTATTCGCGCCCGCTCACGCCTTCGCGCACTAGCTGACTTGGCGTGACGGTGGGGCTGGCGGCGCTGAAGCTCGTGTAGATCAGCGCGCTCGCCAAGATCACGGCGGCGCTGAGGGCCACGACCAGGCGCACCGTTCGCTTGCGCGCGGGGCTCATCGCCGGGGATTATTCCAGAACACGTCGCTTGACACCGCCAGGAAATGCGTCCTCGGCAGCGAAACCTTTAGGCGTCTGGAGCGTTTTAGGAGGTAGAGACCGATGCGCTCAAGTGTTCTGCTTCATCCGATCGCCAGCTGGCGCCAACACGAGCAAGTCCTCACTCCACCCGAGCCGGTGACCGATATCGCTGTGCGCCGCAACCGCGACGCCGGTGGCCCGGTGGACGAGGCCTGCTACCCCTGCTCGTGCGGCTACTTCTTCATCGCCCCTGTCTCGACCAGCGTGACCTGCCCGCACTGCGGAACGACGCAGGCCTGGTGACGGGCCAAGAGCCACCCAAGACAGACTGCTCGTAAGCACGCGCACAATGACTTCGTTCGAGGCGTTCGCGCGAGGCGGGATCGTCTCGCGCACGCTGGACGACCGGCTCTATGACCGGCGCCCTCGCCATTCGGCTGGAACGCCACGTTGGTAGGACCGTCGATTCCTGAGCACAGATCGAGTTCGAACCCAACGCGGCGCCAGCTAGCACGGCGAGGGCGCCAGCTGGCTCCCGAGCATCAGATCTCGCAGAGCCCGCTGTCAAGGCAGTCGTCAATGGCACCTTCAACGTCTTTCTCACCTTCCCCGATGATGCCCGGGGGCGGAGGCGGAGGCGGCGTAGGACGCTCTTTTTTGTCCGGGCCCTTTTCGCAATATTCACCGACCTTTACTTCTCCATCCTCGCATTTTTTATTCGGCGGAATTTTTTTCTGTGTTTTGTATTTAGGTTTGCTATTCGGGCCACCACCGTCATGGTACATAGCGATCCGTGAGGCTTTTTTCGCGTTTTTAGCGGCTTTCGCTTTTTTGCCTTTTTTGGCGGCAGGTGCGTATGATTCTTCAGCCGCTTCGGCTGCTTCTGCCGCGGCTTCAGTCGCCGCTTCTCCCGCCTCGCGTTCTGCTTCTGCCGCCGCCGCCGCTTCTTCGGCGGCTAGTTCGGCTGCTTCTTCAGCGGCTTGTACTGCTTCTTCAGCGTCATGGGTGAGGAATTCGTGGACCCATGCGGGCACTTCGACGGTGAACGCGCCGCTGGTGTCTGACGTGTTGACTGGATCGCCGAACGTATAGGCGTACGTATTAGCGGAGCCTCCCGCTATCGGGTCTGGTTGCAGGAAACGCCCAATTTGCGGGACGTATGAACGCACGCCCATCGCAATGATCCCTGACGGAAATTCCGTTGACACCTGCGCTGAACCGAGCCAAGAGAACTTTGGCGGGCTGCTGGTACGTGGCACGCCGTACTCGGTCGGGTTGTTAGTGGACAGCAGGCCGGTCGCTGTTTCGCTCAAGGACGCAGTGGCTACGACACTGCCTTGTAGGTTTTCCACCTGCAGGACCGGGGCTTCACCGCCCTTTTGCACCGCGACCAATCTGCCGCCGGCGTCGGTGACGTTGCGCGTCCAGTGCCCCGCCGTGTCTTCGGTCCACGCGGGTGCGCCTTCTGAGCCATCGTAGTGAGAAGTGATCGTCGAGTTGGTGGTGCCTGTCGATACCGTCACGCGGGGACGGCCCTCGGGGTCGAGGTTGTAGCCGATAGTCTCGCCTTTTTGTGATTGCGTGGAGAGTTGACCGTCGGTGTAGTAGGCACTTGTCACTTCCGACCCGCCCGCATCGGCAGCAGGTAGTTTGGTGATATCCCCGAACGTGTCGTAGGAGATACCGCCGTCGGTCAGACGGTCCGCGGTGTCGTAGCCGTGGCTTTCGACTGTGCCGCCGGTGCTGGAGCACACCCCGCCGCTACCGGGAGGCACCGTGGTGAGGCTCTGGCGATTCGTTTCGATGTCGTACACGTAACTGCGGGTGGTACAGCCTTCCCCGCTGGGGGTTTCCTGCACCTTGGCCAGTCGTCCCGCCGCGTCGTAGCTGTATGCCTGCGAGGAGAATGTGCTTGTCTGGCTGAGCGACTGCCCGTGTATCGATGGGACGGCGCCATCGCTGTACCAGGTGCAGCCTGACGAGCAGTGCGTGGTCTTTACGTATTCCACTCCGGTTTCATCGCCAACCGAATCGTAACCGTGAAGCACATTCATACCGTTCGGATCGGTGCTACTCGTAATGTTGCCTTCAACGTCATAAGCATCAGTGAACTTCCCGGCCGTGGAGTCTGTTACTTCGACCAAGCGGCCGGTGCTGGGATCGTACCCGTACGTCTGCGAGCCCTTGGCGTCACTGGATTCTTCGATCCGCCCGTACTGATCGTACTTGTATTTCGCGACGTTCCCATCGGCATCGGTGTAGGAAGTCAGCTCTCCGCGCTTATTCAAAATGGCTTCCAGTGACTTTTCCGACCCTTCAATAGTCGCCGATTCCTTCACCAATTCGCCAGTTTCCGAGCTGTATTCGTATTTCACCGCCGGCAAAGCCGTCCCAACCGAAGAGGATACGGACTTGGTCAACGTGCGACCGGCAGCGTCATACGTGTATTCGATAGTACGCGTCGTCGAACCAACCGTTTCCGTGACCGTCAACGGATCGTCAAACATGTTATACGTGTATGTCGTCACCGGGAGATTCGGCAAACCACTCGTTTCCGGCTGCGCCGCAGGCCGAGTCTCGCACGTCAGGCTTGCCCATTCAGGGTGTTCACCGCACGCCGCGACTTGCGAGTTCACACCTGCCGTGTAGTAGATCGTTTGCACACCATGCGTACCACCGCCACCTTCACCTTCACCAGCGCCCGGCGCCCGAGTTTCAGTCACATCGCCTGTGCTCGCGTCATAAGCAGTCGAGTGCGTCAGTTTGAGGCCACCCGGGTCGATCGTCGTCGAGGTCGGCACACGCAGGCGCCAGCCGACGTTGCTCTGGCCGGAATATGACTTGGTTGTAGTGCGAATGTCGGCTTCGGGTTCGCCGGATATCTGGGCACCGTCGGTGACCTTCGTGACGAGACGGTATGGCCCTCCAGACCCTGGCGCACCTTCGTCGTAGTGGTAGACCGTGTGCGCACGCGCCTGCGCCTGTCCACCGGCCGCGAGCTTGATCGTGTGCAATGGCCCCAGCTTGCTGAGCAACTCGGTGCCTTCGCTGCCGTACGTACTCTGCGTGTCCAGTGTCTGCGCTACTTCCGCCGATTTCGAGCCGGCTTTTAGAGCGGCTTCCCTATTGTCCGGGCTCAACGTGCGGACTACGTCGTTAGTCGAGTTGTATTCCGTTGTCGAAACACCGCCGCCGGCTGATGATTCGTTTACCACCCGATCATTTGAGTCCAAGTAGTAAACCTGACCTCCACTGTAACCACTGGCAGGCCATCCCGACGGCTCGTCCGGCGGGAGCACCGCCGTCGCTTCCGCGGGCGCATCCGTCTGCGCCCACTTAGCCACGTCCGAGCTGCCGAGTTCATGCGGTGCCCCGGTCCCCGTGACAGGCACTTCATACTCCACGGTCGTGCCCGGCTGTGGTGAGCGCGCTTCGCCTTCAGTCACAGACGGAGTGGTCATGCTCGCAATCGCATCCGCCTCACCCTCCGCGATCCAAACGCGCCCACGTTCCGCACCGGTCGCCACCCCATAGTCACAGCATCGCGGACCCATGCTGTATTCACGTATCGAACCAGATGTTGTCACCCGAGCGACGCGACCGTACTCAACCACCCACAGGTTCCCGTCGCCACCAGTTGTGATACCCAACAATTCGGACCCCCACGGCACTGGGTACTCAGTAAATGACCCACTCGTAGTGATCTTGCCCACATCTTCCTGATCTGTGAACCAGAGGTTTCCATCGGGTCCGACAGTAATTGCAAACGGCTCGGTTTTGGACGGCAGTGGATACTCCGTGACCGAACCGCTCGCTGTGATCTTGCCAATCGCGTAGCTGTTCTGATCCGTGAACCACATATTCCCATCTGGACCGGCTACTATTTCGTAGGGTCTGCTGTACGCGGGAAGTGAGTATTCGGTGATCGATCCGGTCGCGCTGATCTTTCCTATCTTGCCGGTCGGATAGTAGTCGGTAAACCAGATGTTCCCGCCCGGTCCGGCCGCGATCCCGATCGGTTTGCTATTTGCCGGCAGGCTGTATTCGGCGGTGATCGATCCACTTGTGGTCATACGCGCAATGCGATTAGCGCATTCCTCCGTGACCCACAGATTGCCTTCGGAGCCAGTCGCAATCCCCCTCAAGCAGGAGCCGGCCGGAAGGCTGTATGCGGTTGCCGAGCCACTGGACGTGAGCTTGCCCACGACCTGACGACCACAAGTGTCGGTGAACCATATATTGCCATCCGGTCCATTCGTGATATTTCGCGGACACCCAAACGAAGATCCCAATTTGTATTCAACGAGATGCCGTGTGCTGACACTGCCGATCGAATCGTTGCCTTCCTCGGTGAACCACATGCGATTGCCGAGCGGGTCCGCCACGATCCCGTGCACCGATGATTCAGACGGGACGCTGTATTCGGTGATCTTGCCTTCGGCCGTTATCTCCCCTACCTTTTCCGCTTCCCTCTCGGTAAACCACATGTTCCCATCGGTGCCGGCGGTGATTTCCACCGGGTAGCTTTTGGGCGGAAGCGCGTATTCGGTGATCGTGCCCCAAGTCGTTATCTTGCCGATCTTGCCGGTGGCGTCCGCAAACCAGAGGTTGCCGTCGGGGCCGGCGGCAATCCCCGTCGGCGCACTTCCCGATGGAAGTGCGTATTCGGTGACGCTGCCGCCCGTTGTGATCTTGCCGATCTTGCCGGACAGCATATCGGTAAACCAAAGCTTCCCGTTGGGCCCGACCACGATCATTTCGGGATAACTGCCTGACGGAAGCGAATATTCTGTGGTGCTGCCGCTGGTGGTCATGCTGGTGATCTTGCTGTCCCCGGTGTCCACGAACCACAGGTTGCCGTCGGGGCCCGCCACGATGCCTCTCGGATTGCTTTTGACGGGCAACCAGTATTCGGCGGTGACTGACCCACTCGTCGTGACTCGGTAAACGCGGTTCAAGCATTCGTCGGTGACCCACAGATTCCCATCGGGACCGGTAGCGACGTCCGTCGGGCAGGCATATGCTGGGAAACCGTAGTAGTACGGTACAACTTCCCCTGACTCGCTGATCGAATCGAGCTCCCCATTGCACTCGTCGGTAAACCAGATCTGTCCACCGGGACCTGTCGTCATGTCGTGGGGACACCCATTTTCGCCCACTTTTTCTTCAGAGACTTCATCGGGCGCCGTGATCTGCACGAGACTGCTGGGTTTACTCGACGTGACCACCGAGCCGCCTCCGTTGACGGCCGTGACCCGCACCACCAGAGTGTGCGCCACATCGGCCGACGTGGGCGTGTAATTGGCGTTGACAGCGCCCCCGATCGGCTGGCATTCGACGCCCGAGCCGTTGCAGTCATCCCACTGGTAGCCGTAGACGATCGGACCATGCGACCAGGAGCCGTCGGACACGGTCATCCGCTTGCCAACGATTGGCGATCCCGTCAAACTCGGCGCTTCGGTGTTTTCAACCGATTTGCCGTCCCACAACGCAGCGGACGCCGGCGCTCGCGTGACCCTCACGATCGTGCCCGGGCCGGTATCGCTCGCGGTTGTCCCGTACACGAACGCCCATCCCTCTTCTCCCGGTGGAGCGATCGCTGTGAGGTGTCCTTCGGCGTCGTACCCGTACTCGGTCTTCTCCGCCGGCGAGACCCGGGGGTCCCACTCGGCACGCAGACGACCCTGGGTGTCATACGCGTACTGCGCCACGGTGGTCGTGGACATTTCTTTGAGCGCCGCGCTGTACGCCGTTAGATAGACCCGCGTCAGCCGGCCGTTGTAGTCTCCCCAACTGCTTGAGGATTCGCCGGTTGCCGTTGTGCTCGTCGCATAGTTGAATGTCAGCGCACGGCAGCCCGGTTTAAGCGTCCCAGAACACGACACCCCGGACGGGACGGGCGCAAGCTCCTCGCTGGGTCTCGTAATACCACCAACAGTTTCAAATGCATACGTAGAAGCGGGGATTTCACCGGCTCCCTCAGTCGTATACGGCATCCACACGTTTGCCGGCCCACCCGCCGTTTTCGCGAACGTCTCCCTGGCCCCAGCCGAGGTCACCACGAATTCATTGGTGGACGTTGCGTATTCCAACTTGATAGTGCTATCCGCTGGCGGCGAAGTGTAGCTTTCCCCATTCTTGACGAAAACCGTTTCGCTGCCCTTGGCGGACACTAGGATGGCGTTGCCGGCCGACGTCTGTTCGATCTGCTGAGCTCCGGCCATACTCAGACTCCACGCGTCGCCCAATGGGCCTTCCACGCCGGCCGTAAGATCCTTGGAGTCATAACTGCGCGCCACTGTCAGCGACTCCCCCGCACTCGCGAGTGACACGTCGGATTCCTGAACATCGAACTCGCCCGTAACGGGATTGAATTCGCCAGGGCCAAGCCGCTCGGACGCAGCGTGGTGCACCGACAGCGCGACTTCGCTCTTGGAGACGTTGCCCGCATTGTCTGTCGCTACAACCGAAAGCGTATGCGCACCAGCCGCATAGTCCTGAGCCCCGATCGTCCATTCCCCTCCAGTCGTACACGGGCCTGGCGAGCAACCGCTCGAAGGGCCGCCCACTTCCTGGCCATCCATCTCCAATTTCAGCGAAGCAACGCCAGAACTCGGGGTCGAGCCAGAGCCATCCTTCGCGCTGACCACCAACTTGACCGATCGATCGCTATCAGACAATTCCCGACTGGCAGGCAGACCGTAGAAACCTTCAATCGCAGGCGCAGTAGTGTCTACCTTCAATTTCACCGATGCCGTGCCACTGCTACCCATCGCGTTCTTGGCCTTTACTTCAAGCGTAGGTTCGCCATCCGGGATAAAGCTGGGGGCGCCTCGAAAGATCGGATTGACAGTCTCTTCACACTGAACTGCGTCGGCGCAGTTTCCCTGATATTTGATTGTTTCACCACCCACTACTTTGTATTCGATTTCGTTGATGCCAACTCCCGGATCATTCAGCGCAAGCTTGAAGGCTCCAACGGCCCCCGTCAGCCACGACCCACTACCGTAAAGGACGTTCTTGTTTTTTTCAATTTCTTCGTCCGTCGTGTCCACTGTAACTCTTGGTCCGTTGGTCTGGGCAATATAGACCCCCATTGCCTGCAGCCAAAACTGGCCGGTACCGGACCCTTCATTCAAGGCGACGACCCTGAAAGAAGCAAGATTGTGAGGAGAGCCGCCCCAAGTCACACAACCTTCTTTGACGCAGGTCGTGTTCGCGGTGCGGCCATAACTGGACGGAAGCGTTGTGTACCCCTCCCAGCCCATTTCACCAAAGATGCCCATCCTCAATTCGTCTTCGGGGGCCATCGAAGCTTCCGATTCTGCCCATAGCTCGTAGATTCGCGATTCTCCCTGGGTCGGGTAGACAAGCGCGGCGTATTCTTCCTTTTTATGATAGGTGTCGACCCT
Organism: Solirubrobacteraceae bacterium; assembly: GCA_036279855.1. Classification (GTDB taxonomy): domain Bacteria; phylum Actinomycetota; class Thermoleophilia; order Solirubrobacterales; family Solirubrobacteraceae; genus Palsa-744. The sequence goes on along the minus strand of DASUIH010000048.1, from coordinate 101,688 downwards.
AAGCCAGATCTCCGATTCCCAGGCCCGGCATTCGATTCGCCATCCAGATTCGCAGCTCCAGTTCGTGAAGGGATAGCTGCTGTGGTGCAAGTCGGTGTCGATGACGGTAGGGTCCACGACGATCGGATATCTGTAATCGTCGGCCTGATCGCCTATCCGAAGGCGGAGGACATGGCCGAACACGCTTGTAGTGACCGGGACAGGCGTGCCTGCCGCATCGGTTGCGGCGGCGGCCGGGAGCACCGCAAGGGTGTGGCCTGCCGCGACCACGCTGATCGTGCCGGTCCCGGGCCCGCTTGACACGAGCGAAGCGCCTTGTGGCATGCCGACTTCATAGGAGAGCGTTTGCGGACTGTCGACGGACCGTAGCGTGGCGTAAACCTCGGCTCCCGAGGACGTGGGCTTTATCGCCGTGTCCGTGTCAATCTCGGTATTGGGATAGACAACGGCTCCGCCGTCAACCCGACCGGCGCCTGCGAGCGGCTCGCCCGATGCGTCCACGGGTGTCAACGAAATCCCATCTGTGCCCACGGTCACGCCGTCTGCGAGCAACCTTGGAATGCTGACCGCAGCGGCCGAATTGTCAGCCGTAAAATTTCGTCCCGATTCACGCAGCGCCAGATCCACTGGTTGGTAGCCGTCGACCGACGCACGGGTGGCGATCGGCATAAGCGATTCGAGAACCGCATGCTTGCCATCCGCCAGATCCAACCGCGCTGCCGTGTCGCTCAGATAGCGTGCCACGTGAGCGCCCGCCGGCAACTGACCAACGCTGGACGACGCCCGCGCCACCAGGGCAGGAACAGTTTCGCCAATGACGTGCACCGCGGCGCTTGAGTCAAGGTCCGTGTAACTGGTACGCGATATTTCGCGTTCCCGAGCCGCAACGGGATTGGCGCGATTGGAGGCCAGCTGGTCAATCTCCTGCTGCCCCCCGTCGAGCTGCTCGACGCCGGGAACGCCGAGCAGATCAGATATCGCCGAAGGTGACGCCGTGAGCTTGGAGCCAAGCGGTTCCGATCCATTGGACGCGGTCGCGGTCAGCGATCCGATCGCAGCCATAAGGCCGAGGAAGAGCCACGCCATGTAGAGACGCCATGAAGGGAGCATGAGCTCGTCCTCTCAATTTGATCTGCAGGCCCGGCAATATCCCGCCGCCGGAGGTCATTTTCGACCTTATAGAGGTCCTGCTCGCGCTGTCAATAATTCTTGGCACATTGCCAGGAGCGGGTGGACGATATGCACAGGTTTCTGCCGACTGATTTGTCAAAATGTGACTTTAATTTTATCGAATACGCTGGTTATAAATGAAAGGCGCGTAACCTATTAACCAGTATGTAGCAAAGACTAGAAATCGAGTCGGCGACAACGTCCTGCGGCAGCTCGACGGCACGCAGGCGTGGTAGACGACCGCCGCTTGGAAGACCGGTTGCAGGCAGTTCCGGTCGGCCGCAAACGGGAAGGCTGTGTGCATGGAGGTGCGCACGATGGCGCTACCGCTCGCGGCCGCGGCGCTGCTTGCAACTCCCGCGGGCGCTTCGGCGACGACGGCGTCGCTTCCGGACAGGCGTCCGCCGCTTCGGCGCCGGGTACCCATGTCGTCCAGCCGGGCGACACGCTGAGCGCGATCGCCACCCGCGCGAGCACAACGTCGCACAGCTCGCGGCCGCCAACGGCTTGGACCCCGATGGCCTGCTGTTGGCCGGCGCGACGCTGACACTCGGACCAGGAGAGCGGGTCCAACAACGCGCTCACCTCCAGCGCCGACGCACGCAGCGTGATGCAGATCATGCCGGGGACGTGGAGCTGGATCGACCAGGAACTGGCCGGACCGGCACCGCTCGCGCCGGCGCCGGCGCTCGACAACGTGCGCGGCGGAGTGCTGTTGCTGCACTCGCTGCTGCAGTCCACCGGCGAGAACGAAGGGCTGGCCGCTGCCGGCTACTACCAGGGGCTGCCGTCCGCGCTTCAAAACGACGAGTACCCCGAAACGCAGCACTACGTCGAAGACGTCCAGGCGCTCCAGCAGCAGCTCGGCGGCGGGTAGAGCGAGCCTCGCGGGCCGGTTCCCGGCCATCGGTCCGTGAGAACATTGGCCGGTATGGCCGTGATCGAAACCGAGGGGCTTACCAAGTCCTACGGCCATGCCCGCGGTATCGAGAATGTGACCCTCGCGGTCGACGCAGGAACGGTATTCGGCTTCCTTGGGCCTAACGGAGCCGGCAAGACGACGACGATCCGCACGCTGCTCGACCTGCTCCATCCGACCCACGGCAGCGCTCGGGTCTTCGGCCTCGACAGCCGTCGCGACAGCGTCGCCATCCGCAAGCGCCTCGGCAACCTGCCCGGCGACTTCGGCTACGGCAAGAAGGCGACAGGGCGTGAGGCGATCGCGTTGCTGGCACGGCTGCGTGGCGTCAGCGGGCTTGGGCGGGCCGAATCGCTGGCGGAGCGCTTCCGCGCCGACCTCGATCGACCGCTCGGGCAGCTCTCGCGCGGCAACCGGCAGAAGGTGGGCCTGATCCAGGCTGTCTTCCACGAGCCCGAGCTGCTGATCCTCGACGAGCCCACCGCCGGCCTGGACCCGCTGATGCAGGAGGAGTTCCTTTTATTGGTCGCCGAGGAGCGCCAGCGCGGCTGCGCGGTCTTCTTCTCCTCGCATGAGCTCGACGAGGTCGAGCGCTCCTGCGACCGCGTCGGGATCGTCCGCGACGGACGCCTGATCGCAGTCGAGCGCATCGCCGATCTGCTCAGGGGAGCGCGGCGCAAGGTCGTCGTCGAGCTGGGTGACTCCACGGGCTTGCGAGCGCTGGGACAGATCCCGGGCGCGGCAGACCTTGCAATCTCCGGCGCACGCGCCTCGTTCAGCTTCGCCGGCGCGCTGGACCCACTGCTCGCGGAGCTGAGGAGCCGCCGCGTCATCGACCTGGAAGTGACCCGACCGACGCTTGAGGAGCTGTTCCTCACCTACTACCAAGGAGACGCCGGGTGAGCCAAATCGTCGCCCTGGTCGTCGCCCACCTCTCCGACCGGCGCCGCTCGCTGCTCTCCTGGGGGCTCCCGCTGGGGCTCATGTCGGGCTTCATCGTCGCCATCTACCCCTCGATCGAATCCGCCCTCGCAAAGGCCGTGCAGAGCTACCCGGCGGGCCTCAAGGAAGCCTTTGGCGTCGGGCAGCTCAGCGACGTCGAGCAGTACCTGCAGGCCGAGATGCTGAGCTTGATCGTGCCGCTCTCGCTCGGCTATCTGGCGGTGAGAGCCGTCGCGAGCGGGCTCTCTGGGGCCGCTGAAGAAGGGCGCTTGGACGTGCTTCTCTCCACGCCGCTGGCGCGCTGGCGGCTGATCGCCGCCGGCTTTGCCGCGACGGCCGTGGAGCTCGCCGCGGTGCTGTTCGTCACCGCGGCGCTGACGATGTTGGGCAGCGTGATCGCGGACGCCGGGCTCTCCGCGTCAAGTGCCGCCGCCGGCTTTGCCGAGGTCTGGCCGCTGGCGCTGCTGTTCGCCGGACTCGGGGTCGTCGCCTGCGGCTTCTCGCTGCGCACGGCGACCGTAACCGGCTCGGTCGCCGGCGTGCTGGTGGCGATGTACGTGATCGACCTGATCGGCAAGCTCGACCCGAACGTCTCTGGCATCCGCTACGCGTCGGTCTTCAAGTATTACGGCAAAGCGATCGAGGACGGCATCGACCCGCTCGCCTTCCTCGGCGTCACCGCGGTGGCGGTTGCGATGGCCGCTCTCGGCGCCCTGCTGTTCGAGCGCCGAGACCTGGCGGCCTGACTGCACCGGCGCACGACAGAGCGCACGCCCTGCCGTGGCCTCATAGCTACTTGATGTGCATCCCGCTGATCGCCCGCGAGATCACCAGCTGCTGGATCTCCGCCGTCCCCTCGAAGATGTCGTAGATCTTCGCGTCGCGATGGAAGCGCTCGACCGGAAACTCGCGCGTGTAGCCGTTGCCGCCGAGGATCTGGATCGCGCGCTCGGTCACCCACACGGCGACCTCGCCGGCCTTGAGCTTTGACATCGAGCCCTCGGCGTTTTCGAACGGGACCTGGTTGCGCCCCATCCAGGAGGCGCGCCAGACGAGCAGGCGAGACGCGTCGATCTCCATCTTCATGCGCGCGAGCGTGAAGGCGATCGACTGGTTCTCGACGATCTTCTTGCCGAACTGTTCGCGCTCCTTGGCGTAGTCGAGCGCGTACTCGTAGGCGGCGCGGGCGATGCCGAGCGCCTGCGAGCCGACGGTCGGGCGCGAGGCCTCGAACGTCGCCATCGAGGCGTTTGACTTGTTCTTCTTGCCCTCCTTGGCGCGCGCGAGCCGCTCGTCGAGCTTCTCCTTGCCGCCGAGCACGTAGTTCTCGGGGATTCGGCAGTCGTCCAGGTAGACGTCGGCGGTGTGCGAAGCGCGCAGCCCGTGCTTTGAGACCTTGGCGCCTTCGGAAATGCCCTTGGCTTCGCTCATCGGCACCACGAACGCCGCGTGCCCGCGCGAGCCCAGCTCGCGGTCGACGGTGGCGATCACGACGTGGACGTCGGCGATGCCGCCGTTGGTGGCCCACGCCTTCTGCCCGTTGAGCACCCACTCTTTGGTGGCCTCGTCGTACTTGGCGGTCGTGCGCACGGCGCTGACGTCCGAGCCGGCGTTGGGCTCAGAGGAGCAGAACGCGGCGACCTTCAGATCCTCAGGGGTGCCGAAACAGCGCGGGATCCACTCGCCGATCTGCTCGCCGGACCCTTGCCCGAAGATGGCGGCGACAGCCAACGAGGTGCCCATGATCGCCATGCCGATGCCGGCGTCGCCCCAGAACAGCTCCTCGTTGACGATCGGCAGCGTCAGCCCGGTCGGGTCGGCGAAGAACTGCGCGAGCCCCTCGAAGCCGTACAGCCCGATCTTGGCGGCCTCCTCGATGATCGGCCAGGGGGTCTTCTCCTTCTCGTCCCACTCGTGCGCGGCCGGCCGCATCACCTCGGCGGCGAAGCCGTGCACCCAGTCGCGGATGTCCTTCTGGTCCTGCGTGAGGGCCATCGAGAACGTGACCTCTTTCTCGGCGACGCTGGTGATCGCCTCGACGGCCGCCTCGGCGGCACCGGTCGCCTCCTCGGCGGTTACGTCGGTTGCTGACATGGGACGATTCTCCTTGTCTCTAGCGGGGATAACGCGGAATCCTAGCAACACGTAAACGCTTGTCAAATGCAAGATTGAACGGCGTTTACACAGGCGTTATAGTCGAGTGGCCATGGCTACCGCACCCGCAAGCGGCGCTGCGCTCCGGCGCGAGCGCGAGCGCGAGATCATCGCCGCCACGCGCCTGCTGTTCGACGAGCGCGGCCTGCAGGACGCGCCGATCGAGTCGATCGCGCGCGAGGCCGGCATCAACAAGGCGCTGATCTACCGCTACTTCTCCTCCAAGGAGGAGCTGTACGTGCTGACGCTGTCGAGCTACCTGGCCGACCTGGCCGCGCGCCTTGAGGGGGTGCCAAGCGAGTTGACGCCTGTGGCGCGGCTGCGCGACGGTTTCGTGCGCTATACGGACTTCTGCCTGGAGCACCCGGCATTCCTGGATTGCGGCCTGTCGCTGATGCGCCGCTCCGCCGAGGAGCTGCGCGAGGCCATCTCCGACGCGATCTGGATCCGCTTGGGCCAGAGCATGGCGGCTTGCCTGGGCAAGCTCTCAGCGATCCTCGCCGAGGGCGCCGCCGCCGGCGTCTTCAGCGTCGAGGACCCCGACTTCACCGCCAACCAGCTGTACGCGCAGACGCTCGGCACGATGCACCTGGCGCGGATCGGCGTCGGCGTGCGCACGGCTCCCGGCGGCGTGCCAGAGCCGTTTGCGATCGATCCCGCGCGCGTGAAGGAGGCCTGCATCACGGCAGTCCTCGCGGCGGTCGGCGCACATTCGGCCTAGCCAGCCGCCGCGGGAGCAGATACGGATCGTCGGGTGGCTGCGCAAAGCACGCCACCCATCCCCACAAAACCAACCCGCTACGTAAAGTCGATCTGCTTTATGGACTTTCTTGCTAGGCTATGAATCCCCATGTCTTCGATGCAGAAAGTGACTATGCGCAAACTCGCGATTCCGGCAGCTGTCGTGACCGTCGTGCTCGGCCTCTCCGCCTGCGGCTCGGCCGGCGGCGGCAAGCAGATAACGCTTGTCGCCTACTCGACCCCGCAGAAGGCCTACACCGCCCTGATCCCAGCCTTCCAGGCAACCAGCGAAGGCAAGGGCGCGAGCTTCAGCCAGTCCTACGGCCCCTCTGGCGACCAGAGCCGCTCGGTCGTGGCCGGGCTGAAAGCCGACGTCGTCAACTTCTCGCTGGAACCGGACGTCACGCGCCTGGTCAAGGCCGGGCTGGTCTCTCCCGAATGGAACAAGAACGCCACGCACGGCTTCGTCACCAACTCGGTCGCCGTGATCATCGTGCGCAAGGGCAACCCCAAGCACATCGCCGGCTGGAGCGACCTGGTCAAGCCGGGCGTCGGTGTCGTCACCCCCAACCCGTTCACATCGGGCAGCGCGCGTTGGAACGTCATGGCCGCCTACGGCGCTCAGATCAAGGAAGGCAAGACGCCGGCGCAGGCTCAGGAATATCTGCAAAGCCTGTTCAAAAACGTCGTCTCCCAGGACAGCTCGGCCCGCAACGCGCTGCAGACGTTCCTGGCCGGCCGCGGCGACGCGCTGATCGACTACGAGGACGAGGCGATCGCTGACGAGAAGAAGGGCTCGCCGATCGAATACATCGTCCCCAAGGCGACGATCCTGATCCAGAGCCCGATCGCGATTCTCAGCGGCGGCAACACCGCCCAGGCGCAGAAGTTCGTCAACTACCTGCTCTCACGCGCCGGCCAGAAGGCCTGGGCCGAAAACGGCTACCGCCCGGTGATCGAAGGCGTCGAGGCTCCCGGCCAGTTCCCGACTCCGCCAGACCTGTTCACGATCGAAGAGCTCGGCGGCTGGAAGAAGGTCGGCAAGGAATTCTTTGAAACCGAAGGGAGCCCGGGCATCGTCACCAGGATCGAGCAGTCGCTGGGAGTGTCCACCTCCAAATGAGCACGGCCGCCGCTGCCGTCGCGCCGGTCGGCACGCGCTTGCGAGCGCGGGCCGGCTCGGCGCTTGGCAAGGGGGTGCTCGGCGCCTACCTGTCGGTGCTGGTGCTGCTGCCTGTATCCGCGCTGCTGGCAAACGCGGCCAAAGGGGGCCTTTCGGCGTTCTGGCAGGAGGTCACCGCCCCCGAGGCCCTCGCGGCGCTGAAGCTGACGCTGGTCGTCTCGGCGATCGTCGTCCTAATCAACGCCCTGACCGGCACGCTGATCGCCTGGGTGCTCGTGCGCGACGAGTTCCCCGGCAAGCGCATCGCGGGCGCTTTGATCGACCTGCCGTTCGCGCTGCCGACGGTCGTCGCGGGCGTCGTGCTGCTGGCGCTGTACGGCAAGGGCGGCCCGACTGGCATCGACGTCACCTTCACCCGCGCCGCGGTCGGCCTGGCGCTGCTGTTCGTGACGCTGCCGTTCGTCGTGCGCTCGGTGCAGCCGGTGCTGCTGGAGCTCGACCGCGCCGCCGAGGAAGCGGCCGGCTCGCTCGGCGCCGGCGCCTTCACCGTCTTTAGGCGGATCGTGCTGCCGGCTTTGACGCCGGCGATCCTCTCGGGCATGGCGCTGTCGTTCGCGCGCGCCGTCGGCGAGTTCGGCTCGGTCGTCCTGATCTCCGGCAACCTGCCGTTCAAGACCGAGGTCGGGTCGGTCTACGTCTTCAACCAGGTCGAGAACGACAATGTGGGTGCGGCGGCGGCCGCGTCGGTCGTGTTGCTCGTCTCGGCGCTGATCGTGCTGAGCGCGATGACGGCGCTGAGCCGCGCGAGGTCCCGGCATGTCCACTAGCGAAGCGCTCGCGACGGGCGGCGCACGCGTGACGAGCCGTCGCGACAGGATGCCCGGCGGCCGCTCGCAGGCGCGCGGCGGCGAGGCAGGCGCGCACGCACGCCGGCTGGGCTTGCGCTTTGCCGCGCTCGGCTACCTGCTCGTGCTGCTGGGCGCGCCGGTGGCGATGATCTTCTACCGCACCTTCGAACACGGCCTGGCCCCTGTCTGGGAAGCGGTCACGCAGCCGAACGCCGTCCACGCCTTCTGGCTGTCGATCGAGCTGGTCGCGATCGTCGTGCCGCTGAACACGGCGTTCGGGATCGGCATGGCGCTCCTGATCGAGCGGGGCCGCTTCCGCGGCCGCGCTTTGCTCGGCCTGCTGCTGGACCTCCCCTTCGCGATCTCGCCGGTCGTGGTCGGCCTCGCGCTCGTGCTCGTCTACGGCCGCACCGGCTGGCTTGGCAGCTGGCTGGCCGAACACAGCATCCAGGTCATCTTCTCGATCCCAGGCATGGCGATGGCCACGGCGTTCGTGTCGCTGCCGTTCGTCGCGCGCGAGACGATCCCGGTGCTGCACGAGCTGGGGACAGACGCCGAGCAGGCGGCCGCCACGCTCGGCGCCAGCGCCTGGCAGACCTTCCGCAAGGTGACGCTGCCGGCGATCCGCTGGGGCGTCGTCTACGGGGTCGTGCTCACGACGGCGCGCGCTCTCGGCGAGTTCGGCGCCGTCTCGATCGTCTCCGGGCGCCTGGAGGGCCAGACGCAGACGCTTCCCCTGTACGTGCAGGACCGCGTTGAGAACTTCGACACGACGGGCGCCTACGCGGCCGCGGTCGTGCTGGCGCTGCTCGCCTTCGCGACGCTGCTCGGGATGAACCTGCTGGCCGAACCCGGTAGACACTCGCTTTGCTTGCGTCCCCGTTTCGGCCAGCGCACCAAGCCAGACGCGGCGGTCTGATGCGCTCTCACCTTCACACCCGCGACGAGGAGGCCCGCTGACATGGCGATCGAGGTCCGCAACGTAAACAAGTCCTTCGGCAGCTTCAAGGCGCTCCACGACGTCAGCGTCGAAGTCCCCGACGGCGCGCTGATGGCACTGCTCGGCCCGTCCGGCAGCGGCAAGTCAACGCTGCTGCGGGTTATCGCCGGCTTGGAGCAACCCGACAGCGGCAGCGTCTGGATCGGCGGCGGCGAGATGACGCAGGCGCCGGCGCGCACCCGCGGCGTCGGCTTCGTCTTCCAGCACTACGCCCCCTTCAAGCACATGACGGTGCACGACAACGTCGCCTTCGGCCTGTCGGTGCGCAAAGCCCCCAAGAGCGAGATCGACGCCCGCGTGCGCGAGCTGCTCGCGCTCGTGCGCCTCGACGGCCTGTCAAAGCGCTACCCCTCGCAGCTCTCCGGCGGCCAGCTGCAGCGCATGGCCTTGGCGCGCGCGCTTGCCCCCGAGCCGCAGGTGCTGCTGCTGGACGAGCCGTTCGGGGCGCTCGACGTGCAGGTCCGCGCGGAGCTGCGCGAGTGGCTGCGCCGCCTGCACGAGCGAATCCACGTGACCACGATCTTCGTCACCCACGACCAGGAGGAGGCGATGGACGTCGCCGCCCAGATCGTCGTTGTGAACGGGGGCCGCATCGAGCAGACCGGCACCCCGCGCGAGCTCTACGAGCACCCGGCCAACGAGTTCGTGATGTCCTTCGTCGGCCCGGTCAACCGCCTCGGCGACGCGCTGCTGCGCCCGCACGACATTCAGATCCTCAGCGACGGCTCAGACCACTACTCCGACGAGTCCACGGTCGAGGCGCTGGTGCGCCGCGTCGCTCACCTCGGCTTTGAGGTCCGCGTCGAGCTGATCCTCCCCGACGGCCGCGACGTCTGGGCGCAGATCACCCGCGAGACGGCCGCCGAGCTGGAGCTGAGCGAGGGCCAGATCCTCACCGCGCGCCTGCCACCAGCCCGCGTCTTCGCCTGACAGGCTGGGCGGACCCGGCCCTTAATTTTCAAACGGCGTGGTCAGCCGACGACCCGCTACCGCACGCCAGTCAGCGGGTCGTCCACGCTTCCTCTTCGCGCGTCAGCTTGGTGATCGCGGCGGGGACCTTGCCGGCGGCGACGTCGGCGACGGTCACGTGCTCAAGCACCTTGCGCAGGTTGGCGCGCAGAGCGATCCAGACCTGCTGCAGGCATTCGGCCGAGCCCTCGTAGGAAATCTCCTCCGGGCGCTGGCCGCGAACACCGACGAGCGGGCCCTCGACGGCCCGGATCACGCGAGCCAGGTCCAGCTCCTCGGGTGGCTGGGCCAACCAGTAGCCGCCTTCAGGCCCTCGCTGAGAGCGAACCAGGCCGGCCGAACGCAGCTGGGTGAGGATGTTCTCCAAGAAGGAGACCGGGATGTTCTGGGCCTTGGCGACCTGGTCTACCTTGCGGGGCGAGCCTTGGCTTGAGCCGGCGAGCTCCACGACGGCGCGGACGGCGTAATCGGCCTTGGCGGTTACGTGCATGGCGACATTCTCTACCAAATGGATGACGTAAGCGCTTGACCGACAGCCGACGGCTACGCCGACAGGAGGCGTCGTCCTTGGTCAAGCCTATTTCGCGCTCCACATCACCCGCCCGCTCGCTCCAAATCACCCGCCCGCTCCCGCCCGCTCCGTTGTCAAGTGAAATTGCGTTTGCTAGCTTGAATCCAGCCTAAATCAGTGATGAATAATTATCGCGGCCGTTCGGGGTTCTCGCCGACGGGGTTTTCCCGGGCTAGCGATTTGGAGGTTGCGAGATGAACGCCGTTTACGTCTCCTCTCTGCGCAACAGCGCCAATTTCATCGGAGCGCGCCCCGTCATCGTCGACCGGCGCATCGTCCAGGGCGAGCGGCTGATCCTTGAGACCTGCTGTCCCGAGAAGCTGCCGGAGTACGAAGAAACGATCGCTCGCCTCGAATACGAAGGCACGATCAAGCCATGACCGCGCGCGCCGAGGCGCCCGAAGGCTCGGCCGACGCTCACCCAAGCGAGCCAGACCGCCCGGCGGCGCTCGGCGTCCTCACCGCCGCCTGCGTCTCGGCGCTGGTGGTCAACGCTAACACCTCGGCGGTCACAATCCTGCTGCCGTCGATCGGCAAGGACGTGCACGCGCCGGTGGCGCAGCTGCAATGGGCGGTCACCGGCTACTCGCTGGTCGGGGCCGCGGTGATCGTCACCTCGGGCGCGCTCGGTGACGTGTTCGGGCGCCGGCGCGTGTTCATGGGCGGGCTGGCGCTGTTCATCTGCTCCTGCGTGCTGATCGCGCTGTCGAGCACCGGCACGGGAGTCGTCGCCGGACGCATGATCCAGGGGGCCTCGGGAGCGACGATCCTCGCCTGCGGCATGAGCCTGCTGTCGGTCGCCTCCTCCGGGTCTGGGCAGCTGAAAGCGATCACGATCTGGGGGGCCGCGTCGGCGGCGGGCGCGGCAGCGGGACCACTCATCGGCGGAGTGCTCGTGGACTCCACCGGCTGGCAAGGCCTGTTCTGGATCGACGCGGGGATCGCGCTTGCCTGCGTTCCGGTGACGCTGATGACGGTCGGCGAGTCCAGCGATCCACAGCGCTCACACTCGATCGACTTCGCCGGCACGGTCCTGATCGCGCTCGCGCTCGCGCCGGTGATACTGGCGCTCAGCAAGGGCAACGACTGGGGCTGGGCGTCCGCCGCGACGCTCGGGTGCTTCGCGCTTGCCGTCGTCTCAACCGTGCTGTTCGTGGTCGTCGAGCGGCGTGTGAGCGCCCCACTGGTCGATCTGAAGCTGCTGCGAAACCGTGTGCTGGTCGGCGCCACGCTTGCGATCCTGATCGTCGCCGGCACGATCAACGGGCTGATGTACGTGCTCAGCTTGTACTTCCAGAACCCGGCAGCGCTGGGCATGAACGCACTGGAGGCGGGGTTGGCGACGCTGCCCGCGGCCGCCGGCATGATCGCGATCACGCCGCTGATCACGCCGCTGGCCGGGCGCATCGGCGCGCGCGCCGCGGTGGGACTGGGGTTCGGCCTGGCGGCCCTTGGCTTTGCGGCGCTGGCGTTCGTGCACGCGTCCTGGACATATGGCGCGTTCGTGCTGCCGCTGATCGCGCTTGCCGTCGGCCTTGGCATCGCCAACGGGCCGGCGTCCTCGGCCTCCACCGCCTCGGTTTCAGCGGCCCAGGTCGGTCAAGCCTCGGGCATCTCGAACATGGCTCGCTACATCGGCGCGTCGGTGGCGGTGGCCGCTGTCGCGATGATCGACAACGCCGTCGCCAACAACCATCGCCACGCGGGCGCCTCCCAGAGCGAAGCGCTGGCCGCCGGGCTCTCGCGCGCCTCGCTGATGATGGCGATCTGGACCGCGGCCGGCGTCGCGCTGGTGACCCTGATGGGCCACCGTCGCCGCGCCCGCCCGCGCGCGATCGATCGCGCGGCAGCGGCAGCGGTGAGCACGCACACGATCCCAACCCAACCCGTGGCCACGTCGTGAAACCGCGGGTGGATCAGCGAGCCAGGGACGAGCATGCCGGGTTGAAGAGCTACGCGCGGCCGCGGGAGAGCTGATGGGCCCAGCCGGGGCGAGGTCGATTTAACGCCGCCGACATGCTCACGCGGCTCCGACAGCTGAGGAGGTGCCAGCCGGCCCAGCACGCCCACACGAACGCCTCTGACGCGCCCCTTACCCTTTTGCCCGATGGCCTCTGAGGCAGCCGAGCGCGTGAGCGCGCAGCGACGGACCGCGATCGGATCGATCCTCGCCGCAACCACGCTCGTGGTGCTCAAGCTCGGCGTCGGCCTGGCCGCCGGCAGCCTGGCGCTGGCGTCCGCCGGCATCGAGTCAAGCGGCGATGTGCTGGCGGCGGCGATGACGTTCTTCGCCGTGCGTCTGAGCGGCCAACCTCCTGATAGGGAGCATCCCTATGGACACGCCCGCGCCGAGAATCTCGGCGCGCTGGCCGAGGCGGGAATCCTGCTCGCCGGCGCCGGGATCGTGGCGGTCGAGGCCGTGATCCGGCTGCTCAGAGCGCCCGAAGCGCCCGACACCCGCTGGTTCGTGTTCGCGGTCGTGACCGTCGCGCTGTGTGTGGACGCGGCGCGCACGTTCGCGTCGTTTCGAGCGGCGCGACGCTTCAACAGCGCCGCCATGCGCTCGAACGCGTTTCATTTCGCCAGCGACATGGCCGGGTCGGTCGTCGTGCTGATCGCGCTGCTGCTGGTGCGGGCCGGCTTCGCTCAGGCCGATTCGCTGGCGGCGCTCGTGATAGCGGGATTGATCCTGGCAGCCGCTATGCGGCTGATCGCCGAGAACGCGAACGTGCTGATGGACCGCGCGCCGATCGACGCGCGCGAGCTGGCGCTGCAGGCACTGTGGCAACTGCGGCCGGAGGTAGAGACCGGCCGCCTGCGCCTGCGCGAGTCGGGCGGCCGCTATTTCGCCGACGTCGTCGTGACGGTGCCACCGGGCCACGCCGTGGTCGAGGGCCATCAGGCCGCCGACGCGGTCGAGCAGGCGATCCAACGCGCGCTACCCGGCAGCGACGTCGTCGTGCACGTCGAGCCGCGTCGCGCCGGCTTGGACCTGCGCGAGCGGGTGCTTCAGATCGCGCTGGAAGAGCCGCTGGTCAAGGAAGTCCACGACGTCACCGTCTACGAGCAGGATGGGCAGGCGAGCGTCTCGCTGCACCTGAAGTTCCCGGCGGAGCTTGGACTGGAGTCGGCGCTCGCGGTGGCCGAGCGAGTCGAGCGCGGCGTCCGCGCCAGGCCCGGCGTCACCGAGGTCCAAACGCACTTGGAGCCGCTGGAGCGGCCGCTTAGCACCCACGCCGCCGACTCGGACCGGGACCGGCGCGATCTTGCCACGATCGAACGAGTGGTCGCCGAGCTGGCCGGGGCCTCCCCCCGTGCGACTCGTCTGCTGCGCACCGACGGCGGCACGGTCGTGTTCGTCACATTCGACGTGGCCAACAGCAGCTCGCTGGCGGACGCGCACGAGCTGGCGAGCCGCCTTGAGGACGAGCTGCGCCGCCGCCTGCCCGACATCGCCGACGTCGTGATCCACACAGGGCTGGCGAGCGCCGACTGACGCTCTCTCGTCGGGTCAGCGCTGCACGTCGTGCCGAGTACCCAAGTCCGCCGGCGCCTCGATCTCCAGCAGGCGATCTGCCTGCGGCTCGACCTGCAGCGTCGTGTGCTCGATCGCAAAGCGCTCGCGCAACACCCGCTCGACCTCCTCCCGCAAACGCAAGGCGTCGCGATCGGCCGCCACGAGCAGATGCGCTGAGAGCGCCGGGAAGCCGCTGGTGACTTCCCAGACGTGCAGGTCGTGGACCTCGATCACGCCCATCACCGCCGCCATCGCGAAACCGACCTGCTGCGGGTCCAGGCCAACCGGGGCCGCCTCCAGAAAGACCCGTGCGGAGGAGCGCACCAGCCGGTAGCCCCCTATGGCCATCGGCGCCGCGACCACGATCGAGGCGATGGCATCGGCGCGCTCGAAACCCCACAGCAGGATCGCCGCCGCCGCAAGCGCGGTGACCGCTGAGGCGAAAGCGTCGATCAGGTTGTGCTGCAGCGCCCCTTGCACGTTCAGGCTGCGCCGCTGCGCCCGCGCCAGCGCAAACGCCGCCACGGCGTTGACGAGCACGCCGGCCAGCGCCACCACGAGCGTCAGCGTGGCGTCCACGTGGACCGGGGTTGCCAGACGTCGCGCCGCCTCGTACAGGATCAGCACGGAGAGGATCGCGAGCGTCATCCCGTTTGCCTGTGCTGAGAGGATCTCGGCGCGGCCGAAGCCGTAGGTCATCGCGCCGGCCGGACGCCGCCGCGCCAGCCGCGCCGCGAATAGAGCCAGCCCGATCGCCGCCACGTCGGTGAGCATGTGCGCCGCATCGGCAAGCAGCGCCAGCGAGGACGCCAGCGCCCCGGCGGTCAGCTCGACCGCCATGAAGCCGCTGTTGACGAGCAGGGCCGCGGTCAGCCAGCGCAGGTCGGCATCGGAGGAGACGTTGTGGGTGTGGCCGGCGTGGTGAGCGTGGCCGCTCGCGCTCATCCCGGTAGTTTCGCCAATCCGCTCACGAGCAGGTACACGCCCGCGGCGGCGGCAAGCGCCCTGGCCAGCTGGCGGCCGTGGCGCTCGAACCAGCTGTTGAGCCCGACCAGTACCGCCGTAGCCCGTTCGGGGAACGCCAGCAGCATCAGCATCGGCAGCTCGATCATCCACAGCATCAACACGACGACGAGCACGAGATAGAGCATTTCGTGCGCGCTGGAGGAGCCGCTGTCGGCGATTGACTTGATGGCCGCCAGGTAGATCGGCGAAGGCAGGACGTATAGGACGAACCCGAGCGCGAACACGAGCGGGCGGCTGTGCAGGTAGCGCTCGCTGCGTGACGACGCCCCCTCCCCCGCGTGTGGTGAGCGCCGCCGCGGCCTGCCAAGCCACCAGGCGAGCAGCAGCAGCGCCACGCCGATGGCGATATCGACGATCGCGCCGGGCGTGGGGCGGTGACTGCCGGTCAAGCCCAGTTCGTTGAACAGGAGCAGCAACGCGACACCTGTGACGAGCACCGTGAGCATCGCCGCCGTCACCATCAGGACGATGCGCGGGCGCACGTCCCGCCCGCGCGCGAGCGCGATCACGGCGGCGAAGGCGGGGGGGTAGATCGATCCGGCCAGCGCCAGCGAGAAAGCCTGTGCCGGCATCTCAGCGGCGTCGTCTGATCCCGGCGGGGAGCATCCCGAGGCTGCGCGCCCGCTCGACCGCGTGTGAGCGGCTGTCCACGTCGAGCTTGCGGTAGATGTTGCGCAGATGCGTCTTGATCGTGTTGCGCGACACGTACATCTCGGCGCCTATCTCCGCGTTGGAGAGCATTGTCGGCAGATAGCGAAGCACACGTTGCTCGCTTTCGGTCAGCGGCTGGGCCGGCGACGTTCCCAAATCCGGGCGTCGAGCGGTCGCATCGAGCAGGACCTCGACCAACGCCGGGTGGCGTGAGCTTGAGAGCAGATGACTTTCAAGCAAGCGCTGGATGTTTGCCGCCTGGTCGAGGAAGGCCGCGCGGAATGGGGCACGCTCGGCCAGGGCGAGCGAGTGCTCAAGCGCGTGTGCGCTGTCCTCGCCGCGACCCAGGGACTCGTTGGCGAGGGCGGTCAACAGCCACGCCTCGACCAGTAGCGACGGATGGACCGCCACAACCACGCCGGCGTCGAATCCCGAGCCTCCTGTGACTCGTTCGAGCGTCGCCAGCGCCAGCTCGGGATGCTCGCGCTTGAGCGCCAGCTTCGCCGAGAGCACCAGCAGCTGCGGCGGCGGCGGGCCGCGTCGAGACGCTTCGTCCAGCAGCACGTCCGCGTGTTCGAGCTGGTCCGCGGCGATCAGCACACGCGCCTTGATCAGCTCGGCAGCCCGCTCGAAGCCGGGGGCCAGCGACTCGCTGCCGGCGATCGCAGCTTCGCACAGGCTCAGCTTCAACAGGCCGTCGGCGGCCGAGGCCGCACTGTCGATCGTGAGGATCAAGGCCTGCAGCAAACCCGCTCCATAGCGAACAGCCGGCTCGGCCGCCAGCAGCAGCGGGTCAGCTTCGCGCAAGCTGGCGCGTGCGACTTCCAGTTCGCCGCACTCGTAAGCGACCACCGCGGAGGCAAACAGCAGGTAGCCGACGCTAGTCGCCTTCACCGCTTCGCGGCCGGCGGCCAGCTCGTGAGCTTGGCGGCACAGGAGCTGGGACTGGGTCAACTCGCCGCGCAGGTAGTGCACGAGCGAGAGCTGAGCCAAGCAGTCGATCGCGATCGGCCACAGGTCGTGCTCGCTGGCCAGCGCGAGACCGCGCAAGAGCTCGGGCTGCGCGGCGTCGGGCTCGCCCGACCACAGGCGGCCTGCGCCGACGCCGGCGTAGGCGAACGCGAGCAGCCGCGCCCGATCGACCTCACGGCACGACCGCGCCAGCAGCGCCAGCCGCTTGGAATGGCGGACCACGTCCCCTACGCGACCGCCAAGGCGCGCGTGCCACAGGGCCACGATCGCGATCGCCGCGTCCAAGCGCTCGTCGCGATCGGCGGCAGCTCCGCGTGCGCGCCTTGCCTGCGCGAGCATCGCGCGCGCTTGTATGAGGTCCCCCTCCTGTAGGTGTACCGCGGCCAGCACGACCGCGAGATAGGGGTCGCCGGCGATCAGCTCGCCGGGGAGCCGACGCAGCGACGCGCCGACCGAGGCTAGGCTGTCCATCAGCAACAGGTCGATCGTGTTCTCGGCAATCAGCTGCTCGGCCTGGCTCCAGTCCTGGCCGCTGAGCGCGTGTTCGATCGCACTGGTGATGTGGCCCTGCTCGGCGTGCCAGTGCGCGGCCCGCCGGTGCAGGTAGAGGATCTCATCGGGGTGGCTGTGCAGCACATGCGCGCGCAACAGCTCGCGAAACAGCGGGTGGTAGCGGTAGCGCTGAGGCTCATCGCCGCAGGGCACGCTCTGCAGCGGCGCACCCGAGCGCGCCAGGCCTTCGAGCATCGGCATGCCGCTTCCCTCTAGTCCCGTCAGGCGGTCGGCCAGCGCTGGTGTGAGCGACTCGACGATCGAGGTGCGCAGCATGAACTCGCGCCTGTCTTGCGAGACGTGCGTCAGTACCTCGGAGACCAGGTAGTCGGCGATCGGCTGCTCGGTTCCGGCCAGTCCCGCCAGGAATGCCGAAGGCTCTGAGCGGCCCTGCAACGACAGCGCGGACAGGCACAATGCTGCCGCCCAACCCTCCGTTCGCAGCCACAGGTCCTCCGTTTGCTGTGTGTTCAGGCGCAGGCGCAGACGCCGGCACAGCTCGGCGGTCTCCTCGCGATCGAAAGCGAGCTGCTCGGCGCGCAGTTCTCCCAGCGCGTCGCTGATGCGCAGGCGCTCGATCGGCAACGACGGATCGCTACGGCCGGCGAGCACGATGCGCAGACGCTCGGGCGCGTAGCGCACGAGGAAGTCGAGCATCGCGACGGCCTGTGGACTGGTCAGCTCGTGCACGTCGTCGAGAACCAGCAACATCGGCGCACGCAGCGCGTCGAGGCCATTGACGAAACGCGGCAGGAACTCATCGGCCCTGGCGCCGATCGGCGGGATCAGGCTCGACAACGCGTCGGCCGGATCCAGCTCGACGCTCGCGAGCGCGGCCAGCAGGTCGGCCGCCAGGCGCGAAGCGTCGTTGTCATCGGCGTCCAGCGTCAGCCAGCAGGTGGGTGTGTCGGTCTCGACAACCCAACTGGTGAGCAAAACCGTCTTGCCGCTGCCGGCCGGCGCTGAGAGCAGCGTGATTCGACGCGCCAGCCGGTCGAGCAGATCCAGCGGCCGGTCACGATGAATCAGGTGCTGAGGCACCGTTGGCATTCGCAGCTTGGCGGCTACCGCCGGCTGCATTGCCGGCGGCTCTCGTCCTTGGCGCTGCGCCTGGCTCAAGCGTCCGCTCATCGCCTAAACATCAGAATTTGCCCGTATAACACGTAAGCGGCGCGGTCCGCAATTCTCACGGATACATGCGCTCAGATGACGTTTCCCCAAAAACCGGCTGCGCGCAAACACCGAGGTCATCCTCACCGGGTGATGAGCTCTCGCCCCGCTCGCTCGTACGCTCGCTGAACCTCCGGCCTGTCGCGTCGAGCCAGACGGCGGCGCCGGCGGCGCCGGGGCCATCTGAGGACAAGCTGCGCGAGGTCTTCGCGGAGGATTGAGAACCACCCTGGAGCCGGTCGAAATGGCTCAGCCCGAGTATGAGATCCATGTAAAGGGACGTGTCAGCGAAGAGGTCCTGTCCTCGTTTGAAGGGATGGCGGCGACGGTGCGCCCGGTGGAGACGATCCTGCGCGGCTCGGTACGCGACCAAGCCGCGCTGCACGGGCTGCTCGACCGCATCCAAAGCCTCGGCCTTGAGCTGATCGAGGTTCGTCGTAGCGGCAAGGGCGAGTAGGCATCGCCGCACGCAGATCGTCCGCGGCGGGTGAGGCGCTCTCACCCCGTGACAGCGGACGATTCGCTCTTCGCAGCTTGGCAGCGTTACCTAAGGAGGCAGTCAGGTGAGCAGCACCGCAGGACCGAGCAATCAGTCCTACTCCGAGCGGGTAGGCAGCGGCTGGGCCGTGTTCGTCGGCATCTATCTGATGATCGCGGGCGTCCTGAACGCGATTTGGGGGATCGCCGCACTGGACAACAAGTCCTACTTCATCCATGAAGGCCTGTTGTGGTCAACGCTCAACACGTGGGGCTGGATCGCCCTGATCGTGGGGGTCGTGCAGATCCTCGGGTCGCTGCTGGTGTTCTCCCGCCATGCGGCCGGGGCCATCATCGCCGCGTTCCTGGCCTTTTGCGGGCTGATGATGAACTTCCTGTCGATCGGCGCCTACCCGCTGTGGTCGGTGATCCTGATCGTCGTGGATGCCCTGATCCTGTGGGCGGTCACCGTCCACGGCGACGAGTTCATAAGAGACTGAGCCCGCGAGTGTGAGCGAAGGAGGTTGACCGTGGCCGACAACCCGGTGTTCGTCTTCGTTGGCGTCTACAGCAGCGAGCAGATCGCCCAAGAGGACTACGAGACGCTGAAGGACATGGCCACCGCCGGCCTGGTCGGCAGCTACGACGCGGCGATCGTGCTCAAGCAGGACGGGCAGGTGCACGTGCACAAGCACGAGAAGCCGACTCAGCACGGTGCCTGGACCGGCCTCGGCGTGGGGGCGCTGGTCGGCATCCTGTTCCCGCCTTCGCTGATCGCCTCGTGCGCGGTCGGCGCGAGCGCGGGCGGCGTCGTCGGGCACCTGTGGCGTGGGATGTCACGTGGCGATGTCAAGGAGCTCGGCACGATGCTGGACGAGGGCGAAGCGGCGCTTGTCGTGATCGGCTCCTCGCTGATCGAGAAGCGCGTGCGCGAGGCGATGGCGCGCGCCGAACGGCAGCTGAGCAAGGAACTGCAAGCCGAGAGTGAGCAGCTGGAACGCGAATTGGAGGCGGCCTCGGCGTAGCTGAAGGGTGGACGGGGGCCAAACCGCGAATGTCCCTCGGCATCGAAATTAGGCTGTAGGCGTGCTCAGCGTTAGCTGTGCTCCGCACCTGGCTCCGTCCCGTCTGCAAGTTGAGGATCTTTCGAGGATCGGGCGCACCGAGCTCAGGAAGTCACGCGCCACCGCGAGGACGTGCTCGCCTTCCTCTCGCGAGACCTCTGCGGCGGCGTAGTCGACGTCCTCGCGTTGCTCCTGGGCTGCATGAGCTGACGAGAACAGGCCACGATCGAAGGCGCCCGTCGCGACGAACGACTCATAGAAGAGACCCCACGTGCCCGCGTGCGTCTTTGCGTGCTGATTGATCTCGCTGAGCGCGGTGCGGCGGCGTATAGCATCGCGTAATAGGCATCGCTGACCGCTCGGCCAGGGAGGTTGTTGGAGAGCAGTACCTCGGAGGCTCTCAATGCCTCCTGTGCACTCCTGATGAGTTCTTGCGATCTCGGGATCACGTCTGCCCCAAGAGCACGACCTTGTCGCGATCGACCTCCTCAATGAAGAACGATCGGGCTGCGCGGCGCTGATCGAGCCAGTCCCGATCGCGAGCATGCGGCACGAATGGGGCTGGGTTGGCATGGAGATCGTCCGCCGCCCTGTGGATCAGTCGCCATGCCCGCTCGCGGTCCCTGGTGCGATCACCCCGCGTTATGACGAGCAAGTCGATATCCGAATCGGGTGCGCTGCCCTCACCGCGTGCGCGCGAGCCGTACAGCCACACAGACTCCAAATCAAGCTCGGCGCGCATCAACTCCAGCCAGCGTTCCAACACGCTGCGCTCCTCGTCATTCAGGACTAGCTCGCGTAATCGGCCGGGTCTGCATACGAAAAGGATAAGCCGAACTGCGGCGCTCAACCACGTTTCGCGCCTCGAATCGAGGCTGACTCGACTGTGCCAACCACCAGACACGGAGAGAGGCCTCGCGACCAATTTGCGACCACGAACCTCTGAGATGTGCTGAAGCGGCGGACGGGCCTCGAACCCGCGACCTCAAGCTTGGGAAGCTTGCGCTCTACCAACTGAGCTACCACCGCGTGCCGGTCAATATTACGACCCATCGCAGAGCCCGTCACCCCTTGCTGTTCCGGTCGGTGCATGCACCGACCGGCCGGGCCGCGCATGCGCGGCCCGGGACACTGGCGCATGCGCCAGTGTCTTAATCGAGGAAGTGGGAAGAGGAAGAGATCGATAGGAGCGCGAGCGCGCGCTTCGCTCAATACGCTTGCAGCATGCCCAAGCGCAGCGCCATCGCCTCCGCCGCCATCGGCCTCGCCGGAGCGGCGCTGATCGGGCTGCTGATCTACGGGCTGGCGACGCGCTCGCCGAGCCGCACCCTGGATGACGCGCTCGCGGCCGGCCTGAGCCCGCGCGCGCCCGCCTACGCGCAGGCCCTGCCGCGACTCGGAGCGCCGGGCACGCGTTCGCTGGCCTCCTACGCCGGGCACGTGGTCGTCTTGAACTTCTGGGCCTCCTGGTGCGAGCCGTGCCGCGAAGAGGCACCGCGACTGGAGCGGCTGCAACGACAGCTGGCGCGCCACGGCGCGACCGTGCTCGGCGTCACCTACAAGGACGCCGCCTCCGACTCGCAGGCGTTTGTCCGCCAGTACCGCCTGACCTACCCGAGCCTGCGCGACACCGGCGGCGAATTCGCGCACGCGTTTGGCACCGACGCGCTTCCCGAGACTTTCGTGCTCGATCGCGCGGGGCGGATCGTGGCCATCTCGCGCGGCGAGGCAAGCGAACCTTTCCTGACGCGGGCGGCGGCGCTCGCCGCGAGCTGATGCGACGCCCCGTCGCAGCTGCGCTGCTGGTGGCGACGCTACTCACGGTCGCGCCGCTCGCGAGCGCTTCGCCGGCGACGCTGCCCACGATCGAACGGCAGGTGATGTGCGTCACCTGCAAGATCCCGTTGAACGTGGCTGAATCGCCACAGGCAAATCGCGAGCGGGCGCTGATCCGCTCGCTGGTCGCCGAAGGGCGCAGCGAAAGCCAGGTCAAGCACACGCTAGTGGCCGAATACGGCCCCGCCGTGCTGGCGCTGCCCAGCGCCAAAGGCTTTGACCTAGCGGCCTATCTGGTGCCGGCGCTGGTGGTGCTGGCGTTGGTCGCGACACTGGCGCTGCTGCTGCCAGGTTGGCGGCGGCGCGCGCGCGCACAGCGCGAACAGCAGGGCCAGGCGACACCGATGAGCAGCGACGACGCCGCCCGGCTGCAGGCCGACATCGAGCGCTTCGACTGAGAGCCCCTTCGCGCGGCTACATCGAGCGCGGCGCGCCGACGCCAAGCAGGTCGAGCGCTTGGGCCAGCGTGCGCATCGATGCGGCGCACAGCGCCAGCCGCCGTGGTTCCAGCGCCGCCGGCTCGACCCCGAGCACGCGGCAATCCCGGTAGAAGGCGGTGAACGTCTGCGCCAACAGCAGCGCGTATGCGGCGATCCGGTGCGGCGCGCGGCGCTCGGCCGCGGCCCCCACCTCGCCGGGGAAGGCGAGCAACTCCTTGACCAGCGCGCGCTCAGCGGGAGCCAGCGGCTCGTGCTCGGCCTGCACGCCGGCGTGGACAAGCGCTTCCCGCAAACGACTCGTATCGGCCTTGTCGAGCATCGAGGCGATCCGCGCGTGCGCGTACTGCACGTAGTAGACGGGGTTCTCGTTGGATTGCTCGCGCGCGAGGTCGAGGTCGAGGTCGATCGTCGTGTCGTGCGAGCGCGAGAGCAGATACCAGCGCGCGGCGTCGACGCCGATCTCGCCAACCAGGTCAGTCAGCGTCACGAACTCGCCGGCGCGCTTTGACATCTGCGCGCGCTCGCCGCGACGCAGCAGGTGCACGAGCTGCATGATCAGCATCTCAAGCTCGTCGGGATCGCCGCCGAGCGCCGCGTAGGCGGCGTTCATCCGCGCCAGGTAGCCGTGGTGGTCGGCCCCCCACACATTGACCTGCCGCTGAAAGCCGCGCTCGCGCTTTTCCTGGTGGTAGGCGATGTCCGAGGCGAAGTAGGTGTGCTCGCCGCTGGAGCGCACCAGCACCCGATCCTTGTCGTCGCCGAAATCGGTGGTTTTCAGCCACAGCGCCCCGCCCTCGCGATAAGTGTGGCCGCCTGCTTGGAGCAGGGCCAGCGCGTGTGCGACCGGGCTCACCGCCTGGCCGTCGGCGTCGTGCAGGTCCCCGCGCGGCTCGTGCAGCTTGCTCTCATAGGCCCAGCGGTCAAAGCTCTTGACGCGAAACTCCGCGAGCGCGCTTTGCATGTTGCCGATCATCACGTTGACGGCGGCCTGACCCAGCTCTGCCGGGGGCATCTGGCGCGCGCCCACCAGGCTGGCGGCCATGTCGTGCACGTAGTCGCCGCGATAGCCGTCGTCGGGCACCTCATCGCCGCGGGCCAGCGCGGCGATCGACTCGCCCAGCTTGAGCACCTGCGAGCCGGCGTCGTTGACGTAGAACTCGCGCTCGACGAGGTGTCCGTGAAAGGCGAGCACGCGCGAGAGCGAGTCGCCGTAGGCAGCGTTGCGGGCGTGCCCGACGTGCATCGGCCCGGTCGGATTGGCCGACACGAACTCGACGATGATCCGCTCGGGAGCCGGCGTGCCGGCGCCGCCGTAGCCCGCGCCGGCGGCGAGGATCGCCTCCAGCGCGGCGCGGTGCCACGAGTCCGCCAGGAACAGGTTGAGGAAGCCGGGCCCGGCAACCTCGAAGCGTTCGAGCTGCTCCCCCAGCCGCCGCGAGAGCGACTCGCCGAGCTTGGCGGCCAGCTCCCGCGGCGACACGCCCGCGGCAGGGGCCAGCAGCAACGCCGCGTTGGTGGAGTAGTCGCCGAACTTTGCCTGCGGCGGCCGCTCCAGGCCGATCTCAAGGCCGGGACGGGCGTCAAATTCGGCGGCCAATTCGCGCACCGTCTCGTGCAGGCCCCGCTCGCTCGCCGTCTCGCTCACAAGCCGTGATCTTATGGAGCCAGAGACGGCCACCGCCGCTCCCCCGGCCCGATTGCGATACTTCGCTTGTGAACGATGAGAGCCAAGGCGCCGAGCGCCACATAAACATCCACCTCTCCCCCGAGATAATGGGCGGGGTCTACGCGAACTTCGCGAACGTCAGCCACTCCGACTACGAGTTCACCGTGACCTTCGCGCGGGTGGACCACGAGGTCGAGTCCGAGGAAGTCCCCGGCGTCGTCGTCTCGCGCGTGAACCTCTCTCCGCGCTTCATGCGCGAGCTGATCGACGCGATGGAGGACAACTACTCGAAGTGGCGCACGCGCGAGGGCATCAAGAACCTGCCCGAGTACGGTGGCGCCGAGGCCGAGGAAGGCGAAGCGGATCAGTAGGGGGCGCCGCCCGGCGGGACGGTGCGACGGAGAGGACCAGTGAGGGTCGGATGAAGGTGGCTGTCGTCTCGGACATCCATTCCAACCTGCAGGCATTTGAAGCCGTGCTGGAGGCGGTCGCCGGCAGCGAGGCAGAGGAGCTGTGGTGCCTGGGCGACATCGTCGGCTACGGCGCCGACCCCGATGCCTGCGTCGAGCTGGCCCGCCGGCACGTCGCCGTCTGCCTCGCCGGCAACCACGACCTGGCGGTCGCCGGCGAGCTGGAGCTGGAGGAGTTCACCCGCGGCGCCAGCATCGCCGCGCAGTGGACCCGCGAAGTGATCGACCCCGTCAACCTCGCCTTCCTGTCAGAGCTGCAGCCCAAGGCCCGCGAGGGATCGATCGGCCTCTACCACGCCAGCCCACGCGATCCGGTCTGGGAGTACGTGCTCTCGGCCTTGCTGGCGGAACTGTGCTTGGACGTCCAGCAGGAGCGCGTCGCTCTGATCGGCCACTCGCACGTCTCCTGCGCGTTCGTGCGCCGCGAGGGCGAGCCGGCGACGGGCGAGCCGTGCCGCGACGGGGTGCGGCTGGACATCTCTGAGAGCGAATGGCTGCTGAACCCGGGCAGCGTCGGACAGCCGCGCGACGGCGATCCGCGCGCGGCCTGGCTGCTGCTTGACCTCGACGACCAGCTGGCCTCCTACTATCGAACGCCATACGACATCTCGGGCGCGGCTGCCGCGATCAAGGCCGCCCGCCTGCCAAACTCGCTCGCGGAGCGCCTGGAGTACGGCCAATGAAGAGTCCACGTTTGCAACCACATCTGGCGAGAGCCTGCGCGCTGACGCTTGCTGCCCTGCTCGGCGTCTGCGCCGCCGTGCTGGTGGCCTGCGGCAGCAGCGGCACCGGCTTGATCCCGGCCGCCAGCGCCGGCCCGCTGCAGAGCGACTTCGAAGCGGTCGCGCAGGCAGCCCAGAGCGGCAACGGCAACTGCCTGGAAACCGAAGCCAAGCTCGGCAAGGCCGAACAGGATTTCCTCGCCCTGCCGGCGACAGTCGACGCGGGCCTGCGCAAGCGCCTGCACGAAGGAATCGCCAACCTGCGCAAAGTGGCCTTGGCGATGTGCGCGCAGCCGTCCTCGACGGTGACCACGGGCACGACCGCGACGACACCCCCGCAGTCCACGACCACCAGCACGCAGACGACTCCGAGCACCACGACCAGCACGCAGACGACGCCTGTCACGCCGCCGGAACCCGGCTCGGGCAGCAGCGGCGGCACACCGCCCGAAGGCGCCGAAAGCGAAGAACCGGCGGGCAAAGGCAAAGGCCAGGACAAAGGCAAAGCCGAAGGGGAAGGCGAAGACAACAGTGGCGGCGCGGCGGCGGGCGGCGCAAGCCCCGAAGGCAGATGACCGAGCGCAGACAGGAGATAGCAGGCCGTTACGAGCTGCGCGAGCGGCTTGGGATCGGCGGCATGTCACAGGTCCAGCTCGCCTTCGACCAGCGCCTGGAGCGACGGGTCGCGGTGAAGTTGCTGGCCGAGCACCTGGCCGAGGACCCGACCTTCGTCTCACGCTTTCAACGCGAGGCGCAGGCCGCGGCGCGTCTGATCCACCCGAACATCGTGCAGGTGTTCGACTCCGGCCAGGACGAGCGCACGGCTCAGTATTTCATCGTGATGGAGTACATCGAGGGCCATTCCTGCGCGGAAATCCTGCGCGACGACGGCTGGATGGAGGTCGACCAGGCGGTAGCGATCATCGAGCAGTCGTGCGAGGGCCTGCACTACGCGCACCGCCACGGCGTCGTGCACCGCGACGTCAAGCCCGGCAACCTGCTGCGCTCGCGCGAGGGCGACGTCAAGCTGGCCGACTTCGGCATCGCCAAGGCGACCGAGCAGTCCTCGATCACTCAGGTCGGATCGGTGCTCGGCACGGCCGCCTACCTGGCGCCCGAGCAGGCACGCGGCGAGGAAGCCGGGCCGCGCGCGGACCTGTACGCGCTTGGCGTCGTCGCCTACCAGCTGATCTCGGGCCGCCTCCCCTACGAAGCGGCCTCGCTGACCGAGCTGGCGCTCAAGCAGCAGCAGGAAGAGCCGGCGCTGCTCGACACGCTGGTGGCTGCCTGCCCGCCCGAGCTGGCGTACGCGATCGCCAGGGCGCTGGCGCTCGACCCGCGCGAACGCTATGAGAGCGCACGCGAGATGGGCCGGGCGATCAGCGACGGGGCGCTCGGGATCGCGACTCCCGAGCCGCGACATTCGCGTGCGGTTGCGCACGCGACCGAGGCAACGACGGTGTTGGCGGGCACAGGCAGGCCGCGCGAGGACGCGGCGCGACGCGAAGCGGTCGTGCCGCGCCAGCCGCGGCGGGGGCCGGCGCGCCAGCCGGCGCCAAGGCCGGTGGCGGCGGCAGGGCCCCGCCGCGCCTCCGGCGCACGTCGCTTGACCACCGCGGTCGTGGCGCTGCTGGCGCTGGCGGGCGTGATCGCGCTGATCGTCGTGCTCAGCGCGCCGGCGCCGACGAAGGTCACGCTGCGCAACGTCTTCTACAACGACGTGCAGGAATCGGCGGAAGCGCTGCGGCAGCTGGTCGGGGAAAACACGAAGTAAGTCCCGAAATACAGAGTCCCGCATTTGCGGATCCCCGGACGGCCGTCACCCGCCGAGGATCCTAGCGCTTACTGTAGACAATCGTCCGCTTACGATCGCCTCACGCAGCTCCCCCATCAGCCCAGCCAAAAACGCCAGGTTGTGCTCCGTCAGCAGCCGCATCCCGGTCAGCTCGCCCGCTCGCGCCAAATAGGACAAATACGCCCGCGAAAGCCCACGGGAGCAGGCTCGGCACACACATCCCTCCATCAACGGCCGCTCGGACTCGCGCCACTCGCTTTTGGTCAGGTCCACCCGCCAGCGTTTCTCAGGCTCGGGCACAAGCGCCGTGCCGTGGCGGCCCAGGCGGGTCGGCATCGCGCAGTCGAACGTGTCGATGCCGAGCTCCACGCCGCGGATCAGGTCATCGACCTCGCCGATGCCGAGCAGGTGGCGCGGCAGCGTCTCGTGCTCGCCGCCAAGCTCCTCGGTGGCCCACCCCACGACCTCGTACATCTGCGCCTTCTCGGCGCCGAGCGAGCCGCCGATCGCCACGCCGTCACAGCCGCTGGCGGCGACCACGCGCGCCGAGGCCCGCCGCATGTCCTCGTACACGCCCCCTTGCACGATCCCGTACACGAGCTGGCCGGCCGGCCCGTGCTCGCCGTGCCAATCCAGGCAGCGGCGCAGCCAGCGGTGCGTGCGCTCGGTCGAACGCTCGGTGTAGTCGCGATCGACGTGAAAAGGAGTGCACTCGTCAAAGACCAGAGCGATGTCCGACCGCAGCGACCCCTGCACCGCCATCGAGCCCTCCGGCGAGAGGAAGCGCTCGCGCCCGTCCACGTAGGAGCGGAAGCGCACCCCTTCCTCGTCGATCGAGAGGATCGCCCCCTCGCGCTGGCCGGTCGGCAATCCCGCCGCGTGCCCCGAATGGGGTATCGATTGTCGACCGGTCTCGGCACCGTGACGGCCGCTGGATGAGCGGGACTTGATCTCCTCGGCGATCGTGCCGTGTCCCATCGAGAAGACCTGGAAGCCACCCGAGTCGGTGACGATCGGCCCCTCCCAGCCCATGAACTCGTGCAGGCCGCCGAAGCGCTCGATCAGCTCCGGGCCGGGGCTCAACAGCAGGTGGAAGGTGTTGCCGAGCACCATCTCATAGCCCAGCTCGGCGACCTCCTCGGTCAACAGGCCCTTGACCGTCGCCTTGGTCGCCAGCGGCACAAACGCGGGCGTGTGCACCTCGCCGTGAGCGGTCTTCAGCACCCCGGCGCGCGCGCGGCCATCGCGCTCGCGCGCTTGAATCTCAAAGGCCATCCTCGCGGCATCCTAGTTCCCCAGATCGGCCACTAGAGTCGGAGCCGTGCTGCCAATGCTTGCCTCCTCGCTCAGCGTCACCCACCTCGTCGAAGTCTTCGGCTATCCGCTGCTGTTCCTGGTCGTGATGGCCGAGTCAAGCGGCCTGCCGGTGCCGGGTGAGACGGGCCTGATCACGGCGGCGGTGCTTGCCAGCCAGGGCAAGCTGCAGATCGAGCTGGTGATCGCGATCGCCGCGGCAGGGGCGATCGTCGGCGACAACATCGGATACCAGATCGGCCGCAAGGGCGGCCGCTGGCTGCTGGAACGGCCGGGGCACTTTGAGCGCCAGCGCCGTCAGGTGATCGTGACCGGCGAGCCGTTCTTCGAACGCCACGGGCCCAAGGCGGTCTTCTTCGGCCGCTTCATCCTTGGCCTGCGCGTGTGGGCCTCGTGGCTGGCCGGCGCCACGCACATGCGCTGGCGCTCGTTCTTCCTGTGGAACGCGATCGGGGGTGTCTGCTGGGCGACCGCGATCGGCCTGCTCGCCTATTTCCTCGGCCACGCGGCCGGCAACGCGATACAGACCTTTGGGCTGTTCGGCCTGTTTGCCGTGCTGGTCGTGCTGGTCGGAGTGTTCCTCGCACACCGTCGCCACAAGCGCTCAGAGCAGGCTGTCGCGGCAGAGCGGGAAGAGCGCCAGCCGGCACCCACGGGCACGCCCAAGGGCGACTAGTGTCCCGAGTCGAAAGTTCGATGGCGCTTCCCGGCGCCTGCACGCGCCTGACGGTTCCCATCGTCCGCACACGTGCCACCAGCACGCGCACGAACGACGTTGACCGTCAGATCACGCGCATGCGCTCGGCAAGCCCACACCGAACTTTCGACTCGGGACACTAGCTCAGACGCCGCAGCAGCCGGCGCCGATCCGCTCCCACATGCGGCCGAGCGCCTCCAGCTCGCGCTCGGAGAAGTGGGAGAGGAAGTGCTCGCGAACGACCGCCCGGTGCGTGCCGCGTGCCGCGGCGAGGCGGTCGCGGCCGTGATCGGTAAGGCAGGCAAAGGCGCCGCGGGCGTCCTGCTCGCAGCTGCAGCGCGAGAGCAGCTCATCGCGCTCCAAGCGGTCGACCAGACGGGTCAAGCCGCTGCGCGAAAGCTGTGCCTGCTCGGCCAGGTCGCACATCCGCATCCTGCCGCCGGGGGCGTCGATCAGGTGCTGCAGGACCTCGTAGGAGCTCAACTGCAGCCCGTGCTCGCGCTCCAACCGACCCTCCAGGCGCTTGGCCAGCGAGGCGTGCGCTCGCACCAGGCCGCGCCAGGCGCGCAGCTCCGCTTCGCTGAGGTGGTCGGGCTCCTCGGCGGCGCCCGAAACCTCCTCGGGAACGAGCTTCAGAACCGTCGCGGTTGCTGTTGCGGTGGACATGACGATGCTCTGCACACCTGACGTGCTAGGACGAACATAGCAGCGTCGGACCCCTGAAAACGGCTCAGCCGCCCTCGCCGGACCGGTCTCTGGTCGCCGACCATGCCCACCACATCATCAGCGGCTGCAGCGGCAGCCGCGCGTACAACGCCCAGCGTGGGATCCGTCGAAACTCCCCCGGGGAGAGCGCCATGTGCAGATTGGCTGGAAACACAGCCGCCAGCAACGCGATCAGCCCCAAGCCGGCCGGGCGGCGCGTCCACGGCAGCAGCACGCCAAGCCCGCCGGCGATCTCAGCGACGCCGCTGATCGCGACCAGCTCTCGCGCCCGCGACTTCATGCTCGGGGGCACGATCCGCTCGTAGGGACGCGGCATCAGGAAATGGTTGACGCCGGCGCCGATGAACACGATGCCAAGCGTCAGCCGGCCGCGCCGGCGCCGACCCAGCTCGGGTGTGACCGGAGCCTCGCTGTCGTCTATCAGTGCCTGCACGATCGTCCTCTCTCTGCGCTCAGCGCTCGATCAGCGAGCGTCCGGTCATCTCCGGGGGTTGGGCGGTGCCGAGCAAGTCGAGCAGCGTCGGCGCCACATCGGCGAGGATACCCCCCTCGCGCAGGCTCAGGCCCGCCGCCGTCACGATCAGCGGCACCGGGTTGAGCGAGTGCGCCGTGTTGGGCGAGCCGTCGGGCTCAAGCATGTGGTCGGCATTGCCGTGGTCGGCGGTGATGACCGCCACGCCACCGCGGGCGGCAACCGCGTCAAGCACCTGGCTCAGGCACTCATCGACGGTTTCGACGGCCTGCACAGCGGCGGGAATCACCCCCGTGTGGCCGACCATGTCGGCGTTGGCGAAGTTGATGATCGCGAACTCCGGCTCGTCCTCGCTCCAGGCGCGGACAAACGCGTCGGCGGCCTCGGGTGCGCTCATTCGCGGCTTGTGGTCGTAGGTGGGAACGTCGCGCGGCGAGGGCGCCAGCTCGCGCCGCTCGCCCTCGTACGGGGCCTCCTCGCCGCCGTTGAAGAAGTAGGTGACGTGCGGGTACTTCTCGGTCTCGGCGACGTGCAGCTGGCGCGCGCCGGCAAGCGCGATCACGCGCGCGAGCGTCGTCGCGGGGCGCGCCGGCGCGAAGGCGACCGGATAGGGCCACCCCTGCTCGTACTCGGTCAGCGTCGCCAGCCGCTCGACGGCAGGCGCGCCGCCGCGATCGACCTCCGCGAACCCCGGCTCGGCCAGCGCCCGCACGATCTCGCGCATGCGATCCGGGCGGAAGTTGAAGCACAGCACGCTGTCGCCGGGACGGATACGGGCCTCCTCGCCGACCAGCGTCGGCTCGATGAACTCGTCGCTCTCGCCACGCTCATAGGCGTCGCGGACGGCCTGCTCGCCACTACCGGCACTGTACGGCGCACGCCCGTGCACGAGCAGGTCATAGGCCCGCTGCGTGCGCTCCCAGCGACGGTCGCGGTCCATTGCCCAGTAGCGCCCGACGACGCTGCCGACGCGCGCCTGGGGATCGCCGTCAAGCTCGGCCAGGAAGCCGGCGCCGGCGTGCGGCAGCGTGTCGCGGCCGTCGGTGACGGCGTGCACGACCACGTCGGCCTGCGCGTCGAGCTTCGCCGCCAGCGCGATCAGCGCGCGCAGGTGCTCAAGCGAGGAGTGCACGCCGCCGTCGGAGGCCAGCCCGAGCAGGTGTACGCGCGGGGCGCCGCTGAGCGCGCCCCGCAGAACGTCGTTATCGGCCAGCGCGCCGCTGGCGACTGCCTCGCCGATGCGGACCAGATCCTGCTTGACGACGGCGCCCGCGCCAAGGTTGAGGTGGCCGACCTCGGAGTTGCCCATCTGCCCTTCCGGCAGGCCCACCGCCGCGCCGCAGGCGGTCAGGGTCGTGTGCGGAAAGCTCGACCACAGCCGGTCGAACGTGGGCGTCTGAGCGAGCGAGACGGCGTTGCCCGGCCCCGGGTCGGCCATGCCCCAGCCGTCGAGCACGACCAGGCAGGCGCAGGGAGCCGCCATCGCTCAAGCCCGCGCGGCCGCGACGATCGCC
The DNA here is from genome assembly GCA_036279855.1 of Solirubrobacteraceae bacterium. Taxonomy (GTDB): domain Bacteria; phylum Actinomycetota; class Thermoleophilia; order Solirubrobacterales; family Solirubrobacteraceae; genus Palsa-744. The sequence continues at coordinate 70,170 of DASUIH010000048.1, read as the reverse complement.
GCGAAGCACTCGGCGTCAAGCGAGGCTCCGCCCACCAGCGCGCCGTCCACGTCGGGCAAGGCCAGCAGCTCGACCGCGTTCTCCGGCTTGACCGAGCCGCCGTAGAGGATGCGCACACGCTCGCCGGCCTTGCGCGAGCGGTCGGCCACAAGCGCGCGAACGAACGCGATCGCCTCCTGCGCCTGCTCGGGCGTGGCGACCCTGCCGGTGCCGATCGCCCAGATCGGCTCGTAGGCGATCGCCACCTCCTGCAGGCGCTCGGTCGGCACGGAGGCCAGGCCCTCGCCGATCTGATGGCGCAGCTTGCGCTCGGTCTCGTCGGCGTCGCGCTCGGCCTCGGTCTCGCCGACGCACAGGATCGGCGCCAGCCCGGCATCCAGGGCCGCCACCACCTTCATCGCCAGCGCCCGATCGCTCTCGCCGAACAGCTCGCGCCGCTCGGAGTGGCCGAGCACCACGCCGGCAACATCAAGCTCTGAGAGCATCGGCGCCGAGACCTCGCCCGTAAATGCTCCTTCCGGCTCCTGGTGCATGTTCTGCGCGTAGACCTCCACGCGCGAGCCGCGCGCCGAGTCGACCATCGCACGCAGGTCGGTGAAGGGCACGCAGATCGCCACATCGACCTGGTCAATCGAGGAGACGCGCGGCAGCAGCGCCTGGATGTACTCCTCGGCCTGCGCCTCGGTCTTGTACATCTTCCAGTTGCCCGCTATCAGCGGGACGCGCGCTTCGCCGCTCACGCGACGCTTGCCCCTTGCAGCGCTTGCACGCCCGGCAATGTTCTGCCCTCGACCAGCTCAAGTGTCGCGCCACCACCGGTAGAGAGGTGATCGACCGCGTCCTCCAGGCCGAAGCGGGCCAGTGCCGCCGCCGAGTCGCCGCCGCCGACGACAGTCACGCCGCCGGCTTTCGCGACCGCCTGCGCGATCGCGCGCGTGCCCTGCGCGAACGGCTCGCACTCAAAGGCCCCCATCGGCCCGTTCCAGAAGACGGTGCCGGCGCCGGCGATCTCGCTCGCGTAGCGCTCGACTGTCTGCGGCCCGATGTCAAGCCCCATCCAGCCGTCGGGCACGTCCACCCCGTCGAGCACGCGCGCGGCGGCGTCCTCGGCCAGGCGCTCGCCGATCACCAGGTCGCTCGGCAGCAACAATTGCGCCTGCCCGGCGCCGGCTGCCTGCTCGATCAGGCGGCGGGCGTGCGGAACCTCATCCTCGTCGCACAACGACGCGCCGACCGTGTGACCCTGCGCGGACAGGAACGGGAAGCACATCGCGCCGCCGATGACGACCGCGTCGGCCAGCGCTAGGAAGCGATCGATCACGCCGATCTTGTCGGCCACCTTGGCGCCACCGATCACAGCCACGAGCGGCCGCTCGGGGCTCTCAAGGATGCCCGTCAGCGTGTTCACCTCGCGTTCGAGCAGTCGCCCGGCGGCGCTTGGCAGCAGCGCCGCCACGCCGGTGGTGCTCGCGTGCGCGCGGTGGGCGGCGCCGAAGGCGTCATTGACATAGAGGTCGGCCAGGTCGGCCAGCGCCCGCGCGAAGTCCGGGTCGCCGGCGGTCTCGCCCGGCTCGAAGCGGACGTTCTCCAGCAGCAGGATCTCGCCGTCGGCAAGCTCGTCGGCCAGCCTCCGCGAACGCTCGCCGACGACCTCCGGCGAGAGCGTCACCTTCGCGCCGCTCAGCTCGCGCAGCCGTTGCGCCACCGGCGCCAGCGACAGGTCCGCCTCCGGACGACCCTCGGGGCGACCGAGGTGTGAGACCAGCACCAACCTGGCGCCGCGGGCGCGCAGCGCTTCGATCGTCGGCAACGCCTGCACGATCCGGGTGTCGTCGGCGACCGCCGGCTCACCGCGGTCGTCCTTGCACAGCGGCACGTTGAAGTCCACGCGCACCAGCACCCGCCTGCCGCGCACGTCCAACTCGTCGATGCTCTTCATCGCCTCACCTTCACGTCGGGGCCTGTCCGCTGTTTACCCGGATCGCAGCGATCGCAGGTTCGCTCACAGCACCCTCTGGACAAGATCGACCACGCGATTGGAGTAGCCCCACTCGTTGTCGTACCAGGCGATCACCTTCACCATCGTCCCATCGATCACCGCGGTCAGCTGCGAATCGACGATCGAGGAGTACGGCGAGCCGACGATGTCGGTCGAGACGATCGGGTCCTCGGTGTAGTCGAGCAGGCCCTGCAGCGGCCCGCTCCGCGCGGCGGACTGGAGCGCCGCGTTGACCTCCTCGACGCTGGTCGCGCGCTCGGCCTCGATCGTCAGGTCCACCACCGACCCGGTTGGTACGGGGGCGCGCACGGCAAAGCCGTGCAGCTTGCCTTGCAGCTGTGGCACGACCAGCCCGATCGCCTTGGCGGCGCCGGTGGAGGCTGGGATCAAGTTGATCGCGGCCGCACGGGCGCGGCGCAGGTCTTTGTGCGGCATGTCCTGCAGGCGCTGATCGGCCGTGTAAGCGTGAATCGTAGTCATCAGGCCGTGCTTGATGCCGACCGTCTCCAGCAGCACCTTGGCGACCGGCGCCAGGCAGTTGGTCGTGCAGGAGGCGTTGGAGACGATCTGGTGGGCGCCGCGGTCATAGGCCTCGTCGAAGTTGACGCCCAGCACGACCGTCACGTCAGGATCGGTCGCCGGTGCGGAGATGACCACCTTCCTGGCGCCGCCGGCCAGGTGCTTGGCGGCGTCCTCGCGGCCCGTGAACAGCCCGGTCGACTCGATCACGACGTCGACGCCGAGGCCGGCCCAGTCAAGCGCGGCGGGGTCGCGCTCGGCCAGCACCGCGAGGGCGCGGCCGTCGATGACGATCGTCTGCTCGTCGCGCATCTCCACGCTGCCGGGATAAGGGCCAAGGATCGAGTCGTACTTGAGCAGATGGGCAAGCGTGCGACAGTCGGTCAGGTCGTTGACGGCCACCCACTCGATCTCATTTGCGTCCTCGCGAGCCATGGCGGCGCGGAACACGTTTCGGCCGATGCGGCCGAATCCGTTGATCCCGACGCGTACGGGCATTCACAGCCTCCTAACAGGAAAGAGGGACCCGGCTCGCCGGCCTCCGGCCGACTGCGCCACCCTCTATGACGAAAAGAGCAATGCCGGGCAGCTGCCCGGCACGGGCGGAAGGCTATCAGCGCTCGCGCGAGCGCTTGTCGATGTCGCGGTGCGCGACCGCGACGGTCACGTCCTCGCGCTCGCTGTAGCGCTCGGCCAGGTGCTCGGCGATCGCGACCGAGCGGTGCCTGCCGCCCGTACAGCCGATCGCGATCACCAGGTGTGCCTTGCCCTCGGCCACGTACTCGGGCAGCAGGAAGTCAAGCAGCGCGTGCAGGCGCTCGTAGAGCTCCTCCAGGCGCCCGTCGCGGGCGACGTACTGCACGACCCGCTCGTCGTGGCCGGTCAGCTCGCGCAGCTCCGCCTCATAGTGGGGGTTGGGCAGGAAGCGCACATCGAAGGCGAGGTCCTCCTCGCGCGGCGGGCCGTGCTTGAAGCCAAAGCTCATGAACGTAAGCGCCAGCCGCCCGGCGCTCTGGCGTGGCAGCAACTCCTCGCCGATGCGCGCGCGCAGCGTCGCCGCTGACATCCCGGTCGTGTCGATCACCAGGTCGGCGCGCGAGCGCAGCGGCTCAAGCAGCGCCCGCTCGGCGCCAACGCCCTCAGCCACCGATCCGTGCGGAGCCAGCGGATGGCGCCGGCGCGTCTCCTTGTAGCGCGTGCACAGCGACTGCTCGGCGGCCTCCAGGAACAGCACGTGGTGAGCGATGCCAAGTGTTCGCAGGTCGTCGATCACCGCTGTCAACGCCTCGAAGTAGACGCCGCCGCGCACGTCGGAGACGACGGCGGCGCGCTCGACCTTGGAGCCCTCGTGCACGAACAGCTCGACCAGCGAGCGGATCATCTCCGGCGGCAGGTTGTCCACGCAGAAGTAGCCGGCGTCCTCGAACACGTTCATCGCCGTCGACTTGCCGGCGCCCGAGTAGCCCGTGATGACAACGAGGTCCTGCAGACGCGACTCCCTCGCCGGTCCGTCCTGCTCGCGCGAGCCCGCGGGCTTTGTTGCCGCCATTTCAGAGTGATTGTGCCTGCTGGCGCAGACGCGCGCGCTATCCCGCCCGGTGCAGCAGCGCGTGGATGTCGCGCGCGACCTTGGCCGGCAGGCCCGGCACCCGCTGCAGCTCCTCGCGCGAGGCCGCCAACACCGCCTCCGGCGAGCCGAAGTGGGTCAGCAGCGCGCGCTTGCGCGACGGGCCGATTCCCGGCAGGCCGTCCAGCAGCGAGCCCGTCATCGCGCTGTCGCGACGGCTGCGGTGGTGGGTGATGGCGAAGCGGTGGGCCTCGTCGCGGACGCGCTGCAACAGCTGCAGCTCGGGTGTGGAGTGATCGAGCACGAGCGGCTGCGCCCGATCGGGCAGGAACAGCTCCTCGATCCGCTTGGCCAGCGAGACGACGGCGACCCCCCGCTCGCGAAAGCCCGCCAGCGGCTGCAGCCCGGCCGCCAATTGACCCTTGCCGCCATCGATCACGACCACGTTCGGCAGCGCCGCGAAGCTCGCGTCATAAGCCGGGTCGTGCGGGGAGATGTCGGCCTGCTGCTCCCACTGCGCGTAGCGACGCGAGAGCACCTCGGCCATCGAGGCATAGTCGTCAGATCTCTGGACGGTCCTGATGCGAAAGCGGCGGTAGTCGGACTTCTTCGGGGCGCCGCCCTCGAACACGACCATCGAAGCGACCGTGTGAGTGCCGCCAAGGTTTGAGATGTCAAAGCACTCGATCCGCACCGGCACCGTCTCCAGCCCGAGCGCCAGCTGCAGCCCGTCCAGCGCCTGCACGCGCTGCTGGTGACGGCGCTCGTCGCGCAGACGCTCGCTCTCCAAGGCAAGCAGCGCGTTGCGGTGGGCCAGGTCGAGGATGCGGTGCTTGTCGCCGCGCTCGGCCGCGTGCAGCCGTACCGGCCCGCCGCGGCGCTCCGAGAGCGCTTCGGCCAGCACCGGCCGGTCGGCCAGCTCGCCCTGCACGACGATCAGCGCCGGCAGCGAGGTCGGGCCACCGTAATACTGCAACATGAACTCTTCGGCGACCTCGCCGACGTCGCGCTCGACCTCGTTTGAGAGATAGAAGGAATGGCGGTCGCAGAGCACGCCGTCGCGCACTTGAAAGACCTGGGCGTTGGCGTCGCGACCGTTGACGGCGACCGCGACCGCGTCCAGCGTGCCGATCGACTCGCGCGCCACCCGCTGGCGCTCCATCAGCGAGCGCACCGCCCGCAGGCGATTGCGCTCAAGCGTCGCCTGCTCGTACTCCTGCGCCGCTGAGGCCGCCAGCATGCGCGCCTCGATGTCGCGTTCGATCGACTTGAAGCGCCCGGAGAGGAAGTCGATCACGCCGTCGATGCTGTGCCGATATTCCTGCTTGGAGACGTAGCCGACGCAGGGCGCCCCACAGCGCTTGATGTAGTAGTCCAGACAGGGGCTGCCACTGCGCCGGCCCGGCTCCGGGGCCGTGCACGAGCGGTACATGAACACCTTCGCCAAGACCTCCAGCGTCGAGCGCACCCGCTTGGCACTGGAATATGGGCCGAAGTAGACGCGGCCCGAACGGTGACGCTCGCGTGTGAAGTACACGCGCGGGAAATCCTCGTCCAGCGAGATCGCGATGAACGGATAGGACTTGTCGTCGCGCAGGCGGATGTTAAAGCGCGGCCGGTACTGCTTGATGAAGCTCTGCTCGGCGAGCAGCGCCTCGGCCTCGCTGCCGACGACGACGCACTCGATCGCCTCGACCGCCGCCACCATCTCCGCGTGCCCGGGACTGGAAGGAACCTCCGCCTTGGCGAAGTGCGAGGCCACGCGCTTGCGCACCGACTTGGCCTTGCCGACATAGATGACGCGGCCTTTGCCGTCGCGAAACAGGTAAACGCCGGGTCGATCGGGAAGCGCGCGGCGCTGCTCGCTCAAACGCTCGCGACCGGTGCTGCTTGGCGCCGACGCGCTCAATAGGCGCGCACGTAGCGGTACACGACCAGCAGGCCCCAAGCGCACGTCCCGATCACCGCGAACCAGGCAAGCTCGCCGGCGCCGGTTTCCCACATGCGCGTCCGCGCCGCGATCACGGCGTAGCCGGCGGCAAGCGAGCCGTACAGGATCGTGCGATAGCGGCCGCCCAACCCATACAAATCGACGCGCCGTTGCCGGTACATCCGGTAGCACAGATAACCGAGCCCGCTCATGAACAACACCCATAGCGCCGCGGCAAACGCTTCAGCCACCCGACCACCGCCCGGCAGGTACTGCACAGCCGCGGCGATCAGCACAACGATCGCGACGTTACGCAGCGTTCTCACTCGATCCCCGGTCACCACCGTCAGTCTAGACGGACCGGATCGACGGGATCGCGCTCCGAGGTTTTGGGCGCAACCAAGTCCAGGGGTGTTTCTCACGTACAAAAACCCGCAACCACCGGGGAAATCGCATGTGAGGCTGCAGCATTTGCACAAATGCACAGGTTTTTCGCTATAATGGCTATTGCCCATTCGGTCCTAACCCGACCGATACGAGGGTTGGTTGGCAGGCGCCGGGGTACTCGTCTTCAGGTCAGAGAGCCCCGGCGCCTGTTTTTTGTGTCGTCAAGCAAAGCGACGACGCTCACAGCGCCGGTGGGACTCAGTCGATCAGCTCTCCCAGCCGCTCATAGGCAGCTTCCACAGTCCGCTTGGCCGCGGTGTGACGCGCTTCGGACTTGGCTGCCTCGTACTTGCTGGCCCATGCCTCGGGGTCGGCCAGCTCCTGCTCCAACGCCCGCAGCGCCGTCTCGGCCTCTTCGACCGCGCGCTCGGCCTTGCCCTGCTCGCGAACGCGGTTCTTCGACGGGCCGTCAACGGTGGCCTTTGTCGCCTTGCCCTTGCCCTTGCGCGCGGGCGGAACGGGCTCGGGCTTGACCGGCCCGGTTGGTTGCGCCGATGCCACAACACCGTTTGCCTGCGGGGTCGGCGCGCGGCGCTCTTCGCGATGGCGCACATACTCGGGCCAGCCGCCGACGAAGCTGAGCAGCGTGCGGTCCTCGATCGCGATCGTGCGCGTGCCGACCGCATCGAGCAGCGCGCGGTCGTGAGAGACCAGCAGCAGCGATCCGGGGAACGCCAGCAGCGCGTCCTCCAGCGCCTCGCGGCTCTCCAGGTCGAGATGGTTGGTGGGCTCGTCCAGGATCAGCACGTTTGGCGGGCTCGGTTTTCCGTTCATCAGGATTGCCAGCGACAGCCGCCGCCGCTCGCCGCCCGACAGGCCTTCCAGCGGCTTCTCGGCGTCCTCGCCGGAGAACAGGAAGCGACCCAGCAACGACCGCGCCTTGTTCGGCGTCAGCCCGGTCGCCCGCTGGGTCGCCTCGGCCACGCTCTGCCCCGGCGGCCCGCCCGCTCCCAACTCCTCGGCGTGCTGGGAGAGGTAGCCGACAGTGACGTTGTGACCGACGCTGAGCTTGCCCGCCGCCAGCTCGCGCCGTCCCGCCAGCGTCTCGATCAGAGTCGTCTTGCCCGTCCCGTTGGCGCCGACCAGCGACACGTGCTCCCCGCGCTCCAGCCACAGCTCCACTCCACCGAGCAGCACAACCGGCGGCTCGCCCACCTGCACCTGCGCGTCCCGCAGCTCGAAGATCACGCGGCCGGAGCGCTCGGGCGCCTTAAAAGAAAACTCAAGCGCCGCGTGTCCGCGTGGATCGCGCTCGATCCGCTCGATCTTCTCCAGCTGCTTCAGCCGCGACTGCGCCTGGCGCGCCTTTGTCGCCTTGTAGCGGAAGCGCTCGACGAAGCGCTCCATCCGCGCGATCTCGGCCTGCTGCTTGTCGATCGCCTTGCCCAGCGCCATCTCGCGGGCCGCCTGCTCACGCCGCCAGGAGTGCCACGTGCCGGCGAAGAAGCGCGAGCGCGATGGAGCCCCGCCCGCGCCGCCGTACAGCTCAAGCACGGCCGTGCCGACGGCCTCAAGGAACCAGCGGTCGTGAGCGACCAGCATCACGGCGGCGTCCAGGTCCACGAGCGTCTGCTCCAACCACTCCAGCGACTCGATGTCGAGATGGTTGGTGGGCTCGTCCAGCAGCAGCACCTCAGCGCCCGTGGCAAGCGCGCGGGCCAGCGAAGCACGCGTGAGCTGACCGCCCGAGAAGGTGTCGAGGCCGCGGTCGAGGTCGGCCTCTACGAACCCCAGGCCGCGTGTCATCGTCGTTGCGCGATCCCGCCACAGGTAGCCGCCGCGCGATTCCAAGCGCGCTTGGGCGCGCGCGTAGCGGTCGAACACGGCCTGCTCCTCGCCGCCTTCAGCCATCTTCGCCTCCAGCTGCGCCAGCTCGCGCTCGATCTGCAGCTCCTCGGCGCAACCGGAGAGCACGTAGTCGCGCAGGCTCGCGCCGCGGTCTCTCGGCGGGCGCTGGTCGTGCAGCGCGATCCGCACGGCCTTGGCGACGGCCAGCTCGCCGTGGTCGATCGCCTCCTCGCCGGCGATCATCCGCAGCAGAGTCGTCTTGCCGGCGCCGTTGCGGCCCGCGATCGTCAACCGTTCGCCGCGCTCAAGCTTGAACGAAACGCCGCCGAGCAGCGGCTTGCCGGCGATGTCCTTGCGCAGGTCTGAAGCGGTGAGGAGTGCCACGGTCGAGATGGTAGGCTCCCGGCGTGCGCCGCCTGGCCCTCACGACCGCGACCTCCGCGCTGCTGCTGTTCGTGCTCGCGCCGAGCGCGCTGGCCTACAACGACGGGCGCGGGTTCTACGGCGCGACCAACGACAAAGTGGTCACCAACGCCGGCTTCATCCTGATCCTGTTCTTCCCGCTGTTCGCGCTCACGGCGAGCTTGATCCAGTGGCGTCTGGACAAGCGCAAAACCGCGCGTAAAGCAGCCGAAAAAGCGCACGCCGGCGATTCCCGCTGGCGCGGCGGCTGGTAGCACGCGTCCGAGCCGTTCGATGACCGCCAACGCGGACGGCACCGACCGCGACGAAGCAGCCGAGCAGCCTCCAGTTCGCTACGACCGTAACGGCGCCGCCGCGGTCGTCACGATCGACCGGCGCGAGCGCCGCAACGCCGTCGACGGCGCCACCGCCGAAGCGCTCCGTGCCGCCCTGCAGCGCTTTGAATCCGAAGACGGCGCGCGCGTGATGGTGCTGTGCGGCGCCGGCGGGGAGGCCTTCTGCGCCGGCGCCGACCTGAAGTCGATCGAGACGCTGGGGCCGCGTCTGAGCTCGCCGGACGGCCCGATGGGGTTCACACGGCTGACGCCCGCCAAGCCGACGATCGCCGCTATCTCGGGGTACGCGCTCGCCGGTGGGCTGGAGCTGGCGCTGTGGTGTGACCTGCGCATCGCCTGCGAGAACGCCAAGCTCGGCTACCCCGAGCGACGCTGGGGCGTGCCCCTGATCGACGGCGGCACGCAGCGGCTGCCGCGCGTGGTCGGGCTCGGGCGCGCGCTCGACCTGATCCTGACGGGGCGCATAATCGAGGCCGGCGAGGCGCACGCGATCGGGCTGCTGACCGAGGTCGTCCCCGACGGCCGGCACCTGCAGCGCGCGGTCGAGCTGGCGAACAACTTGGCGCGCTTCCCGCAGCCGACGATGCTGGCTGACCGCCGCGCCGCGATCGGAGGGCTTGGGATGACGCTGGAGCAAGGGCTGCAGCTGGAGGCACAGGCCGGGCCGGACACCTACCTCGACGCGGTGCAGGGAGCCGCCCGCTTTGCCGGCGGCGAGGGGCGCGGCGGGGCCGGCGCGGGAGCGTGAGCAGGCGCTTCGGGGCTATCCTCGCCTGATCCACTACCGGGAGAGAACATGGCCTACTTCGTGACCGGGGCGACCGGCTTCATCGGGCGGCGGCTGATCGAGGCGCTGCTGCAGCGCAAAGGCAAGATCCACGTGCTCGTGCGCGAAGGCTCGCTCGCGCGCCTGGACGAGATGATCGACGGCTGGCAGGCGCACTCGGACACGGCCGTCAGCCGCCGCATACAGCCGGTGATCGGCGACCTGCGCCAGCCGCTGCTGGGCCTGGACGACGAGCAGGTGGCCGCGCTCACCGGGGCGATCGAGCACTTCTTCCACCTCGCCGCCATCTACGACATGACCGCGCCGATGGAGCTGGACATGGCCGTCAACGTCGGCGGCACCACACACGCGATCGAGCTGGCCGGCGCGCTTGGCGCCCGCCACCTGCACCACGTCTCCTCGATCGCCGTCGCCGGTGCCTACAAAGGGGTGTTCGGCGAGGACCAGTTCGATCAAGGCCAGCGCCTGCCCTCCCCCTATCACGCCACCAAGTTCGAGGCCGAGCGGCTCGTGCGCGAGCAAACGGACGTGCCCTGGCGCGTGTACCGGCCGGGGGTCGTCGTCGGCGACTCGCGCAGCGGCGAGATGGACAAGATCGACGGGCCCTACTACTTCTTCAAGGCGATCCAGCGCGCGCGCCAGCTGCTGCCGCAATGGCTGCCGCTGGTGGGGCTCGACCTCGGCAAGACCAACGTCGTGCCGGTCGACTGGGTGGCGGGAGCGCTGGATCACATCGCCCACCAACCCGGGCTGGACGGCAAGGCCTTTCACCTGACCTATCCCCACTCCCAGCGCGTGGACTCGGTCGTCAACGACCTGGCCGCCGCCGCACACGCACCGCGCTTTGCCGTCAGCGTCGACAAGCGGCTGCTCGACGCGGTTCCGACCGCGCCGCTGTCGCTGCTGATGAAACTGCCACCGCTGCGCCAGGCACGGCGGCTGACGCTGCGCGAGCTGGGGATTCCCACTCAAGTGCTTGAGCACGTGGACCTCGTCCCCTCCTTCGACACCGCCCAGGCCGCGCGCGCGCTGGCCGGCTCTCCCTACGAGCACGTGCCGGCGCTGCGCGAGTACGCCGTGCACCTGTGGGACTACTGGGAGCGCGAGATGGACCCCTCGATCAGCCGCGGGCGCACGCTGGCACAGGCGATCAGCGGCAAGCGCGTGCTGATCACCGGCGCCTCCTCGGGGATCGGCCGCGCCGCCGCGATCAAGGTCGCCGCGGCCGGGGCGGTTCCGCTGCTGGTGGCGCGCAACGTCGAGAAGCTGGAGGAGGTGCGCGCGGAGATAGTCGCCGCCGGCGGCCTGGCCTACGTGTACGCCGCCGACGTGTCGGACATGGAGGAGATCGACCGCCTGATCGAGCGCGTCAAAGAGGACCACCGCCACGTCGACATGCTCGTCAACAACGCCGGGCGCTCGATCCGCCGCTCGATCGCGCTCAGCTACGAGCGCTTTCACGACTTCGAACGCACGATGCAGATCAACTACTTCGGCGCGGTCAAGCTGATAATCGGCCTGCTGCCGCAGATGCGCGCACGCGGCCAGGGGCACATCGTCAACGTGTCTTCGATCGGCGTGCAGACAAACCCCCCGCGCTTCTCGGCCTACGTGGCCTCCAAGGCCGCGCTCGACGCCTTCACGCGCGTCGTCGCCTCGGAGGTGATCGGCGACGGGGTGACGTTCACCACGATCCACATGCCGCTCGTGCGCACGCCGATGATCGCGCCGACCAAGCTCTACGACGCCTTCCCCGCGATCACCCCCGAGGAGGCAGCCGACATGATCTGCGAGGCGCTGCGCACGCGCGCCAAGCACATGGGGACGCCGCTGGGCACGACCGGCGAGGTTCTCTACGCGCTCGCGCCGGGGGCGGTCGATCGCATCCTGCACCTGGCCTACCGCGTGTTCCCCGACTCGGCCGCCTCGCGCGGAGAGGCCGAGACCAGCGAGCGCGCCTCGCTTGAGCAGCTGGCGATGGCGAACCTGATGCGCGGGGTCCACTGGTAGGGAGCTACTGATGGGAAGACATGGGCGCATGCGCCCATGTCCCGGACGGCGCATGCGCCGTCCGGCCACTCGGCGCATGCGCCGAGTGGAACAGAAATAGGATTGACCGGGTGACAGCCGCAATCGAGGTGCAGGGCCTGCACAAGCGCTATGGCGACTTCGAGGCGATCCGTGGCATCGACATGTCGGTCGCCGTCGGCGAGGTGTTCGGGCTGCTGGGGCCCAACGGGGCCGGCAAGACGACCACCGTCGAGATCCTTGAGGGGTATCGCCAGCGCAGTGGCGGCGAGGTGTCGGTGCTCGGGCACGATCCGGCGCGGCGCGAGCTTGCGCTGCGGCGACGGATCGGGATCGTGCTGCAAGCGGGCGGCATCTACAGCCAGCTGACCCCACGCGAGGCGCTGCGCCACTGGGCCGGCTTCTATCCAGCTCCGCGCCAGGTCGAGGAAGTGCTCGCGCTCGTCGGCCTGCAGGAGAAGGCCGACGTTCGCGTCCGCAAGCTCTCCGGCGGGCAGCTGCGGCGGCTGGACTTCGCCCTGGCGCTGGTCGGCGACCCGGAGCTGATCTTCCTGGACGAGCCGACGACCGGCTTTGACCCGCAGGCGCGCCAGGTTGCCTGGGAGACGATCCGCTCGCTGAAGGCGCTCGGCAAGACGATCCTGCTGACCACCCACTATCTGGACGAGGCGCAGGCTTTGGCCGACCGCGTGGCGATCGTCAAGGAGGGGCGCATCCTTGCGATCGGGCCGCCGAGAGAATTGGACGGCCACCCGCCCGGCGCCGCCCATTACCGCATCGGCTACCGCGACGCGTCCGGCCGGCACGTTGAGATCGAGACCGAGGACCCGACGCGCACTTTGCACGAGCTGACCGCCGAAGCCTTGGCGCGTGGCGAGCAGCTTGATGAGCTGAGCGTCGGGCGGCCATCGCTTGAGGACGTTTACCTGGAGCTGACCGCCGATGCCTGATCGAGGAAGAGAGGCCCGCCGGAGCCGGGGAGACACTCGTCTTCGGCTCGCATCCCCGTTCCGGCTCGCCGGCCTTCGGCCGGCTGCGCCACCCTCTGAGGCCGTCGTCCTTGGCTGGCGCCAGTTCCGCCTGGAGCGGCGGATGTTCTGGCGCAATCCCAGCGCCGCCTTCTTCAATTTCGCGCTGCCGCTGCTATTCCTGGTGGCGGGCGGGGCGATACTCAGCGGCCGCCAGCACGACCTGAGCCTGCTCGTGCCCGCGATCGCCGGGATGGCCGTGATGTCGACCACGTTCACGGCGCTTGCCTACAACATCGTGTTCCTGCGCGAGCGCGGCGTGCTCAAGCGCATCCACGGCACGCCGCTGCCGGCCGGCTCCTACTTCGGCGGCGTGGCCGCCAATGCCGTCACCAACACGGCGCTGCAAATCGCGATCATCACGATCGCGGGCCGGCTGTTCTTCGGCATCGGCTGGCCGCGCGACTGGATCGAGCTGATCGTGTTCGTCGCCGTCGGCGTCGTCTGCTTCGCGGCGCTCGGCGTCGCCTTCGCGCACACGATCCCCAACTTCGAGTCCACAGCGGCCTACGTCAACGCCGTGTTCCTGCCTGTCGTGTTCGTGTCCTTCTACGTGTTCGACTCGAAAAGCGCGCCGGCTTTCCTGCGCCACATCGCCGAAGCGTTGCCGCTGAAGCCGCTGATCGACGGGCTGTACGGCGCGATGGTCACCGGCAGCGGCATTGGGACGAACATCTCGGACCTGGTCGTGATCGCCCTGTGGGGAGCGTTCGGAGCGGTGTTCGCCGTGCGCGGCTTCTCCTGGGAGCAGCGGCGCAGCTAGAGTCCCGCTCGACGCGGAGCTGACGCTCATACGGAGCCGACCCGAAGGGAGCGCGATGAAGGAGATAGCCGAGGACGTCCACCTGCTGAGCGGCTGGCCACCCAACGCGATTAACGTCTATCTGGTCGGCGACGTGCTGATCGACGCCGCGACCCGGCAGGCCGAGCGGCGGATCTTCAAGCAGCTGGCCGGCCGCACTCTCTCCGCGCACGCGCTGACCCACGTCCACCCCGACCACCAGGGCTCAAGCCATGCCGTCTGCGAGCGTTTCGGCGTGCCGCTGTGGGTTGGCGAGAGAGACGTCGCGAAAATGGAGCAGCCCGGCAAAGTGACAGGCGCCAAGGCTCCCGCTTGGATCAAACGCTCCCAGGAGCGCTTCTGGGTAGGGCCGCCGCATCCGGTCGCCAAGGCCCTGAAAGAGGGAGACGAGGTCGCGGGCTTCACCGTTTTGGAGGCCCCGGGGCACACGATCGGGCACGTCGCCTTCTGGCGCGAGCGCGACCGCGTTCTGATCCTTGGCGACGTGCTCAACAACATGAACGTGCGCACGGGCATTCCCGGCCTCAAAGACCCGCCCGAGTTCTTCACCGACGACCCGGTGCGCAACCGCGCCTCGGCGCGTCGGTTGGCGGCGCTGTGCCCTTCGCTGGCCTGCTTCGGGCACGGCGCGCCGCTGCGCGACCCCGACAAGCTGGCCGACTTCGTCGCCGGCCTGCCCGCCTGAGCACGCCGGTGGGCGACAGCATCTTTCTCGCCGAGGGCGAGTCCTACGTCCCAACCGAGCACGCCCGCGGCCCGTGGGACCCGCGGGCGCTGCACGGCGGCGCGCCGGCCGCGCTGATCGCGGCGGCATTCGAGCGCGTGCAGCCCGGCGAGGAGCTGCCGATCGCGCGGATGCAGTTCGAGTTCCTGCGCCCGATCCCGATGGCCCCCTTGAAGCTGTCGACTCAGATCACTCGGCCCGGGCGCCGCGTGCAGGCGCTGGCGGCCGAGGTCGAGGCCGGCGGCGAGATCGTCTGCCGCGCGAGCGCGCTGCGGATCGTGCCGGTGCCGGGAGAGCTGCCCGAGCCGGCGCTGGCGCGGTTGCGAGAGGCCTCACCTGCGCGGATCGCGCCACCGCAGGACGGAGACGCCATCGTGTTCGCACTGGACGACGATCGGCGCCGCAGCTTTGCCGCCAGCGCGATGGAGATGCGCTTTCTCTCAGGCCATCCGCTCGTGGGCGAGCTGCCTGAGCACGACGCCGAGTCGCGTCACCAGCCCACCGGTGCAGCGACGGTGTGGATGCGACTGCGCCACCCGCTGCTGCCGGGCGAGCCGTTGACGCCGCTGGCGCGGGTGGCCGCCGCCGCCGACTTCGGCAACGGCGTCGCCGCGGCCCTACCCTTCGACCGCTACCTGTTCATCAACGCCGACCTGTCGATCGAGCTGGACCGCCGCCCGGTCGGCGAATGGGTTGCGCTTGACGCGCGCACGCTGCTTCACCCGGGCGGGATCGGCTGGGCCGAGAGCGTGCTACACGACGAACAGGGGCCTGTGGGCAGAGCCAGGCAGGCGCTGGTGGTACAGCCGCGCTAGGCGCACGCCACCGCCCGGGCACCGCCGGCCCGGACACTGCTGGCCCGGACACCTCTGCCCCGGCGCTGCTGCCCGGGACACCCTCGCGTCGCTAACGCGCGCCGCCCTGCTCGCCTGAGGGTGCGACGATCTCAAACTCGACCAGGTCGTTGCCGTCCTGGAGCTCGGCCAGTTCGCCTTCGCGCTCCTGCAGATAGGAGCGCAGCGCCTGCTCCAAGCCCTTGCCGCGACGGAACCCCTCGAACATCTCGTGGATCGGCAGGTCCGGGTCGTCGAGCCGCGCCACGATCGCCTTCAGCTCCTCGTAGCCCTGCTCGAAGGTGATCGGCTCGGCAGAGCGCTTGGACTCAGCCTCGCCATTTACGCGTGCCGCGCGCAGCCGCGGCTCGGCATCGCTCTCAAACATGCTTGCCTGCGGTGTGGCGGTTGCCTCGCTCACGGCTCTCCTCCTTGGTCTACCTGCTCGATGCTCGCGACGGCGGCGCCGTCGGCGAAGTGAAGCTCAACGCGATCGCCGGCGCGCAGTTCGGCGACGCTCGTCAGGGCGCGACCGCCACCATCGGCGACCATAGCCCAGCCGCGGCGGCGGAAGTCCTTGGCGTCAACCACCGCGCCGAGCGACTGCAGCCGCTCGGACTGGCGCGCCAGCAGCCGTGTCGCGGACGGGCCGAGCCTGGCGTTGTCAGCTTCGATCGCCTCACGCCTTTGCGCCAGGCGCCGGCGCAGCTCGCGCAACGCTTCGGCGGAGCGACGGTCCAGCGCGGCCAGCAGGTCAATCTGCTTGCGCGCGACCCGCGCCTTTGAGGCGCTCAGCATCGTCCCGAGACGATCGACCGTCTCGCGCGGGCGGTCGAGCACGCGCGCCAGCCGCGCGCTGTGGCGGTCGAGCTCCTGCACGACCTCCTGCGCTGAGTGGCGGATCGCAAGCTCGGCCGCCTTGGCCGGGACCGGCGCAAACGCAGCCGCGACGTGATCGCAGTTGGGCCGGTCCTTGGTGTGGCCGATGCTCGTGATCACAGGCTTGGCGCAGGCGAAGATCGCGCGGCACAGCCGCTCGTCGTCAAAGGCCACCAGGTCGGCGGTGGAGCCACCCCCGCGGGCGATCACGATCACGTCGACGTGCTCAACCGACTGCAAACGGCCGAGCGCGTCAATCACGGACCCGACGGCGTGCACCCCCTGGACCGAAGCCGCGCAGAAGACGATGTCCTGTGGCGGGAAACGCCGCCGCAGCGCTTGGATCACATCGACGTTGGCGTCGTTGCGGGCGGCGATCACCCCCACCCGCCGTGGGAACGCCGGCAGCGGCTTGCGCCGCTCGGGATCGCACAGCCCGTCGGCCCGCAGCCGCCGCAGCGTCTCGGCGCGGCGGCGCAACAGCTCGCCTTCGCCGGTGGGCCGCAGGCGATCGACGATCAGCTTGGTCGAGCCACGGGGCGCGTAGAAGTCGACGCGCTCGAAGTGCGCCTGCACCAGCTCTCCTTGTGCCGGCAGTGGCCGGCAGCGCTCGACGCGGCCCTTCCAGATGCAAGCGTCGAGGCTGGCCGACTCGTCGGCGATCGTCAGGTAGACGTGGCCGGACGAGCGGTGCAGGCTGATCTGCGTGACCTCCCCCTCCACCCAGCCGTCGCCCAGCTCGCGCAGCGCCGAGCCGACGCGCGTCGCCAGCTGCGTGACCGACAGTGGTGCCGCGGTCGCGGTCTCGGCTTGCTGCTGCATAGCTCGCAAACGCTAGAGGGCGAGGCGGCGCGAACTTCAGGGCCGGCTCAGGCGCCGGGGAACGGCTCGGCCAGGGAAGCCAGCACGTGGTCGGGCTGGGCCGCGCCCAGTTCCTCCACGTCGTAGCGACCGCTGGCGACGGCGACCGAGACGGCCCCAGCACCCTCGGCTGCCGCCACGTCGAGCGGCGTGTCGCCGACGACGAACACCTGCTCGGGATCAAACTTGCGTCCAAGCAGCTGCTCGCCACGCTCGATCGCGACGCGCGTCAACTCAACGCGGTCCTCGGAGTCCGAGCCGTAGCCTCCGACCAGGAAGTAGCGGTTGAGCTGACCGCGCCCGAGCTTGGCGTGGGCGACGGCTTGCAGGCCGCCGGTCGTCAGCCCGAGCGCGACGCCGGTCTCGGTCAGGCGCTGCAGCAGGTCGCGCACGCCCGCCAGCACCCGGTAGCCCGGCGAGCAGGCGACGTAGTCGGGGATCACGGCCTGGTAGCCGGCCATCAGCCGCGTCAGCTCCTCGGGCGTCGGGTCGCGGCCGATCACCTCGGCGAAGGTCACCCTCCCGATCGCGGGATCGGTCATGCCGGCGGTCGAGTGTTCGGCGATGTCGACCTCGCGGCCGAACACGCGCTGAAACGCCCACGCCCAACTGCGCGCACCGGCGCCGCCGGTGTCGATCAGGGTGCCGTCGATGTCGAACAGGACGAGCTGGGCCGCGGCCATCAGCTGATGTAGGTGCCGTCCAGCGCCCGATCGACCGCCGCGAGCGTCTGCTCGTCGAGCGTCAGGCCCGACGCCGAAGCGTTGGCGTGCACCTGCTCGGGGCGGCTGGCGCCGACGATCGCCGAGGCCACGTTGGGCTGGCGCAGCACCCATGCCAGCGCCAGCTGCGGCATCGTCATGCCGGCCTGCTCGGCGACCGGCTTCAGCCGCTGCACGGCCTGGAGCACCGGATCGACCATCAGCCGGCCGATGAAGCCGCTCATGCTGTCGCTGGCAGCACGCGAGTCGGGCGGCGGCGCCTGGCCGGGACGGTACTTGCCGGTCAGCACCCCCTGGCCGAGCGGCGACCACACGATCTGCGAGATCTGCTCGCGCTCGCACAGCGGGATCACTTCTTTCTCGGGCGCCCGCCACAGCAGCGAATACTGCGGCTGGCTTGAGACCCAGCGCGTTTTATTTTGAGACCCACCCGCCTCGTCGGCCCAGGCAAGCGAGGCTTCGATCTTCTGCACCGGCCACTCGCTGAAGCCGATGTGGCGCGCCTTGCCGGCCTGCACGACTTCGCTCAGCGCCGCCATCGTCTCCTCTAGCGGAGTGTCCTCGTCGTAGCGGTGGCACTGGTAGAGGTCGACGTGATCGGTTCGCAGCCGCTTCAGCGACGCGTCGACCTGCTTGTGGATCTGTTGCGCCGAGAGGCCGCGATCGCTCTCTGACATCGGGAAGTAGGCCTTGGTGGCGAGCACGTAGGAGGAGCGCTCGCGCCCGGCGAGCACCTCGCCGAGCACCTCCTCGGCCGCCCCCTGGCCGTAGACGTTGGCCGTGTCGATGAAGTTGATGCCGGCGTCGAAGGCAGCGTCGACGCAGGCCTTGGCCTGCTCGGAGCCGACACCGCCGGAATAGGTCAGCCAGGAGCCAAGGCTGATCTCGGAGACCGCGATGTCGCTGGAGCCGAGTTTGCGGTAGCGCACGGATGGGAGAGTACCCGTCCGGCTGTGCTCAAGCGGCGACGAGTAGCTTCGCCATGTCCTCGGCGGAGCGAGTGCACAACCTTTCAGCTTGCACGCGACCTGAGACGATTCTCGAACGGGAAGCCCACGAGCTACCGCCGCCGCCCCGAGGCAAAGCTCTGGATCGGCGGCGCTACAGCGCGCATGCCCGCGGCCACACGGGCGGCATCTTCGCGCTCGTCGTCTGTCTCGGCGGCATCCGGCGTTGGAGCGGTTTGGCTGGGCCGCGGCAAGCGACTCACGCTTGCGCCCTGCTCGACTAGAGGTGCGTCGAGGAAGCGCTCCAGCGGCTCCAGCTCGCACACGATCACATTGGCAACCCCGTCGTGGCGCTCCAGCCGCCCGTGCGCCAACAGCAGCGGCTCGGCGCGAGCCAGCGCGCGACGCGCCTCGTAGACCGCCTTGGGGACGATCAAGTTGATGACGCCCCACTCGTCCTCGAACAGCAGGAACATCGTCCCCTTGGCCGTGCCAGGACGCTGGCGGGCAATCACCAGGCCTGCGACGGTCACCGCGCAGCCGTGCGGCATCCTCGCCAGCTGCGCGCTGGTTGCCAGCATCGGCACACGCAGGCGCTCGCGCAGAGCCGCCATCGCGTGGTCGTGCGCGGTCACGCCGCTTGAGGCGTAGTCGGCGAGTAGCCGCTGCCAGCGGTCCAGCGGCCGCAACGATGGAGGGTCGGGCAGCTTCACCGGCAGCGCCAGTTGCACTCCCCCAGACGTGTCCTGTCCTGATGCTGTGATCCCCAACTGCCACAGTGCCTCGCGGCGACCGCCGGCGATCGCGTCGCACGCCCCCGACCAGGCCAGCGCTTCGAGCGTACCCCGACGGGTGGCAGTCCGTGCGGCCAGCTCGCCCAGGTCGCGGAAAGAGCCTCCGCGTTCGCGCTCGGCCACCAGCGCGCGTACATCTTCCTCCTTCGCCGCCTTGATGTAACCGAGGCCGAGTCGCACGCCGAGACTTGGAGGAGTGTTCGTGTTCGTTTTCTCGTTTTGCGTTTGCGACGAAACGCCCCCCTTTGAAACACCCCCCTTTGATTGAAGTTGAAACACCCCCCTTTGCGCGTTTTGCCTCTCGACAGACAACGCCTCCACCTCACACTGCACCCCCGACAAGTTCAGATCGAGCCCGAGCACCGGGATCCCGCGCCGCTGCGCCTCGTGCACGAGGCTGTCCGGGGCGTAGAAGCCCATCGGCTGCTCGTTCAAAAGCGCACACAGGAACTCTGGGGCGTAATTGACGCGCAGCCAGGTCGACTGGTAGGCGAGCAGGCCAAAGGCGGTCGCGTGCGCCTTGGGGAAGCCGAAGCCGGCAAAGCCCGAGACCATCTCCCACACCCGCTGCGCCGTGCGTGGACCGGCGCCGCTGTGGCGGGCGGCGCCGGCGATGAAGCGCTCGCGATGGGAGTCCATCGCCGCTTGCGAGCGCTTGCGGCTCATCGCCCGGCGCAGGCCGTCGGCCTCGCCGGCGGTGAAGCCGGCGAACGCTTCTGAGACCTGCATCACCTGATCCTGGAAGATGATCGTGCCGAGCGTCTCGCCGAGCACGTCCTTCAGCGAAGGATGCTCAAACGGCGGCTCATAGCCCGGGTCGGCAAGCAGGCGCGCGCGACGCTCTATGTAGGGGTTGACCGCCCCACCCTGGATCGGGCCGGGGCGCACGATCGCGACCTGCACCGTCAGGTCCCGCAAAGTGGCGGGCTTGGTGCGCTTCAGCGACTGCATCTGCGCGCGGCTCTCGATCTGAAACACGCCGACCGTGTCGGCCCGCCCGATGGCCGCGAACGTATCGGCGTCATCGAACTGGATGCGCGAGAGATCCACCCGCACGCCGCGTACGCGCTGGATCTCATCGACGCAGCGTTCGACCGCCGAGAGCATGCCCAGGCCGAGCAGGTCGATCTTCAGGAAGCCCGCGTCGGCGCAGGAGTCCTTGTCCCACTGCACCATCTGCCTGCCTGCCATCGCGCTGGGGGCGGTCGGGCAGCAGTCGATCAGCGGGCGGGTGGAGATCACCATCCCACCGGGGTGCTGGGAGAGGTGGCGCGGCAGGCCGTAGGCCTGATCGACCAGCTTGGCCAGCCAGCGCCAGCGCGGTGAGTCCTCGGGCAGGTCGTGCTCGGCGTGGCGCTCCCAGCCGTCGGCGGTGCGCGCTGCGCGCTCAAGCTCCCCCGGCGGCAAGCCGAGCGCCTTGCCCAGCTCGCGGATCGCCCCGCGTGCGCGGAAGGTCGGGAAGGCCGCCACCAGCGCGGCGTGCTCGTTGCCGAAGCGCTCGTGCACACGCGGGATCAACGCCGCGCGGATGTCACGCGGGAAGTCCAGGTCGATGTCGGGCAGGCCACGCAGGTCCTCGTGCAGGAAGCGGCCGAGCAAAAGCTGGTTGGCGACCGGGTCGATGTGCGAGAGGCCGGTCAGGTAGCAGACGAGCGAGGACACCGACGACCCGCGCCCGCGTCCCGGCGCCAGCAGCGCGCGGGCGGATTCGAGCCCACCCACCCCGCGCAGCTCATGTGCCACTTCGCGCGCCAGCTCAAGCATCTCGTGGTGAAGCAGGAAAAAGCCCGCCAGGCCGAGCTTTGCGATCACGCGCAGCTCGCTCTCCAGGCGCCCCTGAGCCTCGGCGCGTAAGCCCCCTGCGCTTCGCGGATATCGTTCCTGCAGGCGGACGCGGCACAGCTCGGCGAGCCTGCGGTTGGCATCCTCGTCCTCGGCTCCGGGGTAGCTGTAGCCAAGGTCCTTGGTCAGGTCGAAGCACAGCCGCTCCGCCAACAGCAGCGTCTCGCGCACCGCTTCGGGATGGTCGGCAAAGCGGGCGGCCATCGCCTGCGGCGTCGTCAGCACATGGCTGTGGTTGCCGCGCCGCTGCGGCTCGGAGGCGTCGAGCGTCGAGTGATGGCGCAGCGCCACGAACGCGTCCTGCAGCGCGGCGCGATCGCGATCGTGGGCGTGGACGTCGCCGCTGGCGACAGTGCGAACGCCAAGCCGGCGCGCCAGCTGCCGCAGAGCGCGGTTGCGAGCGCGATCGTGGCGTGCATAGGGCCGCTGCAACTCCACGCGCAGGCGCTCGGGGCCAAAGGCATCGAGCAGCCGCCGCGCGGTGGGCTCATCGTGCACGCCGTGACCGGCACAACCGGTCAGGCAGACGAGGCCCTCGGTGTGGTCGAGCAGCGTCGGCAAGTCGATCGACGGCTCGCCGCGCTTGGCTGGATTCCCACCCGTTCCGCGCGTGTGCGCGTGTGCGGCGGTGAGGATCCGGCACAGGTTGCGCCAGCCGCGGCCGTCGGCGACAAGCAGGGTCAGGTGACGAGAGGGCTCCCCCGTCCGCTCAGGAGCGATGTCC
Organism: Solirubrobacteraceae bacterium; assembly: GCA_036279855.1. Taxonomy (GTDB): domain Bacteria; phylum Actinomycetota; class Thermoleophilia; order Solirubrobacterales; family Solirubrobacteraceae; genus Palsa-744. The sequence continues at coordinate 48,191 of DASUIH010000048.1, read as the reverse complement.
ACCTCAGCGCCGTGGATCGCGCGCACGCCGGCCTCAGGAGCGGCCTGGGCCAGCTCCATCGAGCCCGACAGCGAGTTGTGGTCGGTCAGCGCCAGCGCGCTGTGCCCTAGCTGCGCCGCCCGGTAGGCGAGCTCCTCCGGCAGCGATGCCCCGTCCAGGAACGAGTAGGCCGAGTGGCAGTGAAGCTCGACGTAGGCAGGCGTGTCTGCCATCGCTTCTATGCCCCCTGCACGAACCAGCCCCCGAGCACCAGGTCGTGGAAGACGACCAGGTTGCGCCCGCGCACTCCCACCATCTCCCAGTAGCGCCGGCGCAGCGGACGACCTGTCCACCAACGGTCCTCCACCAGCCAGGACTCGCGCACAGCCTCGACCGCTTCGCCGTTGACCGCGCAAGGGCGCCCGGCGCGAACGCGCACACGGGCAGCGCGCGGCAAGCCCAAGGCGCGCGGCGCGCTCACGGCAGCGGCGCGAGCACCACGCGTCGCTCAGGGACACGCGAGTCGGGATCGATGCAGACAGCGCGCAGGGCGGCGTCGTGGCCGGCCACCAAGCGCACCTGCCGGACCGCCTCGCGCAACCGCTCACGTCGCGCTTGGGCGTCCTGCTCAAGCAGCGCCTGCTGATCGCCTGTAGCAGGGCCGAAGCGATCGACCCCGAGCCGCAGCACGTGCGCCGGCGCGGGCAGCAGCGCCAGGCGCGGAGCGAGCGACAGACACACGCGCTCTCTGTCGCCGAGCGGCTCGCGAAAGACGACTCGCTCATGCCAGCTGCCACCACCGTCCAGCTCGGCCGCCAGCACTACGGCGCGCAGCGTCCTGCCACGCCGCCGCGGGTTGGCCAGCAACCGGTCCACCAGCACGCCAAGCACGCGAGCGAGCATCTGGCCGCTGCCGCCATCGCCGACGTGCAGGGACTCCGACAGGCCCCCTTCCAGCTGGCGTGGCGCCAGCGGCGTGTCGGTGCCGGCGGCGAGGCCGTAGGCGAGCAGGCCGGCGTCGCCGAAGCGATCGGACATCGCGGCCGCTCCCAGCCCGCGCAGCTCGCCGAGCGTGCGCACGCCCAGCCGCCTCAGCGGCACCACCAGCATTGCCGTCCGCGCGCGCCGGGCCAGCAGCTCCACCGGCGTGCGCGTGAGCAAAGCGTGGGCACCGCCGGCGTCGAGAATCTTTGGACGCCTGCCACGCGCGCTCAACGCCGCGGCCAGCGCACTGAAGCGGGTCGGGCCTGCTCCCAGCCGTGCCGGTCGGGCCAGGGCGCCCCGAGCGACCGCGATCGTGCCCTGGTCAGAGCCGTGCAAGCCGCGCAGGCCGTCGGCTTCGAAGTAAGCGGTCCCTTCCTGCTCAGGCTCGACGGCGGCGCCGATCGCTTCCAACGCTTCCAGCGCCGCCTCCCAGGCGTCGGCAACCGATACTGGATCGGCCGCGACCAGCTCAAGCTCGGGACAGCGGGCGAGCGCCTCGCCCAGAGCCATCCCGGCCGCGACGCCGTGCGCCTCGGCCGCGCCGGAGGCTTCGCCGACGCGCAGCTCCTCACCGGTGCTTGGAGCCAGCGCCAGCGCTTTGCCGGTCAGCGCTTCGGCGCCGCCGGCAGCGACGGTCAGGGCAAAGCGCGGGATGTGGACGCACACGACCATGGGCGAACGTATGTTCGCATATGGTCAGGAGCGGGCAACAGACAGCTGCGCTCAGTCCATTCCCAGCGGGCCGCTGGCCGAGCCGCTCAAGAACTGCCTGACGAAGGGGTTCTCCGAGGAGAACATACGCTCGGCGTCGCCCGCTTCGACGATGCGACCGCGCCACAGCAACGCGATGTATTCGCCGATGCGCCGCGCGGAGGCGATGTCGTGGGTTACGACGATGTAGGTGCCGCCGAGCTGTTCGTGCATCTCTTTGATCAGTTCGCACAAGAGCGCGGTGCGCACAGGGTCAAGGCCAGAGTCGGGCTCGTCGAAGATCACCACGTCGGGCTCGGTTACAAGCGCGCGCGCGAAGCCGGCGCGCTTGCGCATGCCGCCCGAGAGCTGCGAGGGGGCGTAGTCGATCGCCTCGCCCAGGCCCACGTCGGTCAGGCGTTGGCGCACGCGCTCGGATATCTGCGCCTCGGACATGCCCGTGTGCTGGCGCAGCGGGAAGGCGACGTTGTCGAACACCGACATCGAGCCGAACAGCGCGCCGTCCTGGAACAGCACGCCGATCCGACGCCGTAGCTTCAGCAGCTCGGGCATCGTCAGGCCCGGGACAGAATTGCCCAACACCTGGATATCCCCCGAGTCGGGGAACATCAGGCCGATCATGTGCTTGATCAGCACGCTCTTGCCGGTGCCCGAGGGACCGAGCACGACGGTGATCGTGTCGTCGGGGAAGGCGACGTTCAGGCCGTTGAGGACCGGGACGCCCGCCAGGCGCTTGACGACGTCGATGCAGCGGATCGACCACTCGCGGTCGGTCGCTTCTCCAGCGAGGTCGAGGTCGGTGGAGGAGTGGTACTGGAAGTTCTCGTCATCGCCGGCAAGGCCAGCGGCGCCGAGCGGCTCCTCGTCGTAGCCGTCCTGCTCGCGGGTCCCCTCCTCGCTCTCCACGGGAATGGATACTAGTGGAGCGCTCAAGGGCCCATCAAACGAGACGTCCAACGAACTGGGTACGACTTCATACACATCTCCCTTGACAGATCGGGCCTGGTGGGTCTACGCTGCGGTGGCTCTGGGAGGTAAGGGCATGTTTTTTGAGATTGGCGCGGGTCAAACGCCCGCGCAGGGGGTGTCGTGCCGCGACCCGCGCGGACGACTGCTCGAAGCCACCATCGAGACCGTTTCACTGCGCGGCTACGACCGCAGCACCGTCAGTCGCATCCTGTCGGTCGCCGGATTGGACGACGCCGTCTTTGACGAGCACTTCCACGACAAGCGCGACTGCTTCTGGCAGGCGCTGGACGAGCTGTTGGGCCGTGGCGAATGCGCCGCACTGGAGCTATTTGCCTTGAAGCTGCCGTGGGCAGAGCGGGTGGCGCTGGGCATCGAGCGACTGCTGCAGGCGCTGGCTGACGATCCGGCCACAGCGCGGGTGCTGCTGGTAGAGGTGTTCGGGGCGGGACCGGAAGCGTGCGAGCGCCGACGCGTGGCGGTCAGCCTGCTCACTTCGCTGATGGAGCACGGACGAGCCGAGGGCGCCGGCGGGGCCCAGCTGCCGCCGCAGACCTCAGAGGCGGTGGTGGGGGGGGTCCTGTCGATCCTGCACCGCCGAGCGCTGCAGGGAGAAACCGACGGGCTGCCGGCGTTGCGCGCCGACTTGACCTATTTCGCGCTGTTGCCGTATCTCGACCACGAGCGGGCGCTGGCGGTCGCGAACCGCCAATCTGGTGTGAGCGTGTCCACGTCCGCCGCCTAGAACGGCGTCACATGCGGGAACTGGCTGGTGACGCCGTTGAACGTGAACGGCCCCTGCTGCTTGCACGTTGGCGCACCCACGTGATTGCCGGCCTTTTCCGGGTCGTTGAGGACGTGATCTTCGATCGTCGCACCCACGCTGCCCGTTTTCGTCGGCCGTCCGATCAGCTGTTCGATCACTTCCTGCGTGATCGTGCCAAGCGCCGGCCCGCTCCCAGCCGGCGCCGAGTCCGCGCAGCTGGCGCCGGAGAACACCGAGAGCCCGCTGGCCAGAGCGGAGAACCCGCCCGGCTGCGGGTAGGCGTTGCCTCGGTTGGTGCCGACCCGCTGCTGATAGATCGAGAGCCCTTCCGGGTTCAGCATTTGCATCACCTTCAGAAGGTGCTGCTGCGGTCCCTTGACGTTCGCGTTGCGTTCGTGAGACTGAGTCGCCGCCGTCGCGTTGGCGAACAGCCCCTGCAGCTCGGGCACGTACTCGCTCAGGTACTCAAAGAACGGATCGAAGTTGCGCAGCACCGGCTGCAGTGCCGCCAACAGCGGTGCCGTCAGCTGCGTCACCTGCTTGGTGGCGGGCAGGCCCGTCTTCGCCGCTTTGGTGAACGGCCCGAGCGCGGTCAGGAACGAGTCGAACTGCGGCGTGAACGGCTTGACCGCCTGCAGCAGCAGCGTCAGCTGTTCCTCGGCCGGGCGGAACTGGTCATAGAACGGCACCGCGACGGTGGCGAGGCTGTCGACGCTGCGCAGCGCCGTCTGCGATTTGCGCTCGAATTCAGGGAATTCCCGCCATGCTTGGGCGAACTCCTGGCTTGCCGCCGCCGCCGCGCGGAACGTTCGTTCGCCGTTTTCGATCAGCCCGCGGAACTGCCCCTCGCGCGCCGTCAGAGCGTCGAACACGACTCCCGTGTTGTGGACCGACGCGCGCAGCGCGCCCTCCTGTGAGTTGGCGACGGTCACGAGCTTGTTGGCGTCTTCGACCAGCGGCTGGATCGCCGCGAAGCCGGCGTTGACCTCTTCGCCGCGACCGCCGAGGCCTTCCGCCAACCCCTGCATCCAGAGCTGGAAGTTGGCGCGCGTTTTCGCGTCGAGCGCGGACAGGATGTCATCGAGCGTCACCGATGGTTCGACCTGCCCCACCGGCAACACCCCGTTGTCGGGCAGCGGCTTGGCGGCGCGAGCCTGCGGCTTGAGTTCTACGTAGGTCTCGCCGAGCAGCGTCTTCTGGCGCAGTAGCGCGTGCATGTTCGAGGCGATCGGAGCGAATTTGCCGGCGATTTCGATCGTCGCGTGGGTGAAGCCGTCCTTGTCGTGTTCGAGCGTGATCACGTGCCCGATGTCAACGCCGCTGATGCGCACGTCCGACTGTTCGGCCAGCGCCAGCGTGCGCGGGAACACAGCGGTGAAGCGGTAGCCCTTCGGCTTCAGCGGCACGGGGCCGCCAAACGACTCCCACAGGAACAGGAACAGGCCGAAGCAGCTGAGCGCGAACAGCACGATCACGATCAGGTTGGTCAGGGTGGGCGCTCGCTTTTGCATGTCAGTGGCCCCCTGCGCCTGTGCTTGCAAGCCGTCCGAATGCGCTCTTGGAGCCCAGCAGTTTCAGCGACAACGGCCCTCGATTTGACTTGGCGCGGGTTGCGCTGGCGGCGGCGCCGGTCCCGCCGGTCAAGCCGTGAGCCGCACACTCTTCGACCGTGGGCGGGTTGAACAGCGCGACGAGCAGGCGCACCGAGGCATTCACTTCGCCGACAGGCTTCAGAAGTGGCAGCACTTCGCAGTTCAAATAGGCGACGGTCCGCCCGACCGGCCCGTGCGCGTCCGCCGTGCTGAGCACGCTGTTCAAATCGTGCCCGCCCCACAGCAGGAAGAAGAGGAAGCCGCCCTTGCCCTTGCCTGGGTTGTAGGCAAACTCGTTGAACAGTTCGTTGAACACCGAGAAGCTCGTTTCAAGCCCTGGGAACGCTTCGCCCAGTTCCTTGATCGAAGGCTCCAGCTGGTTGATTACGGGCACCACTTCGCGCGCGAACGGTCGCAACTGGTTCTTGAAGATCGGCGTGCTCTGCTTGAACAGGGAGCGGCTCGCTTCCTGCGCCGGGGCAAGGTTTTTGGCGAACGGTTCGAGCGCTTTCAGCGTCGGACCGGTGACGGCGGTCGCCGTCGCCAGCTTGCCAAGGCCGGTCTTCGTCTTTGCCAGCGTGCCGGGCAGCAGCGCGATCGTGCGTTCGAAGGAGTGCTGCTGTTCGGCGAAGGTCTTAAAGACCGCGTTGGAGGCGTCGATCACCTGCGCCAGTTCGGTGTCCTTGTTGCCGAGCGCGCTGAGGATCAGCTGGAAGTTGTGAATTCCCCGTTCGATGTTTTCGTGCCGCAGCTTCAACTGTGCGGTGATCTCGCGCGTGTAGAGCGAGATCGGGTCAAAGCGCTTGAAGGCGGCCGACAGGTTCTCCGAATTGCCCTTCAGGCCCCCGGCCGCGCCGGCCAGCAGCTCCTGCAGGTAAGCGCGCGTTTCGGCGTCGAAGGAGGAGAGGAACTCCTCGAAGTTGACGTCCGGCGCGGTCTGGGACAGCGGCACCGTGTAGCCGGCGGGTATGCGCCCGGCTCTTGGCGTGCCCGGATCGACCTCGACCGTCATGTCCTTCAGGCTCGTCTTCGGGCGCAGCAACATCGTCGCGTTGCGGTAGATGTAATGCGCGTACTTGGGCGTGACGTTCATCGTCACCAACGCCGCGCCTTCGTGAGCCTGCACGCTCGCGATTTCACCGATCTTGGCGCCTGCGATCGTGACCGCCTGGCCCTGGCCCGGAGTGACAGCCTGGGCGGTGCGGAATTCGGCCTTGAGCGTCACATATTCTTTGCCGAGCCCCGGAAACCAGCCGGGCAGCGACAGGCGCTGGTGGGCCAGGATGTAGCCGCCGATCAACAGCGCGACCGCGATCATCGCCAGCACGGAGATGAACGCCGAGCGGTAGCGCTCGATCTGGTCGCGCAGGCTGCGCTCGCCCTGACCCGTCTCGGGCGCCCCGGTCGGCTCGGTGCTCATCCCCCACTCCCGTCTGCCGGGCCCTGCGCGGCCGGGCCGTTGAGTTCCTGCGGCGCCTGCTTGTAGCAGGGCACGAGCGGCTTGTACGGAGGCTCGGCAGCAGGGAAGGCCGGGCGTGTGCCCAGCGGCTGCTGCGAGCTGTGCGCGAGCAACTGCAGTTTCCTCCCGCTCGTGCTTGCCCCGACGATCGTGGTCGGGGCGGAGACGAGCGTGTTACTACCGGTGTCGATCATGAATCGGTCAAACGGGCCGTTGCCGTCGAAGTTCTGGCTGAAGCCCGCCGCGCCCACCGTCGCGTACCAGAATTCCCTGTACGCTTCCACGCCCGAAGTGGCCGAGCCGTCCTGCAGCTTGGTGTTGCCCGCCGGGTAGAAGACCTTGCTCAGGCACTTGGCGAACAGGTCCGTCTGGTTGTAGAGGCCGGCCTGCGGGACGACCAGCTGCGCGATGCTCGGCGCCGCTTCGCGCAGGCCCTTGGCAACGCCGCCCAGCTCGTTGGAGGCCGTCGAAGCCTGCACCTGTTCGATCCAGGGGTAGGCCGCCTTGATCGTGGAGGGGGTCTGCTGCACGCCCGGTACCAGCTCGGTCGAGAAACGACGAATCGTGGGGGCCGCCGCGTTGAAGTTGACGAACGCTCGGGTCGCGTTCCGCAGCGTGCCGGGCAGCTCAGCCACCGCGCTCGCGAGGCTGCTCGATTGCGAGGCCAGCGAGCCGAGGAACGTGTTGAAGCTGCCGACCCATTCGCCCAGCACCTGCTCGTTGGTGTTCAGCTTCGCCGTCAGCGCCTCCACGCCGCCGATCAGGTGCGAGAGATCGTGCTGTTCGACGCCGCCCAGTGCCTGGTTGACGATCGCGGCGCCTTCCAGCGCCTGCGGGCTGTCGCGGTAGGTCTTGTTGATCGCCTGCGCGGCGTTCAGGCCACGCACCGCCGGGTTCTGTTCGGCGTCCTGCGCGGGAGTCGGCTTGCGCGTCAGCGCCGAGCCGTATTCGACCAGGAACGTCTGCAGGTTGGCGCGCGTGTCGGTGTTCAGCGCGTCGAGCACCTGGTCGAGCTGAACCGGGTCGGCTGTCTGCGCGACGGGGATCGTGTAGCCCGAGGAGACCGTCGGGGAGGTCGGCGTGCCGGGCTGCAGGTCGACGAACCAGTTGCCTTCGAGCAGGATGCGCGCGCGGATCTTCGCGGTCGCATCGCGGTGGATCGGCAGGCCGTCTTTGGATATTTCCATCGTCACCACGCCGGTGTTGCCGTCGCGCTGGATCGAGGTGACCTGGCCGACCGGCACGCCCGCGATACGCACCGGCGATTTCGGCGCGATGTTGACCACCGTGCCGAACTGCGCCTTCAGCTTGAAACCGTGCGTGCCGGGGATGCGCTTGGTGAAGCCGAAGTACAGGACGATCGCCAGCAGCAGGATCGTGATCACGCCGAAGCGCAGCGGGTTCGAGCGCTGCAGCTCGGGGACCGGCAGCTCCTGGTAGCGCCGCCACCACGGCACGCGCCGGCTCATTTCTTCTTTCCTTTCGAGCCGGCCGGACCGAGCGCTTCGAGTGTTGACTGCGGGTACGATTCGCCGAACAGGTCGGTCTTGCGGGTGGTTTCGTCGTGCGCTCTGCTGGTTGCCGGCACGGTGCCGATCACCGCCTTGCCCTGGATGAAGGGCTCGTTGCCGGCTTCGCACACGTTCGGCTGGCCCGTAGCGCCGACATGCGGATACGCGTTGTAGTGCAGATGGTTGTTGTCGACGGGCGCGCCGGGGATCTTCACCCCGTTGATTTCGTTCGGCGGCCCGTGGTCTACCGACGGGCCGTCGGCCGGTGTCGAAGCCGCGATGCCCTCGTTGTTTGGGCCGTCCGGCGCCAGCACCGCCGCCGCCCTGCCCAGCGTGCCGACGCCGACGCTCTCGGTGAGCACGCTCGCCAGGTTGCGGAAGGTCAGCGTCAGGTAGTTGCAGTTCCTTTGAGCCGGCGCCAGCCCCGCCAGCAGCGGGTTGGCGTAGCCGAGCGTGCGCGTGAACTGTTCGAGGCTGGCCGTGACGATCGGGTTCTTGGCGAATTCCGCCAGCGCCTGTGAAGATTCCCGCACGATCGGCGCCAGCGCGGTGGCAGCGCGAATGTTTACGGCGCCGACTTCGAAAGCGCGTCCGAGCGGCGCAGCGACCGTGCGCAGGATCCGCGCGCTCGGGCGCAGCAGGCGCATGAACTCAGCGCTCTTGTTGACGAATTCAGCCTCGAACGGCAGCGACACCGTTGCCTGGTGCAGCGCCGCCGGGCCTTCTTTGATCGTTTCTTCAAGCGATGGGGCAACGCTCGCCCAAGCGGTGAACAGCGTGTCGGCTTCGCTGTACAGCGTCGCCTGCCGGCCGGCCACCGGCGCCACTTCTTTGGCGGCACGATCGAGCGCGACGAACAGCTGGCCGAAGCCGGTCTGTGGTGAGGCGAGGTTGCGCAGCACCGGCGTCGCGTTGGTTACGAGCGGGCGCAGCGTGGCAAGCGTTTCGTTGATGCCGATGCCACGTTCGGCGAAGCCATTGCCGAAGGTCGTCAGGTTGACCTGGTTGGCGATCCGCGTCTTCTTGTCGAACATGTCAAAGAACTGGTCGAGATCGACCGGTTCACGCGTCTGCGACACCGGGATCGTCGCGCCGGCTTTGAACGTTTGGCTGGAATGGCCGCGTTCCAGCGACAGGTACTTCAGGCCGACCGTGGAGACCGACTGGACGATTGCTTTCGTGTCCACCGGCAGCGGTCCGGCGCTCTTTTCCAATTTCAGGAAGACGATCGCGGTGACGCGCCCAGTTTTCGGGTCCTGGTAGGGGGCGAGCGAGCTGACGACACCGACGCGGGTGCCGCCGATCCGCACCTGGTTGCCCTTGATCAGGCCCGATCCCTCCGGCAGCTGCACCTTGATGTCATACGTCGGCGTGAACGGCAGGCCGTTGTTGGCGTTGTAGGAGAGGAAGACGGCGACGATCGCGATCAGCGTCGTCACCGCTCCGATCAGTAGCGGGCTGCCCGCGAGCGAATTGGAGCGACGGCGGTTCATGGCGTCTGTGAGGGGTCGCAGCCGAGCTGGCCGTTGTCAGAGAAGGGCGAGGAGCCGTCGGAGGCGGGCTGTGTCGCGGCCCCGGGGCAGCGCCGCAGCTGGCCTGCCTTCAGGCCAGCGACCACCTGCGACGGTTCGGCCGGTTTGAGCACGCCTTCGGAGTTCTGCAGGAAGTCGGGGAACACGGCGCCCGAGCGTGCGTAATGACCGTTGGCGTCGTAGTAGCCCGCGGTCGACCCGAAGGCGCGGATGAAACCCTCCAGATCCGGGGAGTACGGGCCGAACAGCGCGGTGATCGGCACCGATTCTTCCAGCGCGCGCACGTTGTCGGGAGAGGAGGTCGCGAGCGCTTTGGCGGCGCCCGGCAGCGCCAGCGCCGCTTCGGTCAGGTCGTTGGTCTGGCCCGGCCTGCTCAGCGCCTGGCTGAAGTTGCTGACCAGCGGCGTCACCTGCGGCAGCAGCACGCGCAGGCGGCTGAAGAACGTCGGCAGTTCCTTGGTGTCTGCCTTGGAGACGTCAATCAGACGGCGCAGGTCGGCGAGCGTGGCAGGCAGTTCGTTGAACAGGTGGTTGCCTTCGTGCAGCGTGACCGGCAGCTGGCGCAGGCCGCTCGTCAGGTTTTCGGACTCCGAGCCGAGCGCGCCGAGGGCGGTGTCGGCGTGCGAGACCAGTTCGGTCAGCTGCTGGCTGCGGCCGGCCAGGACGGTGGTCGCCTTGGCGGATTCGACCAGGAAGCTTTCGAACAGCGGGCCGTCGTGCCCGAATTCGGCCAGCACATGGTCTATGGCGTTGATCGCCGGCGGGAAGTAGCGCGAGTCGAGCTGCAGCTGCGGAGCAACGCCGTCGACAGCTTCGGCCGAGCCCTGGAACAGCTGCTGCAAGCCCTTGCGCGTCTTCGGCGTGAACGTGTCGAACAGCTGATCGAGGTCGGTGGTTTCGCGCGTCGCGCCGGTCGGCAACGTCGAGCCGGCCGACAGCGCCAGCGCGTTGTTGGGGCCGGGCGAGAGCGCGATGTAGCGGTTTGCCACCGTGGAGAGCGACGGCACGCGTACTTCGGCGGTCGTGCCCTTGTGCAGCGGCACCAGCGAGGAGTCGACGTGGACCGTGATCCGCACCCTGTAGTCGTGCAGCAGTTCGATCTCCTTGACCTGCCCCACGGGAACGCCGCCGACCTGCACCTGGTCGCCTCGCACGACGCCGTTCGCGTTGGTGAAGATCAGGTGGTAGGTGGCGCCACCGCTGCCGCCCAGCACGAGCAGCAGCACGATCACGAGGACCGCGAGCAGCGCACCGGCGACAACGAAGCGCAGCGTGCTCGTGCGCGGTGGTCGGCTCGTCGGCGGCAGCGTCGGCTCGTCGATCAACGGCTCGTTGGGGGGCGTCGTCGTGGCCACGCTACCTACCCCCTGCCTTTGCATCGGGGATCGCCGACGGCGACGGCTTGCCGGACACATTCGGGTCGGGAACCTCGCCCAGGCGCGCGATCAGCTTGACCCACTGCGCGGGCGTCAGGCCGGCGCCGAACCCTGCGGCGCGCGCCTGCACCGCACCCAGCGGCACGTAGGCGACGGCGATCGCACGGCGGAAGCCGGGCAGCGCGACGCTGCCGGGAGCGCCGGCGAAGCGGGTCGGGCCGGCGATCTGCAGCGGGCGCATCACGCCCTGGAGCTCGGAGAGCTTGTGCACGAGCACAGTCGCGATCGAGCTTGGCCCGGACGACCCGGCCAGCGGAGCTCCGTCTACCGCCGAGATGACCACGGCGGCAATCCCCGGCGAGGCGCCGTGCAGAGTTTCGCCGCCCGCACTCGGCTGTTTGCAGCTGCGGGATGAGACGGTCGGGCGCAGGCCCGAAGCGGACAGGAACTCAAGCGTGCCGAGCACGCGGCGGTCGACGCGACCCTCGGAGATCAGGCTGCGCTCACAGGCAGGCAGATGCACACTGTGGTCGCGCGGCAGCTGCTGGTCGAGCTGGGTCTTTGACTCAAGCAGTGCCTGGCCCGGCGTAGCGGCGATGCGCGCGAACGGATCCCTGCCCCTGGCTTTGATCGCCGCCGAGCTCTGCAGCTTGACCCAGCCGTCGAGCACCGGCTTGGGGTCGATCGCCGGTGCGCCGGACGGGCTCAACTGGAAGACCATGTGCGGGTCGGCAGAGGCGGCGACGCGACCGAGCACGGTGCCGGCGATCACCTGCGAGCCGGTGTGCAGCGAGTGCAGATAGACCTCGTCCGAGCCCGAGCGGAACGAGCGCGTGGCACCGATGGCGGCAGGGCCGGGCGAAACTGTCTTGCCCAGCGTTTCAAGCACCGGATAGACGCTCGCCAGGGTGCCCAACTCGGCATAGGTGTAAGTGTTGCCGTAGGCGTCGCGCAGCGTGATGCTGGGACCGAGCGGACCGGACTGCGCGATGCGCACGACGCGGCCGTCCTGGACGGCGATCACCGGAGCTTCGCTCTCGGTGTAGATGGTCGTGCCGGGCACCGTCCGCGGCGTCGCGCCTTCGGTCGTGGGGAAGCCGTCGCTGTAGTGCGCGGCGGCGTAGACCGGGAAGCGTGCTTCGGTCAGGCCGGTGATCGCCCCGAGCAGTGCCGGCGGCGTGCCGCCGAGCAGGCGGGCGCGGAGCAGCACCGACGTCACGTAGGCCTGCGAGTGGTTGTAGGCGAAGATCGCGCCGCGGATGTTCTTGGCGCCTCCGGCCGCCGCCAGATAGCGGGCGGCCGCGAAGATCGCATCGGCCGGGTTGTACGGGTCCTGGTAGCCGTCGCGGTTGACGTCAACCCCGTACCGCGCCCACGTGCTTGGCATGAACTGCATCCATCCCTCGGCACCGGCGCTGGAGATGCTGAGGTCGCGGCCGTAGTCGGTCTCGACTTCGTTGATCGCCGCCAGCAGCTGCCAGGGGATCCCGTAGGCGGCGCCGGCGGCCTGGTAGATCGGCAGCAGGAACGGCGGGATCGAGAAGCTGTCGATGAAGAAGCTGGGCACGCCAATCGCGGTCGACGTCCCGAGTGTGGAGGGCAGCGGTGGCGTGGCCGACGATGGGGGTGGCGGCGCCGCTGCCGCGGCGCCGTGTCGGGTCGATCCGGTCTGACCTTGGCCCGTCGGCGATTCGGTCCGCCGCCGGCGCGCGCTCGCCCGCGGCTGGCTGCGTTCTTTGAGGACTTGCGGCGGTGGTGCGGCGACGGCTTCGGTTGTCGTGCTCGTCGTCGTCGGCGCCGGTGGCGGCGGTTCGGGTGTCGGTGGCGGCGGCACGGTTGTAGTCCCGGTTTCCGTCGAAGACGGCCCTTCGGCAGTCGCTTCGGCCGCGACCGACGCGGCGGCGGTCCACAGCACGAACGCAAGCGTCGCGAGCGCGACGGTCAGCAGAGATGTCAAGTGTCGGCGGCTCATGTCAGTTGCCAAGCAGGTAATTGAGCAGCAGGCCGCTCGCTTCGGAGGTTTCTTCGGGGGTGTAGTAGGTGGTGCCGGCAGCCGCTCCTCCAACCGGCTGCGCCGCCGGCGTCGAACCGGATGGCTGTGCTCCCGCCGGGCCAGCCGTCGCGGCGCCCGGGTACTTGGCGAGTGCCTGGGCGGGCGTCATGCCCTTGAGGACCGCCAGCGTACGGAGCATCACGAGGCTGGTAGAGGAAGTCGACGCTTTGGCAGACGCAGCGCCGGCCTTGCTGAATTTGCCGTTGCAACCGGTCGCCACCACCGCGTAGGTCAGGCATGCCGTGCTGGCCACCAGTTCCGCGCGCAGGAAATGGCCCAGCGCGTCATAGCCGTTGACGCTGCCGCTGCCGAGGTAGATGAAGTCGAGCAGCCGCTCCAGACCTCCGGTCGAGCGCAGGCTGGTGAGCAGCCCAGACAGATTCGACGACGCCGGCTTGGCCTGCTTGCCAAGGCCCTGCAGCAGCGGCAGCAGTGGCTCGACCGCCTTCAGCGCTTCGCCTGAGCGCCGCGCGTTTTCGCCGAAGGACCTAAAGAACGATTCCGAGGCTTTCGAGAACGGCCCAAGGTTCGTGAAGGTCTTGTTGATGCCCGGCGCGGCGATGCCGAGGTCGGTCAGGGTCGGCGTCGTCTGGTCGGCGAAGCGCCCCAGCCGTTCCATCGCCGGGCCGAGCTGTTCCAGGAAGGCGGGGAAGGCCGCCAGGTTCTGGGCGATTTCGTTGCGGTGCCTGGCGCTCGCCTGCGCGACCGTGTTGCTGGAGTTGATAAAGCCGGTCAGCCGTTCGCGCTCGGCGGCCAGCGGAGCCGTGGCGCGGTCGCCTTCGACGGCCAGGTCGGTCAGGACCTTGTTCTCGTTGGCGAGGATCGCCAACACGTGTTCGAGGCCTTCCAGCGCCGGGTTGGCGCGCTTGAGCACGACATTTAGGTCTTTGCCGCGACCGGCGAAGCCCGCGCCCAGCTCGTTGACCAGGATCGTCAGCCGTTCGCGTTCGGGCAGGCGCGTGATGTCGCCGAGCAGGTCGGGATCGACCGGGCTGTGCGTGCGGGTGACCGGCAGCAGGTATTGGCCTGAGCCTTCCTGGCCTTTGGGGATCTTCTTCAGCGCAGGCGGCAGCGGCGTGCCTTCGACGCGCGGCTGCGTCGGCAGGCAGTCGACGTACTTCTCGCCGATCAGCGCCTGCGGGCGAATCGTGCAGGAGGCGTCTTCGCGGAAGTTCTGGAAGCCGGCGTTGTCGATCTTCATCACGACCGCGGCCTGCGCCTGCGGCGTCGGTTCGACCGACCGCACGGTGCCGACGTCGACGCCGTCGATCTTGACCACCTCGCCGGAGATCAGGTTGCCGGCGTCGTCGAAGATTCCGCGCACGGCGTATTCGCCGCCCGAGCCGCCGGCCGAGCTGCCCAGCAGCAGGATCGCCGCGACGGCAAGCGCGCAGGCGGCCGCGATCGCGGCCGCGATGCCCCTCCTGAACCCCTCGTTGCGCTTGCTCAACCCTCTACCTCGGTCTCGATAACGCGCAGAGGGCGGCCTCTGCGTGGGCCGCCCTTTGCCGCTGTCGTTCGGGGCTCGCGCGCGCTCGGCGCGCGCCACCCCTTGCATGTCTCAATTCAGTGGTTTTCGTCTCGATCCTGCCGGTGGCCGCCCCGATCCGGGACGGCCACCGCGCAGCTCATCTCCCTGCTGTCGTTGCCGACCCTATTTCTTCGGGCACGGCTGCGATGCGGTCGCGTTGACCGATTCGCCACTGAGGAACTTCAGCGTCGCGGTCTCTTTGAAGCTGCCTTTGCAGGTTTTCGGCAGCGTCCCGTAGGAGACCAGTTTTTTGCCCTTCATGAAGGCGGCGCCAACCTCCACCTTGATGAATTCAGCCGAGCCGTAGGGCGCTTCCGGCACGGTGATCACGAGCGGCACTTCGGTCGAGAGCGTCGGCGTCGGCGACAGCGATGTGAAGCCGCCCTTGGACAGGAGTTCGATCAGCGCCGGTTCGCGGCCTTCGGCGTAGAAGGCCAGGCCACCCCCGGCGAAGAACGGCTGTACCGTCAGTTTCTCGTGCACACGGGTGGCGCCGAAGCTGACGACGCCGCCCGCTTCGCCCTGCGGGCCGGCGATCGACTTCTTCGGGCACTTCTGCACTTCGTGGCTTTCGAGGATCGACGAGCTGCAGGTCGCGAAGCCTTTGGTCGTGACCTTGGAGCCGGTGGGGAAGGTCACGGTCACGTTCGTGAGCGGCGAGGGCGAGCCGAAGTATTCGGTGCCTTTGATCGTGAATTCGGCTTCGACGGCGGTCGGGGCACCCTTGATGTTGCCGGTGCCGGGCCAGTTCGGCCCGCCTTTGGAAGCGGGGTTCTTTTTGATCGGGATCGCCTTGGCCTTGAAGGTCACGGACGGCGCTGCCAGCGCCGTCGCAGGCAGGCCAAGCGCCAAGACGGCAAGGCCGAGCAAGGCCAGACGGGTGGATGCTCTGCGCATCAGCTTCTCTCCTCTGTTGATGGACGGGTCGCCTCGATCCGGGTAGCTCCGGACGGTTGACCCTCCGGCGACATCGTGTCCCCCAAGCGTCTCAGAGCGCGTAGGAAACATTGGCGATTTGCCTGCAAGATTAGCCGTAACGACCGACGGGTTCAACTAGGTGGCGTCGCGACGCTCTATAAATTCAAGCTCCTCGCCGGCGTACTCGACCCCCACGGGCTCAAGGATCACTCGGCGCGGGCCGGCCTGCACCGAGCCGGCCACAAGCGCTTGAAGCCCGGCGGCACGGGCCAGCTCGACAACCCGGCCGCCGCTGCCTTGCGCACAGTAGACGGCGTAGCCGGCACCCATGTTCAGCGTGGAGTAGGCGGCACGATCGTCCAACTGCAGGCGCCGCGCCATGAAGGCAAGCACCTCCGGCACCTCTGGCAGCTCGGCGATCCGGTAGGTCAATGTCTGTGGCCGGCGCATCAGCTTGAGCAGGCCATGGCCGGTGATGTGGCTGAGGTAGGAGACGGGCACCTCCGCCTCCAGCAGCGCCTGAACCAGGCCGGCGTACATCACCGACGGGTCCAGCAAGGCGGCCCCGAACGAGCGCCCGCTCGGCAGCGCCGTGGCGTAGCCGTCGCGCAGCCGCTCGGCCAGCAGCCGCGCCAACGAGGCGCCGTTGGCGTGCAGGCCACTTGAGGCCACGAGCACGATCTCATCGCCCGGCGCCAGCCGCTCGCCAAGGATCGGCTTGCGCCCGGTTGGCACCGCGCCGACGGCGGCACCCGCCAGCTCGACGTCCCGCTCGCCAACGAGGCCAGATAGCGACGGCGACTCCCCCCCGCCCCAGGTGCAGCCGGCGTCCACACAGGCGCGTTGCCAACCCTCCAGCAGCGAGCCGGCGCGATCGGCCTGCGCGTACCACTCCGACGCGCCGGTGGCGAAGTAGGCGTTGACGACCAGTGGCAGCGCGCCGAGGCAGCAGAGGTCGCCAAGGATGGCAGCGACCGTGTCGTAGGCGACGTCTGCAAAGCGATCTTCGCCGTGACGTTCGAGCACCTGGCGGGCGATCACCGACTTGGTGCCGAGCCCCTCGACCACGAACGCCAGCGTGCGCCCGTCCAGCTCGAAGGCGAAAGCGGGCTCGCCGCGCGAGGCGTCCAGCGCGCGCGCGCCACGCGCGGCCAGCAGCGGCGAGGTGGCAAGCGCGCGCGCCATCGCGTTGCGCTTGCCCTCGTCGAGGGCGTCGTAGTCGACCCCCGCCGCCTTGTAGTCAGCCGATCCGGCGCTCATCGGCGATGATCCTATTCCCACTGCCCCGGGCGAGAAAGGTGACGAGCATGGACTTCCAGCCGAGCGAGCGTTGCGTCGAGTTTCAGGAGCGCCTGAACGCGTTCATGGACGAGCACGTGTATCCGGCCGAGCCTGTCTACGAGCGCGAACTGGCTGAGTCGGGCGATCCCCACCACCAACCGCCCGCGATGGAGCAGCTGAAGGCGCTCGCCCGGGAGCAGGGGCTGTGGAACATGTTCCTGCCCGACGCCGAGCACGGCGCGGGCCTCTCCAACAGCGACTACGCGCCGCTGGCGGAGATCCTTGGTCGCAGCCATATCGCCTCGGAGGCGTGCAACTGCTCGGCCCCGGACACCGGCAACATGGAGGTGCTGCACCAATTCGGCACAGACGAGCAAAAGCAGCGGTGGCTTAACCCTCTACTTGAAGGTGAGATTCGCTCCTCTTTCGCGATGACTGAGCCCGACGTCGCCTCCTCTGACGCGACCAACATCTCGCTGCGGATCGAGCGCGATGGAGCCGACTACGTGCTCAACGGTCGCAAGTGGTGGATTTCCGGGGCTCTGCATCCCCACTGCCGGATCATGATCGTGATGGGCAAGACCGACCCGGGCGCTCCTCGCCACCGCCAGCAGAGCCAGATCCTCGTGCCGATCGACACGCCGGGCGTGCGGATCGTGCGCGGCCTGCCGGTGTTCGGCTACCAGGACCAGGAGGGCCACGCCGAAATCTCCTTCGATGACGTGCGCGTGCCGGCCACCAACCTGATCGCTGGCGAGGGCGACGGCTTCATGATCGCCCAGGCCCGGCTCGGGCCCGGGCGCATCCACCACTGCATGCGCTCGCTCGGCGCCGCCGAGCGAGCGCTTGCGGCAATGTGCAAGCGCGCGGTGGCGCGCACGACCTTCGGCCAGGCCGTGGCCACGCGGGCCAATGTGCAGGACTGGATCGCCGAGGCGCGGATCGAAATCGAGATGGCGCGCCTGTTGACCCTGAAGGCCGCCTGGCTGATGGACACCGTCGGCAACCGTCACGCACGCACGGAGATAGCCGCGATCAAGGTGGCGGCGCCGAACATCGCGTTGAAGGTGCTCGACCGCGCGATCCAGGTCCATGGCGGCGGCGGGGTCTGCGACGACTTCCCGCTGGCCTGGGCCTACGCGCACCTGCGCACGCTGCGCCTGGCCGACGGCCCCGACGAGGTGCACAAGCTCTCGATCGCGCGGCGAGAGCTGGCGCCGTACGTGTCGGCGAGCGGCGCCTAAGCGCTCCTAACCGGGCAGCGAAAGCGGTGCGAGCGGGCGATCTGCTCGACCAGCGACTGGCTGTCTCGCCCAGCTCGGCTACGAGCGGCCGCGCCGAGCGAGAGCCTCGCCTGCTAAGTGGTATGCGCGAAGTGCAGCGAGTAGAGCACCGCCGCGACCGAGGTCGCGAGGTTCAGGCTGGAGACGCCCTCACACATCGGCAGCCGTAGTCGCAGATCCGCCCGCGCCAGTAGCTCGTCGCTGAGCCCGGCGCGCTCGGTGCCGAAGGCCAGCAGCGGCCGCGGCGGCACCAGCTCAGGGCGCAGCTCCTCGCCGTCGGGGTCGAGCGCCAGCAGCGGCCGGTCGCCGCTCGGCAGCTCTGAGACGCGCGCGACCGGCAGCGCGAAGTGAAGGCCGGCCGAGCCGCGCACCGCTACGGGGTCCCACGGGTCCTGGCGGCCGGTGCTCAGCACGCCCGCCGCCCGCGCGGCCGCGGCAACACGGATCACGGCGCCGAGGTTGCCGAAGTGGCGAGGATCCTCAAGCAGCACCACCGGCGCCGGGCCGGGTGCGGCAAGAATGGCTGTGGGATCGCTATCGACACGGCGAGCGATACTCACCACGCCCGTGTGCGGCACGTAGGGCCCGAGCCGCTTGAACGCCTCCGCCGGCAACACCACCGCCAAGCGCTCGATCGCAGCGCTCAGATCGGGAGCCAAGCCGCTTGCCAGGCCGGCCAGCTGAGCCTCATCGGAGCACGCGACCAGCTCGACCTTGGCGCCAAAGCGAAGCGCGTGCTTGAGCGCGTGAAACCCCTGCAGCACAACTCGCTCGCCGTCGCGCCTGGCGGCGTGGAAGCGGCTGACGATCGTCGAGGTGTCAAGTGTGGAGGCGCTGCTGCTCACGACTTGCCGAGTTTAAGCATGGAGGACAGCGGCCGTCTGCTACCGTTCGCTCGAACGAACGATGAGCGATTTGGGGCCCGACCTACACAGCCAGGCAGAGTCGCTGCGCACAGGCTCGACAAGCTCGGTCGAGCTTGTCGGCCGCGCGCTGTCGGGCATCGAAGCCACACAGAGGTCACTTAACGCCTTCCGCGTCGTCTGCTCGGAGTCGGCGCTCGCCGACGCGGCGGATGCGGACGAGCGCTTGGCGCGCGGCGAGCGCCTGCCATTGCTCGGCGTCCCTGTCGCGATCAAGGACGACGTCGACCTCGCCGGACATCCCACCCGCTTCGGCTGCGCCGGCGACTTCCACGAGCGCGACGAGGACTGCGAGATGGTGCGGCGACTGCGTGCGGCCGGGGCGGTGATCGTCGGCAAGACGAACACGCCGGAGGTCGGCCTCTATCCCTTCACCGAGGGCGAGGCGTTCGGCGTCACCCGCAACCCCTGGAGCCTCAAGCACACGCCGGGCGGGTCAAGCGGCGGCTCCGCCGCTGCCGTCGCGGCCGGAATCGTGGCCGGCGCGGTTGGCTCTGACGGCGCCGGCTCGGTGCGAATACCAGCTGCCTGGTGCAACCTTGTCGGCGTCAAGCCCCAGCGCGGTCGCATCTCCGCTTGGCCGGACCGCGGCTCATTCAACGGCCTTACCTGCCTGGGGCCGCTCACGCGCACGGTCGCCGACGCGGCACTGATGCTCGACGTGCTGAGCGGCAGCCATCCCAGTGACAGCCACCGTCCGGCGCCGCCTCCCTGCTCTTACGCCGAGGCGGCTGAGCGCGAGCCGGCGCGGCTGCGCATCGCCGTCTGCCTGCGCCACGCCTTCAGCGCCGCGCCCGTACGGCTTGACCCCCAGATTGGCGAGGCGACGCTGCGAACCGCACGCCTGCTCGAAGGGTTGGGTCACGAGCGCGTCGATGTCTCCCCGCGCTACCGCCTGATGGGGCTCAACCTGGTGGTGCGCGGCGAGGCCGGGGTTCACCACTGGGTCTCAGAGCACGTCGCGGATCGCTCGCTGCTCGACCGCCGCACCCGCGAGACAGCCTCGCTCGGGAAGCTGTTCGCGACCTCGCTGCTGCCGCTCGCGCGGCGTCTGGAGCCGCGCCTGCGAGCGCGGATCGGCTCTGTCTTTGAGAAGGCCGACGTGCTGATCGTGCCAACGACGGCCTCCCCGCCGCTTGAGATCGGAGCAGCCGCAGGGATGAGCAGCCGCACCACGCAGCGCCTGATCGCGGGCGCCTGCCCGTTCGCGTGGCCGTGGAACGCGCTCGGCTGGCCGGGCATATCGATACCGGCCGGCTTCACCGAGGATGGCCTGCCGATCGGCGTCCAACTGCTCGGCCCAGCCGGCTCGGAGCCATTGCTGCTCTCGCTCGCCGCCCAGCTTGAGCGGGTCGAGCGCTGGCACGAGCGCACGCCGCCGCACGCCGCCGACCCCTTCCAGGCGGCAAGCGCTTGAGCACAAGCGTCCCGGTGGCTGGGCGCGAGCGGATCCTGCGTGCCACTCTGCGGCTGATCGCCGACGACGGCGTCGCCGCGGTCACCAACCGGCGGGTGGCGGCTGCCGCCAACGTCTCGCTCGGCTCGCTCACCTATCACTTCGACAGCCAGTCGCGGCTGCTGCGCGAGAGCCTGCTGCTTTATGTCGAGGAAGAGACCAAGCGGCGCGAGGTGATCGCCGTCTCGCTTGAGCGCGAGGGCGCGACGCTGCAGCGCGTGGCTGAAGCGGTCGAGCGGCTCGCCGGAGCTCCCGCGGAGATACCGCGCCAGATCGCCGAACTGGAGCTTCACCTGCACGCCAGTCGCGACCCCGAGCTGCGCGAGGCCTCGCGACGCTGCTTTGAGGCCCACGAGCGGATCGCCGCAGCCGCGCTCTCGGCGCTCGGCCTTCCCGACGCCGAGCTCCACGCCGCCACGGTGGTCGCGCTGCTCACCGGCCTGGCCGTGCGCCGCCACGCCGAAGGTCGCGCCGACGCAAGCGGCACGGCCGCGGCGCTGATCGCGCTCGTGCGCGGCCTGGGCGACGCTTGAGAGCGACGAGCGACCGGCCACTCACGGCCGCGGGAGGCCTCGCGAGCTAGCGGCCAAGCGTGCGCATCAACTCGCGCGCCCGCGGTCGCACGCGCTCGGCCAGCTCGCGCACTTCGGCAAGGCCCTTGCGCAACTCGGCGTCGCCGACCTCGACGGGCAGCATCGAGTCCTGCAGCTCGCCAAGTCCCAGGTCGGCCCGAACGAGCGCCTCCAGTGCCCGCTCGATCAGCTGCTTTGCCTGCTTGGAGGGGGCTGCCTGCGCGGGTGTCTGAAAGCTTCGCGCGGGCAGAGCGACACGCTCGGCGAACTCGGAGTAGGTGCGCTTGGCGCGGCCGTAGGCGGCTTGGACCGGGGCGAACAGAGCCTCTTCCAGCCGCTCGCCGGCTTGCTCGTCCAGGTGCTCGTAAGCCTCGCTCAGCTCGGTCAGCGCGAGCGCGATCTCATCCGTCGCGAGCGCCAACGCGTCCAGGATCCGCTGTCTGCCCTCGGCCGCGGTGTAGGTCATCGATGCGCACACTAGCTTTTGCCGGCCGAACGCAATGCGCTCGCCTGTTTCGGGCACCTCGACCGACCTGAGGGTGTTTGCCGCGGCGGTCAAGCAGCTGCTCCGCGGATGCTACGCTCGCGGCGAGCGGCACCGCGACCAACCCCTCGGTGCTCAGAGCTAAACCCCTTAGAGGAGGAGAGCCATGCCTGAGTACACGCCCGGAACACCCTCGTGGGTTGAACTGTCCTCGCCGGACACCGACGCCTCAGCCCGGTTCTACGGTGAGCTGATGGGCTGGAGCGCCACCGAGCCCGGTCCCGCCGAGACCGGCGGCTATCGCATGTTCCAGCAAGGCGAAAGCAACATCGCCGGCCTGATGGCCAAGATGCAGCCCGAGCAGCCGACCGCCTGGGCCACCTACGTCAGCGTCGCCGACGCCGACGAGACCGCTCAGAAGGTGGCGACCGCGGGCGGCAGCGTGGTAGTGCCGCCCATGGATGTGATGGACATCGGCCGCATGGCCTTCTTTGCCGATCCGACCGGAGCCGCCTTCGGGGTCTGGCAGCCGAAGGCCTTTGCCGGCGCGGATCTCGTCAACGAGCCGGGCTCGCTGTGCTGGAACGAGGTGATGACTCGCGACGCCGAGGCGAACAAGGCCTTCTATGCAGCCGTGTTCGGCTGGACGGCGGGCCGACCGCAGTTCGAGGGCGCGCCCGAGAGCTACACCGTGTGGCAACTCGGCGAGAAAAGCGTCGGCGGCATGATGCAGATGTCCGATGACTACTTCCCGGCCGAGATCCCGCCGCACTGGGGCGTCTGCTTCGCCGTCAGCGACTGCGACGCCACGGTCGCCAAGGCACGCGAGCTGGGCGCAACCGTCACCAACGAGCCGATGGACATGCCGATCGGCCGCTTCGCCGGGTTGATCGACCCCCAGGGGGCGTCGTTCACCATCATGCAGGCAGCAGCGGTGTAGCGAACCGCCATACGTGACATAGCGTTCGGTTGCGCTGAGCAATTCTCGCCATAGCTTTGGAGTTGGCTTATCGGCGAAGTTGACAATTGGATATTTAGGGACCCATCGTCGCTCGGAAAACAGCAAGGAGACCTGGAGGACGTCGGAGCCAAGTTCGACGGCTTGACCGGCGCCGATACCGCGCCAACCGCCACCGAGACGCCCTGAATGCAAATCTCTCGCCGCTCAAAACTGCAGTCTTCCGCCGTAATGGCGTCTTTCCCACCAGCCAGTCAGTGGAGCCAACTGACCTCAAATCGAATCGCCCAGACCGGCGCCGAACCAGTGGAGACGACTGGTCGGATAGCGGCGGCACGGCCAATGCCGGTGCGGAGTTGGGCCGGTCATGCTCCGTCGTTGCGACCCAAGCCGTGCGGCCTACAGCTGCTCGCGCAACTCGTCGCGGCTGACCCCGGCCTCTCTGAGGATGCCGCCCAGCGTCCCCCGCTTCAGTTCCCGGTGCAGCGGAACGACGAGCGACGTCGCCCGATCCTGATGGCGCAGCCGCACATGACTGCCGCGCTGACGCACCGCTTCCCAGCCGAGCCGTTCCAACACCGAGATGAGATGTGCGCCGGAGACGACCGGCAGACGCTCGCTCACGCCGGAACGACGAGCCGGCGACGGACGACGCCCGCACCAACCGGGCGACCTTCTTCGCGCAGACCCTCGACGTACAGGCCAAGCGCCTCGCGGGCGTTGTCGGTCGCTTCCTCGATGTCCTCGCCCTGCGTATGCAGTCCGGGGAGATCGGGCGCGTAGACGTGATAGCCGCCTTCGTCCTGCGGCTCGAACACGAACTCGAACTCATGTTGCTCGGCCATGCCATCAGGATACCGCCGACCGGCACCGAGGCAGACCTTGCCGCGTCCGTACAGCCGACGCCCGCAACTGCGACAACGACCGACGACGCTCGGATCGACCAGCGGCTTCCGACGCCGACCGCAGCCATGAGCGCGCTCAGCCACGAGCGCCACCCACGAGGGCCGAGGGTCGCTTGCCATCCAAACGCGTGCCCCTTGCGACCGCCTTGCGACCGTCCCACCGCCGACGCGCCGCAAATCGCCGGTTTTTCGTTCGCCCCGCTTCGCCCCTCTGCGCTGGCGTTTCTCCAGCAGCGGTCCCGCTTTCGCGGGCCGCCGCGAAAAACCGAACCAGTGGAGACGCCGGGAATCGAACCCGGGTCCGCGACCGCGTATGGATGGCTTCTACGAGCGTAGCCGGCGCTCTGATCTCGTCCCCGACTAGCCTCGCCGGCCGGGTTGTCGGGGACCAGCCCCCTTGATTTTCCCCGGCTCGGCGGAGGCGCTCCTCACCGGGTGATCCTGCTTTCTGATCCCGACCTTCCCCACCGCAGGCGAGTGGGGGCCGAGACCTCACGCTTAGTTTCTAGCTAAGCAGCGAGGGCGTACTCATGAGAGTCCGCACTTATGGTTTTCCCGGGTGTTTTACGAGGCCGCCCGGGACCTCGACTCGCGACCATCCAGACGAACCGACCGCGTCGAAGCCTGTCGTCCCCATGGATGTTCATGTTCATTGTAGCTGGCGCAGCCAATGGCCCCCTTGGGTCAACTCGCCAAAATAAACGGCGCGGACGTCAACAAAGCGAAACTGCGCGGCGCCTGTGCGAGCACCAGCACGGACGCCAGGCGTTAACGAAATCGACGCGGTCCCAAGCCGCTTTGAGGACCTGCCGCCCGGTCCGCCCGAAGGCTTTCCGGTGGCCGGTGGCGCGGCCTTACACCTCGGTGGCCTCGCTCTTTCGCGGCTCGGTTCCGCGTCTAGGTCCAACGTACGCCTACCCGGAGCGCTCGTCAAGAGGACAAATTGACTCCTCCCCGCGCGTTCCGCGGAAAAGCCGCCAGCGATGGCTCTTAGGAGCCGCTTAGCCCGCCTGCGAGAATGATGGCATGGACGGCAACCTTCCCCTTGGCGACCAGCTGGCTGTCACCCGGCCCGCGGCTGAGGAAACCGCGTTCGGCACGCCCCGCCGCTCGTGGCGCAAGCGCGCCGGCAGCGTTGGCGCCGGCCTGGCGGCGCTGGCGGCGAAGTTCGGCGCATACGTGAAGGGGGCCGTGCTGCTGCTGCCCAAGCTGAAGCTGCTCACGACCGGTGCCACGGCGCTGGTGTCCGTGGCTGCCTACAGCCTGTTCTGGGGCTGGTCGTTCGCCGCGGGCTTTGTCGTGTTGATCTTCGTGCACGAGATGGGGCACGTGATCCAACTGCGCCGCGAGGGCATCCGCGCCAGCGCGCCGATGTTCATCCCCTTCCTCGGCGCGGCAATCTTCTCGCGCTCACTTGGCGACAACGCTCTCGCCGAGGCACGTGTCGGACTGGCCGGCCCGGTGCTCGGCACCGTCGGCTCGGCGGTGGTCGCGCTCGCCGGAGCGCTGACGGGGAGCGACCTCCTGCTCGCCCTGGCCTACGTCGGCTTTCTGATCAACCTGTTCAACCTGCTGCCGGTCCTGCCGCTGGACGGGGGCAGAGCCATGGCCGCGATGGCGCCATGGATGTGGTTCGTCGGCTTTGCGGCGCTGATCCCACTTGCGATCGTGATGCACGGCAGCTTCATCTTGCTGATTGTCCTGATCTTTGGCGGCCGCGAGGTGTGGCGACGCTGGCAGCTGCGAAAGACGCGCTCGCTGCAGCAGGCGGCCTACTACCGAGTGTCCCCGCGCAACCGTGCGCTGGTGGGCTTCGTCTACATCGGCCTGATCGTGGCGCTGGCAATCGGCATGGCCGAGACACACATCCTCTACAGCGCCGGCCACAGCTTCCGCTCGATCTGACGATTGGACCTTTGCCGACTGCGGAGAGACGGTACTCTTCCCAATGGCTAGGACGACGCGGGTATCGGGGAGGCGAATGGGATCGACACGTATAGCCGTACCTGCGCTCGCGGTCGTGACGCTGCTGGCGGTAGCGCTCTGTGCGGGTTGCGGGTCCTCGCCCAAGCCGCTGACCCGCGCCCAGCTGGTTGAAAAAGCCAACTCGATCTGCCGGCGCGTAGCCACCAAGATCGAGGCGACGAGCAAAGGCGAAAAGACCAACACGGCGCAACAGCTCGCTCGTCTGGCAGGCAAGCTGGCCGGCTTCGAGCAGTCGGCTCTCGGCGAACTCAGCAAACTCACTCCGCCGGCGGCCCTGGAAACTGACTGGAAACGGTTCCTGGGCGGCGCTCAGTCGCTGGC
The DNA here is from genome assembly GCA_036279855.1 of Solirubrobacteraceae bacterium. Lineage (GTDB taxonomy): Bacteria > Actinomycetota > Thermoleophilia > Solirubrobacterales > Solirubrobacteraceae > Palsa-744. Next base: position 22,644 of record DASUIH010000048.1, on the reverse strand, counting down.
CGAAGACACCGCCACCCTTAGCGAAACGGTCACGGCAAAAGACAAGGCTGCCGCCAACCGCGCGGTCACTTCGGCCGAGACCACGCAGAAGCAGATGGCGGCGATCGCCAAGCGCAACGGGATCAAAGACTGCGAACGGGTCCCGTGAGGCGCGCCTAGCGCCGTGCTTCGCGCAGTCCGCGTTCCATCTCGCGCTTTGACTCGCGCTCGCGGATCGCGTGGCGCTTGTCGTAGACGTCCTTGCCGCGCGCCAGCGCAATCTCGACCTTGGCGTTGCGGCCCTTGAAGTAGATCCGCGTCGGCACCAGCGTCAGCCCCCGCTCGGCCACGCGTACCGTGATCCGCTCGATCTCGGCGCGGTGCAGCAGCAGCTTGCGCGGCCGCTCGGGATCGTGGTTGTCGCGCGAGGCGGGAAGGTAGGGCGGAATGTGCACCGAGTGCAGCCACAGCTCGCCGTCGCGGATCGTCGCGTAGCCGTCCTTCAGCTGCGCCCCGGATGACCGCAACGCCTTTACCTCGGTGCCGGCCAGCGCGACGCCGCACTCGATCCGCTCAAGCAGCTCGTAGCGATAGGAGGCATAGCGGTTGCTCGCCACGTCTCCCGCGCCGATCTTGCGCTTGCCCCCTTTTGTCTTAGCCATCACTGCGAGACTAGCCGCACGCCGCCGCGGACGGCACGCGAGGTGGCTATCCGACCGGCGCCAGGTCCACCCGTCCGGCGGCGGCGTCCACGCGCACGACGCGCACCGAGACAGGATCGCCCAGCCGCAGCAGCGCACCCGAGCGCTCAGCACGCAGGATCGTCGACTGCTCGTTCAGCGACCACCAGTCGCGCTCCGGGCCGGCGTTCAACATCCGTACGGGCAACATTCCCTCAAACGCCCCGCCGCGACTGGCGAAGGCCACAAATGCGCCCGCCGCGATCAGCCCGGTCACCTCACCCGCGAACACCTGCTCGTAGCCTCCGTCGAGCAGGACCTGTTCCAGCAGGAAGCAGGCGGCTACGTCGTCGCCCTTGTGCTCAAGCCTCGTAGCTTGGCGCTCGCGCTCGGACACCCATTCACCCAGCTCGACCAGCTTGCGCCGCCCGATCGTCCGCTCCCGTGCTCCAAGGGTGGCCAGCAGCGCCCGGTGGCAGACGATGTCGGGATAGCGACGGATCGGCGAGGTGAAGTGGCAGTAGCAGCTGGAGCGCAGGCCCGCGTGCCCGAGGTTCTTTGGCGAGTAGTAGGCCTGCTTGAGCGAGCGCAATACCAGCGAGCTGAGCGCGGCGCGCCCGTGGCCGCTGCGCCGCACGTGCTCGTCCACGCGCCGAGATATCTCCCCGACAAGCTCTGCTGCCTGCGCCGAAAACAGCGGATCGGGCAGCGGCGGAGTGGCAACGCCCAGCGAGTGAAGCTGCTCGACCAGCCTGCGGATGCGCTCGGGATCGGGGCGCTCGTGCACGCGGTAGAGGCAGGGCGCCTGCGCCTGTGTCAGCTGCCGCGCCACAGCTTCGTTGGCGGCGATCATCAGGTGCTCGATCAGCCGGTGTGACTCTGTCTGCGGCCGCGGCGCTATCTCGCTGACGTTGCCCTGCTCGTCAAAGCGAAACTCAGGCTCCTCGGAGTCGATCACGAGCGCGCCGCTTTGCTCGCGGCGCGCTTGCAGCGCCGCCGCGGCCGTACGCGCGGCCGCCAGCGGTGCGCCCCACGGTTCCGGTGCGGTCGCGCCCGACGCGAAGATGCTGTCCACCTGCTCGTAGTCCAGTCGCTCGTCCGATCGGATCAGCGACCGATAGAAGCTCGCCTGCTCGACCTGCGCTTCGTGCAGCAGCAGCTCGACGGTCACCGCCAGCCGTTCGCTGCCGGGCACCAGCGAGCACGCCCCCGATGAGAGCGCGTGTGGCAGCATCGGCTCGACCGTCCCCGGCAGGTACACGCTCGTGCCGCGTCGACGCGCCTCCAGATCCAGCTCAGATCCGAGCGGGACGTGCGCCGCGACGTCGGCGATGTGCACCCACACCCGCACCCGTCCGCAGTCAAGTGCCTGCGCGGAGATCGCATCGTCGAAGTCGCGTGCCGTGGCCGGGTCGACGGTGAACGTCGGCAGATCGCGCAGGTCAACGCGACTTTCGTGCTCCGCCTGCTGCCACGCGAGCTCAGCGGCGCGGCGCGCCTCGCGCTGGGCCGCGGGCTCAAAGCCTCGCTGGATCCCACCCTGCTTCAGCACTCGCTCGATCGCGTCCCGCGCCGTTTCCGTGCGCTTGGAGGGGGGCCAGACAACGCGCGTGTCAGCGCCCGCGCCCGCACGCCTGACGGCGGGTCGTCGCGCTGAGGCGCCGGCGCGTGAGCCGCGGCCGCGACCGCCGGTGGACGGCCGGCTCATCCCGCCTTCGCGGCGAGCGTGCGCAACGCGACTTCCAGCCCGTGTTGACTGTCGATCCCGTGCGCCACGAGCACTTCCGGCGTGACGCCTGCGCCCTCTTTGACGCCCGAGCCGCCAAGGTTGCGACCGTTGGGCGTGTAGTACTCGCCGACTGTGATCTTGATCGCTCCTCCGCTTGCAAGCGGCTCAAGCTCTTGGAAGACGCCCTTGCCATAGGTATGCGTGCCGACCACCGTGACGCGGTGGTGATCCTGCAGGGCAGCGGTGACGATCTCCGAGGCAGAGGCGGTGTTGTGATCGACCAGCACCACCACGGGGATGTGGGTGGGTATCGCTCCCCCGGCCGCCGTCAGCACGATTGTCGGCTGCGTGCGCCCGCGGGTCGTCACGATCGTCCCCGACGGCACGAAGATGCTCGCGACCAGTCGCGCCTCGCTGACCAGGCCGCCGCCGTTGGAGCGCAGGTCGAGCACGATGCCCTTCGCGCCGGCTTTCAGCAATCCTTGCACCGCGTCATAGACCTCGGCGTGCGCGCCTTCGCTGAACGTCGCCAGATACACCCAGCCAAGCTTGACTCCCTTGTAGGTGCGCATCGCCGAGGCGACAACCGGCTCGGAGATGGTCGCCCGCATCACCGTGACATGGCGCGGTCGCTCGTCGCGGTGGGTGAGCGTCAGTCGCACTTCTGTTCCCGGAGGCCCCTTGATCAGCGCCGTCGAGGTCGTCGCCGGCACGCCGTGCAGCGAGCGTCCGTTCACCGCGACGATCACGTCCCCCTGCTTCAGGCCGGCTCGTTGCGCCGGCGAGGAGTCGAACACGTGCACGACTTCCAGCCCGGTCGGGGTGGGCTTCGGGTTGATTTCAACTCCGATCCCGGCGAAGCTCGCCGGCTGGTCGAAGCCTTTGTATTCGGACCGGGTCAGGTACTCGGAGTAGGGATCGTGAAGGCTTGAGACCAGCCCGGACAGCGAGGAGCTGGTCAAGCTCGCCTTCGAAACAGGACGGTAGTAGTCGTGTGAGATTCGTTCGATCGCTTCGCCGAGGACCTGCGAGCCATTGTCGGCGACGAGCGCTTTGCGCGCGAATGCGGGTAGGTCGCCGGGATGGCCGCCAAGCCAGATGCCGAGCACCAACAGCACGGGCAGGAGCAGTGCCAGCACGGCGATCGAGAGCTGTGAGGGTGTGACTTTCACCGAGCTCAGCCTATGCGCTGCGAGCGTTCTTCACGCCACCGGGCGCAAGCCACAGGGCTCAGACGCGCAGGAAGCGGCGCAGCGAGATGCCCGAGCCGGCAGCCGAGACGGCAATCGCACAGGCCATCAGCACGACGATCAGCAAGCGGAAGTCGATCATCGCGGGCTGTGAGATCAGCTTGACCGTGCCGGCCAACGGGTCGATCAGCGTCACCTTGGCGAGCGCCAACAGGGCGATAGCGCAGACGCCGCCGAGCGCGCCAAGGAACAGGCCCTCGATCACAAACGGCCAGCGGATGAACCAGTCGGTCGCCCCCACCAGCTTCATCACCTCTACCTCGCGCCGGCGCGCGAACAGCGAAAGGCGGATCGTGTTCGAGACGAGCAGCATCGAGGAGAAGATCAGCAGGCCTGCCAGCAGCGCCATCGTGATCTTCACGATCCGTGTGGCGGTGAGGATCTTGTCGGTCTGGCCCTGGCGGTTCTGCACGGCGGCGATCGCGTTGTCGGTGACCAGCCGCTTGCCAATCGGGCTGGACTGGTCGAGCTCGCTGCGCAGCGCGTCGGCGTCTTCGGGGTTAGACGGGGTGATCCGCAGGATTTCCGGCAGCGGGTTGTAGCCGATCAGCTGGAAGGCCTGCGGGTCGATCTTCTTCTCCTGTTCGTAGCCGGCCTGCTTGGAGACGACTTCCACGTGCCCGGCGTAGCGGACGCGTTCGACCTCTTTGTGCACGCGCGCCACTTCTGCGGCAGTCGCGGTCGTGTTCAGGTCGACGTCGACGACGACGCGCCCACGAATCGAGTTGGCGGCCCCGTTGGTGGCCTGAACGACCGGGATGAACACCCCGAGCACGAGCGTCGTGACCAGCACACAGGAGAGCGCCGCGAACGATGGCGCTGGATTACGCCCGATCGAGCGCGTCGCCTCCTTTAGGAAGAAGCCGAGTTTCACCGGTGCGCCTTGCCTTGACGCGCTGCCTGCGCCGCGGTTTCCCGGCGCAGGCGCTCGGCCAGGTCGCCGGTCGTCTCGTCCTGTGCGTACAGCCCCGTGGCCTCGTCGCGAATGATCCGGCCGCGCTTGAGCTCGATCACGCGGCGGCGCATCTTGTCGACCATCTCGTTGTCGTGGGTGGCGACGATCACGGTCGTGCCGGCGCGGTTGATCCGGTACAGCAGCTGCATGATCCCGATCGATGTCTCGGGATCGAGGTTGCCGGTGGGCTCGTCCGCCAGCAGAAGCGGCGGGTGCGACGCGAACGCGCGTGCTACAGCAACGCGCTGCTGCTCGCCGCCGGAGAGCTGATGCGGGTAGTTGTGCAGCTTGGTCGAGAGCCCGGTCAGGCGCAGGATGTCCGGCAGCGCCGCGCGGATCTGCTTGCGCGAGGCGCCGGTCACCTGCAGCGCGTAGGCGATGTTGTCGTAGACGGTGCGCGTCGGCAACAGCTTGAAGTCCTGAAAGACAACGCCGACGTTGCGCCGGTAGTAGGGCACGCGCTTGCGTTCGATCTCAGCGAGCGAGCGCCCGGCGACGCGGATCGCGCCCTCGCTCGGGTCGAGCTCCTTGATCAGCAGCCGCATGATCGTCGACTTGCCCGAGCCGGTCGAGCCGACCAGGAACACGAACTCCTGGCGGTCGATCGCGAACGTGGCCCGCTCAAGCCCGGTGTCGCCCGAGTCATAGCGCTTGGTGACGCCGCGGAACTCGACGACGGTGTTGACGCCGGGCGTGCTCGGCGGCCGCGTCGGCGCGGCGGCCGGCTGAGCCTCCTGCGTGGAGCGCAGGCGTTGTGGCTGTGCGCGGCGACGGGCCCGCCGGCGTTGCTGCAGCTGTCGACTCTCGGGGGTGGGCATGGCGGCGCACAGTAGCGCTCCACACCACTTTGAGTCGCAGTTTTCCCTGCATGCAACGGCCTTTGCACTAAGGTGCGCGCGTGGCCGAGATATCCACGACGACGATCGTCGCCAACGACATGCCCGTCTACAGCATCGCGCTGCCCGGCACACGCGCGCTGACGGCGCTGGTCGCCTTCGACGCCGGCGCACGCTGCGAGCGCGGCGAGGAGAACGGCATGGCCCACTTCCTTGAGCACCTCGTCTTTAAGGGCGGCGAGAAGTACCCCACCTACAAGGACGTCAATGAGACCGCCGAGCGCCTCGGCGGCATGCTCAACGCTTACACCAGCCACGATCTGGTCGCCTTCCACATCACCGTCCGCGCCGAGGCGGCAGCGGAGGCGATCGACCTGCTCAGCGACTTCGTGGCGCGCCCGCGCCTGGACCCCGAGGAGCTCGACCGCGAGCGCGGCGTCGTGATCCAGGAGATCAACCGCGCCTACGACCAGCCGTCGACCGTGGCCGAGTACCTGATCGACAGGGCTGCTTTTGGCGAGCATCCGCTCGGACGTACCGTGCTCGGTCCCGAGCAGAATCTGCGCTCGTTCAGCCGCGAGGGGATCCTCGCCTTCCGCGAGCGTCGCTGGGCCGGGGCCGGCGGCGGCGCGTTCCTGGTCGGCAACGTCGAGCACCTGCCGGCCCAAGAACAGCTGGCACAGCTGTTTGGCCGCTTCCCCTCGTTGCCCGAGCCCGAGCCCTACCTCACGGCACCGTCGTTCGCGCCCGAGACGTTGGTCGAGGAGCGCGACACCAACCAGTCGCACTTGCGCATGATCTACCGTCCGGCGACCGGCATCGGCGATAACAAACAGCGAGCGGCGCTGTCGATTTACGCGACGCTGCTGGGCGGCTCGATGGGATCGCGGCTGTTTGAGGAGATCCGCGAGAAGCGCGGCCTGTGCTACTCGGTCTACGCGATCGCCCACGCCTACGCCGACGTTCCAATCCTGCAGCTTGGGTCTGGGCTTGAGTCGGCCAAGTGCATCGAGGCCTACGAGCGTATGCGCGGTATCGTCGACGAGCTGCGCGACCAGGGCCCAACGCCGGAGGAGGTCGACCGCGCGCGTGCTTACTCCGCCGGCCGGCTGGTGTTGGCGTTTGAGAGCACCAACGCCGTCGCCCGCTACGGCGCCAGCCAGAAGATCGTGTTCGACGAGGACGTCGATCCCGACGCGGCGATCGCCGCGCTCGACGCCGTCAGCTTTGAGGAAGTACGCGAGGTGGCGGCCAACGTCGCCGACGAGCTTGCGGTGGCCTGCGTCGGCCCGCACGCCGCCGAGGACTTCTGATCCTCAGCCGAGCGCGACCATCCGGTCGATCGGCACGCGGGCTCGCTCGGCGATGTCGGTCGGCACCCGCACCTCGTACTTGAAGTCGCGCAGCGCGTCGCGCAGCTTCTCCAGCGTGATCATCTTCATGAACACGCAGCTGGCCTCGGGATTGGCGGGTATGAAGCTCACGTCCGGCGCCGCCATCTGCAGCGGATAGAGCATTCCCGTCTCGGTGGCGACGACGGCCTCGCGGCGCCCACCCGGGCGTTCCGCCGCCGCGCGCTCAGCGTCGCCGGCGTAGCGCAGCATGCCGCCGGTCGAGAGCATGTGCACGCCCTCCGCGGAGATGTCGCCGGCCGCGACGTACTCCATCACGCTGGTCGTGCAGCCGCACTCGGGATGGATCAGGAAGTCCGCTCCGGGATGGGCGGCGCGCGTGGCCTCAATGTCGGCGGGTCGGATGCCCGCGTGCACGTGGCACTCCCCGTCCCACACGTGCATCGGCTTGCCCAGCTCCTTCTCGACATATGCGCCAAGCCACATGTCGGGGCCGAACAAGATCTCCGTGTCAGCGCCGTGCGTCTGATAGATGTGGCGCACGACGTCAACCGCGTTGGCCGACGTGCAGCAGTAGTCGGTCAAAGCCTTGACCTCGGCAGTGGTGTTCACGTACATGACGACCACGCCCCGCGGGTAGCGCTCGCGCCAGTCGCGCAGCTGATCGGCGTCGATCGAAGCGGCCAGCGAGCAGCCGGCGTCGAGGTCGGGAATCAGCACGGTCTTCTCGGGACACAGGATCGAGGCCGTCTCTGCCATGAAGTGCACGCCGCAGAAGACGATCGTCTCGCTGTCGCTGGCCGCCGCCTGACGCGAGAGGCCGAGCGAGTCGCCAACGTAGTCGGCGATCTGCTGAACCTCGGCCACCTGGTAGTTGTGGGCCAGGATCGTCGCTTTGCGTTGGGCCGCCAGCAGGCGGATCTGCTCGTGCAGCTCCGCGACGCGCTCGCCGCTCAGCTCGGCAAGCGGCTCTTGGGCGGGGACCATCGGCAGCGATTGCATCGCTTTTCAGTCTATCTTCGGCCCAGGCCATATCCTGAGCGCCGATGCAGGCACCGATCCGCGCAGAGGAGCTGGAGGCGCTCGTACGGCGAGCGCTCGCCGAGGACGTCGGTGAGGGCGACGTGACCACCGATGCGACCGTCGCCGCCGACAGGCGCGCCCAGGCACTGGTAACCCAGAAGGCAGCGGGCGCCGTCTATGGCCTTGACGCCGCCGAGGCCTGTTTTGCCGCACTGGACGCAAACGCCCGCTTCGAGCGGTTGACCGAGGAGGGACGCTGGCGCGACCAGGGCGGGCCAGTGCTCTCGATCGAGGGCTCGGCGCGCGCGCTGCTCACCGGCGAGCGAACGGCGATGAACTTCCTCGGCCGCCTCTCCGGCATCGCGACAATGGCAGCGCGCGCCGCGCAGGCCGTCCAGGGGACGAGAGCAAAGGTGCTCGACACGCGCAAGACAACGCCCGGCCTGCGACTGCTGGAGAAGGCCGCGGTCGCCGCCGGCGGAGCGCACAACCACCGTGTTGGGCTCTTTGACGCGATCCTAATCAAGGAGAACCACATCGCGGCCGTGGGCGGCATCGCGCAGGCGGTCGCCCGCGCACGCGAGGCGGCGCCGCGACTGGCGGACACGCTGGAGGTGGAGGTTCGCGACGCCGAGGAGATCGAGCAGGCGCTGGCAGCCGCGGCACCGCGACTGCTGCTCGACAACATGACCGTTGAGCAGCTGCAAGCCGCCGTCGAGCAGGTGGCGGGGCGGGCGGAGCTTGAGGCAAGCGGCAACGTGACGCTGAAGGCCCTGCGCGAGCGCGCGCTCACAGGCGTTGACTACATATCGATGGGAGCGTTGACGCACTCGGCGCCGGCGCTTGACCTGTCGATGACTCTGCGCTCGCTTTAGAGCCCGTGAAAGGGCCTTAGCTGCCGCGTCCACTCACCGACTGCAACAGGTAAGCGCGCACGAATCCATCCAGGTCGCCGTCGAGCGCGCGCTGCACATCGCCCATCTCATAGCCCGTGCGATGGTCCTTGGCCATCGAGTAAGGGTGCAGCACGTACGAGCGGATCTGTGAGCCGAAGTTGACGTCCTGGGCCTCGCCCTTCTCGCGCGCGATCTCTTCTTGGCGTTCGCGCTCCTGCTTCTCCACGAGCTTTGAGCGCAGCATCGCGATCGCGGTTGCGCGGTTGGAGGTCTGCGAGCGCTCGTTCTGGCACTGCACGACGATCCCGGTTGGCCGGTGCGTGATCCGCACCGCCGAGTCGGTCTTGTTGACGTGCTGGCCACCGGCGCCGGAAGCGCGGTAAGTGTCGACCTGCAGGTCGTCCTCGTCGATCTCCACCTCGCCGGAGTCCTGCACGACCGGAGCCACCTCCACGCCGGCAAAGCTCGTATGGCGGCGTTTGGCCGAGTCAAACGGCGACAGCCGCACCAGCCGGTGCACGCCACGCTCGGCGCCGAACAGGCCGTAGGCGTTCTCGCCCGAGACCTTGAAGGTCGCCGACTTGATCCCTGTTTCCTCGCCCGGGCTGGCCTCCAGCAGCTCGATCTCAAAGCCACGACGCTCGGCCCAGCGCATCATCATTCGCAGCACCATCTCCGCCCAGTCCTGCGCGTCGGTGCCGCCCGCTCCGGCATTGACGCTGACGAGCGCGTCGCCGGCGTCGTAGCGACCGGCGAACAGCCGCTGCTCCTCAAGCTCTGCCAGGCGTCGCTCGGCCGACGCGAGGTGCTCTTGGACTTCGGGCTCAAGGCTCGCGTCCTCGGCGGCCATCTCGACAAGGCCCTCCAGATCCTCGACGTCGCCCTGTAGCGACGTAAATGTCTCCAACCGCTTGCCGGAGCGCGCGTGCTCGGAGGAGACCTTGGCGGCCGCCTCGGCGTCGTCCCAAAATCCCGGCGCCTGCATCTGCTGTTCGAGCGCGTCGATGCGCGCGCTCAGCGAAGCGGGGTCAAAGATAGTCCCCGAGCAGCTTTAGCTGCTCGCGGATGGTCGCGATGCGCTGGGGCGTGGACTCGCCGGCGGCAGTCGTCATCGCGGCAACGCTATCAGCGGCGCAGGCAGCCGCCGGCCGGGGCAGAACGCGATCGAACCCAAATCCGAACCTTCGGGACCCGGTTCGGATCACTGACAGATTTTAGGTTGAACGACGGCTGGTCTCGTGTACGCTGTAGTCATAACGACATGCGCTATGCACCAGTCATACGCGAAACCCAGCCTCGTCGCTTTGTCGTTCACAACACCTACGAGCAGATCCAGCTCGCGGCGGTGAGAGTGGTGGCCAGCAAGGGCTACCAGGAGACGACGGTTCGGGACATCTGCGCCGAAGCGCACATTTCGGCGCGCTCGTTCCACGAGCATTTCGCCAGCAAGCAGGAGGCGGTCTTCTCCGGCGTGGAAGCCGGGGTCGATCGCGTGATGGGCTTCTGCCAGGACGTCTACCGCAGCTCGCGCAACTGGCCGGACGCGGTCTGGGACGGCATGCACGCCTACGTCGAGTGGACGCGCAACGAGCCGGCCTTCGCACGCACCGGCATCGTCGAGATGCTCACGGCCGGGCCCGCCGCGCAGGAGTTGGCGCACTCGCTGATGGACGCGTTCTCGATCTTCCTACAGCCGGGCTATGACCTGCTCGACCGCTCTGCCGCCGGCAGCCTCGACGAACCGGTCACCCAACGCTTCTTCGAACTTATCTACCTGCACATCACCCAGCACCCGGTGGACACGGTCGAAACGATCCTCCCCGAGCTGGTGCGAACGATCCTCACCCCGTTCATGGGCCCACAGGCCACAGAGGCGTTCATCGCCGACCGCGAATCCGCACAGCCGGCGCCAAGGCACGCTCAAAGCCTCTATCGATAGACCCACAGCCCTGGCGGGGCACCGAGGTCACGGCTCGTTGGCGCTTGGGGTCGGGTGTGTGTCGTCGAAAAACAGCGAAACACGGCATCGGGACGCCGATCAAATCGGCCGTCGATGCCGTGTTTCGCTGTTTTTCGACGACACACACCCGACACGCACGCCGGTGCCCTGACCTCGGAAGGCCGCTCAGCACCTAGGCTCCGTGGCACTTCTTGTACTTCTTGCCCGACCCGCACCAGCAGGGGTCGTTGCGACCCACTTCGTGCTCCGAGTCGGTCACGCGCTGCTCCACCACGGGCAGCGCTTCGGCCTCCTGGGCTTCGCCGTCATAAGCGGCGGCGCCCGGTCCCGCCGCGGCCGCGGCTGCCGCGATCGCCCCGGCGCCCATCGCCGAGGAGCCGCCGGAATAGGAGACGCGGCCGGCGCGGGTCGCGTTGCCGGAAGCGGCAAAAGCGGGGGCCGGCGCAGCGCCGCCGTTCTGGCCGTCGACTGTCACCTGCACGTTGAAGATCATTCGCGTGAAGTCGTTCCAGAGGCTGTTCATCAGGTCTCCGAACAAGTCGAACGCCTCATTCTTGTAGGCGACCAGCGGGTCGATCTGGGCGAATCCACGCAGGTGGATGCCTTCGCGCAGGTAGTCCATGTCGTACAGGTGCTCGCGCCAGCGCTCGTCGATGATCTGCAGGATCAGGAAGCGCTCAAGCGCCGCCATCAACTCGTCGCCCAGCTCGCCTTGGCGCGCGTCGTACTGTTCGAGCGCTATAGCTGAGACTCGTTCGGCCAGCAGGTTGCGGTCGACCGTCTCCGGGTCCAGCTCCTCATCGCTCAGCTCGACGGGGAAGAACTGCGACAGCGCTGTGAACAGGCCGTCGAGATCCCAATCGTCCAGATAGTCGCCCGGCGTGTACTGCTCGATCGTGCGCTCGATCGTGCTGCCCACTTGGCGACGTGCCTCCTCGCCCATCTCGCGGCCTTCGAGCACCTCGTCGCGATAGGCGTAGATGATCCGGCGCTGCTCGTTCATCACGTCGTCGTACTCAAGCACGCGCTTTCTGATCAGGAAGTTCTGTTCCTCGACCTTTCTCTGCGCCTTCTCGATCTGCTTGGAGAGCATGCCCGCCTCGATCGGCTCCTCGTTGCCCTCCTCGTCGAGGCTGCCGAGCCGGTCGAGGATCTTGTAAATGCGGTCGCCGGCAAACAGCCTGACCAGATCGTCCTCAGCGGAGAGGAAGAAGCGGCTCTCGCCCGGGTCGCCCTGACGCCCTGAGCGGCCGCGCAACTGGTTGTCGATGCGGCGCGACTCGTGACGCTCGGTGCCGCAGATGAACAGGCCGCCGGCGGCCATCACCTGCTCGCGATTGGCGGCGACCTGCGCTTCGAGGTCGGGCAGCAGCTCCTGCAGGCGCTCCTGATGGGCCTCCTCCTCGGGATCGACACCGTGCTTGGCCAGCTCCAGGCGGGCAAGGTGCTCGGCGTTGCCGCCGAGCTTGATGTCGACGCCACGCCCAGCCATGTTGGTTGCGATCGTGACCGCGCCCGGCTGCCCTGCCTCAGCGACGATCTCCGCCTCGCGCGCCGCGTGCTCAGGCTTGGCGTTTAGAACGGTGTGGGCGATCCCGCGCCGCTTCAGCCGCTCGCCGAGCAGCTCGGAGACTTCCACGGAGATGGTGCCGACGAGCACGGGCTGGCCGTTGGCATGGCGATCGACGATCTCTTTGACCACCGCCGTCCACTTGCCCTCCTTGGTCTTGTAGACCTGATCGTTGCGGTCGGCGCGAATCATCGGCATGTTGGTCGGGATCTGCACGACCGGCAGCTCGTAGATCTTCATGAACTCGGTCGCCTCGGTCAGGGCGGTGCCGGTCATGCCGGAAAGCTTGTCGTAGAGGCGGAAGTAGTTCTGGTAGGTGATCGTGGCGAGCGTCTGGTTCTCCTCCTGGACGCGCACCCCCTCCTTGGCCTCGACCGCCTGGTGCAGGCCTTCTGACCAGCGGCGGCCGTCGAGGATGCGGCCGGTGAACTCGTCGATGATCTTGACCTCGCCGTCGATCACCGCGTAGTCGACGTCGCGCTTGTACAGCGACTCGGCCTTCAGCGCCTGCAGCAGGTGGTTGACCAGGTGCCCGTTCTCGGCCTTGTAGAGATGGTCGATGCCGAGGAAGCGCTCGGACTTGGCGACCCCCTGCTCGGTGATCGCGACTGCCTTCTGCTTCTCGTCGAACTCGTAGTCAAAGTCCGCCACGAACGTCTTCTTGGTGTGAGGGTCCATCCCTTCGGGCGTCTTGCCGGCGATCAGCTGCGGGGCGAGCCGAGCGAACTTCGCGTACAGGTCGGCGGCCTGTTCGGGTGCGCCGGAGATGATCAGCGGCGTGCGGGCCTCGTCGATCAGGATGTTGTCGACCTCGTCCACGACCGCAAAGGGGTGGCCGCGCTGGACCTTTTCGGAGAGGTCCTTGGCCATGTTGTCGCGCAGGTAGTCAAAGCCGAACTCAGAGTTGGTGCCGTAGACGACGTCGCAGGAGTAGGCCAGCTGCTTCTCCTCATAGGGCTGCTGGTTCTGCAGCACCCCGACCGTGACCCCCGCCGCCTCGTATATCGGGCTCATCCAGGCGGCGTCGCGGCGGGCAAGGTAGTCGTTGACGGTGACGAGGTGCACCCCGTTGCCGGGCAGCGAGTTGAGCACGACCGCCAGGGTGGCGGTCAGGGTCTTGCCCTCGCCGGTCTTCATCTCGGCGATACATCCCTCGTGCAACGCCATCGCACCAATCAACTGCACGTCGAAGTGGCGCATTCCCATCGTGCGCTTGCCGGTCTCGCGGACGATTGCAAAGCACTCGGGCAGCAGCGCGTCGAGCGACTCGCCCTCACGGGCTCGCTCGCGCAGCTCGTCCATCCGCTCGCGCAGCTCCTCGCTGGTTTCGTGTTCAAGCTCCGCCTCGAAGGCGCCGATCAGCGCCACACGCTTCTCGTACTCCTTGAACTTTTTGCTCTCGCCGATGTTCAGCGCACGATCGAGCAGGGACATGCGCCCAGGGTACCGACTGCAAGGCTGGACCGGGAACACGCGCGAAAAGCGTGCAGTACGCTGACCGGCGCCGCCGCGCCCAACCACGTCGCGATGCCCTCGCACCTCCAGTCAATGCCCTCCATGCGCTGCCCGATCTGCGATCAAGCCATGAGCAGGACCGGGGTGCGAGCGCTCGACCGGCTGGTGACCGGCGCGGGCCCGTTCGGCATCGTCGCCTGCGCCGATTGCCGCTATGGAGCGACTGTGCCCCAGCTGAGCGAGAGCGAGCTGGAGCGCCACTATTCCGACCAGTATTACGAGGACTTTTACGAACACTCCGGCCAGGACGCCGAGGGCCTGCTGCACCGGCTGCGCCAGCGGTTCAGGGAGCGTGCCGCCAAGCGCCGCTACGAGCGCCGGCCCTACCGGACCTCGGCCGAGCAGCCCGGACGAGTGCTCGACGTCGGCTGTGGCTCGGGACAGCTGCTGGCAAGCTACGCAAGCCGCGGCTGGGAGACGTACGGCATCGATCCCAGCGCCGCGGCAACGGCGGCCGCGGCACGTCGCGGCGCCACCGTCCACCAGGGCACGCTCGCCGACCAGCCGTGGGCGCCCGGCTCATTCGACCTGATCACCTTCCAGCACACGCTGGAGCACATCCTCGATCCGCTTGACGCGCTCGCGCGGGCCGCCCGACTGCTCGCGCCGGGCGGGCTGTTGATCGTGGACGTTCCCAACTGGGACTGCTGGCAACGTCGCCTATTCGGCAATCGCTGGTTTCACCTCGACCTCCCCCGCCACCAGCAGCACTTCTCGCCACGGGCGCTGCGCAAGGCATCCGACAGGCTCGGCTTGCAGGTTCGCGGGGCGGGGACGACCTCGACCGCCATCTCCTCAAGCTACAGCCTGCACTACCTGATCGCCGGGCATTGGACGCCCGGCTGGAAGCTGTGGCTCTCCTACGGGCTCGGCATCCTTGCGCTGCCCGCCGTCCTGTTGGTCGACCGTGTAATCGGCGGGGACTGCTGCTTTATCGCCATGGGCCGGGGGCCGACGCCGCACAAACGCGAGTAGCGGCGCGCCAACAGCGCCGCGCGCTCGCGCCCAGCTGAATAAGGGCCTTGAGTCGCCTAGCCGGCGGCCGGCGAGGTACGGGCCACCGTCACCGCGTGCCCCTCGCGGCGCCGGCGACGCTTGTCTCGATGGCGCTTGACCTGGCGCGAGAGCTCGTCCACGATCAGGTTGAGCGAGTGCAGCATCTGCGGCGAGGCATCGCGGGCACGCAGCGTGACCCCCTTCAGGTAGAGCGTCGCCTCGGCGACCTCGCGGTCAGCGACGCGCGGGTTGCGCTCGCGGAACAGCTCGATCTCGACGTGAGCAAGCTCTGAGACCTGGCGGGAGACCTTCTCCAGCCGGCGCTCTATGTGCTCACGCACGTCGTCGGTGACCGGGACGTTTCTGCCCTTGATGTCAATGCGCATCGCGGGACTCCCTTCACTTGAGAGAACGCTGTTGTGATCCCATGCTACGCCGCTGTGCGGCGACTGTCTACCCGTTTTTGAAAGGGGCTCAGAGCCCCTTTCTTAGGCCGAGCGTGCGCGTAAGCCCGGAGGGCTATCGCGGCCGCAGGCTCTGCAAGATGCCGCCGTGGCCGGTGATCGCGCCGATCTGAATCGCGCCCGGCTCGACGCTCGTTCCCGGGAACACGATCGTCTCGCGTAGCTGCGCGCCGGCGCCGACCCGCACACCGTCACCGAGCACCACCGGGCCCATCAGCCGCGCGCCGGCGCCGATCTGGACGTCACGGCCGATCCAAACCGGGCCTTCGATCTCAGCCTCGGCGGGGAGGACGCCGCCGCCGGCAACCGTTACGCCCGGCGCCAACTTCTCGCCCTCGACCTGCAATCGCAACTCGCCGCGCAGAGCGTCGAAGGTCCCCTGGCGCAGCTCGGCCAGCGAGCCGACGTCGTTCCAGTACTCGCCGATTTCATGGATGTGGAAGGGGATGTCGTTCTCCAGCAAGGCCGGGAAGACGTCCTTGGCCCAATCCACGAACGGGCGCTTTGGGAAGTAGTCGAAGATCCGCGGCTCGAAGATGTAGATGCCGCAGTTGCCGAGATCGGACAGCGCTTCCTCGGGCGCGGGCTTCTCCTGAAAGCCCGTGACACGGCCGTCGCGGTCGTGCAGGACAACCCCGTACTCACGCGTGTCGGACACCTTCTTGGCCGCCAGCGTGGCGATGCCGCCGGCCTGACGGTGCCTTGCCACGAACGCGCTCAGGTCGATGTCCGTGAGCGCGTCGCCGGAGATGACCAGGAACGCTTCCTCGCCGAAGAAGTCGGCGCACTCGCGCACGCCACCGGCGGTGCCGCGCAACTCAGGCTCAAAGCGGTAGGACAGGCGCTCGCCGAAGTAGTCCTTGATCGAGTCGGGGAAGTAGTGCAGGTTGGCGACCACCTGCTCGAAGCCGTGGCGGTCGAGCAGGTCGAGGATGTGCGCCATCACGGGCCGGTCGAGCACCGGCACCATCGGCTTGGTGATCTCGTAGGTGAGGGGCCGCAGGCGCGTGCCGAGGCCGGCGGCAAGGACCATCGCTCTCATCGGACGGGCAAGCTATAGGAACGCTAGGCGCCGTGCGGGCGGAAGGGGCGGGCGGGTTCCCATTCTTTGCGATAGGCGCGCTGCTCGTCGCTCAGCTCGTCGATCTCGATGCCCAGCGACTCCAGCTTCAGGCGCGCCACCTCCTCGTCGATCCGGTCCGGCACGGGCAGCACTTGCGCCGGCAGCCCACCGGCATTTGCCACCAGGTGCTCGACGCACAGCGCCTGGCCGGCAAACGACACGTCCATCACCGAGGCGGGATGCCCGTCCCCTGCCGCGAGGTTGACCACACGGCCCTGGGCGAGCAGGTTCAGCCGGCGCCCGTCGGCAAGCGTGTGCTCGACCACCAGCGGCAGCGCTTGACGGCTGCCGCCGGTCGCGAGCGCGCGCAGCGCCTCGATGTCGATCTCGACGTCGAAGTGGCCGGCGTTGGCCAGCACCGCCCCGTCCTTCATCAGCTCGAAGTGCTCGGCGCGCAGCACTCCACGCCCGCCGGTGACCGTGATGAAAACGTCGCCTCGCTCGGCGGCAGCCAGCGACCCCATCACCTCATAGCCCTCCATCCGCGCCTCCAGCGCCCGCAACGGGTCGACCTCGCAGACGATCACCGAGGCCCCCGCGCCACGAGCGCGCAGGGCCACGCCGCGGCCGGTCCAGCCGTAGCCGAACACGACGACGGTGCGACCCGCCAGCAGCAGGTTGGTGGCTCGCAGGATGCCGTCGACAGTCGATTGGCCGGTGCCGAAGCGGTCGTTGAAGGCGCGCTCGGTGCGCGACTCGTTGACGGCCAGCACCGGGCACGCCAACACCCCCCTTTCCGCCATAGCGCGCACGCGCAACAGACCGGCTGTCGTCTCCTCCGTCCCCCCCGCCATCCGCGCGGCGTGCTCTGGCGCCGTCTCGTGGACAGCGGCGATCAGGTCGGCGCCGTCGTCGACGGTCACCTGCGGCGCGGTGCCCACGAGCTCGGCGACGTGCTCGGCGTAGACAGCGCCGCTCTCGCCGCGGCTTGCGAGCACTCGCGCCCCGTGGCGCTCGGCCAGCGCCGCCGCCACGTCCTCCTGCGTGGAGAGCGGGTTGGCCGCGCACAGCGCCACCTCGGCGCCGCCCGCCAGCAGCGCCCGCACGAGGTTGGCCGTCTCGGCGGTGACGTGCAGGCAGGCGGCGACCTGCACGCCCGCGAGCGGGCGCTCGCGGGCGAAGCGCTCGCGCACCTGCGCGAGCACCGGCATCTGGCTATCGGCCCAGTCGATCCGGGCCTGGCCCGTGGACGTGCCGTTAGTAGCGATAGTGATCGGGCTTGTAGGGACCCTGCACGGGCACGCCGATGTAGGCGGCCTGCTCGCCTGAGAGCTCGGTCAGCTTCACGCCAAGCGCGTCCAGGTGCAGGCGGGCGACCTTCTCGTCCAGGTGCTTGGGCAGCACGTACACGCGCCGCTCATAGTCCTCGTTCTTGGAGAACAGCTCGATCTGGGCGATCGTCTGGTTGGTGAAGGAGTTGCTCATCACGAAGCTCGGGTGCCCGGTGGCGTTGCCGAGGTTCAGCAGCCGGCCCTCGGAGAGCATGATGATCGCGTGGCCGTCGGGGAAGACCCACTCGTCCACCTGCGGCTTGACGTTGATCCGCTCGATGCCGGCCACCTTGGTGAGGCCGGCGATGTCGATCTCGTTGTCGAAGTGGCCGATGTTGCCGACGATCGCCTGGTGCTTCATCCGCGCCATGTGCGCGGCCGTGACGATGTCCTTGTTGCCGGTGCAGGTGACGAAGATGTCCGCTGTCTCGACGACTTCCTCCAGCGTGCGCACCTCATAGCCCTGCATCGCGGCCTGCAAAGCGCAGATCGGGTCGATCTCGGTTATCACGACCCGCGCGCCCTGGCCGCGCAGCGATTCGGCGCAGCCCTTGCCGACGTCGCCGAAGCCGCAGATCACGGCCACCTTGCCGCCGATCATCACGTCGGTGGCGCGGTTGATGCCGTCGATCAGGGAGTGGCGACAGCCGTACAGGTTGTCGAACTTGGACTTGGTTACCGAGTCGTTGACGTTGATCGCCGGGAACAGCAGCTCGCCGTCCTGCATCATCTGGTAGAGGCGGTGCACGCCGGTCGTCGTCTCCTCGGTGACGCCCTTGATGCCCTCGCCGATATTCGTCCAGCGCTGTGGGTCCTCGGCCAGCGAGCGCTGCAGCAGCCCGAGCACGATCTGGAACTCCTCGGAGTCGGCCGACGCCGGATCGGGGACGGCACCCGCGCGCTCGAACTCGCTGCCCTTGTGCACGAGCAGGGTGGCGTCGCCGCCGTCGTCGAGGATCATGTTCGGCCCGCGCGTGGGGCGGGTGGGATCCGAATCCGAGTCCTCGCCCGGCCAACGCATTGCGCGCTCGGTGCACTCCCAGTACTCCTGGAGCGTCTCCCCCTTCCACGCGAACACCGGCACGCCGCGTGGGTCCTCAGCGGTGCCATCCGGCCCGACCGCGATCGCGGCAGCGGCGTGATCCTGTGTTGAGAAGATGTTGCAGCTGGCCCAGCGCACCTGCGCCCCCAGCGCCGTCAGCGTCTCGATCAGCACCGCCGTCTGGATCGTCATGTGCAGCGAGCCGGTTATGCGCGCACCGGCCAGCGGCTGTGCCGCGGCGTACTCGCGACGAATTGCCATCAGGCCGGGCATCTCGTGCTCGGCCAGCGTTATCTCCTTGCGGCCAAACTCTGCCAGCGACAGATCGGCGACCTTGAAGTCGACGTCTGCGAGCGTTGCTGTGGGGGTCATGCGGTCTCCGTTGTCGTGGGGGTCGATTGGGCATTTTCGTCGCGGGCGCTCTGAGCCAGCAGCCGCTCGTGCTTCTCCTGCTCAAAGCGCAGCCAGTCGGCAGCCTCGACGTCGGCGGGCCGTCGCGGCTCGGCTGCCAGCCAGCGCTCGATCGCCTCGCCCAGCCGCGGCTCTCGCTGCAGGCGCAGCGCAAAGCCGACCTCTCCAAGATCGAGCTCCTGGGCGCGCAGCAACTCGCGCAGCGTGCTCAGCCGCTGCAACTCCTCCGGCCCGTACAGGCGATAGCCGGAAGCCGATCGGCGCGGCGCCACCAATCCGACGCTCTCGATGTAACGCAGCATCCGCGCCGACCAGCCGGTCGTCGCAGCCGCCTCGTTGATCGTCAGCGCATCGACGCTCGCAACCTGCACCAGGCAGACCTTATCACGAGCGTGTCAAGGTTCAGCCGGCGGCCAGATCGACCTTCAGTTGCTCGATCAGGGTCACTGGGCCCGGATCGACACCGCGCAGAGCCGCGAGATACAGCGAGACCAGGTCGCCCAGCAACACCAACGAGATGACCCGCTCGATCGTCGTCTGCCCACGCGTCTCCAAGCGGAAGCTGGCGGCTGCGTTGCCGGCGATCAGCTTCTCGGTCAGGTCCATCCGCTCCTTCACCCGCGGGTGCGCGTCGGAGTCGTCGAGGAAGACCGCCGAGAAGCGGCCGACGGCCGGCGCGCCTTCCCATCCCTGCAGCTCATTGTGGTCGAGCTCGGGCAGTTCGTGGGCAAACGCCGGCTGCTTGGCGTTCTCGTTGATCTGCGTCTTCCAGCGGTAGGCGATCGGCGCCGTCAGCCCGGCACCGGCAATCACCGGAGCTGTGCCAAGCAGCGCGCGAGCGACGCGCTTTGCCAGCGAGTCCTCGGCGGCATCTGGGCCCCATTCCGAGACCAGCTGCTCGACGTGCGAAGCGGCCACGTCGATCTCTGAGGTCAGCCGCGGCCCGGCGCCGCACAACGCCGCCACCTCCAGCGCCGCCACGGTCATGTAGGCAACGGCGGCGCGCGGTTGAAAGCCGCCCGGCAACGGGATCACAGGAACGCCGTCGGCGCGCGCCATCTCAGCCAGCCGTCCGCCGGTCGTGACCACCACGCGCTGGGCACCGAGCGCTCCCGCCGACTCATAGCAAGCCAGCGTCTCCTCGGTGTTGCCCGAGTAGCTCGCGCACAGCACGGTCGTCTCCGGCGTCGTCCAGGACGGCAGGCCGTAGGCGCGGGTGACGAAGATCGGCCGCGAAGCGTGGTCGCCGAGCGCCGCGCGGGCGAGCGCGCCGCCGATCGCCGAGCCGCCCATGCCGGCCACGACCAGGCCGGCCGGCGTGTCCCACTCGGCCATGATCGCCGACTCCACCCGCCACAGGCCGTCGCGCAGATGCTCGGGTAGGGCCAGTATGTCCTCAAGCTGGCCGGAGGCGTCGACTGCCGCGATCGCCTCGCGCGAGAGTGAGTCTGTGGTGGGTGTTGCGGCAGCGCCGTCGCTCATAAGCTCGCTTTCCAGGTGTGCTTCGTGGCTAGAACTTGATCGCCCCGTCGGGGAGCGTCACCCCAGGGAAGATACGCGCGCCGCCCGCTATCACGTTGTCCGCCCCGATCGTGACCCCCTCGCCGAGCACGGCGCCCTCAAGCACGTGCGTGCCGGCGCCTATGCGACAGCCTGCCGCGACGATGCAGTCGCGCAGCACGCAGCCCTCGCCGATCTCGCTGCCGGCCAGGATCACCGAGCGCTCGACCGTCGCGCCCGCCCCGACCTTTACGCCCGCGCCAAGCACGACCAGGCTGCCGACGTGAGCGCCGTCGGCCACACACGCCCCGGCCTCGATCACGGCCGGCGGGATCGCGCGACCGGCCACTTCAGCCTCCTCGGCGACGGCCAGGTAGCTGGAGCCGAGCCGCTCGCCCACAGCCGAGCTGACGTTGCCCTCAAGGATGTCAAAGGTGCCTTGCAGGTAGCGCTCGGGCGTGCCGATATCAAGCCAGTAGCTCTCGCAGGGGAAGCCGTACAGCCCGCTGCCAACCAGCTTCGGCCAGACCTCGCGCTCGATCGACACGTTCTTGCCGGGCTCGACCAGATCGAGGATCTCGCGCTCAAGCACATAGGCGCCGGCGCTGATCATGTTCGTGTCGATCATGTCCGGCGAGGGCTTCTCCACGAACCCCTCCACTGAGCGGTCGTCGTGCAGGCGCACGAGGCCGTATGCGCTCGGGTCCTCGACTCCGACCAGCGCAAGCGTCCCCTTGGCGCCGGTGCGCTCGTGTTGGGCGATCTGCTCGGTCAGGTCGATGTCGGTCAGCACGTCGCCGTTGAGCATCAGGAAACGCTCGTCGAGCATCGACTCGGCGAACTTCAGCGCGCCCGCGGTGCCGCGCGGGTCGGGCTCCTCGACGAAGCGCAGGCGGATCCCGTAGCGCGAGCCGTCGCCGAGCACGTTGCGCACGCTCGTGGCCAGGAAGCCGCAGGACATGACGACGTCGTCGATCCCGTGCCGGCACAGCCACTCCAGCATGAAGGCGATGAACGGCCGATCGACCAGCGGCACGACCGGCTTGGGGACGGTCGAGGTCAGCGGCCGCAGCCGCGTGCCCTCGCCGCCGACGAGGATGACCGCCTGCATCAGCCCCGGCCGATCCCCTCGTAGACGAGCCCGGCGGCACGAACGGCCTGCTCGTCCAGCGCGTTGCGCCCGTCGATCACGACGTTGCCCTCCATCGCCTGGGCGACCTGCTTCCAGTCCAGCTTGACAAGCTCGTCCCACTCGGTGACGAGCACAACCGCGTCGGCGTCCGCGATCGCCTCGAACGCCGTGTCGGCGTAGTCCAGCTGCGGCATCAACAGGCGCGCCTGCTCCTCGGCGATCGGGTCGAACGCTCGCACGTGCGCGCCCTCGGCCTGCAGGCGCGAGGCCAGCACCAGCGAGGAGGCGCCGCGCATGTCGTCGGTGTTGGGCTTGAAGGCGAGCCCGAGCAGCGCGACCCGCCGTCCGGCAAGGTCGCCGAGGTGCCGTTGCAGCTTGGAGACAACTCGCCGCTTCTGCAGCTCGTTGACCTCGGTAACGGCGTTCAGCAGTTGGAAGTGATAGCCGGAGTTGCCCGCCAGCAGCTTCAGCGCGCTCACGTCCTTGGTGAAGCAGCTGCCGCCGTAGCCGATCCCCGCCTGCAGGAACTTCGGGCCGATGCGAGCGTCGAGCCCCATCCCCCGCGCCACCTCCACGACGTCGGCGCCGAGCAGCTCGCAGACGTTGGCGATCTCGTTGATGAAGGAGATCTTCGTAGCCAGGAAGGCGTTGGCGGCGAGCTTGATCATCTCGGCGCTCCGGATGTCGGTCCGGACGAGAGGGGCATCGAGCGGCGAGTAGAGCTCGACCACGGCGTCGCCCGCCCAGTCGCCGTCGTCCCCCACGACGACTCGGTCGGGTTTCAGAAAGTCCTCGAGCGCCGATCCCTCCTTCAAGAACTCCGGGCAGGAAACGTAGGCGAAGCCCTCCTTGCCCCGCTCGGCCAGGCTGCGCTTGATCGCCGCTCCCGTGCCGACCGGCACGGTCGACTTCATGACCAGGGCGTGATGGTCGGAGCGCGGCATCGCGTCGACGACGGCA
>DASUIH010000047.1:0-82851 GCA_036279855.1 Solirubrobacteraceae bacterium | reverse complement strand
GAGACGCGGCATCGGGACGCCGATGGAATCGGTCGTCGATGCCGCGTCTCGGTGTTTTCGATGACAGCACACACACCCCCCCGGCAGCCCGATCTGCGACCCTCGGCGCCATCAGCCGCTTGGACCTCTATCGAGATAGTGGCTCAGCCCGCGGCCTGCGAGCTGCTCTTGACGATGCTGACCGTCTTCAGCTCGTAGATGGCGACCTGGCCGCTTTCTTCGAGGTATTCGAGTTCCTCGCTCTGCCCTGCTTCCAGGCCGACGTGCTGGCATTCGGATGGGCTTGGCAGGCATACCCCCTGGCCGCGCAGGATCGCCGGCGCCAGCAGCGCGAACACGGCGCTCTTGGCGGTGGAGTTGACGCGTTCGAGCGCTATCCGAGCGTCGCTGGCCGACGGCAGCGGCTGCTGTGGCTTTACGTTCTGGTAAGGCGGCAGCGTCACTACCCCTCCCGCGACGGCCGGCAGCTGGCCGAACAGGATGGAGACGTCATAAGGAAACTTCGATTTCTTGACGGGTTTGCTCGGCTTCGGCGGTGTCGGCGCTTCCGCGCCGCCGCCCGCACCGGATTTGCCATTGGCGCCAGCCGTGCTGCTGCTGCCGCCGCTTGAGGATCCGCCGGTCGACGTTTTGCCGTGCGGCGCAGTCGAGCTCGAACCTTTCGGTTCGCTCAGCTGTCGAAAAGGACTGTGCGTCGGTCCGCCGCTCTGATAGCGCACGCCGCCGGGCGTCTCGGATTCGGCCGCGTTGGGATTGGGCGAGGCTGCCGCCACAGCCAACGCCGCCGGCGCCGCCGAGCCGCCCGTGCCCGCTTGCACCGAGGGGGTCGGAGTCGAGCCACTGCCGGCGAGCGCGTAGCCGAGCGCTACCGCCAGCGCGAGCAGCGCCATCACCACGAACGGCAGCATCCGCCGCGAGAGCAGGTCGGAGCGAAGCGATTGCAGCGTCTCGTTCATGGTCCCGCCTTGATCACAGCCGCGCTGGTCGGGCTGGAGGTCGTAGAGCCACCGCTCGCGGGCGTCGCCGCGCCCGTGGCGGGGCCGCTCGGCGTCGCGCCGCCGAGCGCTGATTGGCCGGGCGGAAGCACGTAGGCGGTCGCGTCGACAGTCGCTTTCAGGCCGCTCTTTGAGGACCCCGAAGCCGATTCGCTGCCCGCGAGCTGGACGCTGTCGATCGTGAGCAGTCGCCCGCTCACCTTCAGCGTGCCGGCGCTCGTCTGGTCGGTGAAGCCTTCCAGCTGGTCCAGCAGCTTGTACAGATCGACGAAGCTGCCGGCGAAGCCGAACGAGAACGGTTCCTGGCTGAAGGTCGTGCCGGCGCTGGCGGCATGGGAGCTTGGGCCGCTTGAGCTGGAGGACGAGCTGCTGCTGCTGCTGGTGATCGATTCGAATTCGACGTCGCGGTTGTTGGTCGCGCTGGCCAGCGCGTACACGAGCGAAGGGACTTCCCCAGACGCCGGCACGGCCGGGCCGATGCTCACAAGCGAGGCGTACTCGGTCGCGTAGCGCGAACGAGCGCTGGTCGCTTCAGCGGCCGCTGTTTCGGCGCTCTGCAGCGCCTGGCGGGCGCTCTGCACTTCGCCGCTCAGCTTGGAAGCCTTCTGGCGCTCGGGCGCGACAACCATCAGGTAGCCACCGACGACGATCGCCAGCGCAAGCACTCCGAGCAGCATCAGTCGGTCACGGGTGGTCATCGCGGCGCTCCTTTGGCCTGGGCCGAGACCTGCTCGGCACGCGCGCCCTTCGCCGACGCGCTAGAAGCAGGAATGCTCGGGGCAACGACGGTCGGGATCGGCGTCGAGGGCAACGCCTGGAAGGTCACTGTGATCTGGAAGGAAACCTGTTTGGGACCACAGCTGCCGGAGCCGCTGCTGCCCGAGGAGGTCGTGCTCGACTTGGCCGCGTTCTGCAGGTGGACTTCGGTGACGCCGTCCATCAGCTTCAGTCGCTGCAGCGTCTGCGCCACCTCGGACTGGCTGCGCGAACAGCCGGTCAACGCGATAGAGGGCGTGCTGCCGGGAGGGGTGCTTGAGACAGGCGTCGCGCTGGCCGCGGTCGAGGCGCTGGAGGAGCCGCTCGTGGTGCCGGCACCGCCGGCGCTGCCCTGCAGCGTCAGTAGCGAGGAGTCGCTTGGAAGCACGCGCCCAAGCTCGTGCAGGGCGTGCGACCAATCAAAGCGGGCCTGTACCAGCCCGGCCACAGTTTTCGTGCGCTGTTCAGCCGTCGCGACAAAGCTCGTGTAGGGAGTCAAGCGTCCTGTGCGCGCGCGGACTTCGTTGGTCTGCTGCTGCAGCTTGGCGACCTCGCCGCTTTCTTTGGAGGCCTGGCGCGCGGCGCCGCCGTACAACACGGCCAGCACAGCGACAGCGACGATCGTGCCAAGCACGATCAGCGCGGCGCCGCCGGAGCGCCCGACAAGCGAGCCGCCGCCTGGGCGCTGTTCGCTTGGGATCAGGTTGACGGCTCTCATCGCGGTATCTCCTCGACCGCCAGCCCGGCGGCAACCGCCAGGCGCTCGGGTGCGACGATTCCCCTCGCCACCCCCTCGCCAAGATCCACCGTCTGGGTGATCACAGCGACATTTAGTTCCGCGCTCAGCGCGTCGGCGAAGCCGGCGATCTGCAGGGCCGCGCCGCTCAGCACCACCGTCGAGACCTCACCACCGCCCTCCTGGGAGCGGTGGAAGTCAAGCGAATTGCGAACCTCGCCGGCGATTTCGCGCACACCGGCAACCAGCACGGGGCGCACGTCGATCTCGGGCTCGCGCGGAGCGCTTGGCTCGGCAGCAGCGAGCGGCGGCGTAGTCACCTCCGCGGGCGGAGCCTCAGCGAGCGGCGGCTGGACGAGTGTCGGCGCGATGAATGGCGTCGCAACGTCGTTGGCGCCACCGCCGACCGGCAACACGGCCGCGGCCGGTGAAGCGTCTGTGGCGGCGGCGGTCGCGATGGCGGTCGCTGCCGCCGGCGCGGCTGCGCCGACGTCAGCCGGTGCGCTCAGGTCGACAGCGGCGAGCAGATCGCGCGCGTTGGTCAGCGGAATGCCGTTGCGCTCGGCCACGACGCTGGCCATCGCCTCCAGGCCACCGGCGGCCACACGCGTGAAACGACAGGTTGTGCCTTCGGCGATCGCCATGTTCGTGAGACCGCCGACATTCAGGTACAGAACGCGTCCTTGGTGGCGATCGTCGTCGCGATGCAGGGAGCGAATCAGCGCGAACGCCGACAGGTCGATCCCCTCCGGGCGCAGACCCGCGGCTCGCACCGCTGCCAGCAGCTTTTCGACCATGTCCTTCTGCGCCGCCACCACCACAACCTGCTGGCGTGGGCCAAGCGGCGTGTCGACGATGCCGAGCGTCTGATAGTCGAGCACGGCGCTGCTCAGCGGCATCGGGATCTGGTCCTCGGCCTGGAAGCGCACAGCGGTGGCAAGCTCCTTGCCCTCCGGGATCGGCGGCATTTCAAGGGTTCGCAGCACCGTGCGCTGGTTGGCGACGCCGATCCGCACGCGGCGGTCGAGCTTCGCTCCCGCGAACAGCTCGCGCAGCGTCTCGCTCAGCGCCTGGGCGTCAATCACCTCGCCCTCACGGACGGTGTCGGGTGGCAGCGCCGCGCCCACCGCGCGCTGGACGACGACCGAGCCGTTGACGCGAGCCTGCACGGCGCTGACGTAGCCGGGCTGGATGTCCAGGCCGACGACGGTCGTGGCCGCGCGCTTGCGCGCCTTGCCCTTCTTTGGCTCTTTGCCCGAACGGCTCAGAACCAGTTTCTTCAGCGACTCGGCCGATATCTCGGCCTTTAGGAATGAGGAGTTCGTGGGCATCGCTCTGGCTCTAGCGCAGGAAGTTGGTCGTGTACCAGTCGACGATCGGCTGGCCGGCAAAGATCGCCACCAGCGAGCCCAGCGCCAGGAACGGGCCGAACGGGACGGCTGCCTTGCGCGCGGCACGGGCACCATCGCGGGAGGCCAGCGCGGCGCCGTAGAGCGAGCCGGCCAGCAGCGCGATCAGCATCGCCGGCGCCACCGAGGCACCGAGGAACAGGCCCATCACGCCGGCGAGCTTGACGTCGCCCATGCCCATTCCGCGCGGATAGGCGAGCGCCACCAACAGCAGCGCGCCGCCGGCCGCGGCGCCGGCGATCAGCCTTGTGCTCTCGCCGTGCGGGTCAAGCGCCGTTCCGAGCGCGATCGCAAGCAGCGCGCCCAGAGCGGTCAGCTTGTTGGGGATGATCCGGTGCTCGACGTCGATCAGCGCGATCGGCACGAGCAGCAGGATGAAGACGACGTCCAGCACAATCGTGGCGGTCGATCCGCCCGCCAGGGCCGCCGCCACACACAGCAGGGCGGTTAGCGCCTCCACCAGCGGGTAGCGCCGCGGGATCGGCGTCGAGCAGTGGCGGCAGCGACCGCGCAGCAGGATCCAGGAGAGCAGTGGGATGTTGTCGTAAGGCTTGATCGGCGTGGCGCAGCTCGGACAGCGTGAAGCCGGCCTGACCAGCGACTCGCGTCGCGGCAGGCGATAGACAACGACGTTCAGGAACGATCCGAAGATCGCACCGAACAGCCCGGCGAAGGTCGCTGTCTCCATGGACGAATGATCGGCGCGCACGGGCGCGGACTTGAGCGGTAATCGACTCCGGTCGCCCAACCGGCCGCGAGCGCGGCGCAAAGGCCAGCCAAACGCAAAGTGGGCGGCCACCGGGCCGCCCACTTTGTTCCTTCTCTGTCGGTCCGAGCAGAAGGCTCGGATGCCGTCGCTACCAGCTGCTGTTGGGGCAGCCACCCTTGTTCGTTTCAGAAGCGACCGTGCAGGTTCGCGTTATCGCGCCAGCGTTGTTTTCGATCGTAAACGTGTCGCCGGTCGGCTCAGCCGTGGCTGTGACCTTGTAGCCTTTCCCGCTGTTAAGTTCTTCCGCGGTGCTGATCCAAGCATTTTTCCCGTCATTGGTAATCGGGATCGATTTTTCGTATTTCACGAGTTCTGCTTGCGAAACGGTCGCGTAGCTGCCGTTGTTGTCCGTCGAGATCGTCTCGGCCGTCGTCTCGGCGGTACGCGCGAGCTCCTTTGCCGAGGCGTCGCTGGCCTTGCTCTTCTGATTCAGGAACGACGGAATGGCGATCGCGGCCAGAATGCCGATGATCAGGATCACAACCAGGAGCTCGATCAGGGTGAAGCCACCCTCATCAGAAGCACGCTGGCGCAGTCGATTCAACATTTATTCCTCCATATGTAGATAGCTGTGCCAGCGTCCGAGTGTCGCCTTGGTTGCGACCCGTATCGTCCAACGATCCCGTCGACTGTGCCTTGCGCCGTCAGCGCTGTCGCCTCGGAGTCTGGTCGATTGGTACATCGGCCGGCGTCCCCCCCGCCTTGAACATCGCGCCGCGTGATTTGGACGAATGCTCGATGGCGCAGCCGTCTTACTGGGAGCCGCCTGCGATCGACTGTGCATAAACGCCAAGCGGGGCGAGTTGGGCTCGCCCCGCTTGGAACTTGATGCTGCCTGCCTTGCGTTGCCCTACCAGCTGCTGTTGGGGCAGCCGCCCTTGTTCGATTCAGAGGCAACTTTGCAGGTGCGAGTGACTTCGCCGGCTTTGTTGGTGATCGTGAATTCGTCGCCGGTCGGCTCGGCCTTGGCCGTCACTTCATAGCCTTTGCCCGATTCGATTTCTTTGGCCACGCTGAGGTAGGTGGCCGTGGTGCTGATGGTCGTCGGGATGGATTTTTCGTAGCTTTTGACTTCGGTCAGGTTGACGTTGGCGTAGCTGCCGTTGTTGTCGGTAGCGATTGTCTCCGCCGTGGTCTCAGCCGTGCGCGCAAGCTCCTTTGCCTGAGCGTCGCTGGCCTTGCTCTTCTGATTCAGGAACGACGGAATGGCGATCGCGGCCAGAATGCCGATGAGCCGCCGGCTTTGCCTAACACCAAAAGCAGTGTTTGCCTTGGCTTATGGCCTGGCTTATCGCCATGACCATCGGCTCGGCGAGCGCACGGCTTTAGCCTTGTAACGACGCTGGAAAATCGCACCGCCACAGAGCTGCGACCTCCGCGGCCCTCGCCTCGGCGGGCGCGGGCGCGGCGGACTACCCGTCCTGCTCGCGTCTGTACTCCTGCGCGTCGCTGCCGACTATGCGCACACCCCCGCCCTGACACCACGGGCATGTGACCTTGCTCTGCGTGCCGCCGAGATTGGAGATCACCTGGCCGCTGCCGTGGCAGGGCATGCACGCTTGCGGCTCGCCGTGCTCCTCGGCGCCGTCCTGCTCGCTCGCGGCGTTCTCGGGGGTGCTCATCGCCGGCGACACTAGCGCAAGGCCGCGGCGCTGTGTGGGGCCGCTTCGCTGCCCACTGATCTAGCGTTCCGCCGATGAGAGCGCCCGCGATCCACCTGCGCTGGCTCGCGCTGGCCGCGATCACCGCCCTTGCCGCGACGCTGCGGCTCGTGGATCTCGGCGCCGTCAGGCTGGATCCCTTCTACGACGCCGCCGTGCGCAGCATGAGCGTCTCCTGGCACAACTTCTTCTTCGGCGCCTACGAGCCGGGCGGCAGCGTCGCGATCGACAAGCCGCCAATCGACCTGTGGCTGCAGGTGGCCGGCGTCAAGCTGTTCGGCTGGAGCTCGCTCTCGCTGAAGCTGCCCGAGGCGCTGGCCGGGATCGTCTCGGTGCCGCTCCTCTACGCGGCGATCCGCCGCCCGTTCGGCACCGTCGCCGCGCTCGTCGCGGCGCTGGCGCTGGCCGTGCTGCCGATCGAGGTGATCACCGCTCGCAGCGACACGATGGACGGCGTGATGATGCTGTTGCTGGTACTGGCGCTGTGGCTGCTGGTGCGTGCCTGTGACGGCGGCGGCACGCTTTGGCTGCTCGGCGCAGCCGCGGCCCTCGGCGTCGCCTTCAACGTCAAGCTGCTGGAGTCACTGATCGCGCTTCCGGGCCTGTTCCTGCTGGGGGCGCTCGGACTGCCCTCTGAAGCGGGGCGCAAGCTGCGCCAGCTGGCCGCCGCAAGCGCCGTCTATCTCGCGGTGGCGCTGTCCTGGCTCGGCGCGACGCTGCTGTACCCGGCGCACGAGCGACCGTGGGCGATCGGATCGAGCAACGGCAGCGCCTGGGACGCGGCGTTCGTGTTCAACGGCAGCGAAAGGATCAGCGGCAAAGCCGCGGAAGTCGGCGCGGGGCGCGGGGCGGCGAAGATCGCCGCGCCCTCCCCTACCCGCCTGCTGGCTCATTCCGGCCAGCTGCCGGGCAAGTGGCTTGGCTGGGAGGCGCTGTACGCGCTTGTGCTCGGAGCCGTTGCGCTCGTCGCGGCCGCTCGGCGAGGGGCCGCGCGTCTGCGGCGCGCGAGCGCGGTCGGGATCTACGTGTGGCTGCTCACCGGCGTCCTCCTGTTCAGTGAGATGGCGCGCCTTCACCCCCGCTACACCGAGAGCTTCGCGCCGGCCGTGGCTGCCGCGATCGGCATCGGCGTCGGGCTGGTCGCGGCGCTGCGCTCTCCCGTGCGCTGGCTGTCCGTGCCGCTTGCCGCCGTGCTCGCGCTACCGCTGCTGGTCAGCGTGCAGGCGGTCAAAGAAAAGGTGACCGACGCCGGCAACGTCGGCGGCTTGGCGCCGGGCGAGCAGAGCGCGTTGAGCGCCTACCTGCTGCCGCGCACACGCGGCCTGCGCTACGAGCTGGCGGCAGGCTCAGCCACCGCCGTCGCATCGCTGATCGTGCAGGACCAGCGACCGGTGCTGATGCTCACCACCTACAACGGCCGCCCGTTCACGAGCGTCCCGGCGCTCAAGGGCGCGATCGCCCGTCGCGAAGTGCGCTACGCGTTCATCAACTCGTTCTGTGGCCGACCCGCAACCGCAATCACCGCGGGCTGCGCCGCCAGCTCCCGGTGGGTGCGCGCTCACGCAAGCGACGTCTCCAGAGCAGCCGGACTGCCACCAGGGGTACTGTGGCGGCTACCGTGAGCGCCGTGAACGTTTCCGGCTCGGCCGACTCCGTGGCTTCGCTGCGGATTCTCGTCGTCGACGACGAGGCGACGCTGCGCGAGACGCTGACGCGCTCTTTCTCAAAGGAGGGCCATGACGTCGTTGCCGTGGCCGGCGGCACCGAGGCGATCGAGCGGGCCGGCGCCGAGCGCTTTGACGTGATCCTGCTCGACGTCGCCCTTGGCAGCGGCCCCAACGGCTATGACGTCTGCCGCACCCTGCGCGACCAGCGCAACATCGTGCCGATCATCATGCTGACAGCGCTCGACACCGAGGCGGACGCCGTACAGGGACTTGAGGCCGGCGCCGACGATTATGTGACCAAGCCGTTTGGGCTGGCCGAGCTGCGCAGCCGTATCCGTGCCGTGCTGCGCCGTAGCGGCCCGCGCCCGCTCGGGCGCGAGCAGCTCAGCGTCGGGCCGGTGACGCTCGACCGCGGCCACCGTGAAGCAAGCGCTCACGGCCGGCAGATAAAGCTCACGTTCTCGGAGTTCGAGCTGCTTGCGCAGCTGATGTCAGACCCCGGCCGCCTGTTCAACCGCCAGGAGCTGCTGCGCGCGATCTGGGGCGACTCGGCCTACCGCGACCCGCGCGCGATCGACGTGCACATCCGTCACCTGCGCGAGAAGATCGAGCGACGCCCGGACGAGCCGCAGCTGATCCTGACGGTGCGCGGCGCCGGATATCGCTTCCAGGAGCCGTGAGCGCGACGCGCACCCCCGCCGAACAACGCACGCGACGACGTGTGCTTGGGCTGGGCCCGAAGGTGTTCGCCGCGTTGCTGCTCTCAAGCGCGGTGACACTCGCCGTCGCCGCCCTGGCGCTGCTCTCGCCGCTGGAGCAGAGGCTGCGTCACGAGGGCGAGTCCGGCGTGTTTGCCGCGATCTCGGCCTCGCGGCCCGGCCTCCAAGCGATCCGAGCCGACCCGTTCACGGGCCGCCTCAACCGCCACGAACTGGCGCTTGCGATCGCCGGGTTGCGGCGACGCTCGGGCGCCGAGGTGACGGTGCTCGACAGCAGCCTCGATCGCATTCACGCACCGATCGAGCAGGATCTCGATCTGCCCGGCGAAGTCTACGGCCAGGCCCGCCTTGCCCTGAGCCAGAAACGGACGATCCACCTGCTGGTCGGCAACGAACTGATTGTCGTCGAGCCGATCCATATCGGCAGCGGCGCAGCCGTATACGCGATTGTGCTGGTCAGGCGGCTGCAGTACGTGATCTCGACCGTGCAAGTCGTGCGCAACGCTTTCCTGGTGGCGGCCGCGGTCGGCTTCGGCGTGGCGTTGCTGCTCGGCCTGGCGCTGACGCGGACGCTGTTGCGGCGGCTGGAGCGCCTGCGTGAGGCGACCTCACGACTGCAGGAGCGGGGGATCGACGAGCCGATCGAGATCGACGAGCGCCGGGACGAGATCGGCGACCTTTCGCGCGCCTTCGCGCGCATGCACGAGCGCCTGCGCCGCCAGGAGCAGGCGCGCCAGGCGTTCGTCGCCACCGCCTCGCACGAGCTGCGCACGCCGTTGGCTTCGCTTGATGGGGCGCTGGAGCTGCTGCAGGACGATCTGGACCCGCGGCGGCTCGATCTCGACGACGCGCGCGAGCGCACAGCACGCGCACGAGAGCACTCGCGCCAGCTCTCAAGCCTCGCCACCGACCTGCTCGACCTCAGCCGGCTGGACGCCGACCTGCCTTTGCGCGCCGAGCCGGTCGAGCTGGACGAGGTCTGCCGCGCCGTCGCCGCCGAGTTTGAGCGCCGCGCGCGGGAGCGGGCAATCGAGATAAGCGTCAGCGCCGCGGACTCTCCCTGCTGGGCCAAGGGCGACCCCGGCTCGGTTGCCCGGATCGTGCGAATCCTGCTTGACAACGCCTGTGGCGTAGCCCCTTCCGGCTCGGCAGTGCGGGTTAGGACGCACGCGCACAACGGGGTCGCCTTACTGACCGTCAGCGACAGCGGTCCCGGCGTGCCGGAGCGCGAGCGCGAACTGATCTTCGAGCGCTTCCAGCGCGGCAGCTCGACCGGCGGACGCAGCGGCTTCGGGCTTGGGTTGGCGATCGGACGCGAGCTGGCGGGCCGCATGGGCGGATCGCTGACCTTGCTCAACGGCAAATCCAGTCACGCGACACAAGACGGCGACGGTGCGAGCTTTCAGCTGACGATGCCCGCCGCGTCGCTTGCCGAGACAACCGGCGGCGGCGACTGAAACAGTGGCGGATGGCACCCGGGTCGCTCAATCGGCGAGGATAGGCATGTGAGCGGCAGTCACAGCCAAGCCGCGGAGCAGCGCAGCCCGGCAACCGTCCTTTCTGAGCTGGCAGCGCTTGCCCGCGCCGACGGACGGATCGCTCTGGACACCGAGTTCATGGGCGAGGGCCGCTACCGCACGCTGCTGTGCCTGATCCAGCTCGCCGTGACCGGCAGCGAGGGCTCGCAGCGCATCGAGTTGGTCGACCCGCTCCAGGGCAATGGCAAGGGACGCGCGGACGCCGACATCGCAAGCTGGGCTGCGCCGCTTGCCGAGCTGATCGCCGACCCGGCCGTTGAGATTGTCGTCCACGCGGGCCGCCAGGACATCGCATTGCTGCGCCGCGCGCTTGGCTGTGAGGTGCGCAACGTGTTCGACACCCAGGTCGCCGCCGGCTTCCTCGGGCTGGCGGCGCAGTGCTCCTATGAGACGCTGCTGAGCCAGGTGCTGGGGATGCATGTGGCCAAGAGCGCGAGCTTCACGCGCTGGGACGCGCGTCCACTCAGCGAAGAGCAGCGCTCCTACGCCGCCGAGGACGTCGCGCACCTGATCGAGCTTGCCGATGCGATCGAGCAAAAGCTCAAGCAGATGGGTCGGCTTGAGTGGGCACGCGAGGAGTGCCAGTACCTGCAGGGCGTCAGCGACGAGCGCGACCCCGAGGCAATCCTCCAGCGGTTGCCGCGCATGCGCGGCCTCAGCCCGCAGAGCCAAGGCGTCGCGCGCGAGCTCGTGCTGTGGCGCGAGCGTACCGCCGCCGCTCGCGATCGGCCCGTGCAGAGCGTGCTCGCCGATGCCGCGCTGGTCGAGATCGCCAAGCGCCATCCAAGCTCGCTGCGCAAGCTGGAGGAGATCCGCGGCGTAGCGCCCGGCAGTCTGCGTCGCCATGGCGAGGAGGTGCTGGCGGCAATCGAGCGCGGCCGCGACAGCGCCCAAGCGCCACTGCCGGGAGCGCCGCGGCCGGCGCTGCCCCAGCCTGAGGACGCGCCGCTGATCGCGCTGTCGGAGGCGCTGGTGCGCGCGCGCGCACGTGAGGCGAAATTGGCCTACGAGCTGCTTGCCGCGCGGGCCGACCTACAGGCGATCGTCACCGGCGAGCGCACGGGCCAGCCGGCCGATGTGCGCACCGTGCGCGGTTGGCGCCACGAGCTGGTCGGCCGCGAGCTGCTGGAGATGCTGCACGGGGGCGTGTCGCTGTCGGTGAGCGAGGGCAAGCTGCGGGTGTCTGGGCTGTAGCCGTTCGCGGGACGTCATTTCGACTTGTAGCGTGCGTGGTCCAGCTCCAGCCCGCTCCAGCCCGCCGACCACCTATTCGATGTGGTTGTAAACCGTGAACATCGGCATGTACATCGAGATCACGATGAAGCCGACAATCGACCCGATCACGATGATCATGAACGGCTCCAGGATCGAGGTCAGCGCTTTCACCGACGCTTCGACCTGGTCCTCGTAGAAGTCCGCGATCTTCGCGAGCATCGAGTCGAGCGCGCCCGTCTCCTCGCCGACGCCGACCATGTGCGTGACCATCGTCGGGAAGATCGTCGTTTTCGACAGCGGCTCTGAGATCGTGCCACCGCGCTTGACCGATTCGATCACGCCGTCCATCGCCTCCTCGACCACGACGTTGCCGCCGGTCTTGCCGACGATGTCAAGCGCCAGCAGCAGCGGCACGCCGGCGGCGGTCAACGATGCGAGCGTGCGCGCCCAACGTGCGACCGCGACGTTCTGAACGATCGCGCCGATCTTCATCGGCACGCGCAGACGAAAGCGATCCCACTGAGGGCGTCCCCACGAAGATTTCTTCCATTGCAGGAAAGCGAAAACCACAAGCGCGACGCCGGCGAACATCGCCCACCAGTAGTGCGTGACGACCTTGGACATGAACACCGAGACCTGCGTGATCTTTGGCAATTCACCGCCAAACTGCTTGAAGACGCCGACGAACACCGGCACGAGGAAAGCGACCAGCGCCATCATCACGCCCACGGCAAAGGTGATGACCAGCGTCGGGTAGATCATCGCCGAGCGGATCTGGCGCCGCAGCGAGGCGTCCTTCTCCAACTGGTCGGCGACGCGGCGCAGCGACTCCTCCAGCAGGCCGCCCGCCTCGCCGGCGCGAGTCATCGCCACGAACAGGGGGTTGAACACCTTTGGGTGCGCTTCCATCGCGCCGCTCAGCGACATGCCGGCCTCGACGTCCTTGCGCACGTGCACGACCGTTTCCTTGAGGAACTTGCTCTCGGTCTGTTCCTCAAGCACGTACAGCGCCCGCAGGATCGACAGGCCCGAGGAGATCATCGTCGCCAGCTGGCGCGAGAAGACCGCCAGGTCGCCGGCCTTCACCGTCTTCAGGAAGCTCAGCTCGATCTCGCGCGAGGCGTGCTTGTCGGCGATGTCGAGCACGATCATGCCGCGCGACTTCAGCTGGTTTGAGACGGCCTCCTTGGACTCCGCCTCGATCTCGCCGCGCGCCTTGACGCCGGCGAAGTCCATCGCCTTGAAGACGTAGGTGCTCATCTCAGGCGGCCACGAGCCCGCCGCCGAGCAGGCGCCGCAGCTCCTCGGGGGCCGACGAGCGTTCTTCGGCCAATTTCTGTGAGATGCGACCCGAGCGAACCAACTGCACGAGCGCCGCGTCCATCGTCTGCATGCCCTGCGCCGAGCCGGTCTGCAACACGGAGTAGATCTGATGAGTCTTGCCCTCACGGATCAGGTTGCGCACGGCCGGCGTCGGCACCAGGACCTCGCAGGCGGCGACGCGACCGGAGCCGTCGGCGGTCGGCAGCAACTGCTGGGTCATGATGCCCTGCAGCGCGACCGACAGCTGCACGCGCACCTGGCCCTGCTGGGAGGGCGGGAACACGTCGATTATGCGGTCGATCGTCTGGGCGGTGTCCTGCGTGTGCAGCGTCGCGAACACGAGGTGGCCGGTCTCGGCCGCGGTCAGCGCTGTCGAGATCGTCTCCAGGTCGCGCATCTCGCCGACCAGGATCACGTCGGGGTCCTGGCGCAGCGCGGCCTTCAGCGCGTCGGCGAAGGACTGCGCGTCTGAGCCGAGCTCGCGCTGGTTGACCAGGCAGCGCTTGTGCGCGTGCAGGAACTCGATCGGGTCCTCGATCGTCATGATGTGCTCCTCGCGCGTGTTGTTGATCTCGTCGATCATCGACGCCAGCGAGGTGGACTTGCCCGATCCGGTCGGGCCCGTGACGAGCACGAAGCCGCGCGGCTTGCGCGTGAAGTCGTGTACCGTCGGCGGCAGCCCGAGCGCGTCGATCGAGGTCAGGTCGAAGGGGATCAGGCGGAAGGCTGCGCCGACCGCGCCGCGCTGGTAATAGGCGTTGACGCGGAAGCGGGCGTGGCTGGGGATCGAGTAGGCGAAGTCCAGCTGCCAGTGCGTCTCAAGGCGCTGGCGCTGGTCGCCGGAGAGGATCGAGTAGACGATCTCGCGCGTGTCGGTGGAGGTCAGCGTCTCATAGCCCTCCAGCGGCGAGAGGCGGCCGCGCACGCGGATCGTTGGGGGCGCGCCGGCGGAGAGGTGCAGGTCGGAGGCGCGACGGTGGACGACCTCCATCAACATGTCTGCGAAGTCGATGCTCATCGGGCAAAGGCCCCCCTTGCGCGCACCGCGCGCGCTACGGATGTGCACAGATCGGCGCTCATGGGGGCGTTATCGGCAGTTGCGCGGAGAAGCTCAACTGTGGCCCGGTCGCCCCGCGCGGTCACACCGCGCGACGGGCCGCCCCAGCCCGGGCGTCAAGCCCCGGCGGCGTCAATTGCCCTCAGCGACCGATGGTGAACGCGACGGCGACGCCGCGGCCGTGCGCGGGAGTTGCGACCAGCCGGTAGGAGGCGCCTGGCGCCAGACCGTGCGGCGGCGTCCACTTCACCGTGTTCGCGCCCGCTTTGCCGGCCCAGGCACGCGGCGCTCCCTTGGCCAGCGGCGCCCAACGCTTGCAGCGCTTGCCATGGCCGTGTTTACGCGACGGCGCCAGGCACGACTTGCCGCGCTTGATGCCGCTCTCCCGTCGCGACAGCGAAAACGTGACCCGCGCGGCTGCGCTGAGCGTGAAGGAGATCGTCTCGCGACGGCCCCTGCGCACCCTCTTGGGTGAGAGCTTCAGCCGCGACAGCACCGCTGACGCAGCGCGCGGCACGGCCGCCGCGACGCGCGAAGTGCTTGCGGCCAGCGCCGAGCCGAATGCGTTGCTCACGCTCTGCTGGCAGCTGATCGCGTGGCCGATATCCGCGCTCTGCACCGTGTAGGCCGCGCCGCCCGCACCGGCGATCGGGGCTCCATCGCGCAGCCATTGAAGCGTGGTCGTCTGCGGCTGGTCGCCGCCGAAGCCGGCCGCCAAGCAGGCGAGGCTCGTCCCGAGCCGGCCGGAGCCGACCAACGCCGGCGCTGCCGCCAGCGGCGGCTGCCCGTCAAACGCGCCGACGTCACACGGCGTGCCGCGCCCCAGCCCGCGTTGGTCGGTGCCGAGCGGCTGTTCGGTGGCATCCAAACACGTCGCACCCCCGGCTCCGATCGCGGCGCTGCCGGGCAGGAGCGCCATCGTCTGCGTCGGGCCGCCGTTGTCCTGCAGCGGCCCAAGGTCGGCGCCAGCGTTCTGCAAGTCGCCCACCGCCGGCGTGGCGATGCACTCATGACGGTCCTCAAGGTTGTGGCCAAGGCTGGTGAACACCGCGCCGCCCGCGAGCGTGCAGTTCTCATTACCGGCATCGGCCTGGCCGGACGCGACGATCGTGTCGCGCGTGCTCAATTTCGCGTTGTAGAGGTAGAGATCGCCGCCCCAGGCCGTGCCGGCGCCGCCATCGGCACCAGTGGCGCCGCCGTCCGATCCGTTGCCCCCGGTTCCCGCAGGCGAGTGAATCGCCCTGTTCGCGGCCACCGTCACTGAAGCGAAGTTGCCGGCCGCGCCGTTGAACAGCGAGGCCGCGCCACCACCACCGCCGGACGCGAGGCCGCCCGCGCCGCCGTTGGTGGAGGCCGTCGGGCTGCGCGCCGCGCCACCCACTCCCCCCGCGCCACCAGCTGCGCTGTTGCCGCTCAGGGTCACGTTTGTGAGGCGTACGATTCCGTTGCCGAACAGCCCAC
Organism: Solirubrobacteraceae bacterium; assembly: GCA_036279855.1. Lineage (GTDB taxonomy): Bacteria > Actinomycetota > Thermoleophilia > Solirubrobacterales > Solirubrobacteraceae > Palsa-744. Next base: position 67,545 of record DASUIH010000047.1, on the reverse strand, counting down.
CGCCGTCGCCAGGTTCGCCCTGCCCGCCGGCGCCACCGGTGCCTGTGACCGTGCCGCCACGGCCGCCGGCGCCACCGGCTGTGCCGATCGTCTGGTTGTCGGCGATCAGCGCGTCGCTGGCAATGACCGTCCCGGCGCCGTTGGCAAGGCCGCCACCGTCGCTGTCACCGCCTTTGCCGCCCTTGCCACCGGCGCCGTTGGTCCCTCCTTCGCCGCCATTGCCAGCGGTCCCGGCCTGAGTGATGTTGTCGGTGATCGCCACACGTGTCAGCGTCAGTGGATTGCCGCCGTCGATGCCACCGCCGGTTGCATAGCCGCCCGCTCCGCCTTCGCCACCGGCGCCCGAGCTGCCGTTCGCACCGTTGCCGCCATTGCCTCCGTACACGGCGTTGCCGGTCACGATCACATCGACGAGCGTTACCGCACCGCCCGCTTCGATCCCACCACCACTCGTGCCGGTGCCTGGTTTGCCGCTCGCACCCGCGCTCGCTCCAGCCGCTCCATTCGTGCCGACCGCACGGCCGCCCGTGATCGTCAGGCCGCTCATGGTCAGGCCGTTTTCCACGCGCATGACGCGGCTCTGCGAGGTCTGGCGAACGATCGTCGCGCTCGCGCCGGCGCCGACGATCGCGATCTGGTTTGACACCACCAGTTCGCCGAACGCCACGCTGTAGGTGCCCGCCGCCAGCTTTACCGTGTCGCCGGCTTTGGCGTCTTCGATCGCGTGCCGCAGCGAGCAACCTCCTGCCGGGGCCGGCGGCGTGCAGCTTTCCCCGCCGATTGGCGGGTCTTCAAACGTCGTCGGCTCGTAGGTGACCGCCGCGACGGCAGTGGCCGGCACCGCCACCAAAGCCACGAGCGTGCCGATCGTCAGCAGCAGCGCGCTGGAGCTGCGAGCACGTGCCGCTTGCACGACGTTTCGCAAAGCGTCTCCCCCCATCGAGCGCACAACGTATCAACCGCCATCCCGGCAAGCGGGGGCTGCCGCGCGCAAGCCGCGCAACCTCAACTGCTGCCGATCACGCGCGCCACCTCGGCCACCGAGGTCAAGCCCTGCCTGACCTTCTCCAGGCCGTCGTCGCGTAGCCGTCGCATTCCCTGCTTGACCGCCGCATCGCGGATCTCATCCGCCGAGCGCCGTTCCAAAGCCAGCGTCCGCACCTCCGAAGTGAGCGTCATCACCTCGTACAGGCCGATCCGCCCGCGATAGCCCGTGCCGTTGCAGCGCCGACAGCCGACCGGCTCATAGGCCTCCAGGTCAACGAGGACTTTGTAGCCGTTTTCACGTAGCACCTCCGCCGGCACGATCGCGCGCTGCTTGCAGCCGGGGCACAGCATCCGCGCCAGCCGCTGCGCCAGCACGCAGTCCAGAGCAGAGGCAACCAGGAACGGCTCGATCCCCATCTCCACCAGGCGCGTGATCGCCGAAGGGGCGTCGTTGGTGTGAAGCGTCGAGAGCACCAGGTGGCCGGTCAGGGCTGACTCGACCGCGATCTGAGCCGTCTCGCGGTCGCGGATCTCGCCGACCATGATCACGTCGGGGTCGGCGCGCACCATCGCGCGCAAGCCCGTGGCAAAGGTCAGGCCGACCTTGGTCGAGACCTGCACCTGTGTGATCCCTTCCAGCTGGTACTCAACTGGGTCCTCGACGGTGATGATGTTCTTCTCAGGGGTGTTCAGCGCCAGCAGCGCCGCGTACAGAGTGGTCGACTTGCCCGAGCCGGTCGGGCCGGTCACCAGCACCGCGCCGTGGGTCTCGTTGAAGGCACGCTCGAAGCGCTCGCGCTCGCTGTCGGCCATGCCGAGCTTTTCCAGCTTCATCACGACCGAGTCCTTGTCGAGGATGCGCATCACGATCGACTCGCCGTGCACGCTTGGCAGCGTCACCACGCGCAGGTCGATGTGGCGGCCGTCGACGGTCAGGCTGACGCGGCCGTCTTGAGGCAGGCGCCGCTCGGAGATGTCCAGCTCGGCCATGATCTTCACGCGCGAGACCACGCCCGCCGCCAACCGCCGCGGCACCGTCGTTATGTCCTGCAGGATGCCGTCGACGCGCACGCGCACGCGCAGCTCTGTGCCATCCGGCGAGAGGTGCACGTCGGAGGCTCCCAGCTCGACCGCCTGGGCGACGATCTGGTTGACGAGCTTTACGACCGGGGCGTCGTCGGCCGTCTCGTGCAGGTTGACGACCTCGGCGCTTGCCTCCTCGGCCTCCTCGATCGCGGCCTGGCCGGAGACGACGTCGTCCAACCGCGCCATCCGCGAGATCAGGTCGCCGATCGCTTCCGGCGAGGAGACTGCTACACGCACCTCGTAGCCCGTCATGATCGCCACGTCGTCGACGGCCAAGACGTTGGCGGGGTCGGCCATCGCCAGCAGCAGCGTGCGTTTGTCCACGAACGCGACCGGCACCGCCTGATAGCGCTTGGCCGCCGTGTTGGCAACCAGGTTGGCGGCGCCCATGTCGACCGGGAACACGTCAAGGTCGAGGTGGTCGAGGCCGTAGCGCTCGGCCAACGCGCGGGCGAGCGCGTCGGGGCTGATCGCTTTTGCGTCGAGCAAGGACCGCTCGGGGGTGACGCCCTGGTTGCGCGAGGTCTCGATCGCGCTGTCGACCGTGGCGCGCGAGGCCAGGTCCATGTCGACGATCACGTCTGTCAGGAAACGCGAGGAGGAGCCGCGACGCGTCGGCTGGGTGACGCCCGGCAGCGCCTCCGAGTCAGGCGGCACATCCGGGCGGGGCGACGCTGAGCCGGCCGACGCTGTCAGATCTGGCTGCTCTGCCTGCGGCTCTTGTGTCAGCCGCTCGATCTGAACGCTGACCTCGCGCTGGTCGGGGGCAAGCAGCTCGTGTTGGCCCGTTGCAGGCAGCTCGTGCTCGTGCTCCTGTTCGGCCGGTCGCTCCTCGCCCGGCCCGCTCTCATGAGCGTGGGACAGCTCGTTGGGCGGCGTGCTCATCGCAGCCACCTGACCTGAAAGCCGCTAGGCGGCCTCGTCGCGAGCGCCCGCGCGCATCGCCTCGACCGGCGCGGCGTGGCCCGTCCACAGCTCGAAGCTGAGCGCGCCCTGAGCGACGAGCACCTCCAGGCCGTCGACGGCGCTTGCGCCGGCCGCGCTGGCAGCCGCAAGCAAAGGTGTGGGCTGGGCGCCGTAAACCAAATCGATGACACAGGCATAGCTACCGACTAGATCGGCTGTCAGCGCCAGTTGGTTGAGCGCCTCGGCGTCGCTGGCCAGCCGTTGCAGGCCGACCGAGGTGCAGTTGACCAGCAGATCGGCCGGGCGCGGCGTGCGCACCGCCTGCGCGCCGAAGGCCGCCGCCAGCTCAAGCGCGCGCTCGGGGGTGCGATTCCAGACGCGGACCTCAGCCACGCCGGCGTCGATCAGCGCCCACACCGCCGCCCTGGCCGAGCCGCCGGCGCCAAGCACCATCGCGCTCCTGCCCACGACCGACTCGCCAATTGCCGCCAGCAGGCCCGGCGCGTCGGTGTTCTCGGCCGCGATCGTGCCCCCGGGCGCAAAGCTGAGCGTGTTGGCCGCGCCGATCGCGCTCGCCGCCGGACTGGCGCTGTCGGCCAGCGCGAGCGCCGCCTGCTTGTGCGGGATCGTCACGTTGGCGCCCAGGAAGCCCGAGCCGCCCAGCGCTCGCGCTGTCTGCTCGAACAGCTCCGGCGCCACCGGTAGGCGCTGATAGGACCAGTCCGCCATCGCGCAGGCCGCGAACGCCGCCGCGAACATCGCCGGCGAGCGGCTGTGCGCCACCGGCCAACCGAGCACGCCCAGGCGCTTCACGGCTTCTTTTTGCATTTGGGCACGTTTCCGCCGTTGCGACGCAACGCTTCGCGATAGGCCGCCGCGTTGCGTTCGAACTGGGCGTAGCTGGTCGAGAACGCCTGCTCGCCGCAACCGTCGGCACCGGCGACGTAGTAGAGGTAGGAGACGTGCGCCGGATGGGCGGCCGCGGCGATTGCCGCCTTGCCGGGATTGGAGATCGGCGTCGGTGGCAGACCCCTGTGCAGGCGCGTGTTGTAGGGGGTGTTCAGCGCCAGCTGCGCTTCTGTGAGTGGGTGTTCGAAGTCGTGCAGCGCGTAGCGCAGGGTCGCGTCGACGCCGAGCGTCATGCCCAGGCGCAGCCGGTTGTAGATGACCGCCGCCACCAGCGGGCGGTCGTGGGCGATGCCCGCCTCGCGTTCGACGATCGAAGCGACCGTCAGCAGCTGGTAGGGGGTGACGCCGAGCTTGCGCGCACGATCGACCTCGCCACCGCCGAAGTTGCGCCGAAACACCGTCAGCTGCTCTTGCACCAGATGCGATGACGGAGTGCCCGCGTACAGTTCGTAGGTCGCCGGGAACAGAAAGCCTTCGAGGCTGTGCGTGCCGTGCGGCGCGCCATAGCTTGAGGGGCGCAACAGGCCGTGATGCACCGCCTGGCCAAGCGCGCTCGTGTAGCTGCCGCGCAGGCCGTCTTCACGCGCGAGCACGGCGATCTGATCGGCGGTGTAGCCCTCGGGGATCAGCACGCGCACGACCTTCGGCGCCGGCGGCAGCGGCTTGCGCTCGCCGCGATGGATCAAGACCGCGCCGACAGCCCCCAAAGCCACGAGCACCCCGAGGATCACAAGCAGCGCGCCCCCGCGGCGCAGGCGCGAATGACCGTCCGGGGTGCGTGGACGGCGCGACCTTTTTTGGATGGGAGGGCGTGCCGGCGGCACTTCGGGCGCGATCTGCACGTCTGGCGGGGGCAATGGCGGTGGGGCCGGCGCCTGGCGCCGGGATGCGCGACGAAGCTCGCGCTCTTCACGCGCGCGCTCGCGCTCGGCCTCGCTGCGCTCGCCGGCCGCCTGGGGTCTGCGATCTCGGGACAAGGCGATGAGCTTAGGGACTCACGCGCGGCGGCTAAGCCAATCCTCAAGCAGCACGGCAGCCGCCCGCGAATCCTCGCTGCTGCCGGCTCCAGCCGAGCGGGCGGCGATGCGCGTCGTGAAACGCTCGTCATAGAGCTCGACCGGCGCGCTCACGCGCTTGCCGAGGCGCTCGGCAAAAGCTCGTGTCTCGCGCGTCTGCTCGCTGTCCTGGCCGTTCAAGGACAGCGGCAGGCCGATCAGCACCAGCTCCGCTTCGCGCTCGACCGCGAGCGTGCTCAACGCCGCCATCCCCGCCCGGCTCGACGGTCGCAGCACCGGCTCGATCGGCGTGACGATCGTCCCGGTCGGGTCGCTTAGCGCGCAGCCGCAGCGGGTGCTGCCGTAGTCGAGCGCGAGGACGCGCACCGCTCAGGCGCCAAGCGCCTGCGCGACCGCGGAGCGGGCGGCGGCGAGCGCCTCGGCCAGCTTTGACGGGTCGCGGCCACCGGCCTGCGCCATCGTGTCGCGACCGCCACCGCCCCCGCCGACGACCTCAGCCGCCAGCTTGACGATCGGCCCGGCCTTGACGCCACGCTCGACCACGGACGGGGCGACGCTGACCAGCAGCGCCGCGCGCTCGCCGACCGGCGCGCCGAGCACGACCACGCCGTCGCCGAGCTTGCCTTTGATCCTGTCGGCCAGCTCGGGCAGGGCCTTGGCGTCCGCGACAGCCACTTCGGCCACCAGCAGCGGTACGCCCGCGACCTGCTCGCCGCCCGCCAGCAACGCATCGACATCGATCCCGGCTCCGTCCTCACCGGAGCGGACCTGCTTGTGCAACTGCTTGCGCTCGGCCTCGCGCTCGGCCACCAGCGCCGCGGCGCGCTCGGGTTGCGTTCGCAGTGTCGTCGCTATCAGCGCCAGCTCACGGTCGTGCTCGCGCAGCAATCGTGCCGCGGCCGGCCCGGTCAGCGCCTCGATGCGGCGCACGTTGGCGGCACTCGACGTCTCGGTGGTGACGCGAAAGACACCGATCTCAGACGTGTTTGCCACGTGCGTGCCACCGCACAACTCACGGCTGTAATCCCCCTCGCCGATCTCGACCATGCGCACGACCTCGCCGTACTTCTCACCGAACAACGCCATCGCGCCGAGCCGCTTGGCCTCATCGAGCGTGGTGGTGATCGGATGCACCGGATCGGCCTGCGCGATCCAGGCGTTGACCTGGTCCTCGACGTCGCGCAGATCGCCCTCGCTGAGCGCGCCGCCGTGGGTGAAGTCAAAGCGCAGCTTGTCCGGGCCGACGTAGGAGCCGGCCTGGCGCACGTGGCTACCAAGGCGCGCGCGCAGAGCAGCGTGCAACAGATGCGTGGCCGTGTGGTTGCACTGCGTGGCGTGGCGGGTCGAGTGGTCGACACGCGCGAGCACCGGCTCGCTCGGCTCAAGCTCGCCGCGCTCGACCACGACCGAGAGCACCTGGTCTTCGCCCAAGCGGTAGACCTCCCGCACGCGAGCGCGACAATCGCCTCCGGCCCGCTCGCATTCGATGGTGCCAACGTCGGAGACCTGCCCGCCGCCGGCGGCGTAGAACGGGGAGTCGGCGAGCTTGACGAGCAGGTGACCGTCCTCGGCCACTACCGCCACCACCGTCGTTGGCTGCAGCTCTGTTTCATAGCCGGTGAAGCGGGTAGCGACATTCGTCTTTTCAGACAAATGAAGAGCACGCTCACGTGCATCCGCGACAGCCAGTGTGCCGGTAGCGCTCGTGCTGATGTTCGCAACCCCTTCCAAGCGCGCCGAAGTCTTCTGTGAACCACGCGCGCGAGCGCGTTGAGCGTCCATCAGATGCCCAAAGGCATCGCTATCCACTGTCAAGCCCTCCTCTGCGAGAAGTTCCCGTGTCAGCTCAAACGGGAAACCAAACGTGTCGTGCAACTTGAAAGCTTCCTCGGCAGGGATCGCATCGTAGCCCTCCGCACGGGCTTGATCGATCAGAGAATGCAAAGTCGTAAGGCCCTGCTCAAGCGTGCGGCCGAAGCCCTCCTCCTCTGAGGACAGCCACTTCTCGATCGAGGAACGCTGCTCTGAGAGCTCCGGGTATATGTCCCCCATCAGCTCGCGCACGACCTGCGAGTAGCGCACCAGGAAGCCCGGCTCCATTTGCAGGGCGCGCGCCTGCTGGATCGCGCGCCGCATCACACGCCGCAGCACGTAGCCGCGCTCCTCGTTTGACGGGACAACGCCGTCGGCCACCAGGAACGTCATCGCGCGCGAGTGGTCGGCGAGGACGCGCAGCGCGCGGTCGCCGGCGAAGTCCTCACCGTACTTGCGCCCTGAGAGCTGCTCGCCCAGCTCGATCAGCGGCTCGAACTGGTCGGTCTCGAACACCGAAGGCTTGTCCTGCATGATCGCCGCCAGCCGGTTCAGGCCAAGGCCGGTGTCGATGTTGCGCGCCGGCAGCTCGGTCAGGCTGCTGCCACCATCCGGGCGCGGATGCTGGTCGTACTGCATGAACACCAGGTTCCAATACTCCAAAAACCGCTCGTTATCGCCGCCCGGCAGGTCCCCCGGGGAGCCCGTGTGCTCGCCGCGGTCGATGTAGAGCTCGGAGCAGGGGCCGCATGGTCCGGCCGGGCCCGCCTGCCAGAAGTTCTCAGAGCGCGGGCAGGCGACGATCCGCTCGCTTGGCACGCCGAGCCCTTTCCACATGCCGATCGCCTCCTCGTCGGGGCCGAGGCCGAGCACCTCGTCGCCCTCGAACACCGTCACCCAGATGTCGCTGGCGGCAAAGCCGAACACCTGCAGCGACAGCTCCCAGGCAAACGCGATCGCCTCACGCTTGAAGTAGCTATCAGAGACGATGGGCCCGGCGACCTGCGGTGCGCCTGCGCCACCCTCGATCTTGCCGATCGAGAAGTTGCCGAGCATCTCAAAGAAAGTGAGGTGGCGGGCGGTGTTGCCGACGTTGGCGATGTCGATCGTGCGAAAGCACTTCTGGCAGCTCGTCAGCCGCGGCGCCGGCGGCCGTTCCTGGCCCAGGAAATACGGCTTCAGCGGGTGCATGCCGGCGACGGTGAGCAGCGCCGAGGGGTCGTGCGCGGAGGGCACGAGCGAGGCCGAGGGGATGCGGCGGTGGCCGCGCTCCTCAAAGAAGGCGAGGTAGCGCTCGCGGATCTCGTCTGTTCTCACAGCGCAATCGTGCCATAGCCGACGACTCGCTCGCCGGCGTACAGGCAGGCCATCTGGCCGGGAGCCGTGCGCTCGTGCGGGTCGGCGGTGAGAACCTCAAGCCGTGCGTGCGCGCCGGCGCTCATGCCGCCGTCGATCTGACAAGGCACGCGCCGGCCGCGATAGCGCACCTTCACCGCGTCAACGCACGAGCCGTCACGATGCAGCGTCACGTCGCGCACGCCGAAGCGGCGCGTGCGCAACTGCTCGCGCGGGCCGACCGTGACCGTGTTGGCAGCGACGTCGGTGGCGATCACGTAAAGCGGCTCGCCACCGCCGATGCCAAGGCCGTGGCGCTGGCCTATCGTCAGTGTGTGCACGCCGCGATGGCCGCCAAGGATTCGCCCTTCGCCGTCGAGGATCTTCCCTGGCCGCTCGCCAAGGTCGCCGTGACGAGCCAGGAACGCGTCGTGGCTGGTGCCGGCCAGGAAACACAGGTCCTGAGAGTCCGGCCGGCGCGCCACCGCCAACCCGGCCTGCTCGGCCAGTTCGCGCACCTGCGGCTTGGTCAGCGCTCCCAGCGGGAAGCGCACGCGCGCAAGCGAGGGCGGCGAGAGCGCCGCCAGCGCGTAGCTTTGGTCCTTGCGCTCGTCGGCGGCTACGCACAGGAGCCCGTCGCGCACGCGCGCGTAGTGGCCGGTCGCCAGTGAGCTGGCGCCGAGGCGCTCGGCCAGGTCGAGCATCGCGTCCAGGCGCACTTCGCCGTTGCAGCGCACACACGGGTTGGGCGTCAGGCCCTGCGCGTGCTCTGAGAGCCACGGGTTGACGACGCCCGCGCGGAACTCCTCGCGCAGGTCGATCGAGAAGTGCGGCAGGCCCAAGTGGCGCGCAAGCTCGCGCGCTGTGCGCACCGCCTGAGCCGAGCAGCAGGAGCGCTCGCCGTCATTCTCGGCATCGGCCCACAGCTCCAGCGTCACGGCGACGTTCTCGCCCTCTTGCCCCGTCAGCAAGGCGGCGACAGCTGAGTCCACGCCGCCGCTCATCGCCACCAGCGTGCGGCCCGCTACCGGCGCCAGCCGCGCCTGTGCGCGCGCTGCCGACCCGAGCGCGCGCGCGAGCGCGTCGGCGGCCAGCTCGGCGGCGTGGTGCTTGGCGGCGCTGAGGCCGCCAAGCTCAGCCGAGATATCCTGTGCGCCGACGCGTGCGGCCTGCAACAACTGCTTGCCGCGCACCAGCGCCACCGCCGCGCTGCCGGCCGCCAGCGCCGCGCCGCAGCCGCTGGCGTCAAAGGCCACCTCGGCGACCAGATCGCCCTCGACCCGCAGCGACACCCGCACAAGATCGCCGCAGGCCGCTCCGCCGGCCGCGCCGGTGTGGGCATCCGCCGGCATCTGACCACGGTTCAGTGGGCGTTGCAGGTGGGTGGAGAAAGCATCGACGCTCATCTGCGTCGAGTGTACGGGCCGGATTGGCTATTTGGCCCGCTGCGCTTCGTGCACGAGCTGCCGTAGCGAGAAGGTGTCGGTCAGGCCGGTGAGCGTGCTGACAACGCCATGGCGGTTGACGATCAGGATCGTCGGGGTCTGGTAGACCTGAGCGACTTCGGTGAGCGATCCGAACTCGCCGACTTGGCGGGGGGCGGCTGCATGCAGCGCCAGCTTGCCTTTCGAAGAGGCGACCATCGCCTGCGTTTCTGAGTGAACCTCGCGATCGACGCTCGATTTGGAATCCCAGAACAGCAGCAGCACGGTCTTGCCCTGCGCCACCTCGCGTTCCACGACGACCTGCGCGGCTGGGCGGTGGTCGCTTGCGCGTTTGGCCGCCGCGGGCCTGTGGGCGGTGTGCGCGGGGGCCTGGCGGACGTGAGCTGTCGTTTTCCGAGCACGGGTCGCAGCGGCGCTTTGCGCGGCAGCGCGATGCGAGGCTGTCGAGGAGCTCGTGGAGGGTTCCTGTGAGGCTTCGCGGGAGTGCAGCCGCAATTCGTGGGCGTTTCGTTGCGAGAGCGCGACGGCCCCGTGAGCTTTGGCGATCGCGCGTGTCAGGCCTTCGACGCCGGGAGCAGCTCCTTTGTAAATCTGAGTCGGGGCAGCGGCGGCCTTTTCCTGTGCCTTGGCGCTTGGGGCCGGTGTCGGAACCGTACCCGTCGATTCGTGCCGGCCCGGAGCATGGCCGTGCAGAGCCACGACCCAGACCAGGCCGAGCACGGCTACCGCCGCAAGCGCTATTTGAAAAGGGCGCGAAAGCTGTGTCACACACCCTCTGTCGGCAAAATCGCCGCGCGAGTTGAACGCGTCTAGGAAAGCTCGCGCAGACCGCGCAAGGCCGCGTGTACGACCTTGTCGGTGTCAAGTGTCTCCCGGCTACCGTCCTGCATGTCCTTCAGCACCGTGCCTTGGTCGCCGACAATCGCCACGTAACGGGCTCCCAAGCGGTCGGCTTGGCGCAGCTGGCCCTTCAGCGCACGACCGGCCATCTCCATGCTCGCGCGCAGACCCGCCGAGCGCGCCTCGCCGAGCACGCCAAAGGCCTGACGGGTCGACTGGCCATCGACAGCTACAAACAGGTCGATGCCGGCCGCGGGCGCCGGCGGCGGCGAACCGGCCAGCAGCATCCGCTCGATGCCGGCCGCCCAGCCCATGCCCGCTGTCGGCGGGCCGCCAAGCTGCTGCACCAGGCCGTCGTAGCGTCCGCCGCCACCGACGCCGCTCTGGGCGCCAAGGGCGTCGCTGGTGAACTCAAACACCGTGCGGGTGTAGTAGTCCAGGCCGCGCACCAGCGTCGCATCGATCTCATAGCGCGCGCCGGCGCGGTCAAGCAGCGCCCGCACCTCGGCGAAGTGCTCGGCGTCCTGTCGATCAAGCTCGTCGAGCAGGCGCGGCGCCTTGCGCATCACCGCGACCGTGCCCTCGTGGGCAGAGTCAAATGCGCGCAACGGGTTCAGGTCGATGCGCTCGCGTACCTCCTCGGCAAGATCGTCGCGATTGGCGTGCAGATGCTGTTGCAGGCGCTCGCGGTAGCGGGCGCGACTGTCGGCGCCGCCGAGGCTCGACAGGCGCAAGCGCAGCTCGCGCACGCCCAGCTCCTCAAGCAGCGCTCCAAGCAGCACGATCGACTCGGCGTCGACCGCCGGGTCCTCTGAGCCGAGTGCCTCGGCGCCGACCTGCCAGAACTGGCGAAAACGGCCCCGCTGCGCGCGCTCGTAGCGGAAGAAGCTCGACAGGTACCACAGCTTCACCGGCTGAGGGAGCTTGTGCATGCCGTGCTGGGCATAGGCGCGGCAGACGGGCGCGGTGCCCTCGGGGCGCAATGTCAACGAGCGGCCCGAGCCGTCCGTGAACGTGTACATCTCCTTCTGGACGATGTCTGTGGAGGCGCCGACGCCGCGTGCGAACAGCTCAGTCGCCTCGAACGTCGGCGTCTCGATCCGCTCATAGCCGGCGCCCTCAAGAATCGCCCGCGCCTTGGCCTCCAAGGCAGCGCGGGCGGCGGCGTCCTCGCCAAGGATGTCGAAGGTGCCGCGCGGCGCCTTCGGCTGCTCGCCGCTCACGCCGGCGTCACGGCACGCAACTCCGCGAGGAAAGGGTTGGTCGCAAGCTCGCGGCCGAGCGTCGTCGTCCCCATGTGGCCCGGATAGACAGCCGTCTCGGCCGGAAAGCTGCCGGTCAGATCCGCAATCGAGCGCTCCAGCGTCGCCCAATCGCCGCCCGGCAGGTCGACGCGGCCGACCGAGCCCTGGAACAGCACGTCGCCGGAGAGCAGCGCTGCCGGCCCACCGCCGGTCGAGATCGCATAGGTGACGTGACCCGGGGAGTGGCCCGGCGTGAACATGACCTCGACGCCCATGCCCGCCAGTTGCAAGCGCTCTCCCCCTTTGACCGTCTGCTCGGCCTGCCAGCTTTCAAACGGGCCAAAGCCCGGCATCGTCCATTTCATGATGTCCGCGAGCACGGCCAGCTCGATCTCGGGACAGTAGACCGGCGCCCCTGTTGCTTTGGCTACCGGCGCCACGGCACCAATGTGGTCGAAGTGACAGTGCGTGATCAGGATCGCCTCGATCGTTACGCCAAGTGCCTGTGCGGCATCGAGCAGCCGCTGCGCCTCCTCGCCCGGGTCGATCAGCAAGGCGCTGTTCGCCTCGGGCGACGCACGCACGAAATAGGCGTTCTCCTGGATCGGGCCGACGCTGTAGCAGCGCACGTCGGGCACGGCGGTGGCGCTCATGCCTTGCCCGCTGCCCTGGCCTTGGCCGCCTGCCGGCGCTTGAACAGCCATAGATCGGTGTAGTAGCTGATCGGGACGTAGGCGATCAACACGATCGGGAACAGCGCGACCACCTGGTTGGGGTGCTTGAGTTTGAGCAGCAGCAAGCTGACCAGCAGCATCAGCACGGCGGCGGCCATCGCCCGGTAGAAGGCGCCGAGCCAGGTCGGTGGGCGATCCGCACGCGGCACGCGCTGCTCGCGGTCCTTGGCCGTGATCGGCTTGCCGCTCTTCTCATCGGCTGTCGGCTTGCGCCCGGTGCGGCCGCGCGACTCGACCATCCCGGCAGCGTTGCCGCGGTGCTTTGTCTGCCGCCTGCGCTTGGTCTGCGCCATCGCTCGTTCCTCGCTGCTTCTTCCGCTTACGGGTCACCTAGAAATCTAGTGCGTTCTCGATCGTTCGCGCCTGCGGATCGCCACCGCGCCAGAGTAGGTCCGCCGGGAATCCAGTGAGCGCCGCGGCCGGAGCCAGCCCGACCAGCTCGACGCGGGCCACCTCCGCGTGTTCGCGCACCGCCGCGACCACCGCCGCAAGCGGCGTCTGCAGCGGACGCTCGACGTTGGTGGAGACCTGGGCGATTGGAGCCCGGCCGCCCAACTCCACACCGATCGCGCGCAATCCCGGCAGGCCCTCCGCACCGCCCTCTCGGATCAGGCTCGCGATCCGTCGAGCGTCCGCAATGCTCGCCGGTACCGCCAGCTCCATGTTGAAGGCGACAAGCGGCTCACGCGCGGCCACCAGCGTCGCGCCCGCGGCCGGGTGCATTCGTGCCGGGCCGAAGTCCGGGCGCAGCTCTCCGCTTTGCAGCCGGCTTGCCAGAACGCTCACACCGCCCCGACGCAGGTCGGCCCGCAGCCGTCCCCGCGCCAGCTCCCCGTACAGCAGCACCGGCACACCGACCCGGCCGATTTCCTCGGCCAGCACCAACGCCTCAGCGCAGGCCGCGCCACGCGCAGCCGCGTCGAGGTAGACGACTGGGGCCACATCCACTACTCCCACGTGGGGGTGCGCGCCGCGCTCGTACGCAAGCGGACCGTGCATGACGTCCAGAAGCTCGATCGCCGTTCTGACTCCAGCCATAACCGCGGCGGCCAGCCTGCCCTGCTCGGCGGCGAGCGTGAACACTGAGCGATGGTGGTCGGGATCGAAGTGGACGTCCAGCAGCCTTGCCGCGCCGGCGGCGGCAAATGCGCCGGCGATCTGCCGTACGAGCGCACCATCGCGGCCCTCGGAAACGTTGGGGACGGCAAGCAGCGCAGTCACGCCGCGAATATATGCATCAGTCGCTCTGAAGGGACTCGTGCCCTGAAGCGCGCCTATGGCTACTACGATCGTCCCATCGTCGAGCAGCGCACGGGACGGCTAAACTGCGCTCACTCGCCGGAGTAGCTCAGTTGGTTAGAGCAGCGGAATCATAATCCGCGTGTCGGGGGTTCGAGTCCCTCCTCCGGCATCTCGGCACATCTGGTGCCACCAAGCAGACAATGCTTCTACACGCTCCCAGCCGTGACAACAGCACAAGGCCGATCACAATCAATTCGAGAGATAGCCGAAACGCTCACTCGTCATAGTGAGCTAGAAGTCGACCGTCTGCTCCGGTAAGTCGATGCTGCAAAGGTTACGCCAGCAGGTTGGTCGCAACTGGCGGAGCGCCGACAACGCGAGGTATTGCTGATGCTGCTGGACAAGCTGGACGATCAAGTGATATCCGCACTGTCGTCAGCCGTGAGCGATATGAACGATCTGTCGGGAGCAGTGCGAGCTTCCGCGCAATATTTTCTCGACCTGAGCGAGGGCGAAGCCGATCAGCTACTACGCGAGGCAGGCGTGACAACCACTACACCAGCAGGGTGGGGACGCTGGCAGGACGATAGGCGCGCCGATGCCATGGCACTTCTCATCGTGTCACAGAGCCAAGAGGCCATCAACCGCCTTAGCCTGCTGGTATCCGTGCCGACAAGCCCTGCTCAAGGCGAGCTTCTGACGAGCGAGCAGCAGGCAGCCATAGGCCAGCAAACAGACAACGGCGCAGGCACCAGCAAACAGGGAGTCGGTCATCCTGCGGCGGGTAGTGCCCATCTTTGTCGTTCATGGGCACGCCAAGGTCATTCTCCATGAGACTGTGCGCGTCGTAGAGCGTGCCACGGCCCGCGAGGCAATAGTGCTTCATGAGAAGGCTAATGAAGGTCGCGCGCTCTTGGAGAAGTTTGAGCACAATGCACAGTCAGCGGCGTATGCGGTTGTGCTTCTCACCGCCGATGACCTTGGTGGAGTACGCGCTGATGCATCGATTCGACCCCGCGGTCGACAAAATGTTGTGTTCGAGCTAGGTTTTTTCTTTGGAAAGCTAGGGCGAAGCAGAGTCGTCGTCTTGATAGACCCGGGCATCGAGAGGCCCTCTGACATAGACGGCCTTGTCTATATCCCACTCGATAGCTCTGGCGCATGGAAGCCCGCCCTAATTCGCGAGCTTCATGCCGCAGGTATCAAAGTTGACTACACACGAATTCCATAGCGCGGAGCAGCCTCGGGCTATAACGCAAGATACACACGGGTCGTAGTCCCGGTAGTCAAAGTCGATACCGCAAACTGTGACCGGCATGCATCACAGCGAGTCGTCGCCCCGATCAACGGCGATCTATATGAACGCCGGTGGATCTAGCAGCTTCTTGCTACGTCGCCTCGACCTCATCTGCCGCTACATGCACCACCAGCACCGGAACCCCACTGCGCTGAAGCACTTGGTGGCTGACACTCCCCAACAGCATCGAAGCCAACTCGCCGCGACCGCGGGAGCCGAGCACGATCAGATCGCTCTGATCTTTGCGCGCCTGCGCGAGGATCGCCGGTGCCGGAGGACCCTCGGCCAGCACCTTGACGACTGAGACGTCCCCGGGAACCTGCTCGATCGCAGTGTCGAGCAGCTGCTCGTGTTCGCGCCGTAGCGCCTGTTCGAGCTCACCGAGGTCGATCGGCGGCACAACCGGCCCGCCGACGAGCAACGCCGAGGTCCGCTGGTGGACGCTGATAACAGTGAGCTTGGCATTGGCGAGACGGGCGAGGTCTATCGCCTCGTCGAGCGCACGCTGCGCATGCCCAGAGCCGTCGATCGCCACAAGAACGCGGTGGAACACGAAACTCCTCCTGCTCGTTTACAGCCATCACCATACCGGTCCGTGGACAATCCCTTAACGTTTATCTCCAGACAAGATCGCCCCGTCGGCAAGAATCGTTGCAACCCTCCCCATGTGATGCATCTTGCAACTTGACCTGATACTTTGGCCTGCGTTAGTGCCGAGTCCTCCTCCCTACGGGGAGAAGGAGCGGGGGACCCAAAGCGCCTAGAGAAAAGGGCGCAGGGGGCGAATCGCCACAGATTGTGGCGTAGCGCAAGCGCGCGAGCCCGACAGCTAACCCCGTAGGCGCCCGCAGACAAACTGAAAGGACGCTTTTTCAATGTCGGGATTCCCGCGTGATCTCGCAGTCGCTGACCCCTGGGAAGCTTCGCTGGCCCGATCGCTTGCGCGCCGCGAGCGATCCCACTCCCGTGCCGCGAGCCCCAGTGCCGGATCCCGTGCCCTCGGCACCGGATCTCGTGCGTCAACCCGACTTGCAAGCCTGCTGGATGCCGGCAAGCGTCTGCCCTCGCCGCGAAACCTCGCCGATAGCGAGCCGTGGGATCTCTCCACACTGCGCTCGCGCACACGCCGCCGCGCCGAGGAGCTGCAGTTCGTCCCCAGCTCCAAGCGCGCCCGCCGCATCAGCCTTGGCACGCTCGTGGCATTGGCAGCCGGCCCAGCTGTCGGCCTGGCAGACTCGGGCGGTGGCAATCACCATGCAAGCGCCTCCCCCCCGCCACCGGAGCCGCCGACCACCGCCGACCACCACATCCGCCTGCAGGTCGGCAGCGAAGGCCGCCAGGTACGAATCCTCCAACACAAGCTCGGCATCGTCGCGGACGGCGTCTATGGCCCGCAAACCGAAGCGGCAGTGCGTGCTTTTCAGCAACGTGAAGGTCTGCCGGTCGACGGCTCGGTCGACCGGCAGACGAGCGCCGCTTTGTCAGGCCAGCCGGCTTCGGTAACGGCACCGGCTTCGCTGCTGAACGCCCCCGCTCACGACGAAGCTGGCGAAAGCGCTAAAAACGGCAACGAAGCTGCCTCAAAGAGTGGCTCGGGTGCGCTGGTAGCGCAGACCGGCGGCACCGAAGCAGGCAAGGACATAGACCGTGCGGTAGCGAGTGCTGAGAGCGCCCCTGCCCACCAAGCCCCAGCGCCGAAAGCAGCCGTCGATCCAGTCGTGCAGCTACAGGAAAAGCTTGGCGTCTCCGTCGACGGAACCTACGGCCCTGAAACCGAGCGCGCGGTCAAGCACCTGCAGGCGATAAATCACCTGCATGTCGATGGCGTCGTCGGCAGCGCAACCTGGAGCGCGCTCAAAGTCCGCGACAGCACGGTGCTTCATCCAGAGAAGCTCCACCGCGAAGCAGCGACACACAAGTCTGAAGCTCCCTCGCAGTCACAGGGACAGCCCACTCCGACGCCAGCCCATAGCCAGACGCCGGTTAGCGGTGCCGATGCTGTGCGTCGTCTGCAGGTAGCGCTGCACGTCGAAGCTGACGGCAATTTCGGCCCAGAAACCGAGCGAGCCGTCAAGCAATTCCAGTCCGCGCACGGCCTGGAAGTGGACGGCGTCGTTGGCCCAGCAACGTGGCAGGCGCTCGGCATCGACTCACACACGACGCTTCACCCCCACCACCCGCACAGTTCCTCAGCGGCGGGCGGCTCAAGCTCAAGCGCAGGTGGTGGGTCGAGCGTCGTCGCGCGCGTGATCGCGGCGGCCGACGAAATCGCCACGCGCCCCTACACCTGGGGTGGCGGCCACGGCTCCTTCCAGTCCGTCGGCTACGACTGCTCGGGCTCTGTCTCCTACGCGCTGCACGGCGGCGGCCTGCTCTCAAGTCCCGAGGACTCCTCAGAACTTGAGTCCTACGGCGACGCGGGCCCCGGCCGCTACATCACGATCTACGCCAACGCCGAACACGCCTGGATGGTGATCGACGGTCGTCGCTTTGACACGATCGCCCAACAGGAGACGGGCACGCGCTGGTCGGATTCGATGATGCCCACGGGAGGCTACGTCGTGCGCCACCCGGCGGGCCTCTGAGCTGACAGTAACCGGGTCCGGCCAGGTAACAACCGCAACAACCAACGACGGCCCGACAGGGCCGTTCATCAAAACTCGCACGCGTTTCGTCGCACGCCATCCGTAGCTTCGACCGCCTTCTTTTCATCAATAGCAAGGAGGCGCGATGCTCGCTCGTGCGCGCAGTTTCGCGATCGAGGCCGTGCGCGCGCGGCCGGTAACCGTCGAGGTCGACATCAGGCAGGGTCTGCCTGCCTTTACGATCATCGGCCTCGGCGACGCGACGGTGCGCGAGGCTCGCGACCGCGTGCGCTCGGCGATCCTCAACAGCGGCTTCCAGTTCCCCCGCCAGCGCATCACGCCAACCTCGCTCCCGCCGAGGTCCCCAAGATCGGCCCGGGCTTTGACCTCGCGCTGGCTTGCGCAGTGCTGGCGGCAAGCGGCCAGATCCCTGCCGAGCCGCTGGAGCGCACGGCGCTGTTTGGCGAGCTGGCGCTCGACGGGTCTGTGCGCTCAAGCCACGGCACGCTCGCGGTCGCCGAGGCCGCACGCGCGGCGTCGCTGTCGATGCTGCTGCTTGGCCCTGCTCGCGCCCGTGAGGCGACCCTGGTCGACGGGCTGCGGATCGCAGTGGTCAAGACCCTCATCAGCGCCGCGCGAGTGCTTGCGGGCGGCCCGCCCGACACGCTGCCACCCGCGGTGGCCTCACCGCCCGGGGACGGTGGTCGGCAGCCGCTCGACCTCGCCGACGTGCGCGGCTGCCCGGAGGCGGTTGAGGCGCTGACAATCGCTGCAGCGGGTGCTCACAACCTGCTGCTGAGCGGCCCGCCCGGAACCGGCAAGACGATGCTCGCCCAGCGTCTGCCAGGCATCCTGCCCGAGCTGACGCGCGAGGAGGCAATCGAGGTCCTGCGCATCCGCAGCGTCGCCGGCGATGTGGGGGTCGACGCGCTGCCACACGCGCGACCGTTCCGCGCTCCCCACCACACAATCACCGCCACAGGCCTGGTCGGCGGAGCCCGGCGCGGCCGTCTTGGCGAGGCGACGCTTGCTCACAATGGCGTGCTGTTTCTGGACGAGCTGTCTGAATTCTCGCCGTCGGCTTTGCAGGCGTTGCGCCAGCCGCTTGAGGATGGCCGTGTGGCGATCGCCAGGTCACGTCACTCGTCCATCTATCCAGCCAGGTTCATGCTGGTCGCCGCGACCAACCCGTGCCCGTGCGGCTACCTGGGCGAGCCCGATCGCTGCAACTGCGGTCCACGCGAGCTGGCGCGTCACCAGCGCCGCCTGAGCGGCCCACTGCTCGACCGCATCGACCTGTTGGTGCACGTCCAGCGGTGCGTCAAGCCCAGCTTCGGGGAGGCCGCGGTCACGTGCTCGGCCAAGGCGCGCGAACGGGTGGCGCTGGCCCGCGAGCGACAGGCTGCGCGTCTGCGCACACGAGGCTTGCTGGTCAACGCGCAAATGGACGCTGGTGCACTGCGCGAATGCCTGAGCTTGGACGCACCCGGCGAACGCCTGCTCGCACGTGCCGGCGAACGCGCTCTGCTCAGCGGGCGCGGCGTGGACCGAAGCTTGCGCGTGGCTCGCACGATTGCCGACCTCGACGCCCGCGCAACCGTCGGCGAGGCCGATATCGCCAGAGCGCTTGCGTTGCGCCCAGCCTTCGGCGCCTGCTCTCCCGCGGCAACGGCGTGAGCGCGATCGCGCCGATGGGCCTGTGTCGGCGCTGCGCGCGTCGGGGCTGGCTGCTTTCGCGCCTGGGCGATCCGTTGGACGAGCTGGCTGCCGACCCGGCGCGGTTGTGGCCGACACTGGAACTGGAGGATCGTGAGCTGATCGCCGCGCTGACTGACGAGGAGGCGAAATGTTCCGAGCTGCTCGGGCTTTGGGAGAGCTGGCCTTTGAATCGAGTTCCCGTTCAAATGCCCGTGCATGAAGGTGGTGGTTATGGCTTCTCTCAAGCCGCTTGCCGCCACCACTGCCGCTATCCGGTGCGCCTACGCGACGATCCGCTCGCGCCACACGCGCTCGCCGAGTGCGACCGCCCGACAGGCTTGGGCTGGGAGGAGTTGCGCGAGCGCAAGATCGTGGCGATCGTCGGTGCGCATACTCCGAGCCGCTACGGCGTGGACGTCGCGCGCGCTTTTGCCACTGAGCTGGCCGCTGCCGGGGTGACGGTCGCCGGCTCAGGCTCTGGGATTGGAACGGCCGCGCGGACGGCGTGCGTTGAGGCAGGCGGACAGACGCTCTGCGTCGGCTTCAGCGCGGCAGACAGTGAAGGCGGCAGTGAACCGACGACCGAGCGCCGCGAGCGGCGCCTGGTCGAGCCGATCGCAGGAGCGCAAGCGCGTCGCTGGCCGGCGATCGCGGCTGAGCGCACGCTGGCCTTGATCGCGGATCTCGTGCTGGTGGCGCAGGCCCACGAACAGGCTCCCTTCGACCTGGCCTGCGCTGAAGTGGCACGCTCACGCGGCGTGCCGGTGGCGGCCGTGCCAGGACCGATCGATTCGCCGGCCTCGCGCGGTAGCAACCAGTTGCTTATGAGCGGCATGGGATTGGTGTGCAGCACGGGAGAAGTGCTCGATGCCCTGTTTGGCGTTAGCGCTAATGTCAGTGCCGCCAACGTTGCGGCAAGTGCCGACCCCGCGAGCAACTGTCGCCGAGATCGAGCCGGGCAAGGCCTCGCATCGTCGCCTCGCCAAAGCGGGGAGCGCTGCAGCGACGCTCGGGCTGTGGTCGATGACGAGCAACGGGCCGTGCTCGACCTTCTGGCCTTAGGCGAGCGGACACTCGGCGAGCTGGCTCAAGAGCTTGCCGACAACGGCCGGGCAGCAGTCGCTGCGGCCGAGCTGGAGCTTTCGGGCCTGGTCGTCCGCGGCAATGACGGTCGTTACCGCCCTCGCCATCTGCGCTGAGCCATATCGTGCGCGCGACCCCAGCCGCGCAGCGAGGTTAGACCGATCTCAACCAGCACAACAGCCCCTTCCAAACGCGCCAGCTCTCGCATCGACAGAAGCGAGCTGGCAGCGATCGCGCTCGGCGGCGCGATCGGCGCGCTGCTCCGCGTCGGCCTGGCCCAAGCGGCTCCCACCCCGGTCGGGGGCTGGCCATGGGCCACCTTCGCCGTCAACATCGCCGGCGCGCTGATGATCGGCTACTTCGTCACGCGCTTGCAGGAGCGCCTGCCGGTCTCGACCCTGCGCCGGCCGCTGTTGGCGACAGGCCTGTGCGGAGGGCTGACGACCTTCTCCACGGTCCAGATCGAGCTGATTAAGCTGGCCGACCATCACGATTGGGCCACTGCTGCCTCCTATCTGGCCGCAAGCGTGATCTGCGGCTACCTGGCCGTGTTCTTCTCCTCGGCGCTCGTGCGCAGGGTCAGGTCGCTGGCGTGAGCGCTCCAGCCTGGATCGCCGTAGCAGCGCTCGGCAGCCTTGGCTCGCTTGCTCGCTTCCTGTTTGACGGCTTCGTCTCAGAGCGCAGCACGGCCGCTTTCCCCTTTGGGACACTTGCCGTCAACGCCAGCGGCGCGCTCGTGCTCGGCCTACTCAGCGGCATCGCGCTGTCCGGCACAGCGCTGACGCTTGCCGGGTCGGCGACGATCGGCTCCTACACGACCTTCTCCACCTGGATGTTTGAGACCCATCGCCTGGGCGAGGACGGCCGTGTGCTGGCCGGGGTCGCCAACGTGCTCGTGAGTGCATCCGTCGGGATCGGCGCCGCGCTGCTCGGCCGTACGATCGGAGCGGCATTGTGAGCGCGCAGGCCTCGAAGCTGACCGTTTATTTCGGCGAGCGTGCCCGCGTCGAGGGCCACTTGCTGGCCGACGTGCTGCTCGACCTGTATGCGCGCCGCTCGATCCGGCTCAGCGTGCTGATGCGCGGCATCCAGGGCTTCGGCGCCAAGCAGCGGCTGCGCAGCGACCGCCTGTTGACCCTCTCCGAAGACCTGCCGCTGATGGCTATAGCGATCGACACCGAGCAGCGCATAGACGCTCTGGCGCGCGAAGTCGGTGCTTTCGGCGCTTCCGGCTTGCTGACGGTCGAGCGAGCCAGCTTCCCCGAACGCGACGGCGGCATAGCCAACGCCGGCGAGTCTGGCAGCGAGCAGCGACCGTCGTCGAGCAAAATGGGTGTGCCGCAGTCGTCGCAGCTCAAGCTAACGGTATGCGTCGGCCGCCATGAGCGCTCCGATGGCGAACCGGCGTTCGTTCGCATATGCGGCCTGTTGCACAAAGCGGGAGTGGCGGGCGCCACGGTCCTACTTGGCGTGGACGGGATGATCGCCGGCGCGCGTCGGCGCGCACGCTTCCTGGCTCGCAACCAGGGCGTGCCAATGCTGGTGGTGAGCTTCGGCGAGGCCGCCACGATCGAGCGGGCACTCGACTCGATCGCTGAGAAGCTGCCGTCTGCCTTGTTCCTGATCGAGCGGGCACACGTCCACAAGCGAGACGGCCGGCTGTTGCCTTCGACTTCGCCGTCCGACGACGTGTCGAGTGACAACAGTGACGCTGCGGCGAAGTTGACGGTGATCACCTCAGAGGCCGCCAACCACAAGGGTCGCCCGCTCTATCTGGAGCTGATCGGACGTCTACGTGAGCAGGGCGCCGCCGGCGCCACGTCGCTGCGCGGCGTGTGGGGCTTCCATGGCAGCCACGCGCCGCACGGGGACCGATTGCTGTCGTTGCGCCGGCACGTGCCGGTGATCACCGAGCTGATCGACACCCCTGGCCGCATCGACGAGCTGTTCGCGATCGTCGACGAGCTGACCGATGAGGCGGGCCTGGTGACGCGGGAGCTTGTGCCTGTCTGTGGCCCTCTGTCTGGGCGCGTTGCTCTATAGTTCGCGCCTCGTGCGGCTGTAGCTCAGTTGGCTAGAGCGTCTGCTTGCCATGCAGAAGGTCGAGGGTTCGAGTCCCTTCAGCCGCTTCGACGCACGCTCAAGCATCCGTCAGCATATTGACCGATCGCCACCCCCGAAGCACAGGCCCAAGCACCATCGCCAACGGCCCACCCGCTTGCAACAGGCCGTTGCTCGTCGCACCCATCTCCGACCCCACCACGCTGTCCTTGGACAGATACATCGCGACCATTGCCGCCAAGATCACCGCATGATTGGCGGCGTTCTCAAGTAAGCCGATCTCGATCACCGCACGACGCAGCACATCCTCGATCCGTGAGGCGGCAAACTCGACCGAGCCGTAATAGGCGATGTAGCTGTGCCCGCTGCGGTCTCGATCCTCTCTGAGATCGCCGTAGCTATCGAGCATAGTCGCGCTTAGGGAAACCCACGGAAAGTAGGCTAAGTACACATCCACGGCACGCTCGATCGGAAGCGATGGTTCGGCGGCGGCTGTCATCAGCGCCAATACAGTTAGCCACGCGCTTGCGGCTCCAGAGCTCTCGTGCCAGTCCAAGCCACACGCGTCGTACGCATGGCGCTTCGCCCAGTCTCTCAAGATCAGCTCGCGTAAGAGACGGTCGAGCTCGTGTGTCAGGCCCTGCACCTGCGCCAATTCGGCAGCCCGAACCAGCAAGGGACGAACGCTTGAATATGAGGGCAACAAGACACAGCTTCGCCTGCAAGCCTTCACCAGCTCCTGCAGATAGCCTCCATCGTCCTGCCAAGGGTGATAGCGCAGGTAAGACGACAACGGGCGCGATATGTCAACCGCCTCCACCATCGCTAAATGAAGCTGCTGTCCATTGACGACTCCGATATGGGCGCCACGCTCGACCATGCTGTCGAGAAAATCGGCCATGATCTCAAAGGTGACCAGCAACCGCAGCAGCGAAGAAGACCGGCGCTTGGTCACAGTCCAGAACAGCCCTGCGCCATCGGCGTTGAGCCGCTTTCCCTCCAATGCCTCAATCGCATCCCTGCGGATGGTCGCGTCAGGGATCGACTCCGCGCGACCGCGCCACTGCGAAACCTCGCGTAAAACCGCAGGCAGCCCCCATCTCAACTCGCGAGCGACGGCAGATGTCAGCGCCCAAGCTTGGCCCCCACAAAGAGCGAACGTGGCGATTGCTCCACAGGGCATGCGTACGGCCGGAGCGCTTGTCTTCAGTCCTGCAGCGCCGGCTTCACCTGCGCGGCTAGATACCCCGGGATCGCAACCATTATGAGTGCAATAGTGCTGACGACGGCGAGGCTGGCGACGGCGACTGGCAGAGCCAGCGAATAGACAAGCGGGAATCCCGTCACCTCGACAAGCGCGCGACTTAGCAGGAGCTGCCCAAACAGGCCAAACATCGCGCCGATGACGCCACCCACGCTGAGCAACAGCGCCGTCTCCCACAACAAAGCACGCCACAGCTCGCTCGACGAATACCCATCGACCTTCATACCGGCCAACCTTGCGCGACGCTGCCAGATCATCGCGGCCATGGCGGCAGCCATCGCCAGCGCCGCCGCAATCAGAACCAGGACAGCGATCTGAGTCAACCGCGCCAAGCCTTGGTGCTGCGCTTGAAAGCCGTTCTGTTCGTGCTGTGCTGTGCTTTGAACAACGAGACCTGGAGCTATATTTCGCAACGCGTGACGCACCTCCGACATGTCCCCGGTGAGCGAGCCGCCAGGCCTGAAGTCGAGCTGATATGCACTGACCTGCCGGCTCTGCCACGCAGCAGCAAAGTCACCGGCGTTCATCATGATCGCTCCTGGAGACCAGCCCAAATTTGTGATCAAAGCTGCGACTCGAAACCGCGTCGGCGCGGGAGAAGCCAGCGTAAACGAGTCTCCTACGTGTAGTTTCCATTCTCGGGCGAGGTCCTGTGACAGAGCCACCCAGCCAGCCGTCCTCATCCTCGTGCGCGCCAATGTCGACCGTCCTTGGACTATTTGGTCATCAGGCAGTAGCTCTGAGCTGGACTTTGCCGGCGCGAGTATCAGCACCCGCCTGGCTCCCAAGTCCAGAAAGGCGCCGCGAAATAGGTTTACTTTTGACACTGACGGCAAGCCAGCTAGCAGTTGCCGGTACGAATTGGGGAATGGCGTAGTTGCCAGCGTAGTTGAGGTGCCCGACGGCGACACCCATGCATCCGCGTCCCTACTGAGCTCCGAAGCGGCGTGACTGAGCCCGACCCGGAGGTTTCCCTGAGCGCCCTCGATCGCCACGCTTCCAAACACAGCTATCGCTCCGGTCGCCGCGATCGCCAGCGATCTAGGTCTCGTTGAGCTCGATGTCAGCTCGATCAGCGCGATTCGCGGGGCAACGCCAAGCAACGGTCGCTGCAGCCGATCGATGGCCGCTACCAATGCGCCGAACACGGTCGGCATGACCAGCAGCAACGCCAGCGTCAAGCTGACGAACCCGACGATCGTCGCACCGACGCTTCCAAGCCCGGCAACCAGAAGGACAACGACAAGCGCCAGGCACACCATCCCGACCACGAGCATCGTCGCACCAGTCACCGTTGAGCTTTGACGGCGACGTCCGCCAGCGCTGCTCGTGCCGGTGATGTCATGGCGAAGTGGCGCCAACACCCCCAAGGCTGTGGCTGCCACTCCCCCGAAGGCAGCAATCGCAACGCTTTGCCAGCGAATCACATGTTGGGAGCCAACCGGAAAAGCGAGTGACAGATATCCAGGTTCCGCTCGGAGCAGCCCGTGTGAAAGCAGGTCTCCGACCAGCAGTCCCACCGTGACCCCCACCAGCGCCAACACAAAAACGTCAAAAAGCATCACCTCGACGATCTCGGCCGGCGAGTAGCCGTCCAGTCGCAGGTCGGCAATCAAGTTGCGCCGCTGGGGAACCGTCAAAAGCAGCGCGTTGAAGGCAAACAGGAATCCGACGAGGGCGCTGATCGCGGAGAATATCTGGGTCGACTGCACGGTCGGTTCCTCCGCTTGGCGGAATATCGCCGCCTCAAAGTTGGCCGGCAACACATTCAACCGCTGACGAGCCAATCCTCGCAATCGTCGTGAGACCTCCAGTTCGCGCCCTGGCTGCGGCTCTACCAAAATCCGGTTTACATTCCCAACCATGCCGGCGATTTGTTGGGCACGCACCAACGGCGAAATGACAACCTGACTGTCGACCAGGCTGCCGATGTCGCTTCTTTGCAGGACAACCCCGACCTTGGTAGGCACGCTGCGATCGCCCACCCGAATATACGCAGTCTGCAATGGGCCGACGCCGATGCTGCTCGCAAGCGGAGCAGGCAAAGCGACACCCGGTTGAGAGGAGATCGGCGCCACGTTCAAATGGGCCAACAATTGCTTGTTCAGCCTGATGAAGCGCGGGTTGAGCCCGATCAGATCGACAGATGCCTCACCGCCCGGGCCGGCGATCGAAGCGCTTCGCTGCAACACAGGCGCGGCTGCGAGCACGCCAGGCACTCTTTCGACTTCCGCCAGCAGCTTTTCGTTAAAGCCGGAAGCGCTGCGCGCAGCGATCTGCAGACGCGCTTCGCCGACAATCCCATTAGTCAACTGCGAAACCGACCCCGTAAGGCTGGTATTAGCCACCTGCGAGGCAAACAGCAACGCCACCCCCACCGCGATCCCCGCGACCGCCAGCAGCTCCTGCACTAGCCGTGCGCGCAGCCGCACGCGATACAGATAGAAGATCGTCCCCAGCCTCATCGCCCGTCCGTCAGCCGCCGTTGGCGGCGTCTGTCTCCAGGCTCATCGCGCGCCGTGCGGCGCGTAGCCGGCGGCCGGCTCGTACTCGACCAGGCAGCCGTCGCGTAGCGCGCGCACGCGGTCGGCGAAGGTGGCGGCACGCGGATCGTGCGTGACCAGCAGCATCGCCACGCCCTGCTCGTGGCAGACGTCGGCGAGCAGCTCAAGCACCTCCATGCCGCGTTCGGTATCGAGGCTGCCGGTCGGCTCGTCGGCAAGCACCAGGCTCGGCTCGGTCGAAAGGGCACGCGCGATCATCACTCGCTGGCGCTCGCCCATCGACAGTTGCTCGGCACGCTGTAAGGCGCGCCCGTTCAGGCCCAAACGCTGCAGCAACGGCTCGATCGCGCGCTGCGCGTCGCGCCGACCCGAGGTCGCAAGCAGCTTCAACGCGGCGTTGTCGTCGGCGCGCACGCCAGGGATCAGGTCGAGCGACTGGCGGATGAACCCAAGCTGTGTGCGGCGAAACTGCGCCCGCTCGCGTTCGGAGAGCCCGGAGATCTCGCGACCGGCGACAGCCACGCTACCGCTGTCTGGTAACAGCAGTCCCGCTATCAGCATCAGCAGCGTCGTCTTGCCCGAGCCGCTGGGACCGTACAGCGCGACCAGTTCGCCGGGCGGCACCGACAGCGACACGCCATCGACGGCGCGGATCGTCTCGCCGTCACCGACGTGGTAGTGCTTGACGAGCTCGTGCAGCTCCAGCATCAGCAGCCTTCCTCGCCGCGGCAGGTCCGTCGCCGGGCGGGTGCGAGCTGATGGCTCCAGGCGACAAGACCCATCCCCCCAGTATGGCTGCTACCCCCATGCCCGAACCGCTCCTGGCTTGTTAGCGTTTGCGTACAAACGACCACTTTGCGCGATCTTCGGAACAGCGAACACGGTCGACTGACAGAGAAACGCGCAATTCACGAGATTCGGGGAGTCGGAAACGTTGCCGAGTTGCCCACACCGATAGCCTGCGAACGTCCTAGCAGCGCGAATACCTGGGAGAGAGCGCATGAGCAAGATCGCGATCGAGCACGACGGCCCGCTGGCCGTCCTGACCATCGAGAGCCCCCCGTTGAACCTGTTCGACGGCGAGCTGATGGACGAGCTTTCACAACAGGTGCAACGGCTCGCGGCCGAGCCGCCACGTGGCCTTTTGATCCGTGCCGAGGGACGCGTAGTCAGCGGCGGCGTCGACGTGCACGTCTTCGACGGCCTCTCCCCCGAGCAGGCAGCCCGGATGTGGGTGCAGCTTTTGGCTCTGGTGCACACGGTTGAGCAGCTGCCGCTACCAACGGTTTTCGCGGCTCACTCGCTTTGCCTGACCGCAGCGTTTGAGCTCTCGCTCGGCTGTGACCTGCTGCTGGCATCCGAGTCGGCGCGATTTGGCCTGGTCGAGACGGTTGTCGGCTTGACTCCGGCAATGGGCGGCACCCAGCGCCTGGCCGAGCGTGCCGGGCCGGCACGGGCACGCGAGCTGGTGATGACCGGCGAGCTGTACGACGCGAGCACGCTGGAGCGCTGGAACGTCGTCAACCGGGTCCTTCCCGACGCGGGCTTTGACGCGGCCGCTCGCGAGTTCGCGCGTAGGCTGGCCGACGGCCCAACCAAGGCCCATGCCGCTACCAAGGCGATCGTGCGCGCCGCTCTCGACGAAGGTGGCGCCCACGGCGCCGACCAGCGTGTGCCAGAGCTCGCCGGTGACCTGTTCGCCAGCGAGGATCTGCAAAACGCCGTGCGCTCGTTCCTGGAGCAGGGCCCGGGCCACGCCACCTACACTGGCCGCTGAGCCCATGGCCGGCCGATCGAGCGTCAGATGAGCACAGGACGGTATTCGCGCGTGGAGGGATCCTGTTCGAGCAGCCCCACCGCGCGCAGGGTCTTGACGTAGCGGTGGGTCGTGGACGGCGACATGTCGAGCTCGTGGGCGAGGTCGATAATCGCTCGCCACGGCCGCTCAGGCCCATAGCAGGAGAGGATCGCAAGGCCACGCAACAACGACTGCGAGAGCTGCGGGTCGCTGAGCGCCTGATCCAGCGCCAGCTGTGTGGCCTCTCGCAACCAGCCCTGCCCGTGGCGGTTTCCATTTCCGCTGGCGTGAGCATGGTCGAGCGCGGCCACCAGCAGGTTGGACGCCGCCCCTCCGCTCCTGTTGCTTGCCCTGCGAACAACGTGCTCGATCTGCGCAGAGGACAGCGCGATCGCGATCTCCCGGTCCTCCTCCATGACTACCCCCTCCAGTCCCATTCCGCTCTTCATAAGAGTGTGATCCTCGACAAAGAAATGTTTCTATTGTTGCGTATAAGACAGGGCATTTGGATCACTGGCCTCGCCCCAAAAACCCGCACGCGCCGCAACGAGCGCCGGACGGCTGCCCGGGCCGCGACCTCTGCTAGATAGCCGTCGATGACCTCATCTTCGCCGGCGGCGCCCACCACCAGACGAGGCCGGGCATTGCGCCGGCTGGGCCTGGCAGCGACCGTGCTGGCGCTGGCAGGCGTGTTGGCGTTCGCCCTGACGCATATCGATTTGGCGCGGGCAGGCCATGCATTGGTCTCAGCCAGTCCGGGCTGGCTGGTGCTGGCACTGGCGCTGATGATGCTCTCGCTGCTGATGCGCGCGATCTCTTGGCACGCGGTGCTGCGCGCCGCGTTGCCGGACACGCCCATCTCCTGGCGGGCGGTCACGCGCGCGACGATGATCGGCGTGATGGCCTCTGCGGTGTTCCCGGGACGCATCGGCGAGCCGACGCGGATGCTCGTGCTCAGCCGCCGGCTGCCTGAATCGACGGCACGCGTGTTCCCGGTCGTCGCCGGCACGGTCTTCTCGCAGACGCTGATTAACCTGGTGGCGCTTGGGATACTTGCCGCGATTACGTTCAGCAGCGTTTCGTTTTTTGAAGGCAACGCCTCCGCGATCGAGGCAGTGCTGGCACTGCCCGCGTTCGTTGCGCTGTTCGTTTTCGGCACGCCGCTGCTGTTGCGCTTGGCGCAACGCTCGCGCAGCCTGCGCATCCGCGGCGCCGCGATCGCTTTCGCGGGCCTGTTGCGCCTGGCACAGCGCGGCCTGGCCGTGTTCTCGCGACCGCGCTACGGCGTCCCCGCAGTCGGCTTTCAACTGCTGGCCTGGGCATTGCAATGGGGCTCCTGCTACATGGTGATCCTGGCGCTCGGCCTTGAGCACCACAGCCACGCCACCCCCGTCACCGCGGCGGCGGTGCTGCTCGCGGTCAACGTCACCGCCGTGCTGCCGGCAACGCCGTCGAACGTCGGTGTCTTTCAGGCCGCCTGTCTGGTCGTGCTCGCCGCCTACGGCATCGGGGCGGGCCAAGCGCTCGCCTACGGTGTGCTGCTACAGGCGGTCGAGCTGCTCACCGCGCTGGCGCTGGGTGTGCCGGCACTGCTGCGCGAGGGGATGACCTGGCGCGACATCCGCCAGAGCGCGCAGATGGAGCAGGCAACGGTCGTCGAGGATGCGCCGCGCTAGAGGCCGCGGCTATGACACGAGCGCGCGCAGCGATTGGCGTAGCGAGGAGGTCGTCCGCAACACCGCCGTCGGCTCATAGCCGCAGTGGGCCATGCAGTTTTCACAACGCGGGTCTTTGCCACGCCCGTAGCGCTCCCAGTCGGTCTCCTCCAAGAGCTGCTTGTAGGTGGCGGCGTAGCCGTCTGACATCAGGTAGCAGGGTCGCTGCCAGCCGAACAGCGAATAGCTGGGAATCCCCCACGCGGTGCAGTCGAATTCGGCTTTGCCTTCCAGGAAGTCCAGGAACAGCGGCGAGTGGTTCAGGCGCCAGCGCTTGCGGCGCCCGTCGGCGAAGGCCGCCTTGAACAGCTCGCGCGTCTGGCGCACGCCGAGAAAGTGCTCCTGGTCGGGCGCCTTCTCGTAGGCGTAGGCCGGCGAGATCATCATTTCGTCGACTTCCAGCTCGTCGTTGAGGAAGTCGAGCACGTCGCGGATCGTGCGTGGCGAGTCGTGCGTGAAGAAGGTCGTGTTCGTGGTCACGCGAAAGCCGGCGGCCTTGGCGACCTTGATCGCCGCTACCGCCGCGTCGAACACTCCCTCGCGCTCGACCGATTCGTCGTGGCGCCCGCGCAGCCCGTCGATGTGCACCGCCCAGGCGAAGTACGGGCTTGGCGTGAAGTTCTCAAGCTTTCGCTCCAACAGGATCGCGTTCGTGCACAGGTAGACGAAGCGCTTGCGTTTGACCAGCTCAGCCGCGATCGTGTGGATCTCGGGATGGATCAGCGGCTCGCCGCCCGCTATCGAGACCATCGGCGCGCCGCTTTCCTCGATCGCGCCGACGGCCTGCTCGACGGACATGCGCCGGCGCAGCACGTGGTCGGGATGCTGGATCTTGCCGCAGCCCGAGCAGGCCAGGTTGCATTGGAACAGCGGCTCCAGCTCCACGATCAGCGGGAACTTCTCGCGCCGCGCAAGCCGTTGGCGCATCAGATACCAGCCCATCCGCGCGCCCTGTCTGACCGGAACTGCCATCTACAGGCTCCTTTGCTCGCCGGGGCTCAAACCAAACACAGTATGAAGCTCGCCCTGACGACGCAGCCGACCAAGCGCGGCGGCGACTTCGCGCAGCCGCGACATCGCCCGCACGCTGTTGGCGAGCGTCGGCAGCGGCGGTCCCACCGGTAGGCGTCGGCGCAACTCGTGCTCAGGCGTGTCCGAGAGCACGCGTACGACCGCAAACGGCCGCCCGCGCGCCGCCTCAGCCACCCACGCCGACTCCATGTCCACGGCGATCGCACCGCTTGCGAGCATCCGCTCGCGCGCCGCGCCGACGACGATCTCCTGCACCGAGGCGACGGTGCCACGGCAGGTCGGCAGCCCGTGTCCGGTCAGCGCCCGCTCCAGCCGCTCGGCGATCGAACAATCAATCCTCTCCCCCGCCGGCCGGCCCTCGCTGTCGATCGCGAGCACCTCCTCGGCGACGACAACCTCGCAGAGTCTGCTGTCCTGCGCCAGGCCGCCGCCAAAGCCGACGATCACCAGCGCCGCCGCCTCGTCGGCTGCCAGCGCCGGCACCGCAGCCATCGCCTTGCGCGGCCCCATGCCGGTCGTGCGCACGCGCATGCCGGGCGCCGCCGAGCGCACGGCCATGGCCTCGACGCCCAGCGGGGAGACGATCAGCACGTCGCTCACGCAAGGGCCCCCCTTTGTCCTATCGACCAATTTGCAGTCAACGACACGGCCCGCTCGCGCAGGATCTTCTCCGGACACACCGGGCGCTGCCGCCCACACCTCCGCCGACGCCGCCACCGCCACTGCCGCTCTCGCCGCCGCATGGCCGCTACGTACCGCGCCCTCAAGCGTCGCCGGCCAGCCCGTGCGCGTCCAAGCACCAGCCAACAGCAGGCCCGGCACCCCTGTGCGCGTGATCGGACGCAGAGCGTCCACACCTGGCGTCGCGGCGAACGTGGCGGCGTGCTCGCGGCTGATGTGCACGCCGCGCACGCTAGCGCCGCGCGCACCCGGCAGCAGCTCGGCCAATGCGTCCAGGCAATGCCTGCGCAGCTGCTCTGCCTCCATCGCCATCTCCGCTTGAGCTCCCGACAACGACACTCCCAGACACTGGCCGTCGGCCAAGCCGACGGCCTCGCTGCGATCGAACACGTACTGCATCGGGGTGTCAACGCCGGCGGCGAACTCCAGATCGCACACGCGCCGGTCATAGACGACGTGCAGGTTGACGATCGGCGAAGTACCCAACCGCCGCCAACGATCCGTTGCTTGCGCTCCCAGCAGCGGGCGCAGCAGCGCCGCGGCGCGCGTGTGCTGCAAAGCGCAGATGACCGTGTCGACCTCGACTTCCTCGCCACCGACGCCGACCGTCAGCCGTCCGCCGTTGCGGCGCACCGCCTCCGCCCGCGCGCTCAGCCGCAGCTCGACTCCAGCCGCTGCAAGCGCGCGCTCGGCCGGCGCGGCGATGACCTCGCCAAACGGGCGTAGGTGAAAGCCGATGTCGCCAGCGTCGTTACGCGAGAGCAATCCTTCGCGCAGCGTGAACGCGCCAAGCGACAGGGAGCCCTGCAGCGCCGGCACGTTCAGCGCCGGCAGCGCGATCAGGTCCCACAACAGCGCCAGCGAGCGCTGGTCCTGGCCGTGCTCGCAAAGCCACTGGCCGAGGCTCGTTCCCTCTGCGCGCTCGCGCACGGCCGCGAGGTCGGGGTCCAGGCGTCCGAGCGCGAGCGCCGCGAACGCGGCACGCACGCGCTGCAACGGCGACAGATACGAGTAGCGGGCGAGCGCGCCGGCCAGGTGCAGCGGCGCCGGCAGCCGACTGCGCCGCAGCGCCATCCGCTCGCCGCCGGGGCGCAGCACGGGAATTTCAAAGCGCTCCTGCAGCCTTACCATGCCCTCGCTGCCCAGGCGTGCGAGCAACGTGCGGTAGGCCGTGTAGCAGCGCAAGAAAACGTGCTGGCCGTTGTCCAGCAACAGCCCGTCGCGCTCGAAGGAGTAGGCGGCACCGCCAAGCCGTGGGCGCACCTCGATCAGCGTCACGCGCGCGCCCGCCTCCGCACAGTCCAAAGCAGCCGTAATGCCGGCGACACCGCCGCCGAGCACCGCTACGCGCGGTGCGCTCACGGCGAGGCCGCTGCCAACAGGCTGCGCGTTGCCACCCAGCCCTTGCGCCACACCGGCAGCGACACACGCTGGCGCCGCGCGGCTTGCGGGTCGCGCGCGATCTGATCGAGCACGCCGCGGTAGATGTTCGACATCGCCATCACGCAGGCGCCGCTGCGACGGTCCAGCAACGGCACAAGCTGGAGGCCCCGCTCGAACCATTCGCCCGCGCGCAGCGCTTGGTAGCGCATCATCGCGTCGAGCTGGCCCTCGCCGCCGGCGAAGCGGCCGTCGGCGCTGAGACGGTACAGGTCGATCTCCTCGCGTGGGATGTAGATGCGGCCGTTGGACGCGTCCTCGCAGATGTCGCGCAGGATGTTGGTCAGCTGCATCGCCACACCCAGATCGTCGGCCAGCGCGACTGCCCGCCGCGGGTCGCTTGAGCCAAAGATCGCCAGGCACAGACGGCCGATCGTGCCCGCCACGTGACGGCAGTAGAGCAACAGCTGATCGAACGTGTCGTAGCGCGCTCCCTGCACGTCCATCCGCACACCCGCAAGCAGGCCCTCAAGCGCGTCGAGCGGCAGCGCGAAGCGAGCGCGCGCGTCGGCCAGCGCCGCCAGCACGGGATCGAGGCTCGCCGGCGACATGTTTGCCAGCGAACGCTCGCAGACGTCGAGCAGCTCAAGCTTCTCGACGTCTGCGATGTGACCGTCGCCGATGTCGTCGACGCGACGCGCGTACGCATATACCGCGCACATCGCTTGGCGCTTATGCCGCGGCAGCAGCCGGATCCCGTAGTAGAAGTTGCCCGCCGCCTGGCGCGTCAGCGACTCGCAGTGCTCGTAAGCAGCGGCAGCCGTCACGAGCGCCGCTCCCGCTGAGATGCCCGCAGTAGACGCCCCAGCCAACGCACCCGCATCGCGCCGCCTGCAGGTGCGACACCGCCGAGCACTTCAAAATGCGCGCGCTCGATCTGCTCCAACGCCGCCAGGCCCCCGGCGGCAAACGCGGCGATCGCGAGCTTGGGGCGCCACCGGTCGATGCTCGCAGCAAGCGGTGCGCCTGCCCACAGCAGCTCGCGCGCCCGCGCCAGCTCGAATGCCACCGCCCGTGTGAGGCCAGGATTCTCCAGCCGCTGCGGCGAGCAGCCGAACCGCGCCAGATCCGCTTCTGGCAGGTAGACCCGGCCGCGCTGCGCGTCCTCGGCCACGTCCTGCAGGTGCTCGGTCAGCTGCAAGCCCGTGCAGACAGAGTCAGACAGGCGCACGCGCTCAGGGGTGTGCAGGTCGAAGATCGCCAACACCAGCTCGCCGACCGGGTTGGCCGACAGCTCGCAATAGCCCCGCAGCTGCTCCCAGGTCTGGTAGCGGTTGACATGCTGGTCCACGCGGTTGGCCTCGATCAGGCGCTCAAACGGCTCGCGCGGGAGCGATCGCTCGGCCAGCGCGCTCTGTAGCGCCACCAGCAGCGGCGTGCGCGCTTGGCCGCCGTAGGCGCGGCCGAGCTCCGCCTGCAGCCAGCCAAGCGCCGTCGGCCGGTCGCCGTCGAGCTCGTCGCCCAGCTCGTCGGCAAGCCGCGCAAAGCCGTACACGGCCTGCAGCGCGCGGCGCTCTCTACCGGCCAGCAGTCGCAACGCAACCGGAAAGTTCTCTTCGCTCGCCCGCGCCATCACGGCGGCGGCGCCGGGCACACCGGGCGGCTCGGGACTCTCGTGTGCAAGCGCCAGCGCGGCCGCTGTCATCACGGGCGCGCCGGCTGGCTCTCCTCGGTCGCCGCCAGGACCCTGCCCAGCGCCATCACCGGGAAAGTGAGCCGGTAGAGGTGGTAGTTGATGTAATAGTCGGAGGGAAAGCCGGTGCCGGTGTACTGCGGCTCGTGCCAACTGCCGTCCTCGCGCTGGGTCTCGCACAGCCAGCGCACTCCCCGCTCGGCCGCGGCGCCTGCGCTCTCGCCGGCGGCGTGCAGCGCCAACAGCGCCCACGCCGTCTGCGAAGCGGTGCTCTCACCGCGGCCGACCCAGTCCGGGGAGTCATAGGAGCGTGGGTCCTCACCCCAGCCGCCGTCCTCTTTCTGGCAGGACTCTAGCCAAGCCACGGCACGGCGAATGCAAGGCTCGCCGGGCGCAAGCCCGGCCGCGATCAATGCGGGCACGACCGCGCCCGTGCCGTAGAGGTGGTTGACGCCCCAGCGCCCGAACCACGACCCGCCCGGCTCCTGCTCTGAGAGCAGCCACGCCACAGCCTCGCGTGCCGCCGGCTCGTGCGCGCGGCCAAGCGCCGCCAGCATCTCGACCGCGTGTGCGGTCACGTCGGCGCTCGGCTCGTCGATCACCTCGCCGAAGTCGAGGAACGGCAGCTCGCGCACAAGCGTGCGCGTGTTGTCGGCGTCGAACGCGCCCCAGCCGCCGCCGGCGCTCTGCATGCCAAGCGTCCAGGTGGCAGCGCGCTCGATCGCCCCGCGCCGTGCCTTCTCCCCGCCCGCGTCGATCCGCTGCAGCGCCAGCACCACCTCGGCGGTGTCATCGACATCGGGGTAGTTGACGTTGGCGAACTCGAACGCCCAGCCTCCCGGCGCAAGTCGCGGGCGCGGCACACGCCAGTCGCCCGGCACCCTCACCTCCTCGTCAAGCAGCCACTCGCCCGCGCGCACGAGCGCCGGATGATCCGCCGGCAGGCCCGCGTCGCGCAGCGCAACCGCGGTCAACGCCGTGTCCCACACCGGCGACTGGCATGCCTCAAGGCGCCTGCTCGGAACCGTCGCCGGAGCGCCCACGCCGAGCGGGTCGCCGGGCTGCTCGGACACCATGAACGTGTCGATGCCCTCGATTCCGCGCCGCATCACCGGATGATCGAGCGGGTAGCCGGCAAGCTGCAGCGCCATCAGCGAGTACACCCACGGCGGCTGGATGCCACCCCAGGAGCCGTCTGCCTCCTGGCGGCGCACGACCCAGCGCTCAGCCCGCGCGAGCGCCAGCCGGCGCAGCCAGCCGATCGGACGGCGCTCGTAAGCGCGCGTCAAGCGTTCCAGCCGAGCCAGCCGGCGCCCGCGCGAGCTCGCCGGCTGCGCCGCTCGCCACGACTCTGAGCCGCGCAGCTCCTGTAGCGAGAACGGCAGCGCTCGCACCGGACGATGGGCCATTACCAGCGACAGCGCGACGATCGTCTGGCGCGCCCAGCAGGCAAAGTCGTAGACGTTCAGCGGCACCCAGGACGGCAATAGCGAGATCTCCGGGGGCAGCGCCGGGACCTCCTCCCACGACCACAGGCCGAACAGCGACAGCCACACGTGCGTGAACACGCGGGCGCGCTCGATGCCGCCCTGCTCGCGCACGAACTCGGCGGCGACCCGCATGTGCTCCTGCTCGGGAGAGTCGCCGGCCAGTCGCAGCGCCCAGTAGGCCTCGATCGTGGTCGACAGGTCGCCCGGCCCGCCATGGAAGTTGGTCCACGTCCCGTCGGCGCGCTGCTGCGAGCGGATCCAGGCAGCCGATTGCTCGCTGCCCTCAGCCTCGCGGATGCCGAGGAACTCGCGCAGCAGCATGTCCTCCGCGTCCATCGTCACGTTGGTCTGCAGCTCCCCGCGCCAGAAGCCCCCCTGCTGCTGCAGCGCCAACAGTCGCTCGCACGCCCGCTCCAGCGTCAGCCTCGCCTCGCTGCTGGTGCTTGCCGGTGGCGCGATCTGCGATGACATTGCGCTGACAGACTAGGCGGTTTATCCCAAAGACCCGGGCACGAGCACCTCCGTGTGCGGTGCTTCGGTGATCGCGCTTTCGCGCAGTTTGGACTCAGAAATCGTGACAGGAACCGAAGATGTGAAGCGGTACACGTACAAACCGTTGACGTCGCTCATTTGGGTCAGCCGCAGACCGGCCGCGGGCGGGCGCCCCGCCGATGGGCGCAGCGGAGCGTATCCGGTCTCGACCACTTCGCTGAGGCGCACTCTCGCATCCTGCGCGAGATTGGCGAGCGGCGCCAGGTAATACTCAAGCGGCGCCGCGCCCAGCTCGACAGTGACGATCGCCCGCCGATTGGAGGTCGATACCCCATTCGGGGCGCGCGGCGGGACCTTCGATCGGCCGCCCGACGGCGCACCGGATTCGCGCACCACCCTGGCCACGCCGCGCCAGTCCCCGCGTTGCAGCCGCGGGCTCAGCTCGACGTCGATCGAGAGCGCCAGGAAGCCCACAGTCACAACGCCGGCGAGTGCCATCCCAATCCAGACCGTGCGGCGGGCCGCGATCACGATCGCCAGCGCCGAGCTGACAGGGACCATCGCCGCCACCAGGTTGCGCGGCGCCAGGTAGTCGGCGCCAAGCAGCGCCAGCAGGAGCGGCGTCAGCACGCCGAACACGGCCACCACCAGCGCCAGCAGGGCGCCGCGCTCCTCGCGCGGCGTCAGCGTCCGCCACAGGCCATGGACGACGCCCGCGAGGACCGCAAGCGCCACCAGCAGCTCGACGCCGTGACCGAGCGCCGCGCCCGTGTAGCCGGTCAAGTAATACTGCGGAATCGCTTCCAGGCGACTGACAAGCGCCCATTCGCCGATCCACTGTGTGCCGTGACCACCCTGCGCGAGGATCAGCGGGATCAGCGCAGCACCGGTGAGCACCGGGACCAGGATGGGCGCCAACAGGCCGATTCTTGGGGGATTGGTTCGTTGTTGCCGTGCATCCGCGCCCAGCCCGTGCCCGGTCCGCACAGCCCAGCCCAGCGCCAGGATCATCGGGATCAGCAGGAACAGCGCGAAGTAGTGGGCAAGCAACGCCAGCGCCGCGCTCAGCGCGAACAGCCAGATGCGCCCACTCGTCGGCTCTCGGATTGCCCGTATGCAGCACCACAGCGCCAGCGCCGCCAGCAGCACAAACAGGGCATAGGCGCGTGCCTCCTGCGAATACCACACGAACAGGGGGCCGGTGGCGACAAATGCGGTGGTGGCGATCGCCGCGCGACGCCCCGCCAGCTCGCCGCCGATGCCCCACGCGACGAGCACCGTGGCCGTGCCGGCCAGCGCGGAGAGCAGGCGCAGCGCGACAGCGCCGGTGCCGAACAGGCGTGTGATCGGCCACTCCAGCGCATACCACAGCGGCGGCGTGTTCTCGCTGTGCACATAACTGGCCCAGGTGGCGCCGAGGCTGGCGTGAAAGACGTGGACAGGGGTGTAGGCCTCGTCGTACCAGAGGCTCTGCAGGTCGAGCGTGCTCAGCCGCAGCAGCGCCGCCAGCAGCGTCAGCGCCGCAAGCGGCCACCAGGACGGCAGCCTCAGCGAGGACACAGCTGAGCCGCCACCGCCGAGCCGAAGCAGCCGTAACGAAGGTGGGTCAGGTCTTCGCTGCGCGGCGGCAGGTAGTAACCCCCTGTCACCCTGCGCCGACCGGAGTGGACTGGGCCGCTGATACGCAAACACAGTTGCGTGCGTTCCTTGGGGCCACCGGGCGAGGTGTTGCCGCAGACCACGTCGTTGGTCGTGTGCTGCTTGATGTCCTGCTCGACCGCGACCGACTTATAGTCGTGACCCGTGTAGGCGCGCCAGGTGGCGAGGTCTGCCACCAGGCGGTGGTTGGCGTGCGTCTGTTGCACCACATCGTTGACAGTGGCAACCGCAAGCAGCACCCCAAACAGAATCAGCAGCGTCGTCTCGGCCAGCCGCAGGCTGCCAAGGCCGCGCTTCTCGCTCTCGCGTGGCTGTGCCCATTCGGGCAGCCACCGCCAGCGTCGATCGGCCGCTGTCTCGCTCATGACACCGGTGCCCACAGCGGCGCGGTCTGGTGGGCGATGAACAGGCCTTGCACGGCAAGGATGGCGACCAGCAGCCGCCGGTCTTTGCTGACCGCCGCCAGCGGCAGCGACCACAGCGTGTACCACGCCAAAAGCCACGTGCTCGTGACCGCGATCGCCAGGAACGTCCAGCCCGAGGCAGCCACCCAGTCATAGCCGCGCCATGTGCGCCACAGCAGGTGCAGCACGATCGCGACCAGCAACAGCTTGAGCAGGTCGTGGTCGATCGGGAACACCCCCGGCTTGCCGAACAGGTGCGCGATCTCGGTCGGGAAGCTGTCGGTGGAGACGAACGCCGAGTCGCGATTGAGCGCGGCGATCACGTCGATGCCGTGGATGCCGAACACGAGCACCGCCACGACCGCCAATGCCACTGCCACGCCCGCCGCGCCGATCAGCGGCGCCAAGCGCCGCCGCGCCGCCAGCAGGAACGGCAGCGGCACGAAGCCGGTCGCCTTGACCAGCGTGGCCGCCATGATCGCGCTGCCCGCGTAGCGTTCCTCGCGCGCGCCCGGCGCTCCGCGCAGCATCAGCGCGACGGCAAGCATCGTCAGGAAGATCATCACCAGGTCGTTGTGGGCGCCGCCAAGCCCGTAGATCACCCACAGCGGGTTGGCGCCGACGGCAAGCAGAGCGAAGCGGGGGTCGAGGCCACGCGCGAGCGCGCAGCGCCACGTCAGCAGCAGCGTACCCGCCGCCGCCGCCAGCGCCCACAACTTCATCGCCCACAGCGCGCCGACGACGCCGAGCAGGCCCAGCGGGTAGGACAGCAGCGTGTACAGCGGGCCGTAAGCGGTGGCGACCAGCTTCCAGTCGTGGCCGACGTAGTGGTAGATCGGGTCGTTCACGATCGCCTGCGGGCCGTGCAGATATGGGTTGACGCCGTGGACGATGCCCATGCGCGCGTAGGCGATGTAGCTGAAGACGTCGGTCGAGAGCAGGACCGGTCCGGCGCTGACGATCAGCGCGAGCAGCGCCGTCAGCGCCACGGCAAAACGTGTGGACAGGCGCCGCGCGAGCATCAACACGCCCGCGTAGGCCGCCGTGTAGGAGAGCAGCGCGATCAAAAAGACGCGAAAGCCGAGCCGCTCGCCGATGCCTTCCAGCCAGCCGGAGATCGACGGCGACCTGGGGATCAGCGGCGAGTGGGCGATCGCGCCGTCGAGCACGATCTCAAGCGTCGCGGCAACCAGCACCAGCGCACACACGCCGGCAAGCCACGGCGCCAGCCGCCTCAGTGTCCCACGCACGTCCTCGGGCCGTGCCGCCAACGGTGGCTCGTGCGCCAGCGCGCTCAAGCCGGCGTCACCGCGACTGGAAGCGCAGCAGGTCGAGCGCGCCCGTCATCTCCAGCACTCGCCTGACTGTCGTCGTGCTGTCGGTGAAGATCAGCTCGCGCTGCTGCTCGCGGGCGCGGCCGTCGGCCAATAGCAATACGCGCAGGCCGCTGGAGTCGATGAAGGTCAGAGCCGTCAGGTCGATCAGGATTCGCGGCGGCAAAGACTGCTCAAGCTCGATCAGGCGCTCTTCCAGCGTCGGCACCGAGGCGAGGTCGAGCTCGCCGCGCAGCGTGACCGTGACGGCGCCGTCGTCGGTCGAGCTGGAAACGTCGAGACCGCCGGGACTCAGAGGCTGCCCGCTCATGACTGGGACTTTATCCGAGCGCCGTCCAGACCGTCTTGGTCTCCAGGTAGGCGTCCAAGCCGTCGCGACCGTGCTCACGCCCAACACCTGAAGCCTTGAAGCCGCCAAACGGGGCCGCCGGGTCGGCGCCACCCCAGTGGTTGATATAGACCGAGCCGGCGCGCAGCAGCGCCGCCAGACGGTGCGCGCTGCCGACGTCGCGCGTCCACACGCCCGCGGCTAGGCCGTAATCGCTGTCGTTGGCGCGACGCGCGACCTCCTCAATGCTGTCATACGGCGACGCGACCAGCACCGGGCCAAAAATCTCCTCGCGCGCGATGCGGATGTCATCGGAAGTCGAGCTGAACAAAGTTGGCTGCACGAACCAGCCGCCGCTGTCGGTCAGGGGCGCCTCGCCGCCGCTGAGCAACTCCGCGCCCTGCTCGCGGCCGGAGGCGATGTAGGACATCACTCGCTCGTGCTGCTCGGCCGAGACGAGCGGGCCCAGCTGCGTGTCGGGATCGAGGCCCGCGCCCAGCCGCGTCGCCCGCGCGCGCTCGGCCAAGGCGCTCAGCACCTCCTCATAGCGCTCTTTGGGGACGAACAGGCGCGAACCGGCATTGCAAGCCTGGCCCGAGTTGAAGTAGATCGCCTGATAGGCGCCCTTGACCGCCGCATCGATGTCCGCGTCGGGCAGGATCACGTTCGGCGACTTGCCCCCCAGCTCCAACGTCACGCGCTTGAGCGCGCGGCCCGCCTTGGCGCCAATCTCGCGACCGACGACGGTCGAGCCCGTGAAGGAGATCTTGTCGACGCCGGGATGCTCGACCAGCGCCGCGCCGGTCTCGCCGTCGCCTGTGACCACGTTCAGCACACCCGGCGGAAAGCCGACCTGGAGCGCCAGCTCGCCCAGGCGCAGAGCTGATAGCGGCGTCTGCTCGGCCGGCTTGAGCACGATCGTGCAGCCAGCCGCCAGCGCCGGCGCGACCTTCCAGCAGGCCATCAGCAGCGGGAAGTTCCACGGCACGATCAAAGCGCAGACGCCAACCGCTTCGCGGCGGGTGTAGCAGAGCATCCCGGGCGCCGTCACGGGCAGCACCGCGCCCTCGATCTTGGTGGCCCAACCGGCGAAGTAGCGCAGCTGCGCGATCGTGCCGGCAACGTCTACAAAGCGCGCCAGCTTGACCGGCTTGCCGTTGTCAAGCGACTCGATCTCGGCCAGCTCCTGCTGATTTTGCTCCAGCGCGTCGGCGAGCGCATTAATCAAGCGCGAGCGCTCGGAGGGCGGCGTGTTCGCCCAGGGACCGTCAAAGGCTGCGCGCGCCGCGGCTACGGCGCGATCGACGTCCTCGGCGCCGGCCTGCGGGACGCTTGCGATCTCGCCGCCGCTGGCAGGATCGAGGCTGACGAACGTGCGCCCGTCGGCGGCCTGCGGGCGCTCCTGGCCGATCAGCAGGCCGTGCTGCTTTGCGATGAAGGCGCGGGCGGCGTCGCCAAGGGTGTCCGGCAGATCTACGGTCTTTGTCATCGGCATAGCCGGGAGCTAGGATAACCGACGCCCTGACCCGCTAGAGAGGACGACCCCATGCGTAAGGCGAAGCTGTCGTTGAGCGGCGGGGCGAGCGCGAGCGGGGTCGCCGTGACACGTGCCTGCACGGGCGCTGTGTGCGCTGTCCCACCCTGCCGTCCGGTCGGCGAGACGGCAAAAGCAGCTACGGCCGCAGGACGATCTTCAGCGCCTCGCGGCGGTCATACAGAGCGTAGGCTTCCGGCGCCTGGTCCAGAGGCATGTGATGGGTGACCAGCGCAGTCGGGTCGAGCAGGCCAGCCGACATCATCGCCAGCACGCGATCGACGTGGCCGATCACGTTGGCGTGGCCCGCGCAGACGTGCAGCGACTTGATCCACAGCAGTCCCATGTGCACCTGCGCGCGCTCGGCGTAGACCCCGACCGCCTGGACCGTGCCGCACTTGCGGGTGAGCTTCAGCGCCAGGTCGAATGCGTCCGGGTGACCGACGGCATCGATGCAGACGTCCACGCCGCGCCCTTCGCTCGCCTCGCGCACGGCCGCGCGCGGGTCCTGCTCGCTCAGGTGCACCGACTGCGCGCCGAAGGACTGCGCCATCGCCAGCCGCTCGGGCACGGTGTCGATCGCGATCACGTGTGCGGCACCGGCGGCCTTGGCTGCCTGCACCGCACACAGGCCGACCGGACCGAGGCCGAGCACGGCCGCAACGTCGCCAGCCCGCAATTTGCTCTCGGCGACCGCGTGGTAGCCGGTGCCCATCACGTCGCCGGCGAACAGCGCCACCTCGTCGCTCATGCCGGCGGGGATCTTCCGCAGCACCAGATCGGCGCCGGGAACGAGCGCCTGCTCGGCCTGCGTGCCCTGCAGCGCGCCGAGCGCCGCGCCGTGGCCGAACGTGCGCGAGGAGTCGCACTTGTGAAACCAGCCGCGGCGACAGAACCAGCAGGTGCCGCAGGCGCTCTGAAAGCAGCCGAGCACGCGCTCGCCTACAGCGACGCTCTGCACCCGCTCCCCGACTGCGACGACCGTGCCGACGTACTCGTGGCCGATCGTGAAGCCCGGCTCGATCTTGACGCGGCCGTGGTAGATGTGCAGGTCTGAGCCGCACACGCCGGTCGCCTCGATGCGAACGATCGCCTCGGTCGAATCGGTTATCTCAGGCTCGGGGACATCGCTTACCCGGACTTCGCCTGGGCCTTGGAAAGTGACGGCGCGCATCGTCTGGGCACCCTAGCCCCTATCCTGCGGCGATGCCCTCCAAGACGGTGCTCATCACCGGCTGCTCCTCCGGCATCGGCGCAGCTGCCGCACAGCGGCTGGCCAAGCGCGGCGACTTGGTCGTGTACGCGAGCGCGCGCCGCCTGGAGTCGATCGAGGCCCTACAGGGCTTCGGCTGCAAGCTGCTGGCGCTCGACGTCACCGATGAAGCCTCAATGCGAAACGCGGTGGAGGCGATCGTCGCCGAGCACGGCAGCGTCGGCGCGCTCGTCAACAACGCCGGCTACAGCCAGGGCGGCCCGATCGAGCAAGTCTCGATGGACGCGGTCCGCCGCCAGTTCGAGACCAACGTGTTCGGGCTGATCTACCTGACCCAGCTGGTGCTGCCGGGGATGCGCTCACAAGGCCACGGGCGGATCGTCAACATCGGCTCGATGGGTGGGCGCCTGACATTCCCCGGCGGCGGGCTCTATCACGCCACCAAGCACTCGCTGGAGGCGATCAGCGACGCGCTGCGCTTCGAGGTCGCCGGCTTCGGCGTCGGCGTGACGCTGATCGAGCCGGGGCTGATTACCAGCGACTTCGCCAAGACTGCCGTCGCGACCGTTGCCGAAGCCGAGAGCGACGGCGACGACCCCTACCGCGAGTTCAACCACAGGCTCGCGGCGATGACGACCGGTGTCTATGAGAGCCCCATCCGCCACCTCGGCGGCTCGCCCGACGTGGTTGCCAAGGCGATCGAGAAGGCGATCACGCGCCGCAAAGCGCCGACGCGGATGCTGCTTACCGCTTCCGGGCATCTGACGGTGCTGCAACGCAAAGTGCTGCCCGACCGGCTGTGGGACGCGACGATGCGCTCGCAGCTGCCACAGCCGCGCTAGGCGGCGAACGCCTCCACCGGGCAGCGCGGGCGGCCCAGCTCAAAGCCCTGCGCATAGTCGACGCCGTAGTTGCGCAAGAGGCCGATCGTCGGCTCGTCGCCGACGTACTCGGCGATCGTCTGCTTGCCCATGCCCTGAGCGACGCTGACGAGCGCCTGCACGACCAACTGGTCCTTGTGTGAGGCCGGCAGCGTGCGGATGAAGTCACCGTCGATCTTCAAGTAGCGAAACGGCAGCCGCTTGAGGTAGTGAAAAGATCCGAAGCCGGCGCCGAAGTCGTCCAGCGCAACCGAGCTGCCGAGCGTGTGCACGCCCTCGCAGAAGGCGCGCGCTCGGTCCATGTCGCCAATCGCCGCCGTCTCCGTCACCTCGACCACGAGCCGGTCGGGGTCGACGTCGTTGCGGAGGAGCTCGCGTTCGATGTGGGCGAGCATTCCTCGATCGGTGACCGACAGCGCCGAGAGGTTGACCGCCACGCGCGCCTGGCCGGCCCGGCCGCACTCGCCCGCCAGCTCGCCACCCATCAGCGAGCAGACCTTGGCGATCACCATTCGGTCGAGCTGCTGGATCAGCCCGTAGCGCTCCGCCGCGGGCAGGAACGCGCACGGCGGCGTCAGCGAGCCGTCGGCGCTGTCGGCGAGGCGGATCAGCGCCTCATAGTGGGAGATGGCGCCGTCCTGCAAAGAGACGATCGGCTGGTAGTGCAGCGCGAACAGGTCCTCGCGCAGCGCCCGG
This sequence comes from Solirubrobacteraceae bacterium, assembly GCA_036279855.1. Taxonomy (GTDB): domain Bacteria; phylum Actinomycetota; class Thermoleophilia; order Solirubrobacterales; family Solirubrobacteraceae; genus Palsa-744. The sequence goes on along the minus strand of DASUIH010000047.1, from coordinate 23,167 downwards.
CGTAGGCGCGCCAGCCACGGCTTCGGATGGAGGCCGGCGGGACTTGAGAACTCACCGGTGCGACCTGGGTAGCGCCGGCGCGGCGACTCGATCGCCTTCGGCGCACGGTCGCGCAGGTCGCGGGCGTGTACGACAAAGCTGGCGTGAGCGTCTGTGGTGGTGGTTGGCATGGGGCGATGTTCGCCGCCCTGGCGGTTGTTCGGCGCCGCCTGGCGGCTTGATGGAGGTTTTCGCGCAAAAGCTGCAACAAACCTGCGCGAATCGACGCAAATCTCCGCAGAGCTATGCGCTCAGCGAGTCGAATAAGGGCGCCGCGCGCGCTCTGAGACCACCAAGAGCAGCGCCAGCAGCACGAAGTTCATCACCACCGAGGAGCCGCCGTAGGCCACGAATGGCAGCGTCACTCCCGTCAGCGGGATCACGCGCGTGACGCCGCCAACGATCACGAACACCTGCATCGCGATGATGAACGACAGGCCAACCGCCAGCAGCTTGGAGAACGAGTCGCGCGCGAGCATCGCCGTCTTCAGCCCGCGCACGACGAACAACAGGTAGGTCAGGAGCAGCGCAGCAGCGCCGGCGAGGCCCAGCTCGTTGACGATGACGGCGTAGATCATGTCGCTTTCGGGCACCGGCAGGATCGTCGCGCGCACGATCCGGTGATGGGCCAGTTCGACCGGGTACTGCAAGAGCGACTGGTCAAAGCCGGTGCCGAGCAAGCCGCCGTCGGCCTGAGCGAACAGCGATTGAGCGAGCTGATAGCTCGTGCCGTTTTCAAACAGCTTCGGGTTCAGCGGCTGTTCCCAGGCGACCACGCGCTGGTGCACATGGCCGACATGGCCGACCACGAACCAGGCGCCAAGCGCGAACAGAGCCAAGCCGATCAGCGGGAACGAAAAGCGACCGGTCGCCACGTACAGCAGGGCCAGGAAGGCGCCGTAGAACATCAGCGAGGTGCCAAGCTCGCGTGTGAGCAGGAGCGTCGCCATCGCCGCGCCCCAGATGACGAGCATCGGGCCGAACTGCTTCATCGGCGGGATCGTCAGGCCGAGCACTTTGCGACCGGCCGTCACCAGGATCTGACGGTTGTCGCGCAGGTAGCTGGCCAGGAAGACCACGATCGCGATCTTGGCCAGCTCGGCCGGCTGGAAGGAGATCGAGCCGACGTGGATGTTCAGATAGGCGCCGTTGACCTGCTCGCCGATCACCGGGAAGCGCGGCAGGATCGCCATCGCGATGCCGACCGCCGCGATCGTGTAGCGGTAGCGCTCAAGCACGCCGACGCCGCTGCGGCGCAGCCACAGGATCGTCGCCGCGAACAGGATCAAGCCGAGCACCATCCACTGCGCCTGCTGGCGCGCCAGCGACGGGTTGATGCGGTAGACCATCACGATCCCGACGCTGGCGAGCACGGCCGCCAGCGGGAACAGATACGGGTCGGCGTGCGGCAGCGCGAAGCGGATCACCAGGTGGCCGGCCAGGCACAGCGCCAAAAACAGCAGGCCGTAGGTCAAGGACAGGCTGGAGGCATGGTTGAGCACCACGTTGGTGGAGGCGCCCAGCGAGCTGTTTTCCTGCTGGATGAAGATCGCCGTGAAGCCGGCGGTCACGAGCAGGGCCGACGGGATCAGGCCGAGCAGCTCGCGGTTGCGGGGCCTCAGCACGCGCCGAGCCTAGCGCCAGGGCCGGCGCTGGCCGATTGTCGATCCCATCGATCGGCTATCGGCAGCCGATCGCCTCGGTAGGCTTGGCCCAGCGGCGAGGCGGCGGCACGCTGGCGCCTTCCCTGAAGAGGACATGAGCTTTCACCCGGCGACACCACCTGAGGATCAGGCGCCCCCTTCGCTCGCTCGCCGCATGCGGCTGCGCTTCGCGATCGCCGGCGTGGCGATCCTGCTGCTCAGCGGCGCCGCCACCGCCACGGTCGCGCTGACCAAGCTCAACCACATCGCCGAAGAGGTGTTCCCGAAGGGCAGCCAGATCCACGTCGCCAGCGGAGTCGTGCAAGCGGTCTACAGCGGCGGGCCGCAGACGTTCCTAATCATCGGCTCGGACCGGCGCGCCGCCTCCAAAGACGCCTTCGACCGCAACGATCCCCCGCACAGCGACACGCTGCTGCTGGTGCACCTCGATCCCGAATACGGACAGACCTCGGTGCTGTCGATCCCGCGCGACCTGCTTGTGACGCTGAAGACCCGCAGCGGCGCCGTCTACTACCCGCGCAAGATCAACTCCGCCTACACGATCGGCAGCGAGGAAGGCGGCACCGACCGCGGCGCCGAACTGACCGCCTACACGATCGAGCACCTGCTGCACATCAAGCTCAACGGCGTCGTCGACGTCACCTTCAAGGGGTTCATCGACGTGGTCGACACGCTCGGCTGCGTGTGGGTCAATGTCGACCACCGCTACTACAACCAGCCGAACGGCAGCGTCGAAACCAACTACTCGGCGATCAACCTGCAACCCGGCTACCAGAAGCTCTGCTACGAAAAAGCGCTCAGCTACGTGCGCTACCGCCACACCGACTCGGACTTCGTGCGCGTCGCCCGTCAGCAGGACTTCATCCGCGACCTGCGTGAGCAGGTGCCGGTCGGCAACCTCGTCAGCGAGATTGACACGGTCTCAAAGGCTGTCGGCAAGGCTGTCACGAGCACCTTTCACGCCTCCGCGGGGCAGCTGATCGAACTGGCCAAGCTCGTCGCCTTCTCCCAGCAGAAGCCGCTGCGCCAGGTGAAGTTCCGCGCAGCCAACGTCGACGCGATGATCGGCGGCGAAAGCTTTGTCACCAGCTCACCCGAACTGATCCGCGCGACGGTGCACGAATTCCTGCATGGGCACGCGCCATTGCAATTGCCGAGCAGCTCCTCTTCTTCATCCTCATCGCGGTCGCACTCGCATTCCCATCATGGCTCAAGCGGCCCGTCCGCGGCCTCGCTCGATCTCTACCCCGTCTCCTCCGCCGGCAAGGCGACGGCCTTGAACGTGGCGCCCAACCTTCCCTTCCCGGTCGAGTACCCGGCGTTGCAGACCGGTCCCGCCGTGCCGCAGGAAGTGCATCCCTACACGCTTGAAGACCACAAACACCTGCATCACGGCTATGTGGCCGTGTGGCAGCAGAACTCGCTCGGCGGCTACTATGACGTCGAGGGCCTCGACTGGGTCAACATTCCCCTGTTCGCCCACGCACGCAGCCAAAAAATCGGTTCGCGTACCTATCTGATCGTCGACGATGGCACGCACATACACGACATCGGCTGGCGCGTCGGGCGCGTGATCTACTTCGTCAGCAACACGCTGCTTGAGGATCTGACCAACCGGCAGATGATCGCGATCGCCCGCTCGACCACGCGGCTGGGCTGAGCGGCCGGCTCAGCCGGCGCCGGCCGGCGCCGCGTCGAGCGCGGCGTTGACAAGCGCGTCGGCGTGGGCGTTTTGCGCCCGCGGCACGGTGCGGACACGCCACTCCTGAAAGGCGCGCAGCGCGCTCAGCGACTCGGCGTGCAGTGGGCGCATGGCGGCGTGCTTGACCTTATAGGCGCCATTGACCTGCTTTGCGATCAGCTCGGAATCGTTGATCACTTCGACCGCATCCGCGCCTAGCGCGCCGGCGCGTTCCAAGCCGAGCAGCAACGCCTGGTACTCGGCCACGTTGTTGCTGACCACGCCAAGCAGGCGCGAGGACTCATCGAGCACCTCGCCGTCGAGCGAGGAGACGACGCTGGCGGCCGCCGCGGGTCCTGGATTGCCGCGCGAGCCGCCGTCGACGTGGACGACGACCTTCATCGCCGCCCCAAAGCTCGGGCGACGTCGTGCGCTGAGGTGAGCGTCACTAGGAGCCGTTGACCAGCGGCGGCAGGTCGCCCGGCACACGCGCGCGACGGCGGTCGCGGATCACGCGACGCTTCAGATCGGCGGCGGACGGGCCGCCACCGTGGGCGCGACGGTCGGACTCGCGACGGTCGATCACCACTGTGACGTTCTCGTCGTTCTCGTAGTGCTTGACGAGCTTCGGATAGAGCTCGTCGGCCATTGGCTTGGGCACGACGCAATAGATCATCGCTCAGATCGTACTGCGCACTCCCCGAGAAGCAAAGTACGGCGGACCTAGACTGCCAGCAGCGCCAGCTCGCCACGCTCGTCGGCGGCTGCGTTGGCGAGACGGTCCTCCGCCGGCAGTTCCTCAAGCTCCATGCCCTCGGCGGCGACCCGCACGCCGGCCGGCTCGTCGGCAAGGTCAACCTCGTAGCGGTACCAGCACAGCTCCCAGGCGACCACGATCGCCACGCGCGTCGTGCCGTCCTGCAGCTCGCGCGCGACGACGGTCGGCGCACCGAGCGAGCGCGACACGCCCGCGACGCGCTGTGGCGTCTCGCCGGCGTTGAACACCGCCAGCGCACGCTCGACCGCCAGCGACTCGTTCGCGGTCGGCAGCTCGGCGAGATTCTCCTGCTCGGCTCGTACAGCGCCGATGAAGACGGCCTGGTCGTGGCTAGGTGGCTGCTCCCCTTCTTCGTCCTCGGCGGGGGCCTCAAGGAAGTCGTACAGGTCCCCATCGTCCTCGTAGAGGGCCTCGCGCTCGTCCGCGCTGCGCCGCCTTGCCGATCGAGCCACCCCGGCTGCCGCGGCGTCCTGGGACTCGCGCAACTGGCGTAGGCGCCCGAGCAGCGAGCCGGCCCGGCGAGGGCGTGTGCGACGCAGGCCCAAGTCGTGCCCGTCCGCCTCGCGCCGCCAGCCTTCGGCGGTCGCGCGCGGGATGCAAAGCTCGCAAACCGTACGCCGGTGGCCGCCGGTCACGAACACGTCCGGGGTCTCGCCGCGCAGCAGGCGTCGGCCACACACGTCGCAGGCGACGACTGGATGGGAGGTGACGATCGCACGGGTTGCCATCGGCCCACCAGGGTAGCCGCAGTCGCCAAAGGGCGCCGCCCGGCCCGCTCAGGCCGGCGCCGCGGCCGGCTCTGCCTGCTGCTCGATCACACGTGAGAGCAGGCCGCTCGGCAGCGGCTCGTAGCGCAGCAGCTCCAGCGTGTAGTCGCCCTGGCCTTGGGTGATCGAGCGCAGGTCCGGCGCGTAGGAGAGCATCTCCGCCATCGGCACCTCAGCCCGAATCTCCGTGCTTGAGCCGCTTGGCTCCATTCCCTGCGGGCGACCACGGCGGCTGTTCAGATCGCCGATCACCTCACCGACGTGCTGCTCGGGAACGGTCACGCTCACAAGCATGATCGGCTCCAGCAACACCGGACTGGCGCCCGCAAGCGCTTCGCGCATCGCCTGCGCGCCCGCGAGCTTGAACGCCAGCTCGGAGGAGTCGACCGGGTGAAAGGAACCGTCGATCACGGTCACACGCACGTCCTTGACCGGATAGCCGGCGACCGGCCCGACCTGCATCGCCTCCTCGGTGCCCTTCTGCACCGCCGGTATGAACTGGCTGGGGATGACTCCCCCCTTGATCCGATCGACGAACTCAAAGCCTGAGCCCTGCGGCAGCGGCTCGATCTCGATCTGGCACTCGCCGAACTGGCCACGACCGCCGGTCTGCTTCTTGTGGCGGGCGCGTGCTCTCGCGCCGGCCGCGATCGTCTCGCGATAGGGGACCCGCGGCAGCTTCAGCGTCACCCCCACGCCGAAGCGCGAACGTAGACGATCGACGATCACTTCGACGTGAGTTTGGGAGAGGCCGGCGACGATCTGCTCACCCGTCTGCGGGTCGCGGTGCAAGTCGATCGTCGGGTCTTCCTCCTGCAGGCGCCGCAACGAGGCGAACACCTTCTCCTCATCGCCGCGACTGGCGGCCTCCACCGCGAAAGCCATCACCGGCGCCGGCAAGCGTGGCCGCGGCATGCTCAGCGGCTCGTCGCGTGCCGCCAGCCAGTCGCCGGCGTAGGTGTCCTTCAGCTTGGCCACCGCGCCCATGTCGCCGGGGCCAATCTCCTGCACGTGTTGTGATCCCTTGGCGGCAAAGGCCAGTGGCTGGCCGATACGCTCGCGCGTGTGCGTGCGCGTGTTCAACGCTTGGCTGTCGTGGCGCATCACGCCTTGGTAGACGCGCAGCAGGTTGACCCTGCCCGCGTACGGGTCGGCGCGGGTCTTAAAGACGTAGGCGAACAACTCGGCGTCGGGATCGGCCGAGAGCTGTACCTCGCTGACCGCCGGCGGGCCGTGCGTGACCGGCGAGGGCAGGTCCTCGACGATCGCGTCGAGCAGACGAGAAGTGCCGATGTTGGCGCTCGCCACTCCGCATACGACAGGGAAGATCTTGCCGTGGTTGGTGCCGGTCTTCAGCGCTGAGGCGATCTCCTCGTGTGAGATCCGGTCGCCTTCCAGGTAGCGCTCCATCAGCTCGTCTGAGACTTCGGATACCTCGTCCAGCAATCGCTCGCGATATTCGCCCGCCAGTTCGAGGCGATCGTCGGGGATCGGCCCCTCGGCCAGCTCGCCGCGACCGGGCGAGAGCTGGCGACAGGCGCACATGTCAAGCAGGTCGATCACGCCGGTGACCTGGCCCTGCTCGATCAGCGGTATCTCGGTCGCGACCACATGCGGGCCAAACGACTGCTTGAGCGAATCCAATGTCCGTCCAAAGTCGGCGCGCTCCCGGTCGAGCATGTTCACAAACACGAGCCGTGCCAAATCCAGCTCGGCCGCGCGCGCCCACAGCCGTGAGGTCGTCACCTCGACACCGGCGACCGCATCGACCATGAAGATCGCCGACTCGCACACGCGCATGCACGCCAACGCGTCAGCGATAAAGCTCGGATCGCCGGGCGTGTCGAGTAGGTTCACCTTGCGCTGCGACCACTCCAGAGTCGACAGCGACGCGGAGATGGACATCTGCCGCGCCTGCTCGTCGGGGTCCGAGTCCGAAACGGTGGTGGCGTCGGCCACGCTGCCCAAGCGCGTGGTCAGGCCCGCCTCGAACAACAGCGCCTCGTGCAAGGAGGTCTTGCCCGAGCCGCGATGGCCGACCAGGGCGACGTTGCGAATCCGGTCGGGCGCTCCGACCGCGGGGTCGGTCCTCGGGCGCATGTCTGTCTCCTTGCTGGACGCTGCCAGCAAACATACCCCCGCGCAGCGTTTTTCACTAGTGGTTTAACCGCAGAGCCAGGGCGGTAGAAGAGCCGACTGTCAGTCCTCGTCGAAGGAGCCGTCCTGCATCTTGCCGCGAAGTCGCAGGACCGCCTTCGTGTGCAGCTGGGAGATGCGCGACTCGGTAACGCCGAGTACCTCGCCGATCTCGCGCAAAGTCAAGTTCTCGTAGTAGTAGAGCGCGATCACGAGCTTCTCGCGCTCGGGCAGCGTGGCGATCGACTCGGCGATCCGGTCCTTTAGATCCCCCACGTCAAGCGCGCGCGAAGGATCCGGCGCGTTGGGGTCCTCGATCGTGTCCATCAGCGAGACCTGATCCCCGCTTGAGTCTGAGACGCTCCACATCTCATCCAGCGCCGCCACCGAGGAGTGCGAGATCGTCAGCAGCGAGTCTTGGAACTCGGACACGGTCAGTTTCAGCTCCTTGGCCATCTCCTCGTCGGTGGGCGAGCGCTGCAGACGGTGTTCGAGCTTCATCGAAGCGCGCTCGATTTCGCGCGCGCGCGCACGCACCGAGCGTGGCACCCAGTCGATCGAGCGCAGTTCGTCGATGATCGCGCCCTTGATGCGCGTGATCGCGTAGGTCTCAAACTTGATCTCGCGGCTGGGATCGAAGCGCTCAATCGCCGAGATCAGGCCGACCAGGCCGTAGGAGATCAGGTCGGCCTCCTCAACATGCGGCGGCAGGCCGGCAGCGGTGCGGCCGGCGACGTACTTGACCAGTGGCGAGTAGGCCACGACCAGGCGCTCGCGTGCGCGAGGGTCGCCGTCACTCTTGTAACGGCGCCACAGGTCGCGCAGCTCGATCGCTTTGACGTTCGTCTCCAGGGTCTTCTCCCGCCGATCAGGCCCGAGGGTGACTGCGCGCGTAGGCGCTTCTTAGCCGTGCGGACTCTACCCGAGTGTAGACCTGCGTCGTCGAGATGCTGGCGTGGCCAAGCAACTCCTGGATCGCGCGCAGGTCGGCGCCGCCGTCCAGCAGGTGGGTGGCGAAGCTGTGGCGCAAGGCGTGCGGGGTCACCGGCCCGGCGACTCCGGCACGCTTGCTCCAGCCGCGCAGACGCCGGCGGACGTCGCTTGTGCCGAGCCGACGGCCTGAGCGGCTGAGGAAAAGGGCCTCCGTGGCATCGTGCGAGAGCGCCGGACGCGCGCGCTCCAGATAGGCGGTGACGGCTGCCAGCGCCACCTCGCCGGTCGGGACGAAGCGGGTCTTTGAGCCCTTGCCCTCGACGCGCAGCTGCTCGCGGTCCTGGTCGACGTCGCGGAGGTCGAGCGTCACGATCTCCTCGGCGCGCAGGCCGCTGGCGTAGGCCAACTCGAACATGGCACGGTCGCGCAGCTGCAGCGGCCCGTCGGCCGGGATCGAGTCGAGCAGGCCGGCCATCTCATCTGCCTTGAGCACGCGCGGCAGGTACGAGCCCTTGCGCGGCGTCGCGATCAGGTCGGCCGGGCTGTGGGCGATCTGGCCGTGCTCACGCAGACAGCGAAACAGCGCGCGAATCGCCGCCAGCTTCCTGGCCGTGGTGGCCGGCGCCAGCTCGGCTTCCGAGAGCGACGCGATGTAGCGACGCAGCTCGCGCACGCTGACTTCGCCGGGCGCCAGGCCGCGCGCGTCGGCGAAACGAGCCAGCTGAAGCGCATCGAGCGCGTAGGCGCGGCGGGTGCGCTCGGCGGCGCCGGTACGCAACAGGTCTTCGGCCAACAGAGCGAGCGCCCGCCCCCAGGCCGCAGACGGATCCGGTTGTGCATCGACATTGGCTGTAGCGCTCATCGTCAAGGCCTAGTTCGCCGCCGGCCAGTCGCGCCCTGCCGCACTCGTGAGCTTCACCTGACTGCTTCAGGCGAGGCTGGTCGCCGGCTGCACCAACACCGGGACGAGCTTCTGCTCAAGCTCGGGCCAATCGTGAGCCGCGAGAACGTCCTCTTCCTCACACAGCTCCGCGTTCCAGGGATGAAGGATCGTCGCGGTTCGAATGTCCTGCTGGATCGCCGCCGCCAGATTGATCGGCGAGTCGTCGATCAACAAGTCGATCTGGAGCTCGACGCAGCGCGCAACCTTGTCGTAGGAGCAGCACAGGTCGTCAACCGGCATCCCGAGCTGCTCCAACCAGCGCCCGGTGGCAGGCGCGCAGGCGGTCGAGCGGTGCGAGGTCACATGGATGTAGTGGCCTTCCCCACTCCAGCGGCGCACCGCCTCCACCGCTCCTGGATACGGACGGCCGGCGAGGATCGTCTCGTCTGAGTGGCTCTCCTCGATGCACAGCGCCAGCTGGTCCTCGCGCAGGCGCGTGATGCCCCACGTGAACTGCTCCTCGTAGGGCAATTCGATGCCGAAACGCCGCAGCGATATCTCCGAGAGCACATCCCAGTAGTGGTGCAGCGTCGAGTCGACGTCGATGGCGATCCGCATCGCCGGTAGATTATGGAGCCATGAGCGGCGTAGGAGTGCTCCCACGCACAGACCGGCGCCGGCCATACGGGCCGCAAGGCCGCTCGGCCTGGCTGGACATCGATTGGTCGCGCCACCAGCGCTGGGTGACCGTCGCCGAGCGGCCTGTCAACGTGATTGAGCTGGGCGAAGGGCCGCCGATCGTGTTCGTGCACGGGCTTTCCGGCTCCTGGCCCAATTGGCTTGAGCAATTGCCGACGTTCGCGACCGACCACCGCGTGATCGCGATGGACCTGCCCGGATTCGGGCATTCGCCGATGCCGACCGAGACGATCACGATCTCGCTGTACGCGCGCATCCTCGACAGCCTGTTGGAAACGCTTGGCGTGAGTGCGGCGACGGTTGTCGGCAACTCGATGGGCGGCTTCGTCTCCAGCGAGCTGGCGATCGCCTTCCCACAGCGCGTCGAGCGGCTCGTGCTGATCTCGGCCGCCGGGCTGTCCACCTACCGCCACAAACGCGTCGAGCGGGTCGAGCCCTATCTACGTCGAGTCGCGCCGATGGTCGCTGCCTACACCGGCTTCACCGCCACCCGCTCTGACTGGATGTCGCGACGCGCCGGGCTTCGCAACATCTCACTTGGCTTTGTCACGCGCCACCCAAGCCGGCTGCCGGGGCCACTGGCGGCGGAGCAGATCCGCGGGGTCGGCAAGCCCGGCTTCATGCAGGCGCTGCGGGCCAACATCGACTACCCGATCCGCGAGCGGCTGCCGGAGATCGCCTGCCCGACGCTGATCGTCTGGGGGGAGCAAGACCAGGTGATTCCCGTCAGCGACGCGAGCGTGTTCGAGGAGCTGATCCCGGGCTCGCGCAAGGTGGTCTTCGAGGACACCGGGCACGTGGCGATGCTGGAGCGGCCGGCGGCTTTCAACGAGCTGCTGGCGGAGTTCATGGCGGAGTAGGGCAAACAAGCTCAGCTCGTGACAGCCCCTTCAGCCGCCGACCCCACCAGCTTCGCGTACTTGCGAATCGCCACGTCCACATGCTCGTCGGCCCGCGCCGGCTGCACATATCCCGCCACCCGCTCGGCGATCTGCGCATCGCTCAGACCCACGTCGATCCGCCGCCCATCGACGTCGATCGTTATCTCATCCCCGTCCGCGATCCCCGCGATCGGCCCGCCGCGCGCCGCCTCCGGCGCCACGTGCCCCGCCATGAACCCGTGCGTCGCCCCCGAGAAGCGCCCGTCGGTAATCAGCGCGACGCTCTCCCCCAAGCCCTCGCCAACAATCGCGGCTGTCACGGCCAGCATCTCGCGCATACCCGGCCCCCCGGCCGGCCCCTCGCCGCGGATCACGACGACATCCCCCTCCTTGACCTCGTGCGCGAGCACAGCCGCCATCGCGGCCTCCTCGCCGTCGAACACCCGCGCCGGCCCGACGTGACGGCGCCGCTCGTGGCCGGCCAGCTTGACCACGCAGCCGTCCGGTGCGACGTTGCCGCGCAGGATCGCGAAGCCGCCTGTGGGCTTGATCGGATCGGACACCGGCCTCACGACTGGCTGCCCGGGCGTCTCCTGCGCCTCGGCGGCCACCGCGCCGATCGTCTTGCCGGTGACGGTGATCGCCCCGGGCCGCAGCGCCCCCACTTCCTGCAGCCGCTTTATCACCAGCGGCACCCCACCCGCCTCGTAAAGATCCGTCGCCACGTACCGACCCCCTGGCTGCAGGTCGCACAACAGCGGCGTTGCCTCAGAGATGCGGTCGAACTCTTCGATCGACAACGGCACGCCCAGTTCCCGTGCCACCGCCAACAGGTGCAGCACGATGTTCGTCGAACCGCCACTCATGGCGCCGGCGGCGATCGCGTTCTCAAGCGCCGGCTTGCTCATAACCTTGCTTGGCCGCAGCCCGCGCCGCAGCACGTCCATCACCAGCTCGCCGCATTCGCCAGCGACGGCGAGCTTGCGCCCGTCCTCGGCCGGCACCATCGCCGAGCCCGCCGGCGAGATGCCAAGCACCTCAAAGGCCATCGCCATCGTGTTGGCGGTGAACTGCCCGCCGCAGGCTCCAGCACCGGGCGATGCGGCCTCCTCCAGCTCGTGCAGCTCCTGCTCTGTGATCTTTCCCGATGCGTAGGCGCCCACGGCCTCAAACACCTGCTGAATCGTGACGTCCACGCCTTTGAAGTGACCGGGCCGGATCGAGCCGCCGTAGAGCATCAGACCGGGTATGTCCAGGCGCGCGAGCGCCATCACGCCGGCCGGGATCGTCTTGTCGCAGCCGGTGATAACAACCAGCGCGTCGAAGCAGTGCGCCGAGGCGACAAGCTCGATCGAGTCGGCGATCAGCTCGCGTGAGACCAGCGACGCGCGCATGCCGGCTGTGCCCATCGTGATCCCGTCGGAGATCGCGATCGTGTTCAGCTCCATCGGCGTGCCGCCGGCGGCCCGGATCCCCTCCTTGACCTTTGCCGCCAGCACCCTGTTGTTGAAGTTGCAGGGCATCGTCTCGATCCAGGAGTGCGCGACTCCAACGATCGGCTTGGCCAAATCCTCGGCGGTGTAGCCGATCCCGTGCAGGTAGGCCCGGGCGGCAGCACGCTCAGGCCCCCCTGTCAGCGCGCGCGAGCGGTGCTTGAGGTCGAATGCCGGCTCAGCGCTCATTTATGGCCGAACACTACCGTCCTGCCCGCAGGCTCGACAGCCCGATCACGTCCACCGGCCCCGGCCCCTTGCCGACATCGCACAGCCCGTTGGCGACCGCCTCTCCGGCCAGCGCGCGCGCGGCGATCGCTGCCTGCGAGAGCTCGCGGCCAAGCGCTAGCTGCGCGGCCAGCACCGACGAGTGGGTGCAGCCGGAGCCGTGCGCCGAACCGTCACGGTGGCGCTTACCGGGGATTGCCAGCGCTCGCCGCGAGGTCTCCCAGCTGCTTACCAACAGGTCCACCGCCTGCTCTCGATGCCCCCCCGTGAGCACCACGGCCCGCGGTCCCAGGCCCAACACGCCGCGGGCGAGCGCTTCGGCTTCCTGCTGCTCGTTCCGGCCGCCGCCGCCGACATCATGGCCATCGTCACCGCCATGGCTATCGTCGACATCACGGTCACGGCTACCGCTACCGCCGACATCGTCCCCACCGCTGCCGCCAGCATCGACACCGGCATAACGCAGCAGCTCCCGCGCCTCGGGCACGTTGGGCGTCAGCACGGTCGCGCGCGCCAGGATCTCAGCCACCAAGGCCCCCTGTGCGTCGGGGTCGAGCAGCCGCGCGCCCGACTCCGCCACCATCACCGGATCGACCACCACGGGCGTTCCCGGCTCCAGCTCGTCAAGCGCCTTTGCCACCGCTCGGATCGTTGGCACGTCGCCGAGCATTCCGACCTTCACCGCGTCTACGCCGATGTCCGAGACGACCGCCCTCACTTGGGCCAGCACCATCTCGGGCGCGACAGGGTGGATCGCGCTGACGCCGAGCGTGTTCTGCGCGGTGATCGCCGTGATCGCGCAGCAGCCGTGCACGCCACAGCGGGCAAACGCCTTCAGGTCGGCTTGGATGCCGGCGCCGCCGCCGGAGTCCGAGCCCGCGATCGTCAGCGCGCGCGGCGTCCGTGTCGAGGCCATCTCGAAAGACCGGCCGCCTAGCGGCTAAGCGCTCTTCTGAGCGGCGCCGAAAGAGCGTCGCGCCGGGAAGATCGCGTAGCTGCCGATCGCGCTCACCAGCAGCCGCCCCTGCTCGTCGTGCACCTCACTACGCAGCACGGCGTTGGTGCGGTTGCGCCGGTCGAGCACGCTCGTGCAGACGATCTCACCCTCGGTCGCCGTCTGGATGTAGTTGATCGAGATGTTCAGCGTGGCGATGTGCTCCTGCTCGCTTGTGTGCGGCCACAAGGTGGAGCCCATGCAGTAGTCGACTAGCCCGTACGTCACAACGCCTGAGAGCAGGCCGCCTGCGTTGATTAGCTCCGGGCGAATCAGCAGGCGCACGGTCTCGGGGTTGTCCCAGCGCATCCCCATGAAGCCGCTGACGCCGTCGATCCCGACGCGGTGACGCCTCTCCTGGCGTGAGGACGCATCCCCATCGGCTTGGGTGGAGACTTCGGCGGTCGAGCCGCCATGGCTGTCGTGCGTGGTGCTCATCGGGCGTTTCGCGGCCAGGCCAGCATATCCGGGCGGACGTAGCGTCCCGCCGCCGCCGCCCTCGTCGGATAGGAGGGCATGGCGGATACCGACGAGCCACATACGCCCAGCCGTCGGCGCGGCAGCCAGCGCCGCAAGCTCGGCGCGCTCGGCGAGCAGTTGGCCGTCGAGCACCTGCGCCGCCTGGACTTCGTAATCGTCGAGCGCAACGTCCGCACGCGCCACGGCGAGATCGACCTAATCGCCATCGACAGCAAAGGCACGCTCGTCTTCACCGAGGTCAAGACGCGCCGGGCAACCAACCGTCGCCGCGGCCTGTGCCCCGAGGAGCAACCGCTGGCATGGCTGAAGGCCTCACAACAGAGGCGCCTACGTCGCCTGGCCCGTTCCTGGCTGTACGAGACAACCGCACGACGTCCGCGCACTCACACGATCCGCTTCGACGCGATCGGGGTGATCGTGGACGGTCGCGATCGGCTACTGCGCCTCGATCACATCGAAGGGGCTTGGTAATGGTCGCGGCGATCGCATCGCGGCACTTATGAGCGCGCGCGGCGACCTCAAGAAGATTCATCGTCGCGCCGAAGCGCAAGGGTGGCGCGTGCAGAAGCGCAAGGAGTATTGGCTGTTCTTTCCGCCCAATCGACTCCTGCCACCGTGCAAGCTGGCAGGAACACCATCGTCCTCGCGCTCTCTCAATAACTTCTTGGCATGCATGAGGAAAAGCGGGTATAAGGGATGACCGTGGAGTACAGGACTTGGACCTCCGTCGCTGACCTGCCACTTAAGATCGAGGACAGCTGGCTGCCGCTCACCAGATACTTGGAGCGTAGGCATCCGCAGCTCGGACCGGTTGCCACGTGGGAAGGCGATGCGCTGGTGCTAATACTCGCCGAGGATCAACCCGATCCCGCCACAGCCGCAGAGAGAGCGGCAACACTGATAAGCGAAGCCTTGCACGCCTGCGGCCTTGCAGACCGCTTTCCGACTGTGTTTCAGGTCGAAGCCGTGTCGGCGGCCGTCGCCGCGTAGCGCAGTCTCGGCGCTACGCCTCCAGCGCAAGCTGCTGATAGGCCAGCGACTGGAAGGACATGCGGTGAAGCGGCGATACGCCGATCCGTTCGATCGCCTCGCGGTGCACCGGTGTGGAGTAGCCGACGTGCTCGGCAAACGACCAGCCCGGGTGCAGCTTGTCGGCCCGGTGCATATAGCGGTCGCGCGTCACCTTGGCGACAATCGAGGCGGCGGCGATCGCGGCGCTGGTCGCGTCTCCGCCTACGACCGGGCGTTGCTCGCGCTCGAAGGCCGGCACGGCAAAGCCGTCGATCAGGCACTCGACCCGCCCCTCCACGTCCGAGGTGACGCCGCGGATCGCGTCGCGCAACGCGGCCAGATTGGTCTTGTGCAGGCCGCGCGAGTCGATGCCGCTCGCGCAGCGCGAGACCACCGTCACCCGAGCCGCGCTTGTCAGAACCAGCGGATACAGCTCGTCGCGAGCGGCGCTTGAGTGCTGCTTTGAGTCGTTGAGCGCCGAGAGCGCACGCAGCTCGCGCGCAGTCAGTCGCTCGTAGTCAAACAGCACCGCCGCCGCAACCAATGGCCCGGCCAGGCAGCCGCGTCCGGCCTCGTCGGCGCCCGCTACCCAGCGCGACTGGAGTCGCCGATCGAAGGCGAACAGGCGCGCGCCGCTGCTGCGCCGGCGCGCCTTGCGCCGCGCCGCGCGCTTGGAGGGCGTCTGCGGCTGGCCGGCGTGCGCGGCAGATGAGCCGTCGATCGGCTCGCTAGAGCGTGCCGATGCGGCCTGGGGGCCAGTAGGTGGCAAAGGCTTGGCCGATGATCCAACCGGTGGGTACGGGACCCCAGAACCTGCTGTCGTCGGACTCGCCACGATTGTCCCCCATCATGAACCAGTGACCGGCGGGAATCTTGATCGGCCTCGGGAAGTTGCACTCCGAGCCGCCGCCACAGGGGGCGATGTAAGAGTCGCTCTCGCGCTTGCCGTTGACGTAGGCGTGCCCTTCCTTGATGTAGAGCGTGTCGCCGGGACCGGCGACGACCCGCTTGATGAAGTTCGTGGTCGACTCTTCGGGCTCGGGCGAGTCGCAGGCCGAGCCGCCCGGCGTCACCATGTGCGGCGCCGGCCCGCACACCTGCTGTTCGGCGCCCTTGGGTGGGTGAAAGACCATGATGTCCCCCACTTTCGGCCCGCCAAGATGCATGCCGATGCGGTCCACCAGCACCCGCTGCCCAATTTTCAGGGTCGGTTCCATCGACCCGCTGGGAATGCGATAGGGCTTGACGATCCAAGCCTGGATCGCGAGCGCCAGCCCGATCGCCACCAGCACGATCACCACCAGCTCGATCAGCGAGTTGGCGCGCGACTTCTCGTTACCCTTGCCGTCAGCCACCTTGGCCGCGGCCGGATCTGGGCTCACGCCGCCGCGTCGGTCGAGCCATTGCCACTGCCCGCCGCGGGGGAGTCCTCCTCCTGCTCCTCAGCCTGCGCGCCGGAATCTTGCGCCTTTGCCTGCTCGCCGGCCGACGCCTGCGGCTCGGTCTCGCCGGCGCCAGTCGACTCGGCGGCCTCGGGCGCGCCCTGCTCAGCCTGCTGCTCCTGCTCCTGTGCGAGCTGCTCAGTCTCGATCGAGGTCTCCTCGGCGGTGGCGCCCTCGGCGTCCACGGCTTCGCCCGGCCCGTACAGCAGGCCCGCCTCGACCGCCTCCTCGGGACCCGTGTAGCGGCGCTCGCGCACGCGGGCGCGCTTGCCGACGCGGTCGCGCAGGTAGTAGAGCTTGGCCCGGCGCACGTCACCGCGGGCGGCGACCTCGATCCGCTCGATCTTCGGCGAGTGCAGCGGGAACATCCGCTCCACGCCGACGCCGAAGGACTGCTTGCGCACGGTGAAGGTCTCGCGCGCGCCGTGGCCCTGGCGCTTGATTACGACGCCCTCGAACACCTGGATGCGCCGGCGCGTGCCCTCGATCACCTGGAAGTGGACCTTGACGCGGTCGCCCGCGGCGAAGCTCGGGACGCGGCGCAGTTGCGCACGCTCAATGCTTTCGATGACGGTGCTCATAACAGGGAAGCGCGCCGGCGCGATAGTTGGTTGGCCACGCCCGGCGCGAGAGCGAATGGTAGCGAACCGTCTATGACAAGGCGCAGGTCAGCCTTGCTCGCGGCGATCGCGGCTCTGCTCGGCGCGCCAGCGGGCGATGCGCTCGTGATGGCCGGAGAGCAGCACGTCGGGCACGGGCCAGCCTCGGTACTCGGCGGGCCGCGTGTAGTGCGGATACTCCGGCGCTCCCCCAAGCGCCTCGCTGAAGGACTCCTCGGTCGCCGAGTCATCGTGGCCAAGGGCCCCCGGCAGCTTGCGCAGCACGGCGTCGCAGACGACCATCGCGGCCAGCTCGCCGCCGGCCAGCACGTAGCGGCCGATCGACAGCGTCTCGGAGGCGTAGTGCTCGACGATCCGCTCGTCGAGCCCCTCGTAGCGTCCGCACAGCAAGGTCAGCGCCGGCTCGGCCGCCAGCTCACGGACATACTGCTCGTCTAGCAGCCGCCCGCCCGGAGTCAGCGCGATCACGCGTCGGCGGCTGCGAATTTCGGTGGCGTCGACGCCGTAGTGAGCGCGCAGGGCGGCGTCGATCACGTCGACGCGCAGCACCATGCCGGCGCCGCCGCCGAAGGGGGTGTCATCGACCTGGCCACCGCTGAGCGGGGTGTGCGCACGCGGGTCCACGTAGCCCAGCTGCGCACCGCCCTTGATCGCGTTGCGCACATGGCGCTGGGACTCAAACCACTCAAACCACTGCGGGAACAGCGTGAAGACGTCGATCTGCATCCTCACTCCTGCACGAAGCTCATGTCGACGTCGATCCGGCGCGCGGCCACATCGACCGAGCGGATCGCCTCGCGCACCATCGGCACGAGCAGCTCACTCCCAGCCGGAGCCTGCTCAGAGGCGACTTGCAAAGCCTCGCACGACGGCAGCTCGATCAGCTTCTCGACGACTCCCACCCGGCGCTCGCCGTCATAGACGACACAGCCCTCAAGCTCGCTTGCCCACCACTCCCCATCCTCAAGCGGCGGCGCGTCGGCTGCCGCCACCGCAAGCTCTAGGCCGCGCAATCGCTCGGCCCCCTCACGATCCTCGACACCCCGCACGCTCACGATCGGGCGGCGGTCGCTGCCACGGCGCCTGACGATCTCGCTTGCAAGCTCGCCGATCGACACAGCCGTGCCAAGCTCCAATAGGCGCGGGCGCGCCATCGTCACGTAGAAGCTGCCGTCGAGCCCGTGCGGCCGACCGACGCGGCCGGCCGACATCGAGCCGCGGCCTTGCTCGGCGGCTGATCGCTCTGCACCGGTCCCCGGCACGTCAGTCGACGATGTCGACCAGCACGCGGCGGCGCTCGTTTACCGCAGCAGCCTTGACCACGGTGCGCAACGCCTGCGCCGTGCGCCCGCCACGCCCGATCACCTGGCCGTAGTCCTGTTCGGCGACGCACAGCTCCAGCACGACCGTTCCGTCGTCCTCCTCGAACTGCTCGACCGAGACCTCTTCGGGATTGTCGACCAGCCCCTGGGCGAGGTACTCAAGCAACTCGCGCATCACCTCGGTGGCCATGTCGCCCTGACCGCCGCTAGGAGGCGATGCCCTGGATGCGCAGCAGCTTCTTGACGGTCGCCGAGGGCTGTGCGCCGCGGGCCAGCCAGCTCTTGGCGCGCTCCTCGTCGATCACGATCGTCGAAGGCTCGGTTTGAGCGTTGTAATGGCCGATCGTCTCGATCACGCGCCCGTCGCGCGGCGAGCGCTGGTCGGCTACGACCACGCGCCAGATTGGGTTCTTCTTTGCGCCCACTCGTGTGAGCCTCAGCCTTACCGACACTTGTTCCTCTCTGAAGCCGTTCGCTTTTGCGGCAGAGAGCTTAGCTTACGGGCAAGCTCAAGTTCGTCCGCAGGCAGCTCAGCGCGCCTGGCGCATCAGCGCACCCACGTCCGGCAGCTTGCCGCGCCCGACTTGGCGCATCAGCTTGCGCGTCTGGCCGAACTGCTTGACCAGCTGGTTGACCTGCTGCACATTGGTGCCCGAGCCGCGCGCGATCCGCAGCCGCCGCGAGCCCTTGATCAGCTCCGGGCGCGAGCGCTCCCGCGGCGTCATCGAGAGGATGATCGCCTGGATGCGGTCGAGCTCGCGCTCGTCCACCTTCAGGCCCTTCAGCTGTTGGCCGGCGAAGCCGGGGATCATCCCAAGCAGGTTGGTCAGCGGCCCCATTCGCCTGACCGTCTTGAGCTGATCGAGGAAGTCGTCCAGGCCGAACTCGTTGCGGCGCAGCTTGCGCTCCAGCTCCTGTGCTTGATCTGAGTCGAACTGGCGCTCGGCCTTCTCGATCAGGCTCATCACGTCGCCCATGCCAAGGATTCGCTGGGCCATGCGATCGGGGTGGAAGCGCTCGAACTGGTCGAGCTTCTCCCCGGTGGAGGCGAACAGGATCGGCTTGCCGGTCACAGCCTTGACCGACAGCGCCGCGCCGCCGCGGGCGTCGCCGTCGAGCTTTGACATCACCACGCCGTCGAACCGCACGGCCGCCGCGAACTGCTCGGCCACGTTGACGGCGTCCTGGCCGGTCATCGCGTCCACCACCAGCAGCACGTTGTGCGGCTTGACCGCGTCGCGCAGGCGCACCAGCTCGGCCATCAGCTCCTCGTCCACGTGCAGGCGACCGCTCGTGTCCACGATCAGCACGTCCTTGCCCTCCTCGCGCGCACGCTGAAGCGCCCACGAGGCGATCTCGACGGGATCACGATCCGGGTGGGTGGGCTCCCGGTAATAGACGGTCGCTCCCGCCTGCGCCCCGACCTTGACCAGCTGCTCGACCGCGGCCGGCCGGTAGACGTCGCAGGCGGCCACCGCCACCGAGGAGGAGTGCTCCTCGCGCAGGTAGCGCGCGAGCTTGGCGGTGGCGGTCGTCTTGCCCGACCCTTGCAGGCCGGCCATCAACACCACCGTCGGCGGCCTCGACGCGAACGCCAGGCCCGCGGACGCGCCACCCATCAAACTCGTCAACTCCTCGTTGACGATCTTCACGACCTGCTGGCCGGGGTTGAGCTTGCCGACGATCTGCGCGCCCTCGCAACGCTCCTGGACGTCCTTGGTGAACGCCTTGACGACCTTGAAGTTGACGTCGGCCTCCAGCAGCGCCAGGCGGATCTCGCGCAGCGCCGCATCGATGTCAGCCTCGCTCAGCGTGCCGTGGCCGCGCACGTCGGCGAGCGTCGCCTGCAGCTTCTCGGAGAGCGAGTCGAACACGAGGGTGATTCTCGCAGCCCGTGGCGGCCGCGCGACCTACTCGCGCGGAGTCGGCGGACCGGCAGGCGTGGGTGGGGTGGGTGGGTCTTCCCCTCTCCGCGCCAACGCCGCGCCGATGCCGCCGAACGCCTCGGCGAACTCCGACGGGATCACGAACACCTTGTTGGAGTCCCCTTCGGCCAGTTGCGGCAGCATCTGCAGGTATTCGTAGCTGAGCAGCTCGCGCGAGGGCCGACCCTCGTGGATCGCTTTGAAGACGGTGTCGATCGCCTTGGCTTCGCCCTCGGAGCGCAGCACCGCCGCCTGACGCTCGCCTTCGGCCTGCAGCACCGCAGCCTGCTTTGAGCCCTCGGCGGTGAGGATCTGCGCCTGCTTCTCGCCTTCGGCCGTGAGGATCGCGGCGCGGCGGTCGCGCTCGGCGCGCATCTGCTTCTCCATCGCCGTGCGGATGTCCGGCGGCGGATCGACCGACTTGATCTCCACGCGGTTGATGCGGATCCCCCACTTGCCGGTCGCCTCATCGAGCACGGCACGCAGCTCGGCGTTGACGTTCTCGCGCGCGGTCAGCGTCTTCTCCAGCGTCAGGCCGCCGATCACGTTGCGCAGCGTCGTAACCGTCAGCTGCTCGATCGCCTGCAACGGGTTGGCGACTTCGTAGGTGGCCGAGCGCGGGTCGGTGATCGTGAAGTACAGGACCGTCTCGATCGCCACGACGACATTGTCTTCGGTGATCACCGACTGCGGCGCGAAGTTGACGACCTGCTCGCGCAGGTCCACGAGCGGGCGTACACGGTCGATGAACGGGGTGACGATCGTCAGGCCCGGTTCGAGCGTGCGGCTGTAGCGACCGAGCCGCTCGACCACGCCCGCCTTGGCCTGCGGGATCACACGGATCGTGCGCGCGGCTATCACCAGCAGGAACAGCACCACGACGACAACAACGATCAACGCGACCACCATCGGCCCCTCTCTCTCACTCGACTACCGGAATCCTCCCGACATCTTCGCGCTTTGTCGGGCGCGATGGCGCGCGCTTGCGCCTCAGTGCATCACCAGCGCCGTAGCGCCACGGATTTCCACGACTTCGACCTTCTCACCCGGGTCGAAGACCTCCTCTTCCTGGTAGCTGCGCGCGGTCCACACCTCACCGTCGACCTTCACGCAGCCGACACCCTCGTCGTTGGCGATCCGTTCCAGCACGATTGCCTTGCGCCCGATCAAGGCAGCCGCCCCGGTACGAATCGCCGGCGGCAGCCGGCGGTGGCGACGCGCGACCGGGCGCAGCGTGGCAAAGACGATGCCCGATGACGCCAGGAACACCATTGTGCTGAGCAGCAGGCCGACGCCGAGCAGGCCGACGACGGCTGCCAGCAGCGCGCCAAGCGCGAACGGCGCGAGGTAGAAGCCCCCCTGGTGCATCTCACCCACGCCGAGAAGGCAGGCGACGATCAGCCACACGATCCAGCTCATCTGCGAATTATCGCTCAGAGACCAAGGCGCGTGCGAACTCGTCGGGGTCGAACGGGCGCAGGTCCTGCAGCTGCTCGCCGATCCCAATCAGCTTCACCGGCAAACTCAGCTCGCGCGCGATCGCAAGTGCGATGCCGCCGCGCGCCGTCCCATCCAGCTTGGTCAGGACAATGCCACTGACGCCCGCGGACTCGGCGAACAAGCGCGCCTGGCGCAGGCCGTTCTGGCCGGTGGTGGCATCAACCGTCAGCAACGTCTCGTGCGGCGCGCCCTCCAGTTGGCGCTCGATCACCCGCCGCACCTTGGCAAGCTCCGCCATCAGGTCGTCCTGGGTGTGCAGGCGACCGGCGGTGTCGACGATCGCCACGTCGGCGCCGTCGGCCCGCGCACGCGCAACCGTCTCGAACGCGACCGCGCCGGGATCTGAGCCCTCCGGCCCGGTGACGATCTCGGCGCCGGCCCGCTGCGCCCATTGCTGCAACTGCTCGGTGGCGGCCGCGCGAAAGGTGTCGGCGGCGCCGAGCACGACCTTCGCGCCAAGCTCGCAATGCAGGTGCCAGGCCAGCTTGCCGATCGTGGTCGTCTTGCCCGTGCCGTTGACCCCCACCATCAGGATCACGGTCGGCTTCGGGCGCACGTCGAGCTGCCAATCGTCCGAGCGGGCAGCCTCGGCCAGCAGCGCGATCAGGCGCTCGGACAGCGCCTCGCCGCCGCTGAGCGTGCCGTCGCTTGCCTCGCGCTCAAGCGTCTCGACCACGGCCGCGGTTGTCATCGCGCCCACGTCAGCCATTATCAGCGCCTCCTCCAGGCGCTCCCACGTGTTCTCGTCGATCGTCGTAAACAGCGTCGCCTGGATCTCCGAGCCGAGCGCCTGGCGCGTCTTTGAGAGGTTCTCGCGCAGGCGCCGGAAGAGGCCACGGCGCCGCTCGGAGCCCTCAGCCTCCGCGGTCGCGGCCGGCGCCGCGCGATCGCTCAAGAACAGCTCGGACCATTCGCGTCCCATCGCCCGTGAGCCCGCTAGGCGACTGGAGCGATCTGCGGCTCGGAGGCGTGCGGCTCGGGGGCGGGCTCAAGCGTCGTCTGTGAGCCCTGCTCCTCGCGTGGCAAGCGGCGCGAGAGCACCTTGGAGACGCCGTTGTCGGCCATCGACACCCCATACAGCCAGTCGGCGGCCTCCATCGTGCGCTTCTGGTGGGTGATCACGATGAATTGGGCGCGACCCGCATAGCGGCGCAACAGCGTCAGGAAACGGTCGAGGTTGAGGTCGTCGAGCGCGGCCTCGACCTCGTCGAGCACGTAGAACGGGCCCGGGCGCGCCAGGAACACCGCGAACAGGAAGGCCAGGGCGGTCATCGACTTCTCGCCGCCTGAGAGCAGGGACAGCCGCTTGCTGGACTTGCCGGCCGGCGTTATCTCGATCTCCACGCCCGGCATCTGCTCGCCGTCGGCCGCCAGCGCCTCGCCCTCGTCGGGCTCCTCCTGGGCCTCCGCCGCCGACTCGCCGCCTTGGCCCCCGTCCTCGCCGGCCTGCTGGCCTCCGAGCAGCGGGCGCGGCGCCTGCTCTTCGCTGACCAGGCGCAGGCGGCCGCTGCCGCCGGGGAACACGTCGCCGACCAGCTCCTCGAAGTTGCGCGCCGCCGCCTCGAAGGTCGCGTTGAATGTCTCCTGGATCTGCCGGTCTGTCTCGCGGATCACGCCGCGCAGCTCGCGCAGCGCAGTCTCAAGGTCGGTGCGGCGCTCCTCAAGCTCCTCGACGTGCGCCAGCGCCTCGG
>DASUIH010000046.1:0-8925 GCA_036279855.1 Solirubrobacteraceae bacterium | reverse complement strand
CCTGGCCGGACAGGACGTCCAGCTTGGTCACCGCCAGCGCGGTCAGCGAGTTCAGCCTGACGGCGTAGCGCAGGGCGACCAGGTCAAGCCAGCCGACGCGGCGGGCCCGGCCGGTGGTCGTGCCGTACTCGCCGCCCTTCTCGCGCAGCGCGTCGGCGCGCGGTCCCTCGATCTCGGTCGGGAACGGGCCGGCGCCGACCCGGGTCCCGTACGCCTTGGTGATGCCCCACACCTCGTCGATGTCCTTGGGTCCGACGCCGGCGCCCACGCACGCCGCCCCGGCGATCGGGTTGGAGGAGGTGACGAACGGATAGGTGCCGTGGTCGATGTCGAGCAGGGCACCCTGGGCGCCCTCGAACACCACCAGCTTCCCCTCGTCCAGCAGGTCGAGCACCAGCCCCGAGGTGTCGGCGATGTGGCCCTTGATCCGGTCGCCGTAGCCGAGGTACTCGTCGGTCATCGACTGGAGGTCCAGCTCGGGGTACTTGGCGTAGTCGCGCAGCGACAGCCGCTTCGGCTCCATCGCGGCGACGATCTTCTTCTTGAGGATCTTCTCGTCAAGCAGGTCCTGCATGCGGATCCCCAGCCGCGCGGCCTTGTCGGCGTAGCAGGGGCCGATGCCACGGCGGGTGGTGCCGATCTGCAGACTGCCGAGCCTGGCCTCGCCGGCCGAGTCGAGCAGCAGGTGGTAGGGCATGATCAGATGCGCGTTGGCCGATATGCGCAGGCCACCGACGTCGATCCGTCGTGTGCGCAGGCCGTCCAACTCCTCGATCAGCACCTTCGGGTCGATCACGACGCCGTTGCCGATCACGCAGCGCTTGCCGGGATAGAGGATGCCGGAGGGGATCAGATGCAGCTTCCACTCGACGTCTCCGCGCACGATCGTGTGGCCGGCGTTGTTGCCGCCCTGAAAGCGAACGACCGCGTCGCCGCGCTCAGCGAGCAGGTCGGTGATCTTTCCCTTTCCCTCATCGCCCCATTGGGCGCCGACGATGACTATTCCGGGCATGAGGTCATGCAGTCTACGTGCCGTTGCGGGTATCCCCGTCGCTCATAGCCACGGGCAGGGCTCATCCCAGTAGCCAGGCCAGCATCGCCGCGGGCACCGCCCATACCGCCTCGGCAGGGGCTGCTACGAAGGCCGTACGGGTGACGAGCACGCCGCGTCCGTAGCGGGCCTTGATTGTCAACGCATCCTTGCGCCGGCTCGTTTCTGTGTACTTGCACTCGAACGGAATCTCAAGCTTCGGTCCGACGAAGTCGATCTCGGCCCCCGTCGCAGTTCGCTCGTACATGACGTGGTCGGTGTCGATGTATGCGGCGGGAGACGCCGGCGAGGACGCTCGCGCGAGCGCTACTCCGATCTGCTGCTCAGTCAGCGCCGAGGTTTCTGGAGCGGGAAAGCTCGGGTTGCGCAGGTGCGCCAGCCGCGCGATCAGGGGATCTACGAAATACAGCTTGTGCTGGGCGGCTGGATTCGGCCGCTTGTCTCGAATGCGATAGCAGTGCCAGCCGAGAAACGCCCGCACCAGCTCGTCGATCCTGTTGAGAGCTGCCTGATGGCCCGACAGCCCCACCTCGCGCGCGATTCGCGATGCGTTGACCGGGCTGCACAGGTTCTCTACAAGCCGCTGCCAGAGCGCCGACACGGTCGCCTCGGCGATGTCGGCTGCTCGGATCGCGTCGCCAAGAACCACGTCCCACAGACCCTGGATGAAGCCGTTGCTCACCGCGCCGGCCTGCACGTGCTCGCCGACGGCCCGGGGGAATCCGCCTACGTCCATGTACAGCTCCCATGCGTCGGCGAGCGCCGCGCTCCACGGCTCAAGCTGCGCGAGGACGGCTTCTCCCCGTGCGCTCAGCAGGTCGCGCGGAGTCGTCGAGTCCGCGGGTATGTCGTCGAAGCCGCCGAGCGCTCGGCAGAACGCTCGGAACCCCATCGGCAGCAGCAGCCGATCGGAGTCGGCGATCCCGCCACGACGATCGGCCAAGTCCTTGCGCGCCTGCTCCAGGTCGCGCGCGGAAGAGCCGGTAAGCACAACGCAGGCCTCGCGGAAGGTCGCGTCCTGGTCGCGCAGCTCCTTTATCGTCTGCGACCAGCCCCGGACGGCCGTGATCTCGTCGAGCAACCACCAGCATGGCCCAGCGAGCGTGCGCGTGACGCTGTGCCCCTGCACGACGAGCCGGCGCAGCTCTTGTCTGGAGAGCCCGTCGCAAGAGCAGTAGAAGACGGTCTTCGGATCGACGCCGTTCGCGAGCAGCTGGGTCGCCGCACGCTTCAGCTCCAGGCTCTTGCCCACCCGTCGTGGCCCGCGCAGGACGTACAGGCCCGGCGGCCGAATGTCAATGAGGGGCGTGGGCTCGTAGTCCAGCGGCAACGTTCGCGACGCCCGCAGGTCCGGGTCCTCGGCCTGCCAGTCTCCCCGCGCGCGCCAGGGGCTGCGTTCGTTCAAAAGCTGCCTGAGCTGGGAGTCGTTCACCCTCCGTGAGGCTAGCATTTTTCTATACTATTTCGCGTACGACTACGCAAAATTCTATAGTTTTTAGCGAAACGTTTGTGGAAAATCAGCTGCTTCGCGTACGGAGCCGATCGATGAGGGGCGCCTCCGATCCTCTCCGTATAGAGGCACAAAGTTATCGCCACACATCTCGATCAAGCGTGAGACGATTCGCTCTCCCAGCTGGTCGGTGAGCTCATCTTCCTTCAGGTTGGTCGTCAGCAGGATCGATCGCTGCTCCTCATAGCGAGTGTTGACGATCGTGTAAAGCTGCTCCAGCGCCCAATCGGTCTGGTTCTCGGCGCCGACGTCGTCGATGTGAAGCAGGTCCACCAGCGACAGCCGTTCGAGGAAGCCGACCACGCCCTCCTCGCGCTCGATCGCCTCCCGGATCAGCGCTAGTAGACGCGGCAGCGAGTAGATCGCGACTGTCTTGCCGGCGTCCAGCGCTGCCTTGGAGATGAGCATCGCCAGCGACGTCTTGCCGGTGCCGACGTCCCCCACGATCCGCAAGCTGCGCCCCTGATCCACATTCGACGCGATCTGCCGCGCGAAGTTCCTAATCATCTGGAGCTGCCCGTCAAATCCGCTGAGCTCACCGCCTTCGAGCTGCTCGAAAGAGAGCGATCGGTAGCGGTTGGGAATGCGCGCCTCCAGCGCCGCCGCCCGCCGCCGTGCGATCCGCTGCGCCCGGCAGCGGCAATCGGATGCGGTGTTGGTCTGCTCGTCGACCACAAAGCCGCTGCCGTCGCACAGCCCAAACGGACAGCCGCCGGCGCTCGCCCGCGCCTCGCCGAAATCGAGCACGGAGCCGCTCACGCCGCGTAGCGGGACTCGCCCGCGTAGTTCATGAACTTGGGGTATTCCTTCTGGAAGGTCAGCGTCACCTTGCCGACCGCCCCGTTGCGGTGCTTGGCGATGATCAGGTCGGCCTCGCCCGGCCGCTCTGAGTCCTCGTCGTAATACTCGTCGCGGTAGATGAACATCACCAGGTCGGAGTCCTGCTCCAGGTTGCCGGACTCGCGCAGGTCTGAGAGCTGCGGAACCTTTGGCGAACGCGTCTCCACGGCGCGGCTGAGCTGAGAGAGGGCGATCACCGGCACGCTCAGCTCGCGCGCCAGGATCTTCAGCCCGCGGCTGAGCTCGCCGACGGCGGTCACACGGCTGTCGTAGCGGCTGTCGGTGCGCATCAGCTGCAGGTAGTCGACGATGATCAGCCCCAGGCCGTTCTCACACTGGGAGTGCAAGCGCCGCGCCTTGGCTCTGATCTCCAGCATGCCGACGTCACTGGAATCGTCGACCCACAGCGGCGCCGCTGCCAGCCGCTGCGAGGCCTTCAGGATCTTCGGCCAGCGCTCCTCCTTGACGCGCCCCTTGCGCAGCTCCTCGCCCTTGATACGTGCCTGCGAGGCCACGAACCGCTGTGCCAGCTCGGCCTCAGCCATCTCCAGGCTGAACAGCGCGACGGGACGCCCGTGCTCGACTGCCGCGTTCTCGGCGATGTTGCACACGAGCGCGCTCTTGCCCATCGCCGGTCGCGCCGCGACGATTATCAGGTTGCCGGGCTGAAAGCCGCCGGTGATCTCGTCCAGGTCCTTGAAGCCCGACGGCGTGCCGGTCAGCGCGGTGCCCTCGATCGAGAGGCGGTGCAGCTTGTCCAGCTCCTCGTGCAGCACCTCCTCGATCGAGCGGAAGTCCTGTTGACGGTCGTCGCGGGCGACCTCAAGCATCGTCTTCTCGGCCTGCTCGACCAGCTCGCGTGGCGCGTCGCTGCGCTCCAGCACGCTCGTCTGGATGTCGTAGGAGGCGGACAGCAGGCGGCGCAAGAGCGCGTTCTCGCGCACGATCTGGGCGTAGCGGCGGGCGTGCCCTGCCGCCGGCACAACGCCTGTCAGCTCGTCCACGGCGGCCGGGCCGCCGACCTCTCCCAGCTTGCCGCTCTGGCGCAGCCTGTCCGTGACCGTCAACACGTCGACGGGCTCAGACTCGTTGTAGAGGCCGAGCATCGCCTCGTAGATCAGGCCGTGGCGGTCGCGGTAGAAGTCCTCGGCGCGCAGCCCCTCTTCGATCACCAGCGCGTACAGCGAGCGGTCAGAGAGCAGGATCGCTCCAAGCACCGACTGCTCCGCGTCGAGGTTGTGCGGCGGCGTGATCCCCCCATTCGGTGGGCTCGACCCGTTGCTGGTGGCGGTAGCGCTCATTGCAGCGAGTCTAGGTGGGACGTACATCCCGGTCGCGCGACATTTCCGCTAGGCGCGTGCAAAACAGGGTGGGATCCAGCAGCGAGTCGCACACGAACACATGTTCGCAGCAGCGACGGCGAATCGCGCCGGCCGTCTACTTCTGCGCGACAACCATGGTCTTGACGGTGGCGGTCACTCCATCCACGACCTCCACCACGACCATGTAGGTGCCGACGTTCTTGATCGGCTCGGGCAGGTGCACGTTGTTCTTCTCGACGCGCAGGCCGCGCGCTTCGCGAATCGCCGCGGCGATGTCCTGTGCCGTCACCGACCCGAACAGGCGGTCGTCGGCACCTGCCTGCTGGGCGATCGTGATCACGGTCTTGTTCAGCAGCGCAACGTTGTCCTGCGCTTTTTCGGCGTACTCGCGCTCGGCGCGCTCAGCCGCCAGCTGGCGCTGGCGAATCACTTCGATCGCGCCTTTGGTCGCCGGCTGCGCGAGCTTGCGCGGGATCAGGAAGTTGCGCAGGTACCCCTTGGAGACGTCGACGACGGCTCCTTGCTCGCCGAGCTCCTCGACGTCCTTGAGCAATATCGCTTCAGGCACAACGCCGTCCTAGCGTTCCGGGCGCTCGCGACGCTGATGGTCGTCGCGGCCACCCTCGTTCACGTAGGGCAGCAGCGCCAGCTCGCGCGCACGCTTGACCGCGCGGGCGATCTGGGCCTGATGGCGTCGGCAGGCGCCGGTGATCCGACGTGAGCGAATCTTGCCCTTCTCGGAGATGAACTTGCGCAGGGCGCTTACGTCCTTGTAATCCACCTGCTCGATCTTGTCGCGGCAGTACGGGCAGGGCTTGCGACGGCCACTGCCGGCCGCGCCCTTCTTGTCCCGTCGCCGTACAGGCTTGCCGCGACCGCGCTTTGCCACTTGAAACTACCTTCGCTTTCTTGCTTGGAAGATTCGAACTAGAACGGAATGTCCTCGTCCCCGGCACTGCCGCCGGAGACCGGTGCGGACTGGAAATCGCGGTTGTCCACCGGGACGTCTGAGCCCTGCTGCGCCCCGCCGCCGCTGAACCCTCCGCCGCCGGAGGGGTCCTCACGCGACCCCAGGAACTGCACCGAGTCGGCAATGATATCGACTGCGCTGCGTTTGGTGCCGTCTTGTGCATCCCACTCGCGCCACTCAAGCCGACCGTCGATCGCGACCGGCCGTCCCTTGGAGAGGAAGCGGGCCGCGTTCTCGCCCTGCGCGCCCCACACCGTGACGTTGAAATAGTTGGGCTTGTCCTCCCATTCGCCGGTGCTGCCGTTCTTGCGGCGCGTGTTGCAGGCGATGCGCAGATTGCAGACCGAGGAGCCGCTCGGCAGCGAGCGCAGCTCGGGGTCGGCGGTCAGGTTGCCGGTCATCACGACCCTGTTGATGTTGGTAGCTGCCACGGATTTCCTTTCGACTTGTCTCGGGTGAGCGAGTGGGTGGGCCCCAAACTACCGACTGTCGTCCCGGCGCGTGCGGGACGAGGTGCGGAACACCTCGTCCCAGTAAGGGGCGCTGATGCCAAAGCCCCTGGTGTCGTCCTGGAAGTGGTGGCGCATGTGGCGCTCGCGCAGCATGCGACCCAGGCGCGTGCGTGGCGTGAAGTGGTGGACGTAGTAGTGGAGCATGTCGTAGGCCAGGTAGCCGGCGAAGAAGCCTGCTCCGACGCCCGGCGCGTAGCGTTTGCCGAATAGCAGGTACACCAGCCCAAACACGATCGCCGCGAGCGGAACGCTGACCGCGGGCGGCATCACCAGGCGCAGCGGGTCGTTGGGGTGCTCGTGGTGGACGCCATGGATGATCCAGTGCATGCGCGCGCCGATTCCCTGCTCGGGCTCGAAGTGGAAGACGATCCGGTGCAGCCAGTACTCGAACAGCGTCCAGGCGGCGTAGCCCAGCACGAACAGGCCGATCAGGGCAGCCACGCCGACGAAGTCGAGCTGCCACGCGGCCAGTGCCACGATCGCCGGCGCGAACACCAGGATCGGAACGCTTGGGTGCACCCGTGAGAAGGCGTCCAGCAGGCGCGATTCGAACATCGGCGGCGAGTCGCGCAGCACGTCGGTACGGCTCATCGCGGCGTCTTCTCGCAGCTGTGGCTCGCTCACACCGTCTCTCCGAGCGTCTGTGTCCTCAGCGAACGCACGCCGCTGAGTGTATTACGCCGCCGCTGGCTCCTCGGCGGGGCTGCCCTCGCCCTCGCCGCCTCGCGACGGCGCGCTCTCGCGCGTGCCGGCACCGCCACGATCGGCCTTCAGGTCGGGCGGGTCGGGCGTGCCCGGCTGCAGCTTGTTGACGCGGAAGCGCAACACGCCGTCGGTGATGTGCAGCACTCGATTCAGCTCGGCGATCAGGCTCTTCTGCGCTGCGTGGAACTGCAGCAGGTGGTACTCGGCGGTAGCTCGATGCTCGATCTGGTAGGCGAGCGCCCGCTCGCCCCACTCATCGTGGCGTACCAGCTCACCACTTCCCGCGATCGTCGCCTTGGTGTCGGCGACGATCTTGGCGCGGGCTGCCTCCTCGGCGCGCGGGTCAAGCAGTAGGACCAGGTCGTATGTGAGGGCTGTGGCCACCATGCGAAAGGACGCCCATCCGGGGCGCGGCGGCGCATCATAACAGCGCCTGGCCGTCAGGACGCTGCGGCGGCGCGCTTGGCGGCGATGTCCGCCAACTGCTCGTCGATCCAGTCCCCCGGGTCGCGCGAGGTGACGATCTCAGCCAGGCCGCGTGCGCGGCGCGCGCGCTCCATCGGCGCCATGTCCAGGGCGGCGTGGATCGAGTCCGCCAGCTCTTGGATGTCGAAGGGGTTGACCGAAAGCGCGTACTCGCCGAGCTCCTCGTGCGCGCCGGTGTTCTCGGAGAGGATCGACACGCCGTTGCGCTCGTTGACGATCGGGCCCTCCTTGGCGACCAGGTTCATGCCGTCGAACATGGCGTTGACGAGCAGCACGTCGTAGTGCTTGTAGGCGGCCATCGCCTCCTCCAGGTCGTCACGCAGCTTCAGCTGGATCGGCATCCAGTCGGGCGTGCCGTGGCGGTGGTTGACGACCGCCACCAGCGCCTCGATCCGTTCCAGGTACTCCGCGTACTCGGGCACGTCGGTACGGGAGGGCATCAGCTGTGCCACGAACGTAACGCGCTCGCGGAACTCGGGGTGCTGCTCCAGGAACAGGTCGAAGGCCGAGAAGCCGCGCAGCACGTTCTTGCTCAGGTCGGCGCGGTCCACGCGCAGGATCAGAAAGTCGCGACGACGACGCAGCAGCTCTCGCTCGAACTCGGCCACGCGCTCGCTTGCGGCGACGCGACGGGCGGCGGCGTGGTCGATCGGCAGCGGGTAGGTGCGCACCCACACATCGCGGCCCTGACAGCGCACGAGCCCGCGCTCGAAGTCGACGTCGAGGTCCATCAGGTCGCGGCAGCACTGCAGGAAGTTGTGGCGGTAGGAGCGGGTGTGGAAGCCGACGATGTCGTTCGCCAGCAGCCCCGTGAAGATCTCCTCGCGGATGCGCGTGGGCAGCACGCGCCAGGCGTCGGGCTGCGTCCACGGGATATGGATGAAGTGATGCAGGAAGACGTCGGGACGCGCTTTGCGAACGAGGTCGGGAAGCGTGTAGAGGTGGTAGTCGTGGACCATCACAACGGGCTCGTTCTGCTCGTCGAGCTCCTCGACCACCGCCCGCGCGAGGTCCTCGTTGACCACGTTGTAGCCGAACTCGAAGGCCTCGATCTCCTCGCGTCTGATGTCCGGCGCGTTCGACAGATCCCAGAGGTAATGCTGGATGAACCAGAGCATGGGATTGGCGAACACGTTGTAGAAGCGGTCGTAGGCATCGGGGTCGCTCACCACCAGCCGCACCTGGAACTCGCTGCCAGCCGGCGAGCGGACGGGGAAGGCCCGCCCGCCGTGCTCGCGCGAGACCTCGGCGTCGTGTTCGTTCATCGCCGAGGCGATCCAGATCGCTTCGCGGTGCGAGGCGAGCCCCGTCAGGGCCGTGACCAGGCCGCCCGAGCCGCGCTGGACCTCTCCGTCAGCGTGGAAGGTGACCGGACCGCGGTTGCTCACCAGCACCAGCGGAGGCCGCGGTGCCGGCTCGCCACTCATGTCGTCTTCAGCTCGTGGAATATCCTCAGATAATCGCGCAGATAGCGCGGCATGAGGAAGTGGCGGCGCACATGTTCCTTGCCGCGCCGGCCGAGCGCCCGG
>DASUIH010000045.1:0-14863 GCA_036279855.1 Solirubrobacteraceae bacterium | reverse complement strand
GCGTTCGGGCCGAGCGAGGTCGATTGGGCTCAGATACATAAGGAGTACCGCAGCCAGCAGGTCGCACCAGGCCGTTACAGCCCGCCAGCGTGCATCGGAACCAAAGTCAAGGTACGGCTAGGGGACCCCGACCCGAGCCGGGTCAGCACGAGCTACGTGGAGCGGCAGAACCTCACGATGCGGATGGGGATGCGGCGATTCACGCGGCTAACGAACGGGTTCAGCAAGAAGATCGAGAACCACATAGCCGCAGTCGCGCTCCACTTCATGCACTACAACTTCGCACGACCACACAAGAGCCTGGCTGACCCGTACCCGCGCACGCCCGCGTTGGCCGCAGGCGTCTCAGATCACATCTGGAGTCTGCGCGAGATAGTGGACTTGCTCGACTAACCCGAGTGCAGGCTGCCGCCCAGAACGGCGCGGCATTTGGCGCACACAAGAACCGCCCACAGGCCATGAGCGGTCCCCAGCTCCATCGAAATAGGTGCCTGCGTATCCCCGCAGAAACCGCACTTCCACGGCGCGCCAGGCTGCTGGCTAAAGGCACTCTGGGGGAAGGCAGACATCAGAACGAGATTAGCGCGACGTCTCACCGATGTGAGACAGCCGATTCTCACTCATGTGAGGCCGTTGGCGTCTCGCTCATCTGAGACTGCCCAAGCGTCCCCGAGCTGATGCTCCCTCCTAAGCCCCGTCGAGCCGGCCATGCGTGGGCGGTCCCCCCGCTGTCGCTTGGGCGTGCCGCTCAGGCGATGATCCCGCGGATGTCGAGCCTGGCCACGAGCTCGGGGTCGTTGAACACGTCGATTGCGACCGCGCGGTCCCCGGCGACCGTGAACGCCAGCACGGCGAACGGCCGCTCGCCGTCGAGTGCGACCACGCCGGCGGCACCGTTGATTAGCGCTCGGCGGACGAATGGCGCGAAGCGCCGGGCCGTCATCGCCCCGCGCGCGACCCGTGCGGCGCCGTGCAGCTCGATCGGGTCGCCGTCGCGGCGGTGGGCACGGAGCACGACGTCTGGGTCGAGCACCGCCACCAGTGCCTCCAGATCGCCCTCCCGGGCAGCCGCGAAGTACGCGTCCACAACCGCCTGCTGACGGGTCAGGTCCGGGTCCGGCGCCGGCGCCGCCTCGCGCACGCGGCGCCGCGCGCGGCTGGCGAGCTGACGGGTCGCCTCCGCCGAGCGCTCGACCATCGGCGCGATCTCGTCGAACGGCACCGCGAACATGTCGTGTAGCACGAACGCGAGCCGCTCGGCTGGGTTGAGCGTGTCGAGCACGACCTGAAGCGCGATCCCGACCGAGTCCGCCAGCAACGCCTCGTGCTCGGGATCCGCTCCGAGCGCCGGATCGTCGACGATTGGCTCCGGGATGAAGCCGTCCAACGGTTGCTCCGCGCGGGATCGGCGGGACCGGAGCACGTTCAGAGAGATCCGGGCGACGACTGTCGTCAACCACGCCTCGAGGCTGTCGATCTGCTCGGGTTCGGTCCGCTGCAGGCGCAGCCACGCCTCCTGCACGGCGTCGTCGGCCTCGGTGACCGAACCTAGGATCCGGTAGGCGACCGCGCGCAGGCGGGCCGCTGGCGGTCGAACCTGTTGGCCAACTCGAGTTCGTCCATCGCGGTCACACCGTCCTGGTCTCGCGGGTCATATCGGATAGACCCCCAAACGCCGAGCTATGTGACAGGAGGTGCCGGATGGCACGCATCCAGGGAGTATCGAAGGGTAAGGCCGGGCCGATGGTCAGGCTCGTCTACAGGTTCGGGCCGCGGATGATGAAGAAGCTGACCGGACGCGCGCCGCAGTCCGGCAGCGGGATCGAGCCGATGGAGATCTGGGCCCACCAGCCGAAGATGATGATGGGGATGGGCAAGTTCAACCAGGCGGTGCGCAAGGGCAAGTCCGTCGATGAGCGGCTCCAGAACCTCGTCGAGCTGAAGGGCGCGCAGATGATCGGATGCGAGTTCTGCGTCGACCTTGGCTCGCAGATCTGCCGAAACTCCGGCTTCTCTGACGGGGAGCTGCTGGCGCTGCCGCGCTACCGCCATAGCGACCTGTTCACCGAACGCGAGAAGCTGGCGCTCGACTACGCGGTCGGCGTAATGCGCACACCGGTCGAGGTCACCGACGAGCTGTTCGACCGAATGCGCGAGCAGTTCAGCGACGAGCAGATCGTCGAGATCACCGCAGTGCTGACCCTGGTCAACGTCGACCGGTTCAACGCCGCCTTCGGGATCGGCTCGGCGGGCTTCTCGGAGGGCATGGTTTGCGTCCCGCCGGACCGTCCCGCCTCCAGCCCCGCTCTGACGCGAACCGCGTAGAGGCCGGTCCGATCAGCGCGCGGACTCCAACACCGTCGTCCCAACTATCCCCGCGGAGCTTCTCAAATCGTTGTCCACCGAGCAGGATGGAGCGAGAACGAACCGAAGGTTCGAGGTCGCATAGCGAGCGTTCACACCGCCCATGAGGGGACGATCTGTGCGAGCCGGTCCGGGTCGATGATCGACCTCATCTCGGTGATGAGCCCTTCCTGGACGGTGAACGTCATGACCGAGACGGGTTGGCCATCGACGACCAGCAGCACGCCCGTCGCGCCGCGAGCAGTGACCGGCCGCATGACTCGCCGCAGACCTGCGCCCTGGCTCGCGCGGAGCTTGGCTTGGGAGGCGATCGTCGCTGCCCCTTGCACGAGGGTGACACCCTGGGTGGTCAAGACGTGCAGTTCGGCGTCCGGAGCGAGCAGCGCGAGCAGCGCTGAGAGGTCACCGGACCCGGTGGCGGTGAAGAACGCCTCGACCACGGCACGATCGTCAGCGTCCTCCCGGTGCGCCTCGGGCGAAACCAGCCGCACCCGCCGGCGAGCGCGGCTCGCGAGCATCTTCACGGCATCCGCAGAGCGGCCGAGCACGTCCGCGATCTGGCCGAACGGCAGATCGAAGATGTCGTGGAGCACGAAGGCAACTCGTTCGGCCGGGGTCAGGCTGTCCATCACAACATGCAGGGCCAGGCCGACCGACTCGGCGAGCAGGACCTCATCCTCGGGGGTCGGTGCGCGGCCCGTGGGGTCTGTTCGGGCTCGTCCGCCGAGAAGCTCGTCCAGATCGATCTCGACCGGCACCTCTCGGCGTGTGCGGCGGGACCTCAGCATGTCCAGACACACCCGGCTTGTCACCGTCGTCAGCCACGCGCGGAGATCCTCGATGCCGTCGCCGCCCGCCCGGCTCAACCGCAGCCAGGCCTCTTGGATCGCGTCGTCCGCGTCGTCACCGGAACCAAGCATCCGCAGCGCGACCGTCCGCAGGTACGGGCGTTGCCGCTCGAATCCTGCGGCCAAATCGGTGGTGTCGCTCACTGGCTCATCTTCCCCCTGAGACGCCCACGGGCGCTGTGAGGTAACACAACCGGTGCTGGCGTTACCTCCGCGGCTTTGAGTTCGTCTGGTCGGTGTCCGCATTTCGCACCCATGACCGGAGCGACGCTCCAGGAGGAACCATGACTCAGTCCCAGACACGATCGCCGCGTCTTTCGAACGCCGCGAGCTCGCCCGACGCAGTCGCCGGCGTGCAGCAGATCATTAAAGCGATCTATGCCGGCGGCGTCCCACGCGAGACGCTAGAGCTGGTCCACATGCGCGCCAGCCAGATCAACGGGTGCAACGCGTGCATCGCGTCCGGCATCAAGAGCGCAGAGAAAATCGGCCTTAGCACCGAACGGCTGCTGGCGCTGCCAGCCTGGCGCGAGTCGGCGCTGTACGACGATGCCGAGCGCGCCGCCTTCGAACTCGCGGAGGCGATGACCCGCCTGGCGGACCACTCGGGCGCCGTGACCGACGAGATCTGGGCGGAAGCCGCCGAGCACTTCGACGAGCGCGCCCTCTCAGCGCTCGTGTCGATGATCGCGCTGACGAACTTCTTCAACCGCGTCAACACCACCCTGAAGGTCCGGCCCGGCTCCTGGGAATAACCTAGAGGTCTATCTGGCCGAATCGAGACGAGTCTTACGGGGCTGCGGCCAGATGCCCCGGGAGCCGGCCGGCGTCGCGTGGGATCACGCGCGTCACCCGGAGGGATAACCGGGGCGGGGCTCGCGAGACAGCTCGAAGCGCCGCCATTACCCAGGCGCGAGTGTGCAAGGAGAAACGCCCGCAAGGGGGTTCCGGTTACTCTGGGGGCCGCTGGGCGCCGACACCTCGCGCGACGCGGAAGTCCGCGGCGACCTCGCGTGTTGCCGCCTCGGCTCCGAGCGGAAATACGTGAAGCGCATCTACGCGCGACATACAGGCAAGGCCGGCCGCCAGTTCGCGCGCAAGGTCGATGCCGCCGCCGCGACCGATTTGCGCCAGGGCTCGCTGGGGAATCGCGACTCCCGGTAGCGCGCAGGCGCGCTCTGCCATGCGCGCGCTGCGGAGCAGCGCGACGCTTGCGTAGAACCGCACGCTCGCGAGGGTGTCCTCGGCGGCCGAGAGGAACGCTTCGAGGCGCCCGAGGTCGAAGACCATCTGCGACTGCACGAAGGTTGCCCCAGCGGTGATCTTGCGCCGCAGGAGCCGCAGCTCTCGGTCGATGTCCTCGGCGAAGGGATTGACAACCGCCCCGACCGCCAGCGGGTGCGGGGCGCCCCACACGGACGCGCTCGCAATGAGCTGCGTGGCCTTCATGTCGGCCACATGTGCGATGCCAGGCACCGGATCTCCCTGCATGCAGAGGACCGCCTCAGCGCCGAGCGTCGCTGCGCCGACGACCTGGGACTGCAGGGCAAGCCTGTTGCGATCGCGGCAGGAAACGTGGACGATTGTCCCCACACCCTGCTCCCGCGCGAGCGCTACCGCAGCCAGCGGCGACATCCTCGGCCGGCCGGCGTGATTGTCGGTCAATCCGACGACGTCGACGGTGTCGGCCAGAACAGCGATCCGATCGCTGACGCGCGCGCCATCGGCCTCGGCGGGCAGCGAGATCTCCGCAGACGTCAGGGCGGTCAGCGACACGACCGCTGAAGCCTAGCCCGCCGGTCCAGCAGGCCGACCCGTGCCCGATAGAGGATCAACTTGCGGACACCCGCTTCGCTGGCGAGGCGCATCTCAAGGCGGATGCCCCAGGCTGTCCTCATTTGCGCGACAAAGCACTTTGGGAACGTTGCACTAGGAGCGCCTCATGCGTAGAGCGCCTGGATCTCGGCGGCGTACTTCGTCTCGATCTGCGCTCGGCGCAGCTTGAGGGTCTCGGTTAGCTCGGCGCCAGGGAGCCACGGCTGCGCAAGGATGGCGTGCGCCTCGATCCGCTCGAGCGGGGGAGGGCCGCGTTGACCGTCTCGATCGCCGCAGCGACGGTCGCACGCGAGCCCGACTCTGTCCCAGCGTCGGGCGGCTCGAGCACGAGCAGCGCCGCGAGATGGGGACGCCCGTCGCCGATCACGCAGGCCTGGCCGATCGCCGGGCATGCGTCCTTCAGCGCCGCCTCGATCAAAGCTGGATGGACGTTTTGCCCGTGCGCGGGATGAGCGTCTCTTTCTTACGCCCGATCAGCCGCAGCCGGCCGTCGCCGTCGAGTTCGCCGAGGTCGCCGGTGTTGATCCAGCCGTCAGCGCCGTAGGCCTCGCGATTCTCGTGCGGAAGGTTGCGGTAGCCGCGCGGAGCGTGAGGGCTGCGCACGAGCACCTCACCATCGGCGGCGAGCCGCAGCTCGTAGTCCGGCGCGGTGCCGCCAAGCGTCCCGAGATCGACAGCGCCGGGACGCTGCGCGCAGGCCATGCCAAACTCCGTTCCGGCGTAGAACTCCTGGAAGTCGATGCCAAGCGCGCGGTAGTGCTCGTGCACTGTCATCGGGCAGGGCGCCGCCGCGCTCACCGCCTTGCTCATGCGGTCGAGCCCGATTCGCGCGCGCAGCTTTGCGAGCAGTTGCCGCTCCGGCTCGCCTGGAGGCGTCTCGCGCTCGCCGCATGCGACCGCGCGTACGCGCTGCACCCCCCGCTCGAGCGCGACGCGCTCTTCCGCCACGAGCGATTGCTCAAGCGCACGCTGCAGCCGTAGCCAGACAAGCGGCGGTCCGAACAGGCGCGTGGGCCGGATTTTGACTACCGCCGCGCCAAGCTGGCTGGGTTCGCGACAGATGGTGCGCGTCGAAACTGCGATCGGCTGCCGCGAGCGGCTCGCTCCGTTGCTAGCTCAGCTCGACGAATCGCTATCGCGCCACGCTAACATGCCTTGACAGGTATATGCTGGCCAACGTATATTGGAACGATGACGTCAGCCTTCGCGATCCTCGCCGAGCCGAAGCGACGCTGGATCCTCGATCTGCTCCGTGATCGCGAGCGCGCCGTCAGCGAACTGGTCGGCGCGATGGCGCTCAGCCAGCCGACGGTCTCCAAGCACCTGCGCGTGCTGCGCGACGCGGGTTTCGTCGAAGCGCGCATTGATGCCCAGCGCCGTCTGTACCGGGTGCGCCCCGAATCGCTGATCGAGGTCGACGACTGGCTCGCACCCTATCGCGCGCTGCTGCCGGCGAGCCTCGACAGACTCGAACACCACCTCGACACGATGGAGGACCGATGACGACGAACGGTGAGCTGGCTGCGGCCGGCGAGGCCTGGCAGCTGCGCTTCACACGACCACTCGCGCATTCGCCGCAGAAGGTCTGGCGCGCGATCACCGAGCCCGAGCAGCTCGCGGCCTGGTTCCCACAGACGATCGTCGGCGACTGGGTCGTCGGCGGGCCGCTGCGGTTCGAGTCCGAGGGCGGCGCGTTCGACGGCGAGGTGCTGGCCTGCGACGAGCCGGCGCTGCTCGAGTTCCGCTGGGGCACCGACACGATCCGCCTCGAGATCGAGCCGCACGAGCACGGTTGCACGCTGACGCTGATCGACACGATCGAAGAGCTCGGCAAGGCCGCGCGCGACGGCGCCGGCTGGCACGTCTGCCTCGACCGGCTCGAAGGCGAGCTCGACGGCAACGCCCCGAACTGGACGACGAGCACGCGCTGGCGCGAGGTGCACCCCGGATACGTCGCGAGCTTCGGTCCCGAGGCGGCAACGATCGGCCCACCGGAAGGGGCCGCTCGCAGATAGTCGAGCACATCGCGGAGCACTTGCTCGGCATTGAGCGCTGAAAGGCGCTCCTCAAAGTCGGTTTGATGGATGAGCTTCGCGTGTGCCGTCGAAGGTAAGTGTCCGGGTCTGCCCGCCACCCCGGGTCAGGCGACTAATCGGTCGCGCTTTCGATGGGCGACGACGGTGCGAATCTCGTCCCAGTCGACATCGCGGAAGTTGTGCATCGGGCAATACTTGGGGCCGCACATCGAACAGAACTCCGCGGTCTTGAAATAGTCGTCGGCCAGGGTCTCATCGTGCATGGCGCGCGCGGTATCCGGATCGATAGCCAACTCGAACTGACGCTCCCAATCAAACGAGAACCGCGCCTGCGACAACGACCGGTCCCAGGCGGCGGCGCGGCGGTCGCCGCGGGCGAGGTCGGCGGCGTGCGCGGCGATCCGGTAGGCGATCAGCCCCTGCTTAACGTCGTCGGCGTCCGGCAGGCCGAGGTGCTCCTTGGGGGTGACGTAGCAGAGCATCGAGGTTCCGTGCCAACCCACGATCGCCGCGCCGATCGCCGAGGTGATGTGGTCATAGCCGGGCGCGACATCGGTCACCAGAGGCCCGAGCGTGTAGAACGGCGCTTGGTGGCAGACCCGCTGCTGGCGGGCGACGTTGTCGGCGAGCTGGTCCATCGGCACGTGGCCGGGGCCCTCGACCATCACCTGCACATCCCGGGCCCACGCGCGCTCAGTGAGCTCGCCGAGGGTGTCCAACTCGGCGAACTGGGCGGCGTCGGAGGCGTCGGCGATCGACCCGGGACGCAGGCCATCGCCGAGCGAGATCGACACGTCGTGGGCACGGCAGATCTCCAGGACGTCGTCGAAGTGCTCATAGAGCGGGTTCTCGCGCTTGTGAGCGACCATCCAGCGGGCCAGCACGCCGCCGCCGCGGGAGACGATGCCGGTCACGCGGTGCTGGCACAGCGACAGGTGCTCGAGCCGCACCCCAGCGTGGATGGTCATGTAGTCCACGCCCTGGCGCGCCTGGTGATCGATCACCTCCAACAGCACATCGGCGGTGAGATCCTCGACTGTCTTGACGCGCTCGAGCGCCTGGTAGATCGGAACGGTGCCGATCGGCACCGTGGCCGCGTCAAGGATCGCCAAGCGTGTCTCGTCGATGCGCTTGCCGGTCGAGAGATCCATCACCGTGTCAGCACCCCAACACTGGGCCAGCGCAAGCTTGTCGACCTCCTCCTCCAGCGACGAAGTGGTGGGCGAGTTGCCGATGTTCGCGTTGATCTTCACCCGCGCGCGCAAACCGATGGCCATCGGGTCAAGCGCGACGTGGTGGACGTTAGCCGGGATGATCATCCGTCCAGCCGCGACCTCCTCGCGCACAGCATCGGCGTCCAGGCGCTCACGATCGGCGACCCGGGCCATCTCCGGCGAGACGATCCCCTGGCGCGCGAGGTGCATCTGCGTGCGGCACTCGACGCCGGACTCAAACGTGCTGCGATGCGGCATAGCTTCCTCCCTTCGCTGGTCTGAACCAGATCAGGTTCGGCGGGTGGTGGCGCTAGCAAGCGCCATCTCAGCCCCTCACACAGGGACCCCCCGGGATGTGCAAAGTCCCCGGCAGCCTAACTCACGGTCCGCCCTCCGGTCCCGCCGGTCGGCCGGCGCGGGCCGCAAGCTGGCTGATCGCCTTGACGCGGGCGCGGTCCCTGACGCGCTTCGTTGAGAGATGAGAGACGTCCCCACCCCGGACACAACCGCCCCGGCGACCCCAGTCTCACATTGATGAGACGGTCACGAGCTCAGATGAATGGGACTGGGCTGTCTCAGATCGACGGGACGCCGCAGAAGCTGCGGCGTCCGACCGTCATCGAAAGCCACGAGGACGGAAGCCTGACCATGCAACGCCCCGGCTCGCGTGGGCGACGCGCCCGGGTCACCCTGCCCGCCGACTACGTAGCCGACCACGTCGAACTCGGGTAGGCGATCACGGCCCGTCGGGCGCAGGCGCGACCGTTGACACCGCCCATCTGGTCGTCCACTCGTCCTCGATGACGACGGAAGCGTTCTACGTCGCTATGACCCGCGGCCGGTTCTCCAACGTCGCGTATGTCGCGACCGACGGGGCCCACCTGGAGGAACATCAGCACACCCCCGGCTACGAGGATGAGGTCACGGGCCGCACGATCCTCTACGACGTGCTCCAACACGAGGGCACCGAAAAGTCCGCGCACGAGACGATCGAGGCCGAGCAGGAGAAGTGGTCGAGCATCGCCCAGCTCGCCGCCGAGTACGAGACCATCGCCCAAGCCGCCCAACACCAGCGGTTCGCCACCGCCGTCGCGGCCAGTGGCGCCGAGGTGCTGCGCGTCGACTACGCCGCTCGCCTCGCCGCGCTGTCGCCATCTCAGTGCGAGGCCGTCCGCGCGGACGTTTCCGGCTTTCTCGCAGAGCGACCGGATCTCGCGGTCGCGCTCGCCCCAAAAGAGCCGCCCGTTCAGACGGAACGCGCTGGCGGCGAGACGGCCGCGCTCGTCCCGCCAGCTTGAGGATCGAGAGCACGAGAGTGAGCAGCCCGTTGGCGATCCCCAACACCGACTCCAGTTCGTTGGGGCCCACGCCGGTTCAGGCGGCCTGGTCGATCGCGACGATCCGCCGGCCCTCGGGTAGGCGGCCTTCGGGGTAGCGTTCGGCGATCGCTTTGGCGCGGGCACGGTCTCGGACCTTCCCGAGCGCGCACAGGCCGCTGAAGAAGACGTCGTCGCCGTGGAGGTTTCGCGGCGCTTGCGCCTTGTGGTTGTAGACGGTGCTTGGCGCGATCTTTCGCCTGGCGGCGAGTTCGGCGGGTTGGCCGCCCTGGAAGAAGAGGAACTCGACCACCTCTCGCTGGCGACAAGGCAGAGGCTCAGTCTCACATGAGCGGGACACCGATCTGAGACCGCCCAGTCCCATTAATCTGAGACCGTGACGTCCCATCCATCTGAGACTGGGCAAGTGGAGTAGCCGGCGGCTCGCTTGCGGCGTGCGGGCTCTCACGTCGTGCGAGAGACCTTTAGCTGGTGATGGCCGTATTGGTGAGGGGTGGCTGGCCTCAGTGGAGAGCGGTGCTCCCGCGAGTCCAGCGAGTACGCCGAGCGCACCGGCGGCTAGGAGCGTCTGGATGACCCCGCGTTTGAGCACAAGCAGCGCGATCGCGGCAGCAGTGAGGATCGCGAACTGCCAGGTCTCCCGCAGCGCGCCGGCGAGCAGCACGGCGGCGCC
The DNA here is from genome assembly GCA_036279855.1 of Solirubrobacteraceae bacterium. Classification (GTDB taxonomy): domain Bacteria; phylum Actinomycetota; class Thermoleophilia; order Solirubrobacterales; family Solirubrobacteraceae; genus Palsa-744. The sequence continues at coordinate 4,555 of DASUIH010000045.1, read as the reverse complement.
GAGGATCGCACCGATTGCGGCGGGACCGGCGCCGTCTAGGAACGCCCGCGCGCTCTGGTTGTTGCGCAACCGCTCAAAGCGTCCCGCCGCCGAGCAGGATGAACGAGAAGGAGGGGGTGAACGCGACGAGCGCGGCAAGTAGCCCGCCAGCGAGGCCGTGCGTAGCCGACGGCGGCGACGGTGGCGACCACCGGCCCGGGGGTGATCTGTCCGAGCGCGACGGCGTTGAGGAACTGGCTGTTGCTCATCCAGTGGTAGGTGTGCACGGCGTCGCCCTGCATCAGCGGGATGATCACGAACCCGCCGCCGAACGAGAGCGCTCCGACCTTGAACGCGGTCCAGGCCAGCGGGCCGATCCCGCCGATGGATGCTGTCGCTGGCAGGGCTGCGGCCCTGGAACCCGTGCGCCGCGCTCGATGAGCAGCTCGAGCAGGCCGCACCCGAGCAGAGCGAGGACGACGTACGCGCCGAGCAGCGTTGCGGCGACCGCGCCGATTAGTAGGTAGGCGCTCCAACGCACGGTTCGGACGCGGTTGTCGCGGACGTGATCAAAGCTCGGGCCTATCAGGCTGGGGGCGGCGTGGACGGCCACGGCAGCGACCGCTGCTCCGGCGCCGGCTCCCGCCCCCTTGACCCACAGCGGCGGCGAGTGCGCGAGGAACAGCAGCGACAGCGCGAGGATCAGAATGACTGCGGGCAGGATGAACCCGAGACCGCCGACGATCGCGCCAGCGGGGCCGGCGACACGATACGCGCAGAAGATCGATAGCTGCGTCGACGCCGGGCCGGGCAGTAGTCCGCAGGCTGCGTTTGCGTCCTGAAACTCGCGTGCGTCCATCCACCGTTCGCGATCGACGACCAGCGCGCGCAGCAGCGCGATGTGCGCAGGCGGTCCACCGAACCCGGTGACACCGATCCGGGTCCACTCTCGCGCGACGGTGGCGAGCGGTGCGCGCGCGGCAGCCGGCTGCGCACGCTCGCCAACGCCGCTCATCAGCGCGCGGCGGGTTGGAACAGCTCGATCGGGTTACCGGACGGGTCCTCGAGCAGGATCTGCTGACCACCGGGTCCGCTGACGATCTCGTTGCGGAAGTGGATGCCGGCGTCGCGCAGCCGCTGCACTTCGGCGGCTATGTTCTCGATGACGAAGTGGATGCGGTTCCAGCCGCCGGGTGCGGGCTTGCGCCCATCGGGCATCGGCCTCCCGGCCGAGCTCTCGGGGCCAGCGAGCAGCAGTCGCAGCCGGCCGCGAATGACCTCGGCGAATGCCGGCAGCGCGCTCGTGTGCAGCTCGAATCCGAGCTGGCGGGTGTAGAAGTCGACGGCCTCCTGGACGTCGTTGACCATGTAACGGACGCTCACAAGCTCATCAGGCATGTTCAGCTCACCTCCTGGACGGTTTGGGTGCTGTGGATCAGCTCGAGCAGGAAGGGAATTCGCCGGGCGAGCTCATCCGCGGTGCTCTGAAACGCAGGGTAGGTCTGCGCGTCGGTATCGCCGGCACGCACGGGGTCGGGGATGCTCCAGTGGATCAGGTTCGGGTAGTGCATCAGTTTGAAAAAGCCTGCAAATCAGGCGGTTTTGGGTTTAGGGTGCTTGGCTAGTCAATAACCAAGCGGCCCCGACGACAGCGCTAACTATCGCCGGGGCCTGTGAGCAAGGAGGGATTAGCTCCATGCCCAACCCGGAGCCTAACGAGGTTGCGGATCGTGACCGCGACCGGAACGTTCTGAATCTGATGTTGGTGGACTCGCCTTGGCCTTGGAGCTTGGATGAGATCGCCCGTGAGCTGCGCGATCCGATTGAGGCGTATGATGCGGTAACGCGCCTTGCGGACGCCGGACTGCTGCATCGCCTCGACAGCTTCGTCTTCCCTACCCGGGCAGCCCGTCGTGCAGATGAGTTGAGTGTCGGTGACGCATGACGCGACCAGCAACGGTCTTGACGACCCGGCGGCGACGCGCCGCCTACGTCCTTGCCTATGCGGGCTTGGAGCTCTGCTGGCGATCATCGCGGAACTGCCCGTAGTGCCAGCGGTCGGGATATATGTCGGCTTCGCGCTCCTACGGCTTTGGTTCGACGCACGCGATGCCGAGTAGAGCGCTTGGTACCCTCGGCGTATGCCTGACCGCTCGCGCAAGCGCCCGCGAGACCCGAACCAGCTCGCCAAGCTGATCGTAGACCTGGCGACCGGCGAGGCCGACGAGGTACCGCCCGAGGACACCCGTGACCCGGCAGCCGTAGCGCTGGGCCGCAAGGGTGGCCTGAAGGGCGGGAAGGCCCGCGCGGCCAAGATGACGCCCGAGGAACGCTCAAAGAGCGCACGCAAGGCCGCCCACGCACGTTGGACCGAACCGGGCTAGGGCGCCACGGTACCTACCCAGCGGACAGGTCAGCGACTCGTTCGCGGGCGCTCTTGATAAGACGACTGGCTGAAGGGCGTTGAGACTTCTTGCGCGCTGCGGGTAGTGGGAGATCGAGAAAAGAAGTTGCATTCGATCTCTTGGGAAAGAGTTCATCTATATCTGGCATACGCAAATCGCTGCGAGCACGAAGAATCTCTCTGACTGTCAGCAGTTCGATAACGATGCCCTTCTTGGCACGCGCTCTTGCCGCCTCCTCGTGAGCCCCGCGTGTAAAGCTAAAAGCAACGACACACCCTCGTGTCTTTTCCTCGCGCTCAATAGCAGTTTGGAACGCATCCAAGACCGGTCGCCCTACATGCTCGGAGCGCTTGACTTGGATCGGATCACGATTAAAGAACGTGTACCCATCGATCCCCATATCTCCCGTGCGACGAGTGGCATGGTGTCCTTGAAGGCTCTGAATAACCCAATTCTGAAACTCGAAGGGCCTTAGTTCGGACAGCTCCTTCTCGGTAGTGGGCATCCCGATCACGACCGGCTTCTCTTGTCGCTCCTTCAGGATGCGTCGTTCGATGATTCCCATTGCGGTGACGCTGATATCAATCCCTACCCAGCGTCTTTTCAGCCGCTCCGCGACGGCAAGGGTTGTGCCGCAGCCACAGAAGGGGTCCAACACGACTTGGCCGGGGGCGCTGGATGCATTGATGATACGCGTCAGCAGTCCCTCGGGCTTTTGTGTTGGATAACCGAGACGCTCTTGATCGCGCGGCGAAAGCCAACGAACATCCTCGTCGATACCGGCGTCAGTGCCGAATACCGTGCCGCTGGTGTAGGGTTGGAACCCCCAAATATCCGGGATGGAAGTCCCATCGGTCGGCGTGATGTAGTGCTCGTACATCGGCCATGTTGCGCCAGGGTCAATTGTGATGTAGCCCCTCTCGTAGAGCAGGTCAAGCTTCTGGTGTTGCGTGAGGTTATCAGCGTCCTCCCCAATTTCTTCCAAAAGTGCCCTTGGGATCGCCCAATGCCTACCCTTAGCACTCGGATCTATACCTCGCCAGGGCGCTCCGCTTTCACCGCCGCGACGCCCCGAGCCAGTAAGCACATTGCCATAGTAATTCGTTCGCCAGCCGTCCTCGGCCTCGACGAAGTAATCTTCAACGTGTCCTCGCATGTAAGGACGCCGCGGATTGGTCCAAGTAGCATTCGGCCCCTTCTTGTAAAAGAGGATCGTGTCATGAATCGGACCATACCGACCTGACTTGTTGTGTGCCCCAGTCCGCCGCCACACTATCTCATTGACGAAGTTAGCTGAACCGAAGATTCCGTCTAGCATCACCTTTAGATAATGGGAAGCATGCCAGTCGCAGTGCAGGTAGAGCGAGCCGGTGTCCTTTAGGACTCTATGCAACTCGATCATTCTGTCATTCATCCAGTTGATGTAATGCTGAATACCGCCATCCCAACGATCCTCAAAGGATCGAACCTCGGCCTCGTCCCCCCAAATAACCTCGTAATTGCGATTCGAGAAGAAAGGTGGATCGAGGTAGATCAGATCGACAGACTTGTCAGGCAATAGCCGCAAGCGACTGAGATTGTCATCTCGGTAGAGCACGCCGGTTTCGATTTTTTTGGGCACGGCCCCGGGATTCGGAGATGTCACGATGTCTCCTCCTTGCAGCAAGACGAGGGTCAGTAAAACGATCCGTCCGACCGCTCACGCATAATGTTCAGTATGAATCGACTAAGCACCGAGCGACGCGCTCAAATCCTCGGGATGCTGGTCGAGGGCAACAGCCTCCGCGCGACGAGCCGGATGGCTGGCTGCTCGTTCAACACCGTCTCGAAGCTCCTGCTGGACGTGGGGGATGCCTGCGCGGAGTACCAGAGCCGCGTTCTGGTCGATTTGCCGTGCAAGGTGGTCGAGTGCGACGAGATATGGAGCTTCTGCTACGCGAAGGCCAAAAACGTGCCCGCCGAGCACGAGGGCACGTTCGGCTACGGCGACGTATGGACGTGGGTGGCGATCTGCGCAGACACGAAGCTCGCGCAGGCGTGGCTCGTCGGCCAGCGGACGACCGAGGACGGCCTGGCGTTCATGTACGACCTGAAGGACCGCATGAAAGAGCGAATCCAGCTCAGCACCGACGGACACCAGGCGTATCGAGGCAGCGTGCTGTACGCGTTCG
>DASUIH010000044.1:0-75377 GCA_036279855.1 Solirubrobacteraceae bacterium | reverse complement strand
GGTCGGCGTACCGGCCGCCGTCGGAGAAGGAGTCGGGCGTGACGTTGAGGATCCCCGCCACTCTTGCGGTGCCTCCTCGGCGGCCTTCGGCCGCCTCCGGGGGCTGCTCAGGGAGCCCCTTCCGGGGGGCGCCGGTCATCCGGACACCTGCCGCACGTCGTGGCCCCCCGCCGGGCGACGTCTAGAGGACGTCTGGGGGCTTCGGCGTATCCGCCCGCATCTCGGCGGCGAGGCCGGGACGCGGCAGCGGGCGGGGAACCTCGGGCCGGGCGCGCTCGGGCGCCGGCGGCGGCGCTGCGGGCTCGGGTGCGGTCGGCTCGTCGGGTCCGAAGACGTCCTCCTCGGAGCGACCGGCGAGCAGCGCTTCGAACTGCTCCTTCTCGATCGTCTCGCGGCGGACCAGGATCTGGGAGATCAGGTCGAGGCGCTCGCGGTGCTCGTCGAGGATCGCGCGGGCGCGATCGTGGGCGCCCTCGATGATCTGGCGGACCTCGTCGTCGATCTCGCGCGCGATCTGGTCGGAGTAGTCCGGCTCGGTCGAGAACTCGCGGCCGAGGAACGGCTGGCCGTGGTCGTGGCCGTAGACGCGCGGCCCGAGCTTGTCGCTCATGCCGAAGCGCATGACCATCTGCTTCGCGGTCGCGGTGACCTTCTCGAGATCGTTCGAGGCCCCGGTCGTGATCTCGCCGAAGACGACCTCCTCGGCGGCGCGGCCGCCGAGCGTCATCGCCATCGTGTCGAGCAGCTCCTGGCGCGTGGTCAGGAAGCGGTCCTCGGTCGGCATCGAGATCGTGTAGCCGAGCGCGCGGCCGCGCGAGATCACGGAGATCTTGTGGACCGGGTCGGCGTACTCGAGGTAGTGGCCGACGATCGCGTGGCCCATCTCGTGGTAGGCGGTGATCAGGCGCTCGCGCTCGCTCATCACGCGCGTCTTCTTCTCGGGGCCGGCGATCACGCGCATGATCCCCTCCTCAAGCTCTTCCTGGCCGATCTCGCGCTTGCCCGTGCGCGCGGAAAGCAGCGCCGCCTCGTTGATCAGGTTTGACAGATCGGCTCCGGTGAAGCCCGGGGTCTGGCCGGCGAGCGCGTCGATGTCGATCACCTTCGCCAGCGGCTTGCCGCGGGTGTGCACCTCAAGGATCTTGGCGCGACCCTTGCGGTCGGGGCGATCGACGGCGATCTGACGATCGAAGCGGCCCGGCCGCAGCAGCGCCGGATCGAGGATGTCCGGGCGGTTGGTCGCCGCGATCATGATGATGTTGTCCTTGGCCTCGAAGCCGTCCATCTCGACCAGCAGCTGGTTGAGCGTCTGCTCGCGCTCGTCGTGGCCGCCGCCAAGGCCGGCGCCACGGTGGCGGCCGACGGCGTCGATCTCGTCCATGAAGATGATGCAGGGGCTGTTCTGCTTGGCCTGCTCGAACAGGTCGCGCACGCGCGAGGCGCCGACGCCGACGAACATCTCCACGAAGTCAGAGCCCGAGATCGAGAAGAACGGCACGCCGGCCTCGCCGGCCACAGCGCGCGCCAGCAGCGTCTTGCCGGTGCCGGGCGGGCCGTACAGCAGCACGCCGGTGGGAATGCGGGCGCCGAGCGCCTGGAACTTCTTCGGGTTCTCCAGGAACTCCTTGATCTCGTGCAGCTCCTCGACGGCCTCGTCGACGCCGGCGACGTCGCGGAAGGTGATCTTCGGCGAGTCGGCCGAGAGGCGCTTGGCGCGAGACTTGCCAAAGCTCATCACGCGCGAGCCGCCCCCCTGCACCTGGTTGATCAGGAAGAACCAGAAGCCGAGGATCAGGATCAGCGGCAGCAGGTAGGTCAGCAGCGACGGCCAGATCGAGGTCTTGTTCGATTCGACGTTGAACCGCGTGCCGGGGCCGGCTTTTTCGAGTGCGCCTATCAGCTGCGGCGCAGCCTGATCGACGTAGCCGACTTCGAATTTTTCCTTGTTGGTCAGTTCGACCGAGACCGAGTTGTCTTTGACCTTCAGCTCGGCCGACTTCACTTCGTGGCGCGGGATGTTTTCGGTGACCAGCGTCCGATAGGTATGTTCCGGGCCTTTGTTCGTCGAGCCGCCGATCAGCTTCGCCGCAAAGAAGGCGATCACGACGACGATTAGGATCGGGAAGGCTGCGCTCTTGAAGAAACGGCTCATGGCTCTGCTGGGTCCTTGGATGCGCCGGCGAGCGCTGCAGGGTCATGCCCGCCAGTTCCCCAGCCTACCATGGAAGGCCGGATTTTCCGTCGGTTTGGCTGTTCAGCCAGCCAGGACAGCCACGTACGGAAGGTTGCGGTAGCGCTCGGCGTGGTCCAGGCCGTAGCCGACCACGAACCGGTCTGGTATCTCAAAGCCGACATAGCGCACCGGCAGCTCCACCTTGCGCCGCGAGGGCTTGGTGAGCAGAGCGCACACCTCCAGCGAGGCCGGGTCGCGCGAGCCGAGATTGCGCAGCAGGTACTGCAGCGTCAGGCCCGAGTCGACAATGTCCTCGACGATCAGCACGTGGCGACCCGCCAGCGGGGTGTCAAGGTCCTTGAGGATGCGAACGACCCCCGAGGAGTCGGTCGCCGACCCGTAGGAGGCGACAGCCATGAAGTCGACCTCGACCGGTATGTCGATCTGGCGCATCAGGTCGCTTAGGAACAGCACGGCTCCCTTGAGCACGCAAACGAGCAGCAGGCGCCGACCTTCGTAGTCGCGCGAGACGGCTTCGGCCAGCTCCCGCACGCGCGCCTGCAGGTCCTCGGCAAGCACGAGCGTCTCGCCGATCTCGCCGGCCTTGGTGCGCTCGTCGCTCGCCACGGTGGCGGAGTCTAGCCCGCCGCCCGCCGACCTCAGCCCATCCGCGAAGCGATGCGCTTCATCCGCACCGTCCCATCGACGATCACAGCGGCGACCAGGCCCCCCACGTGCAGCTCAGCGCCGGTAGACGCGTCCGCAAGCGCAAGCAGCTCCTGCACGCGATCGCCGGCCTGCGGCACGAACGAGCCGGCGACGTCCTCAGCCATGCGGATCACCACCAGGCGGGCAAGCGCCGGCGGCAGCTCAGCCAGACGCTCGATCGAGATCTGCCGCTCTCCTTTGAGCTCAGTCTCAACCAACGCGTCCAACAAGTCGGTCTCCTCGCGCAGCAGCATGGCGGTGCGCAGCAGGTTCGCTGGCGCCGCCGGATGCACCTCCTCAAACGCCGGCAGTAGCTGGTTGCGCACGCGGGCACGCGCGTAGGAGAGCCGATCGTTGCTCTCGTCTTCGCGCCAAGCCAGCTCGCGATCGCGGCAGTAGCACGCGGTCTGCTCGCGTGTGAGGCCAAGCAGCGGGCGCACCAGCCGTTGCTCGCACTCGGGCATGCCCAGCAAGGCCCGTCGCCCCGGCGAGGCAGCCAGCCGGTACAGGATCGTCTCAACCTGGTCTGTCGCCGTGTGCCCGACGGCGATCAGCGCCCGTCTGGGCCCGGCCAGCCGATTGGCGGTGGCATAACGGATCTCGCGTGCCCAGGCATGCAGATTGCCGGTGGCGTCCCGCGCGCGCTCGGCGCGAACGACGTCAAAGCCCACCCGCAACTGCTCACACAGCAACCGACAATGCTCCTCATCCCCGGCCGCCTCCGGCCGCAAGCCGTAGTTGACGTGCAGGACGTGGACTTTCTCAGCCCCGCAGAGAGCCACCGCCAAGTCGAGCAGGCAGACCGAGTCGCGACCCCCTGAGAGCATCGCCACTACCTGAGCGTCCGCCGGCAGCAGGCCGCCGGCGCGCACCCGCTCTCGGACCTCCTCGACCAACGTTCACTCCTCGCCGGGCAGCGCGTGAAACAGCTCGATCGGCTCCGAGAAGCCCTTCAGCCCGATTTCGCCGATCAGCTCGAAGCGCATGCCGTCAATGCCGTCGGCGCTGTCTACGATCGGCCGCGTCACCAGCACCTCCCCGCCCGCTGCACGTGCCACCACCCGCGCCGCCTGGTTGACATCGCGACCGTAATAGTCGCCGTCGCGGTAGATCGCCTCGCCGCAGTGGACGCCTATCCGCGGCTTGGGCGCATCGGCCGGGACTTCCTGCTGGAAGCCGACCGCCCACTCAGTCAGGCCGGCCGCATCGGAGCCGACCACCATTACCTCGTCGCCCAGCGTCTTGATCACGCGGGCGTCGATCGGCAGCGAGTGCTCGACGGATTCGACGAAGCGCTCGACCACGCCGACTGCCTCTTCGTCGCCACGCTCCTCGGTCAGGCGCGTGTAGCCCGCTAGGTCGGCGAAGGCGACGACTATCCGCATCCGGCCCTCCTGGTCGGGCAGGCCGCCGCTCAGCTCGGCCTCCATGTGGCCGATCACGTCCTGCTCGATGAAATGGCTGAGAAAGCGTCCGTGCAAGTAGCGCATGAACGGCGCCGCGAACGGCAGCAGCTCACCGGCCAGGCCCTCCATCGCCTCAGCCATCTGCGTGCCCGGCAACCCTTCGCGCATCATCGGCTCGTGCACGTACAGATGGATCAGACGCACCTCGGCGTCGGCGATCTGCGCCATCGTCTGGCCATAGACGCGCGAGAGCTGCATCAGCACCTCGACCGGCATGCCGACGCTGAGCATCGCCGCGATGTAGCGCAGCATCTCCATGTCTTCCTCGCCAATCGCGTCCAGCGAGAGAGTGCTGAGCCCGAGATTCATGTAGATCCGCTCGATCATCGCCTCCTCGATGCCGGCCTCGCGTGCAGCCTGCTCAAGCGTGTAGCGGCCCTCGGGTGGCGCGAACAGACCCTGCAGGTAGCCGGCCAGCTGACCGCTCTCGTGCGCGCGGCGGATGTCCGCGAGCGTATGGCCGCGTGCGCGCAGGCGGCCGACGATCCGCACTTGCGCGACGGCGGGTGGCATCCACTGGCCTTCATACTGGGGCACGAGCCCCTCGCTGACCCAGCGCCTGACTGTGCCTGGCGAGACGCCGGCCCGCTCGGCCACCTGAGCGAGCGTCGGCGTCGAGCTCCCAGACGACGGCGCTACGCCGTCTTCGCCTGCCTCGACAATCGCCTCCTCAGCCGCGGCCTCAGCATTGACGTCGTGCCGGCCCCGCCGCGAGCGGGAGCGACGACGGGTAGCACGCGCCACCCGCTACACCACCAGGTGCGGGTAGCGCTCTTGCAACATCTCCCGGTAGCGCGCGTATACGGGCTTAGTGATGGGGATCAGCGCCAGCGAGGCCTTGATGTCGCCGCCGGTCTTGATCCGCCGCCGCGCGATCGCCAGCGGGATGTTCTCCTTGCCCTGGAAATAGCGGTTGGCTACCTCCGAGGACATCTTCATCCAGACACGCGGCTCCCAGTCGACGTCCTCGCTCCACTCCCAGTGCAGGTTCTCGCGCTCAGTGCCCTTGCGCGCACGCACGTTCACAACCAGGTCGAGATCCTCGAACTCGAAGCGCTGCGGCACGTCCGCGTCGCGTAGCGCAGGGCCCATCTGCGGGTCTGCGCTCATCATCTCGAACAGGTCGCCCATGACCTGCTTGAACTCCTGCTGGGAGACGAAGGGTGAGGCCATGCCTGGCAAGTCTACGGACATGCTGTCTGCTTCTTCGGGCATACGACGCACCCGCCAGTCGCTTTAGAGTCGCCGTCGATGAAAGAGCCGGGAACCATCCACCTGCGTCCAACCGCGCCGTTGGCCGAGCGCGTGCTGCTGCCCGGAGATCCCGGCCGCGCGCTGGCGCTGGCGCAGTTGTTGATCGAGCAACCGAAGATGTTCAACCACCACCGTGGATTGTGGGGCTACAGCGGCCTGGCCAACCTCGACGGCAAGCCGCTTACGATCCAAAGCACCGGCATGGGCGGGCCGAGCGCGGCGATCGTGCTGTGCGAGCTGATCGAGTTGGGTGCCCGTCGCACGATTCGCGTCGGCACCTGCGGCGCGCTCGACCCGGCGCTTGCGCTGGGCGAGATGGTTATCGCGCGCGAAGCGATCGCCGCCGACGGCACCAGCGCGCTGCTGAGTGGCGCCGACCGCACGCGCGCACACGCTGCCCTACTCCAGCGCTTGGAAGCATCGCAGCGCTCAGCGCGGGCCGGCACGATCGTGAGCAGCGACCTCTTCTATGAAGAGGGCCTTGACCGCGGAGCAAGCTGGCGGGAGCAAGGCGCGATCGCTGTCGAGATGGAGGCCTCAACGCTGTTTGCGATCGGCGAGCGCGCGCAGATCGAAGTTGCCTGTCTGCTTGCGGTCAGCGACGTCTTTGACGCCAGCGGTGAGCGTGCCCGCATCGAGGATCGTGCCCTCACTCAGGCGGCGGAGGCGATCGGCCAGGTTGCAATCGCCGCGCTGTCTTAGGCCATGGGCGGCAGCGTATTCGCCGCTCAGGAGCTCTTTGACGCTCGCGTCGCCCGCTTGCGAGGAGCGGGCTTGGCGGCCGCGCGCTTGGCGGCCGCCGGCTTTGCCGCACTTGGCTTTGATTGATCGCCCGCAAGCTTTGCGCTGAGGTTCTTCAGCTGCTCCTCCATCGCCGTCAACCGCCGCTCCACGCCCCCATCGGCGAGCGCGCGGTTGAGGCGGTGAACGCCGTCCTCAATTCCCTCCAGCCGCTGCGAGACCGAGCGCAGCCGTCGCGTAAGCCGCTCGATGTCCGCTGCAGTTGGGATGTTCAGCGCTGAGAGCGCCAACTCCTGCGCCTGCGCGGCGCGCTCGCGCGCATCGAATGCGCGTCCGATCGTGCCGGACACGAGCGGGTTCTCGAACAGGTCGGTTAGCGCCTTGCCGAGCTTGTCCTCAGTGCCGCTCGCCAAGCGCTCGCGCAGCCCGGTCGGCTTGCTTGCATCGTGCATCGTGCAGAAGCCTACTGCTGAGGCCAAGCAACCGCCATGTCGCCGGCTATGCGCGAGGGGCCAGGTCGAACGTCGGCAGCGCGGGGGTTTGGTCGGGTGGGCGCAGCCGCCGCGCGGCTCACTGGCCACCAGCACCTGGCTGACCCGGCCCAGTCCCGCCGACACGGCCACCGCGCCGCTGCCGGCGGCGGTGACGCCGAACAGCGCATCTGTTGCCTGCGGTGAAGCGCCCAGGCGCTTCAACCACACCTCGTAGACCTTGCCCGGCGCCTGTGGCATGTGCGCCACGACCAGTTCGGCGCGACCGTCGAGCTGACGCATGACGGCGTTCGCACCCGGCAACCGACGGGGCCAGCGTGGCATAAGTGGTGTTCGCGCTCGGCCCCGACCGCGACGCCAGCAATCCAGCGCCGACTTGCAACAAGGGCAACCGACAGCGCGACGACGGCGGCCAGCAACGGCCGCGACCGAGCTGCTCGCCTTGGCGGCCTATCGGCCTCGGAAGCCGCGGCGCGCAGCGGTCCCGCATCGGCGCTCACGCGGTCGAGCAGCCTGGACTTCAGCCGTACAGGCCGCCCGCAGGGTTTCGACGTCGCTTGTCGTCGGCGAGCCGAAGGCAAAGGCCGAACTGGTGACGGTGGCAAGCACGCCACCGCTGGTGGCGAGCACGATGCCGCCCTTGCCGGCATTGCGAAAGAACTGGCCGCGGGTGATTGCGCTGTCGCTAACTGTGTCCATCGACGCTCCTCCTTCGGTCGCGATATGTGAATGGAGGGTCTCTACACCTGCGGCTCCAGCCCGGATCACCGACGTCCGAGACTCCCGGATCACGGACGTCGGAAACGGGCACGTATGCTGGCCCGGATCGGAAACTTCGGCTCAAAAGGGGGCCTTCGGCCATCGCGACCAATCAGTTGTTCACGTTCGTGCAAATGGAGCTGCCGTGGGAGCTCGGGCCCGCCGACGGCCGCTATCTGCTGCGCCGCCTCCAGGGCTCCGAGCAAGGAGAGCCCGAGCGCGTCGTCGTCCTGAACACGGTCGGCGCGACTCGCAGAGGAGGGTTCGGGCGACGTTCGCGAACGCGAGGCACAGACACGCGCCCAGCCCCGGTCCCGATCGCCCGCGCCACCGTCGTCGATCCCGTGTCGCTCTCCAGCGCGTCCCAGGCCAAGACATGGCTGCGCGAACTGGACCCCGAGCTTGAGGCGCACGCCGCCGCCGCCATGCTCAACCGCGTCCTGCACTCCCAGCGCATCGCCGCCGCACAGACATATACGCATGAGGTCTCTCCCGCCCACGCGCTAACGATCCGCGCCGGCTACGGCGAAGGGGAGCAGGTCGCCGACGGGCTGTGGCTGGATGCGCGCGAGCTGGTGCTCTCGCGCAAGCGCATGCTGCGCCGCTCAAGCGTGCTGCGGCCACAGGAGCGACTTGCGCTGCTGCTGTCAGGACGTGACCGAGCGCTGATGTGTGAGGAGCTGACGCTACGCGCCCGCGCCGACCTCGACGGCGGGCGGATCGCGCTGGCAGCGCTTGGGCTGGAGCGCGCCTACGCCGCCGCGCTGGTGGAGCTGGCCGGTGAGCAGCGTGCGGACCTGGCCCGACGTGTACAGGAGCTGGCACGGCTCAGCCTCGGCGTCGAGGAGCTCGCGACCGTGGCGCTGGGGGGAGAGCACGAGCTTGACGAAGCGCTGCTGCGCCAGGCGCTCGAACGTTTGGAGGCTGCCTTGCGCGCTCGTACCGCCCCTGGCTTTACTGTGCGGTGAGCATGGACCCGACAAGGACGGCGATAGGCACCTGGAGCGGCGGGCGCTTCATGAATTTCGGCGAGCCGCTGCCCGACGAGCGGCTGCTGAGGCTGCTGCGGCCTGGCGACGGGATCGACACCGTGATGAGCGCCGACGCCTACGGCGCCGGCGAGGCCGACACGCTGCTCGGGCGGGCGATCGCCGGCGTGCAGCGCGAGCGCTTCTGCCTGATCGGTGCGGTCGGTCACGACTTCTACAAGGGTCAGCGCGAAGGGGCCAAGGGCTTTCCGCGCTTCACCGACCCACAGCTGCGAGCTGCCGACGAGCACGGAAGCTACCTGCGCATGGCCGCCGAGCACAGCCTGCAGCGGATCGGCGCCGAGCAGTTCGACCTGCTGCTGCTGCACAACCCCGACCGCACCGGCTACATCGCCGACAGCGTGTGGGAAGGGATGGCCGCCCTGCGCGAGGCCGGCCTGACGCGCCTGCTTGGCATCGCGCCGGGACCCGCCAACGGCTTCACGCTCGACTTGATCGACTGTTTCGAGCGCCATGGAGAGCTGATCGACTGGGCGATGATCATCCTCAGCCCGATGGAGCCCTGGCCCGGCAAGCTTGTGCTCGACGCCGCTGTGCAGCACAACGTGAAGCTGATCGCGCGCGTTGTCGACTACGGGGGAATGTTCCACGACGACGTTAAGCCGGGGCACCAGTTCGCCGAATACGACCACCGCAAGTTCCGCCCAGCCGGCTGGATTGACGCCGGCGCTCAGAAGCTTGAGCTGATGCGCCCCTACGCGCGGCGCCATGGGCTGAGCATGCTGCAGTTGGCCTGCCAATGGGACCTCGCCCAGCCAGCCGTCCACTGCGTCGCTCCGACTCTGATCCAGGAGGGCGGCGATGACGCCCGGCCGGTCGAGGACAAGCGTGCCGAGCTGGCGGCGCTGCCCAGCGAGAACCTGCTGAGCCCCACGGAGATCGCCGAGCTGCGCACGATCGGCGACAACGGCGGCTCGATGGCATTGAAGGGCGCCAGCCTCGAACACGAAGGCGAGCCGAAGGCCGACCGCTGGGCGCTCAGCGAAGACCTGCAAGCGCTCGCAGAGCGCTGGTCGATCGTCCCCGAGCGCGAACTGGTCAAGGTGGGCTGAGCCAGAACGTGGCATCCGTTCGCAATCACCGCAGGCCCGCGCGTAGCGGTGGTCGCCTTGCGGCGCCGGAGAGCGGCCTGCTTCCCCTGATTGGCCGCCTCATCCCTGCTCCTGTGGCAGCGAAGGTCCCTGAGGTCATCTTCATCTTTTGGGTGGTGAAGATCCTGACGACGGCCGGTGGCGAGGCCACCTCGGACTACCTGAAGACGTACGGCAACATCGGGGGCGGTGGGATTGAGGTGCTTGTGATCGTCGTTGGGCTCGTGCTGCAGTTCTCGACGCGACGCTACCGGGCATTCGCCTACTGGTCTTTGGCATTTGCGATTGCGATCACAGGGACCGGCGTCGCCGATTTCCTGCATCTCGACGGCCACATCTCCTATGCGGGCACGAGTCTGCTGTGGGCGGCGATCCTGGCTGCCATCTTCTGGCAGTGGCAGCGCAGCGAGAGAACCTTGTCGATCCACAGCGTCACAACCCAGCGACGCGAGGCCTTCTACTGGGCGACCGTGTTCGCGACCTTTGCGCTCGGGACCGCGCTTGGAGACTTCACAGCGGACTCGCTGAACCTTGGCTACCTGGACTCCGGCATCCTCTTCGGCGTCATCATCCTGATCCCCGCCTTGGCGCGGCGGCAATTTGGGCTGAGCGGCATCGTCGCGTTCTGGATGTCCTATGTCGTCACGCGGCCACTGGGCGCGTCTTTCGCCGACTACATCAGCAAGCCGCACAGCCTCAGCGGGATCGACTTTGGCGACGGGCCCACGGCGATCATGTTCGCCATCGGCGTCTTTGTCCTCGTGTCCTACCTAGCTCTTGCCCGACCGGACATCCAGACGTCGCTGGATGCCGACGCGCGGCAAACACGGTCGACGGCTCTACTACCGGATTTTCTGCACACAAACGAACCCGAGGTCGAGGCGGAGTAGTCCTGTAAGGCGGACATCAATCGATTCCAACGACGAAGGTCAACGTGAGCACCATCGATGAAGAGATGGTCTTGGCCCATTTCATCGTTTCAGACGATGTCGAGCGTTCTCGCCGCTTCTACACGGACGTGCTTGGCGGCAAGACGGTCATCTCGGGCGAGGCAGACGACGACGTGACATACATGGCCCTGGCCAACAGTTGGATCATCATTAACGTCGGAGGCGGTCCAACCGACGACAAGCCGACCGTCACGCTCCAGACACCCCCCGACCCGGATCGGGTTAACAGCTTCCTTAACATCAGGGTTGCAGGCATCCACGCGGTGTACGCCGTGCGGAGCGCGCGCGGCGCCCAATTCCCGACAGCGCCGAAGCAGCACACAACCGAGATACGCTGCCATATCCGCGATCCTGACGGCTACCTGACCGAGGTAGGCCAGACTACCCTGGAGCGGGGCTGGCGTCCACCGACGGTATGAATAGTAAAATCGCGTCCGTGCCGTTCACGCTCAAGAGCCTCAAGCAGGATCTGGAGGATCTCGGGCCTAACTTCAACGGTGCGCCAGGCTTGGAGTTTCGCCACGCAAGCAAGGCGCTCGAACTTGAGCGGTGCGGCCTTAGCTATCAGCGCATCCCGCCTGGCTATCGCTTTCCGTACGGACACACGCATAAGAAGCAGGAGGAGATCTACGTGGTGGTGCGGGGGAGCGGGCGGATGAAGCTCGACGAGGAGATCGTCGAAGTCAAGGAATGGGATGTGGTTCGCGTGCCACCCGGGACGTGGCGAGGCTATGAGAGCGGGCCGGAGGGACTTGAGATCTTGATCTTCGGTGCGCCCAACCTCGGCGAGAATCCGCGCGAGGACGTGCACGGCCAGCGCGACTGGTGGGTTGG
Organism: Solirubrobacteraceae bacterium; assembly: GCA_036279855.1. Lineage (GTDB taxonomy): Bacteria > Actinomycetota > Thermoleophilia > Solirubrobacterales > Solirubrobacteraceae > Palsa-744. Next base: position 63,861 of record DASUIH010000044.1, on the reverse strand, counting down.
CTAGCGCGCGGCGGGATGAGGGGACGGCTCAGGGAGCAGGACCCAACGTGCCGATCGAGGTGCAATCCCGTGAACTGGGCGCGAGCTCGGCATTCAGCTTTATGCTTCAGTGAGGTCCGTACATGATCACACCCACGCCTGCGAGACAGATCATGACACCCGCCAAGTCCCAGCGGTCCGGCCGAAAGCCGTCGAACGCGACGCCCCACAGCAACGAGCTGACAACGAACACGCCACCGTAGGCCGAGAGGACCCGTCCGAACTCGTTGCTTGGCTGCCGGGCGGCAATCAGGCCGTACAAAACGAGGGCGAACGCACCGGCGACAACCGCGAGCGGTCCCTTGCCCTCGCGCAGTCCAACCCAGATCAGATAGGCGCCGGCAATCTCGGCCAGTGCGGCAGCGGCGAACAGTGCGATCGAACGCCCGGTCATCGTTGCGCGAGCACGCGAGCTCTCGCCAGCATGCGAGTTGTCCCCATTTGTTTCAGCAACAAGGTGTCGCGGTCGAGTCGGGCGGATCCACCCAGCTGTCGATGCGCTGCCAGAGCTCGCAACTGGTCCCCACCGGGCGACCCAACATGACGCTTGGTATAGCCCCCAACTCGGGGCACCCCTGGTAGCCGGTCACCCCGGCTACCAGATGGGAGATCCCGAACCACGTCGGAACAAGCGACACTGGCCACAGCGCTATAGCTCCCGGCAGCCGGCGTGTGCCCAACGCACCCGCAAAGAGGAGGAACACAAGTCCAGCTATCGCGCGGGAACGTCGAGCGGCACGAGCCATCGGAGCTTGCGCCTCCGCTACGCCGCCGTATTCCGAGCAGCATCCGCCGCTAAACAGCCCATTTTGAGCCGAGGCGCGCGCACCCGCGCGTCCGCCCGGATGGACAGCGCAGCTTGCACCGCTTAGGTCCGCGTCCGCAAGATTGGGTTGCGTCTCAGACATGTGTTCCCTTCGTCGTTTTGTGGTCGCGACAAGGTCTACAACTTCAAGTAGGCTTTAAGTCAAATGGCGGCAGGCAAGATCGACCTGACAATCGGAGAAGTCGCCCGTCAGGCCGGGGTGCCGCCCTCGACGCTTCGCTACTGGGAGAGCGCGGGGCTGTTGGCGGCGCCAGAGCGTGTCGGCGGCAAGCGCCGCTACGACCCCCAGACTCTCCGACAGATATCGCTGATCGTGTTGATCAAGCGCGCCGGATTCACGTTGGCCGAGACACGCATCATTCTCTCCGGCCTCTCCGACAGGACGCCACCACCAGAAATCTGGCGCAAGCTGGCCGAACGCAAGCTACCCGAGATCAGGCAGACGCTTGCTGAGGCCAGAGCCATGAAGAAGATCCTCGAAGATGGCCTTCGCTGCGATTGCCTGACCCTCGATGACTGCCTGGAACAAGGCAAATCTTGGGCCGCAGCGCACAGACTTGTATCGCTATCGGCATAGAGGTAACTCAAACCTCTCGCAGCTCCCACCGCCAGAGGGGCGCTAGCTGGTAGGCACTCTGTCCAGCTCGTCGCTGAGCGCTTGGACGCGGCGGGCAATCTCGTCGCGTGTGGCGCGGACCTGTGCGAGTGGGCGACCCTGCGGGTCGGGTAGTTCCCAGTCGATGTAGCGCTTGCCGGGGATGTAAGGGCACTCGTCGCCGCAGCCCATTGTGACCACCACGTCGGCTTGCTCGGCAAGTTCGCGGGTCAGCAGTTGTGGAGTGCGGTCGGCTAGGTCGATGTGGAGCTCGCGCATGACCTCCACGACCTCGGGGTGGACGTGCTCGCCGGGCGTGGTGCCAGCGGAGAGGGCGACGTGTCGTCCGGCGGCTTCGCGCTCCAGCAGCGCGGCGCTCATTTGCGAGCGCCCGGCGTTGTGCAGGCAGACGAACAGGACGGTCGCCATTCAGACACCGATCGCTGGTTGGTTGAGCGCTCCGTCCGTGGCGGGCCGTTCGTGGTGGGCACCACCAACTCGGCGGCGTCGGCGGCGGTCACGTAGGGGTAGAGCGTGCGAACAACGAGGATCGCGCAGACGCCACCGACGAGCTGCGCCACGACATAGCTGGGCACAGACGCAGGGGCGATGCCGGCGAACGTGTCCGAGAACATGCGTCCGACGGTGATCGCGGGGTTGGCGAAGCTGGTCACGGGCCACAAGTGCGGCTACGACGCCGGCAACGACACTCGCACTGAGGCCGGCGCGTGCGAGAGCAGATGCGCTACGCCGCCTGAGCCCCGTTGCGGTGCTGACGATAAGCGTTTAGGACGCAACGATGGGTCAGCCACCCAATCAACCTGTCGCTTTCATCGGCGAGCACGGGCAACGCCTCGTCGTCGGTAGCACCGAGCGCGAGGACGGCTTGCTCTAGCAAGTCGGGCGCACGCAGGATCGGCGCCTCGCGCATGAGCGTGACCGCGGTTCGCTCCCGGTCGCTTGAGCCGTTTTCGTCGCGGGCGATCGTGCGCTCGAGGTCGCCTGCCGCGACGATGCCGAGCAGCTTGCCGTCCTCATCGGCGACCGGCAGGCTGTTTGTGCGCTCAGAGCCGAACCGCTCGACCAGCTCGTCAAACGGCTGCTGTGGTCGCAGCGGGCGTGGAGGGCTGCCCATAGCCTCGCGGACCGTAATGTGCGTCATCGGGTTAGCGGTGTGGGAGGCGTCCAGGTCGATGCCGCGACGACGCAGCTTGAGCGTGTAGATCGTGTCGCGCGTAAGCGCGTTCGAGAGCGCGGTGGCGACGACGATGGCGAACATCAGCGGCAGGATGACGTGGTAGTCGCCCGTCAACTCGAAGATGATGAGGACCGCAGTGATCGGAGCGCGCGCGGCCGAGGCAAACACGGCGCCCATACCGACCAGCCCGAACGCCCCGGCAGCGGGGGCGAGGGACGGTGTGATGTGGTGAAAGATCGCGCCGTACGCGGAGCCGAGCATCGCACCCATGAAAAGCGACGGGGCAAACACGCCGCCGGACCCGCCGATCCACATTGTCAGGCTGGTTGCGAGCACCTTCGCTGCCAGGAGGCCGACTAGCGCGAGGATCAGGTAGTGGCCGGCGACGGCGTTCTGCAAGACGGAGTAGCCGACGCCATACATCTGCGGGACGGCGAGCAGCAGCAGCCCGAGCAGCGCTCCGCCGACGGCTGGACGCAGCCAGTCGGGGCGTCCGCCCCACAGTCGGTCGGAGATGTCCTCGCCTGCGTACAGCACTCGCACAAAGCCGAGCCCGATTCCTGTGGCAAGCACACCGAGGCCGGCGTAAAGGACAAGCTCGACCGGCGAGTTGAAGCTGAACGTGGGCAGCGATAGGAACGGGTGCGAGCCGAAGGCCGCCCGTCCGATCGCGTCCGCGGCGACGGAGCTGAGCACGACGAGCCCGAAGGATTGGGTCTCGAAGTTGCGCAGGATCAACTCCAGTGCGAAGAACACCCCGGCGATCGGTGCGTTGAACGTCGCAGAGATGCCACCAGCGGCGCCGCACGCGACCAGCAGCCGCAACTCCGACTCCGGTACGCGCATAAGTTGGCCCGCCAGCGAGCCGAGCGCGGAGCCAATCTGCACGATCGGCCCCTCCCGTCCGACCGAGCCTCCCGAGCCTATGCAGACAGCCGAGGCGAGCGACTTGACGATCGGCACCTGTGGGCGCATCCGCCCGCCGAGCTTGTTCACGGCGAGCATCACCTCCGGCACACCATGACCACGCGCCTCCGGCGCGAAGCGCGAGACGAGCGACCCGTAGAGCAGACCGCCGACGACGGGCACGATCAGCACGAACCACATACCGAGCCCCGGCACGAGCGGGTTGGCGGCATGACCGGCGGCGCTGTAGTCACGATGGCCGCTCAGCAAATAGGTGAAGCCAAGAATCATGTAGCGGAACGCAACCGCTCCCAAACCGGCGCCCACGCCCACAAGCAGCGCCAACACAGTCAAGCCCGTCGAGCCGGCAAGAATCGAGCGGCGCAGGCGCATCCGCCAAGTGGACGATCCGTTTGTTCTTGCTCGCATAGCCGACAGGGGCTCAACCGGCCTCTAGGCCGGCGAGCATCACGTCGATCGCGCGGCGGATGTTGCGCCAGCGAAACCCACCGGGGTCAAGCGCCCCGTGCAGCATCAGCCCGTCAGTCAGCGCGAGCAGGATCGACGCGAGCGCGTTCGCCGGGATAGCTACAAGCTCGCCATTCCGCACCGCCTCCTCGATCCACGAGCGCACAAGCCCTCGCCTGCGCTGGGTCGCCTCAGCAAGCCGGCCCCGCACCGACTCATCGGTCAACAGACCAGCCCAAAGATCGGCCCGAACCTGCACCCTCGCCGGATCGTCGCCTCGCGCGAGCATCACCTGCGCGAAGCGCCGCACTCGCTCAACGCCCGAGGGACTGCCATGCGTTATCCGCTCAAGCTCACGATCGAGCGCAGCCGCGTCGTCCTCAAGCAGCGCAAGCAACAGGTCCTGCTTCTGCTTGAAGTGCCCATAGAACGCGCCCTTGCTCGCGCCGGCCTCCACGCAAACGTCATCGACAGTGAGGTCTCGAAAGCCCCGAACCGCGGCGCAACGCCACGCCGCGTCAATCAGCGATTGGCGGCGCTCGAAACGGGTCTCGGGACGAATCTTCGGCATTTGACTCCCAAATAGAAACCGACGCGTCGGTTTCTATGGTACCGACTGCGAACAATGCCAGCGCAGCGGGGATAGTCGAACGCCTTCCGCCAGTCCAGCCGAGTCCCGCCGCTACCGCTTCGCTCCCGATTCGGCGCCCGCTGCTCCCGATTCGCTACCAAGAGACCGGCGAAAGCCCGCAAAAACAGGCGAAACGGCCGACGCCGATCCCCCATGCTTTCGGCGGTTTTCGCCCGTCATTGCTGACCTTCGCCAAACACTAACCAATCGGGGCGAACGGTTAGATTTGGCTTTGTGATGCGGTTTCCGGACCCTTCGCTACCGATTTTCTACCGCCGTACCGCGTCGAAACCGGGCGCCGCGCCAGTCATGCCCGTTGTATGCCATCGTGAACGCGCGTATCGCAGCGCAGCGCGCTCAGCGAGCAGGTGTCCGGTCTCCCAACACGCGCGGTCGCCTCGTCATACCTGCCGGGTAGTCGTGGTCGTGATTGGTGTCCGCCAGTCGCCATCCCACGCCGCGTCTCGCCCTCCAATGAAGCTCACGCTGTCTCTGCCAAGCGTTTCGATGCGGGCGCTCGGACTTGTGCTCCGCGATCCCTGCCCGCAGCCGGCGAGCGCGAGCAGCCCGCCAGCGGCGAGCAGCGCTCCGCCACGCCGGATCGCCTTTCCGGACGGGCCGCGAAACGGGCCACGCTGGATGCGGATGAAGCAGGCGATCCCCGCGAGACAGAGGATGCCCGCCACGTAGAAGTTGAGCCGCAGCCCGAAGATGTGGTGGGCGGGATCGACGCGCAGCAGCTCCTCGCCGATCCGAGCAAACGAGTAGCCCGCGACGTAGAGCGCGAACAGGCCGGGCGCGCGAATCTTGCGATGGTGGCCGAGCCACACGAGCGCTCCGGCGAGTGCCAGGCTCCAGATCAGCTCGTAAAGGAACGTGGGATTGAACGTCGCGTAGTGCGTATATGCGATGGGACGGTGCGCCGGGCTGATTTCAAGCGCCCAGGGGAGCGTCGTCGGCGCCCCGAATAGCTCCTGGTTGAAGTAGTTGCCGACCCTGCCGATCGCTTGCGCGACCAAGAGCGCAGGGGCAGCGGCGTCCATGAACGCGGGAATATCGGCGCCTCGTCGGCGCAACCGCCATAGGCCCGCAAGAGTGCCGGCAGCGATGCCACCACATATTCCAAGACCACCCTTCCAGACGGCAAACGGCCCCCACCAGTGCGGCGGGACTTCGTTCCAACTCGTCGCCAGAAAGTAGAGTCGCCCGCCGATCACCCCAGCGGGGAACCCCCACATGGCGACCTCGTACACCAGCTCACGGCTACCGCCGTTGGCCTCCCAACGACGTACCGTGATCGCCACGGCCGCGATCACAGCGAGCACATACGCCAGGCCGTAGGCGTGAACGAAGAACGGGCCGAGATGGAAGCCATTGCTCGACGGACTGGGGATGAATCCGAGCATTAACGGCTCCCGATCGTAGACGACCTCTCAGGGGCGGCGGGCCGTCCCGAGGATCATCGGGTCCGGCGGGAACAGCGGGACCGGGCTGAACGGGAACCGCTCGCAGGTCTCCATCTGAAAGCCGGCGCTTTCGATCGTCGTAACGGTGTCGCGCGCCAGGTGGCAGCCCCCGGCTACATGGGGCCAGAAGGTCGCATCCGCCGCTCGTTGAAAGCGGGCCTCCCACTTGTGTTTGCTGACGACGTGCTCGTAGAAGCGCAGCTCACCACCGGAGCGGATCACCCGGTAAAGCTCGGCGAGCGCCTGTCCGGGGTCGGGGACGGTGCAGAGCACGAGCGCGGCGACACCCGCGTCAAAGCTCTCATCCTCGCCAGGGAGCTGACCGCCAACGCCATCGAGCACAGTCACGGGGACCGGCGCCTGGGCGGCCGCGGCCTGCGCAAGCTCGCGTAGGTAGCGCTCGGGCTCGATCGCCACAACCTCGCTGACAGTGCTCGGGTAGCAGGCAAAGTTGGTGCCAGTGCCGGCGCCCACCTCGATCACGCGGCCCGTCAGTCCAGCGAGTACCCGCCGACGGTGCTCAGTCGCACCACGGCGCTCCCCGATCGGTGCCCACCGCTCATACACGCGAGCGAAGATCGGATGACGCACACGCTCTCCTGTCGGTTCAGACATGAGCGGGCTCACTCGCCGCTCTGGCTATAGACGATGGCTGCCTCTCGGTCGGCGCAGCCCTTCATCTCGATGATCTTTCGGTCGCGGATCGTCACGACCATGTACGCGATCCCCTCGTCCAACGGACGGTCTACCTGCACCGGTCGCGCGGGACGGAAAGCCACGATCACCCGCGGTCCATCTTGGATCGTTTCCTCGATCGTGCCTTGCAAACGACCGGGCAGGTTGCGTCCGATCACGTCGAGAATCGCCTTGCGGTTCCCGCAAAGCTGACCGTCCTCGACTCCGTGCCACTTTGCGTCCGGCGCCAACGTGCGCTCAAGGACCGTGAGGTCTCCTTGAGCCATCGCTTCCCAAACCCGGTGCAGCAGCTCAACCTCGTGGGTCTTGGCCATTGCGTTCATTCTTGCTCGCCTCTCTGTCGTCGTGGTGCATCTTCGGGCGCAGGCCAATGCACCGCCAGGGAGGCGGACGAGGGTAGGCCGCATAAGGGAGCGGTCAACGTCAACCAGGCATGTAGGAGAAGCTACTCCCCGCAGGGCAGGCGTTCAAGGCCAGAGACGGCCTGCTACCGATTTGCTCCCGCTTCGGCGCCCGCTGCTCCCGCTTCGCTACCAAGAAGCCGGCGAAAGCCCGCAAAAACAGGCGAAACGGCGGACCCCTATCCCCCGTGTTTTCGGCCGTTTTCGCCCGCCATTGCTGGCCTTCGCCAAACACTAACCAATCGGGGCGAACGGTTAGACTTGGCTTGAATACAGGGGATTCGGGGTCTCTGCAACGGATTTGCAACGGCAATACCCCCTCCATGCCGGGGCATCCGGCGGCTCGTGCCGCGTGTATGCCATCGTGAACGGGTGTATCCGCAGCGGGTGGATGTCGCTGCGGCCGTGATGCGGTCCGCCTCTGCTCAGTCGCCCGTTGTCCGGGCCTGAGCCGAACTCCTGAGTAGCTGAGCCGACGCTACGAGCAGCAGCAGGAGCGAAGGTGCGAGCAGGAATCGGGAGAGCGGGGTGAGGAAGGCGAGCCCGACGAGAATCAGGACGAGCGCGAGCCAGCGAGGCAACAGCGACCGCGCGCGCAACGCTGCGACCGCGACGGCCAATATCAAGATGCCGACGCCAACGCCGGCCGCGTTGTAGCCGAGAACGTAGGAAATCTCAAATAGAGCCCTGCCGAGTTCGCCAGAGAGTTGCCCGTGTTCAGCCCTCAGAGCACCTGCCATGTTGATCGTCTCGGCCCCGAGACCAGTTGCGACCAGCAGTAGCGCGCCGCCAAATGCAGTGGTGCCGAGCACGCCATCGTCCGCGACCTCATCAAGTATCGACCGAAGCCCGGCGGCGAACAGCACGAACAGCGCGCCCGCAACGAGGCTTACGCTCGCGCCCGCGATGATCCTCCCCGACGTGTTGGTGTAGAAGGCCACGATCTGTCGCGCCGAGGCACCCGCCTGGGGTTGTTCGGTCGCCCACAGCGCATTGCCAGCAATGAACAGAGCCGCTACCGCGAGCCCCGCGACTCCCGTCACGCGGCGCGTAGCCGCCCTTGCCTTCTGCCCCTCGGCCACATCTACTCGCCGCACCGTGTCGGGACCATACCTCCCACCGGCTTGGCGCTGCCTTCATTCCTCTGACTTGCCGCCTCCACGGCGCAGTTGCTCCGCATAGCCGAGTGCGATGAGGCGTTCGTCGGTGATCCCGAGCGCGTCGCGTAGCTCGGCGATAAGCCGGTGCTCGTGGTCGAGGTCGGAGTCTGCGGGCGCGACGGCCTCAAGCTCGATGAACGTCCCAAGCTGCTCGACCTCATCGAGATGGATGCGGACGTTCTGCCACAGCAGTAGATGGCGGTGCTTGGCTACGACCCCGCGTATGCCGATCGCGGCGGCGAGCGCCGCGCACAGCGCTGCGCCGTCGCTGACCTCGATGATGCGGTAGCGGCTCTCGCGCTGCTGTGGTTCGCTGGCACGCTCGAACTGGATCAAGTGCGGACGACCGGGCTGCTCCTCGCGGAGCTTGAGCCCGCCGCGTGCGACCTCGAAGTAGGTATCACGCTGCGCGATCGTGCCGTGGTCCTCGGCCCCGAGCGCCCGACATACCTCAAGCGACACAGACGGGTCCTGGTCGGTCGCCTTCAACTCGATGTTTCTACGCGGTGCCTGCATGACGGTCGATGACGGCCTATGCGGCTCGGCTCGGCTGTAGGCGACGCGCTCTGAGCCAGAACACGAGGCCGCATACCGCGTAGAGGATGGCGATAGCAATGAGCGTGAACTTGATCGCCGAGCAGACGGCAGCGAACGGCGGGGCGAAGCTGCCGCCGTGGCCGGCGAGCGTGAGCAGAAGCGCGACGTTTTCGCTCGCGTCAAAGCTCGCAGCGGCGAGCGCGAAGAACGGGACGACTGCACCGATGGCTGCTAGGCGCCGCCAGTCGTGCACTCGCGCCGTGTCGCGGACGGTGAAGCCAGCGAGGGCGAAGAACAGGCCGTAGGAGAGCATGTAGCCGTAGTCGAGCAGCAGTGAGAGGTGCGCGGCGCTGCGTCCTTTCGGTCCCCATTCAGCGACGATCTGCGCCGCGCGAGCCCTGCTGCCGGCGAACTCGAAGTCGAGGATCGTCGGCCCGTGCGAGACGTGCGAGGGGTCGATCAGTTCGAGGATCAGCGTGAACGCGACGGTGGCGACCCCGAGCACGATCAAGGCGCGCTTGCGATGGTGCGTGCTCACGAGCGAGCGGGGTCGGTCACTCGGCTCTCTCGAAGCTGGCTCATCGTGAACAGCGCGCGCAGGCCAAGGCCCTCGGCAGCAAGGTTCTCCCGGCCGCCGGCTTCGCGGTCGATCACGCACAGCACCGCCGCGATATCGGCTTCGCGGTCGCGCAGCTCCCGGCAGGACTCGATCACCTGGCCGCCAGAGGTCACCACGTCCTCGATGACCGCGATCCGGCGCCCGGCGACCTCGCCGCCCTCGGCCAGCCGGCAGGTTCCGTAGGTCTTGGCTGTCTTGCGAACGAACACGCTCGGCAGCCCCGACACCTGGGAGGCGACGACGGCCAGCGGCACGCCGCCAAGCTCAAGGCCAGCGAGCAGTTCCACCCCGGCGGGCAGCAGGCCGACCAACGCCTCGGCAATCTCGCGCAGCAGGCGAGGGTCGGACTCGAACAGGTACTTGTCGAAGTATTCGCTGCTCGTCGCGCCCGAGCGCAGCCGGAACTCGCCCGTGAGGCGGGCGCGCTCGTAGATGCGATCGCCAAGCTCGGACACCGAACGGCAGCTTATTCGCCGATTCCTTTATTCGGCGATTGGCGCGTGCTTCTCAGGTCTCGCCGCAGTCGGTTCGGCCTCTAGTCCGAGTAGGCGGGGTAGCTCATCGAGCGAGCCCAGCCGCTCGGCGCCAGCTTCGCTCAGCGCCCGCTCGTCGCTGTCGGCGGCGTAGCCGATCGCGCGCATCCCAGCCGCGACAGCGGCTTGGACCCCGGATGGCGTGTCCTCGACCACAGCACAGGCAGCGGGCTTGACCCCGATCGTGGCTGCCGCGTACAGGAACAGATCAGGCGCCGGCTTGCCGTTGGCGACCGAGTACGCGGAGAACCGGACGCGCTCAGGAAACAGAAGATCGAGGCCGGTGAGCGTGAGCGAGAGCCGCGTCTTCTCCAACTTCCCCTGCGAGGCCACACACACGCGCAGCCCGGCGGCACGCAACCGTTCGACCGTCTCAACCGCTCCGACGACGGGTTGAAGTTCGCCGCGAAAAGCCTCCGAGCGCTCGGCCTCGTAGCGCGCCAGCCAGTCCACCGGCAACGAGCGGCCGAGTCTGACCTCCGCGCGCGCGAGCACGTCCCCGAGCAGCAACCCTTGATATTCGCGGCGTGCCTGCGGCAACGTGGTCGGTAGCCCCTGCTCGGTGAGCATCGCCGCGAGCACCCGGTTGGAGATGACCTCACTATCGACCAGCACGCCATCGCAGTCGAAGATCACAAGCTCCAAGCACACGGCCGACGGCATCGCCCCTACCCTCCTCGCAACCAATCAGCCCAGCCGGCGGCGATGACGAGCTGCGACAGAGCTTCATAGCCGTTGGCGGCAGGATGAGCGCCGTCGTCCGCAGCAACCTCCTCCATCCACACCCGCGAAGCGAGCAGCGGCTCCACGACACTCACGAACGAGACGCCGGCCCGGTTGCAAACATCGGCAAAGGCAGTCGAGAGGGCGCGGATGCGCTCGTTCTGCTCAGGGTCATTAACGGGCGCCGGGCCGATCATTAGCACCCGAACGCCCGTCGCCGCGGCTTCTTGCAGGATCGCCGAGAGCGCGGCACAAGAGCGTTCAGCCTCGACGCGCAACCGGCCGTCCTCAATAGTCGTGTCGTTGGCGCCGAACGACAGCACGATCCTCGTTTCAGTGCCCGCCAGAACCCGCGGTAGCGCCTCGGCACGCCAGCGCGCCGCGACCTGCTCAGAGGTCTCCCCCCTGACGCCGAGGTTGTAGACCGTCAGCGCAAGCCCCTCGGCGAAGGCAGCGGCCACAACACGGCCCACCCAGCCCATTCCGGCCGGATCGCCCACGCCAGCGACAAGCGAATCGCCGAAGAACAACACACGCCGATCGTGCGGGCGTCGGTTCATAGGCGCCCGAGTCTAGTTCCGCGACCGGGAACTTCGGTCTAGCTGATTCCCTCCCGGCGTCCAGGCCCGGCTCCGGTGGGCGTAGTCTTCCGTCTTACGCCGACCCCAGTCCACCATCCTGGGAGACTCCGAGACTATGCCACTCACTGACCGTCGCGCAGCCGCAGCCGAAGACCTCGCGCGAGCCGGCGTGAAGCAAGACGCTTTGGTGCAGATAGCTGAATATGACGCCGCGTGGCCGGCATCCTTTGAGGCCGAGCGCAGCAGGCTCGCGCCGCTTCTTGAGGGTGCTGACATCTACCACATCGGTTCGACTGCTGTACCTGGCCTGGCTGCGAAGCCCGTCATCGACATGATTGCGTTTGTGACCGATATCGACGCGCCGATTGCAGCGCTGGTCGAGCGCGCCGGCTACCAGTTCCCCCCTGCATATAACTCGACGCTCTCACATCGGCGTTTTCTCTGCTATCCGTCGGCGTCACGCCGTACTCATCACTTGCACCTTGTCGATGAGCAGCATGAGCTTGACCGTCGTCTGCGCTTCCGTGACCGACTGCGCACGGACCCTGCGCTTGCGAGCGAATACGCGACGCTCAAGCGCGCGCTCGCCAGCCGATATGCCAGCGACCGCGAGGCATATACCGAGGCCAAGCGCCACTTCATCCACGACAACTGCGGCTGAATCAAAGCCCACATGCCGATCAGGACGGCCTACCTTTCGATCTGCGCCACCTTCAAGGACGAGGCGCCGTATCTGCCCGAGTGGATTGAGTTTCATCGGGGCGTAGGCATCGAGCACTTCTTTCTCTACGACAACCTCAGCACCGATGGCAGCAGGGAGGTTCTTGAGCCGTGGGTCCGCGCGGGTCTAGTCACACTCTCGGATTGCTCGATTCCTTTCGAGCAGGGCGGGCAGAACTGGGCCTATGCCGATGCACTGAAACGAGCTCGCGGACACACGCGCTGGCTCGCCTTCATCGACCTCGATGAGTTCCTGTTCTCACCTGGCGGGGCGCCGCTGCCCGACGTGCTCAAGGACTACGAGCAGCATCCCGGCATCGTCGTCAACTGGCAGGTGTACGGCTCGTCCGGGCTCACGACACGGCCGGACGGGCTCGTGATCGAGAGCTTCCTCACGCGAGCGATGACGCAATGGGTCCGCAACCGGCGCGTCAAGAGCATCGTGGACCCGGCACGCGCTCTACGCCCGATCGGGCCGCACTTCTTCGAGTACACGGACGGAGCGCTCGCAGTGACGGAGAACCACAGGCCGGTGCGAGTAATCCAGCGCCGAGCGTGGACACGCCGGATACGGCGCAGCCTCTCGCGGCTGCCCCTGATTCAGACCGACCCCTATGCAGTACGCGATTCATCGGTCAAGCACGTCTCCGTAGAGCGCCTGCGGCTCAACCATTACGCCGTCCGTTCACAACAGGAGTTCGAGCAGAAGACAGCCCGACACGGCAGTTCGCGCATGGCGCCGCGCTATTTTGCCTACCACGATCGCAATGAAGTTCACGATCCCGCATTGATTACCTACGCGAGCCAGGTTCGAGCCCAGCTCGTTGCCGGTGAGGCTCGATAGGCAGGTGTTGGCACGGCCCACCCTGATGCCGGTTGCCGGTCTCCTCAAGGAAGTATCCGCAGAGCCCGTCCGCGGCGCCGGTAGTGTTCCACCTAACGAATCGTGATTGTCTCGATGGTGCCGTTTCAGTCGATCTTGTTGCCAGTAATGGAGGCGGAACCGCTCGTAGATGCGTTCCGCCAGGATGGCGATTGGTCACGCGCTCACGGCATCCCCGCGCACATCACCCTCGCTGGTCCTTGGCCGCTGTCCGTAGAGCTTTCGCTGAATGACCTCTCGCGTATGGCTCAGGAGATGATCGGTCAACGCTACGCGCTGAGCGCGGTCGATGTTCTCGGCGATGCCGTGTGCCTACTTCCCGACGATGATTCGCCCCTGATGATCTGGCGCTCGCGTCTACTGGACCTAGCCGGGGCGCATGATGATATTGACGACAACTGGCGGCTGCATCTCACCATATGCCGCGAGCACAGTGAGCCGCGGACAGACGAGGTTGAGACGGCGCTTGCTGGGAAGCTCCCACTGGCCTGCGTGGTTAAAGGACTCTTGATAGCCCAGATGCGGAGCACATCTCGGGTTGCAGTCACCGCACTCTGATGGTGGACCCCGCCTTCATCGGGTAATTATCCGTGCTGAGAGTTGCACGCCGGCCGCGAGCGGGACTTCGACAGAGACGTATCCGTTCTCTGCATTGCGGACGTAATCAAGGTAAGGGCGTAGGTCGGGATCGTCAGCGCTCAAGTCGGCCACCACGAGCGCATTGCGACACAAATACGGCTCCACGAGCTTGAGAACCTGTAGATAAAGGTCGTTGCTGCCGTCGAGGAACAGCAGATCAACGGGGTCCGCGAGCTTACCGAGCGTCTGCAAAGCGTCGCCTCCGCGAACCTCCACGAGGTCATCGAGGCCGGCGTCGATCAGGTTTCGAGCAAGCGTCTCAGCCTTGCCCGGATGGCGCTCTGTCGTGATAAGCGCACCCCCGCCTGAGTCTCTGAGCGCAGCGGCCAAGTAGACAGTCGAGGCACCGTGCGAGGCGCCAAACTCAACGACTCGCCGGTCGGGCGTCCCTAGAGCAAGCAGGTACAGAAGTCCGCCGACCTCGCGCTTGATCGCAAGCGGAGCTTCACCATAAAGCTCGTAGCGATGCGCTTGGGCGAGCCTGCGTCCGAGCCTCGCCTCGCGTGCCTCGACACGTTGCCTTGCCTGCTCATCCTCAACCGTTGCTGCCGCGTGAATCCGGTCGAGGACCGCTGCGACGGACGGCGAGTCAAGCGCAGCGTCGGCCACTTTGGCTCAGACCTTGTTCCATGCCAGGATCGAAGCTCGACCGGCGCGGCGAGTTGCGCGCCCGGCGGCAACGTCGGACGCAAGCTGTCGTAGGCCGGCGTCAAGCTCGGCAGGGTCATCGCGCTGCAAGCGCTCGAAGTAGCTCGTTTGTGCCCGCCATTGCTGTTCGAGCACCTTCTCGGGATGCGCCGCCAGGGCGGCGAGGGAGGCATCTTTCAGATCGTCCAGCACAATCTCACGCCGTTGCGCGCCGGGCAGCATCGCAAGCAAATCGGCAACGGGCAGGTGACTTGCCTGCATCCACGCTCGCGTGGACGGAAAGTAGTCCAGAAACCAAAGGTCGTGAATGTCCTCGCGCGTAAAGACCATCACGACCAGGCGGCCCTTCGATCGCAGGATGCGCCGCGCCTCGGAGAGCGTCGCGCTTGGGTCGGCGACGTGATGGAGCATCGAAACGAGCATCGCGGCGTCGAAGCTCCCGTCGGAAACCGGGAGCTGTTCCGCGGCAGCAGCAATGATCGCCAATCCCTTCTGCGCGGCAAGGGCAAGCATCTCGGGCGAGCGGTCGATCACGACCGGCCTCCAGCCCTCATGCTCTAGTGCGAGCGCATAGTTTCCGGTGCCCCCGCCAATGTCCGCCAAGTGGTCCCCCGGTGCGCCCGCAAGGGCCGCTTTCAGCGCGGCGAGAACCGGGCCGGGCCGCGGCTCGCGTTTGGTCGTATGTCGCGGCCTGCTGCGAGTAATCGGGAAGCAGGCTGCTCACGATCGGGCCGCCCGCCATGACTCAGCGGTGCGCGCGCATTAGTTGAACCGGCTGGTCTGCGGCGAGGGTGCGGGTGACCTCAACCTTGTTGAACCCTGCGTGCTCGACCATCGAGCGCATCTCCTCATCGGTGTAGACGTACATCTGCGACCCCCATACATAGACCCACCAGTTGCGTAGCGACGGTGCCGGCAACGGGCCGGGAACCGTTGCAATGACGACCTGCCCGCCAGGCGAAAGCACGCGGAAGAACTCGGCAAGCGTCCGCTCCGGCCGCGCGATGAAGAAAAACGTGTTGGCCGAGAGCAAGACGCCGAAGGTCGCGTCCGGCCACGGAAGTTCATCGGCCTCCGCGAGCTTCAACTCCAAAGCGCCCGTTTCGATGGCGCCGGGATTGCGCTTCGAGGACAGCTCGAGCATGTCGGGGCTGTGATCGACGCCGGCAGCTCGCGCACCGGCCGACAGGACACGCTCAAGCAGCCGGCCGCCGCCGCAGCCAATCTCAAGGCAACGCTCGCCGTCCAGCGCGCCGAGCGAGCCTACGACGCAATCAAAGACTGCCTCGTGCCCCTTCGGTGCTCCCTGCGGGCCACCATAGGTCTTGCGCGCGACCCATCCGTGTGGGCGACGGGCCGTAAGGTCAATCAGCCGCCCGGCAATGCGCCGGACAATTCGACCACCCGCCGACGACGATGGCTCGCGCTGCTCTGCGTCGGGCACCTCCGCAGCACGACTCATGCCCGCGGATATTAGTCCTCCGGCTCGCTGCTGCGTGTTGCTCGTCGTTCAGCGGCAGCACGTTTCAGGAGCTTTACGGCCACGGCAAGTTGCTGTTGACGGATCTGCTCGGCGTCGGAAGCTCTCGGTCGGTACGCCTTGATCGTGACGGTGAGCCCGTTGGAAGTCGTCTGCTCGACAAGGAACGGGTCGCCATCGGCTGAGGGCGGTCGATCCATGCTTCCGATTGTAGGCTCGCTGCTGCCCACAGGCCCACCCTGGCGAGCAACCGACTCACGTGCGATCATTGTGGGCATGGCCGAGCAGGCGCATGTCAAGCTCAGCGGCGATATCAACGGCCGTTATGTCGTGACCGACCAGCGGGCAGGCGGCGAGCTAACGCTCGTACCCGACACCTCCTGGGGAGCCATCTTGGAGCGCTCAGGCGGTCGAGAGATGACCACCGAGGAGTCCGCCGAGTTCTGGCGCGAGCACGAGCCCCACATGCTCCCGCCCGACGACGAGCCATAAGCCGTTGAGCCGACCAGGCCGACGCGGGTTTCCAGCGTACTTCGATCGGGTCGCCTGGGAGGAAGACTTGGTGCGCAGCACGCCGGCTGGACGCCAAGCAGCAGAGGTCGCCCGCCGGGACTACGAGCGTGGCGGGGTTCCCATCGAGCACCTGAGGCGCGTACAAGAGCACGGCCGCGACGGGACCGTACTGCCCGATTGCGCGAAGGTCTACTTGCCCCCTCCAACCGGGCGCTTCGGGATGATCTTCCGAGCGATCATGGTCGAGGACGGGCCGCGTCTTGCTTTCCTCGCCTTTGGAGTTCGCCACCACCCACAAGACTCGCGTCGGCCGACCGTCTACCAACTCGCCCATCAGCGGCTGCACGGCGAGCCGCCACGACGCTGAGACGCCCGCTGCCGAGGTCGCGCAGTTCGTAGCCCATTTGGCGGGAAATGGTCTGTCCGGGGGCGTCGCTATCTCATCCGCGTCAAGTAGACATATTGAGCGGCCGGACGAGGTGTTGGCGCACCCCGCCGCCGCTAGAGGACGGCGTGCTCTACGGCCTGGCCGATAGCGGCGCTCCGGTGCTCATGGACCGCTTCGCGCGGACCAACTTCAATTCGGTGACGCTCGCCTACTCCGGTGCGGGCAAGTCCTACAAGGCGAAGCTCGAAGCGCTGCGACTGCTCTACCGCGGCGTGCAGGTGTTCATCCTCGATCCCGAGGACGAGTACCACGCACTCTGCGAAGCCGTCGGCGGCGCATACCTCCCATTGACCGGCTCGCACGCGGTCGCGTTGAACGCGCTCGACCTCCCCGAAGTCGCAGATGATGACGAAGGCCGGGCGCTGGACGAGCGGATTCTGTTCCTCGCCGACCTCATCGAATTGC
This sequence comes from Solirubrobacteraceae bacterium, assembly GCA_036279855.1. Lineage (GTDB taxonomy): Bacteria > Actinomycetota > Thermoleophilia > Solirubrobacterales > Solirubrobacteraceae > Palsa-744. The sequence continues at coordinate 46,746 of DASUIH010000044.1, read as the reverse complement.
TGGTCGGCGGGCTGGATGGCGGCGAGCTTGCCGTGCTCGACCGCAGCGCCCGCGCCGCCTACCACGCCGCGGGGATCACGCGCGATCCCGCGACGCACCGCCGGCCGGCGCCGCTGCTCGCCGACCTCGTGCGCGCACTGCAAGACGAGAGTGGAACCGGCCGGCGCCTCGCTGAGCGCTTGTCGCCATATGCGGCGGGCTCCCATTCATCTCTGTTTGACCGTCCAACTTCAGTACGACCCGACAGTCACCTCGTCTGTTTCTCCCTGCGGGGGCTGCCAGAGCGGATGCGCGCGCCCGCGCTGATGCTCGCGCTCGACGCGATTTGGCGCTCGCTTGAGGGGCCACTACGGCGTCGTGTCGTGCTGGTCGATGAGGCGTGGGATCTCATGCGCGAGACACCGGGCGCCGCGCGCGAGGCACCAGGCGCACGGTTCCTCTACAGGCTCGCCAAGAAGGCCCGCAAGCGCTGGACCGGCCTGTCAACGATCACGCAAGACCCCGGCGACCTGCTGGACTCGCCGCTCGGGCAGGCCGTTGTCAACAACGCCTGCGAGCACTTTCTCCTGCGTCAATCACCGCAGGCGATCGAGCGCGTCGGGCAGGCGTTCGGGCTCACCAAGGGCGAGCGGCGCTACCTGCTCACCTGCCCCGTCGGTAGCGGCCTATTGATCGCGGGCGAACAGCGCATCCCGCTCGCGGTTAAGGCGAGCCCAGCCGAGCACGAGCTCGTCACGAGCGACCCCGCCGAGCTTGCGAGGACGGCATGAAGCGCGCGCTGCTCACCTCATGCGTACTCGTGCTGCTCCTGCCGGTGCTCGTGATCGGCGCAGCGGCCGGACTGCTCGGCGGCGGTGCCAACGCCAGTCTCGGCGAGCCGGTCGCCAACGTCGAATCCGTAGCGGGCATCCCTCCCGAATACCTGCGGCTTTTCTTGGCTGCCGGCTCTGCGTATGGCGTGCCGTGGTCGGTGCTCGCGGGGATCGGGAAGGTGGAGTGCGACGACGGGCAAGACCCCGATCCGTCCTGCACGCAGGAGGGCGCGACCAACTCCGCGGGTGCAGGCGGGCCAATGCAGTTTCTCGCCTCGACGTGGGCCACCTATGGCGTGAGCGTCGATGGCGGACCGCCGGACCGTTGGAACCCGGCGGACGCGATCTTTACCGCCGCTCGCTATCTCCGCGCCAGCGGCGCTCCGCAGGAACTCCAGCGCGCGATCTTCGCGTACAACCACTCACAGGAATACGTCGAAACGGTCCTGCGATGGGCCGAGCGCTACGAACACGAAACGCAGGCTGTCATGCCGGCGCCGGCAGCGAGCGGCGCCGCTGGTCGGGCGCTCGCGTTCGCGCTCGAACAGCGCGGCGTGCCCTACGTCTACGGCGGGGAGAGCCGCGCCGGATGGGACTGCTCGGGGCTCGTGCAGGCCGCCTTCCGCATCGCCGGCATTGGCCTTCCGCGCACCGCGCAGGAACAATACGACGCAGGCCCACATCTGCCGGCGACCGCGCAGCTACAGCCGGGCGACCTCGTTTTCTTTGGGGCCGGTACGCGCGATGTGGAACACGTCGGCATCGTCGTCGCGCCCGGCGAGATGGTGGACGCGCCGCACACCGGAACAGTCGTGCAAGTCGAGTCGTTCCCAACGACGATCGGCGCCAAGTGGGGTGAAGAGATGTACGTCGGCGCCACACGTCCAGCGGCACAGAGAGGCAAAGCGTGAGCGCAGGGCACCCTTACTATCCGCCGCCGCCGCGCCCGAGCCCGGCCGTCGAACGCTTCCTACTTGAACCAGCCTGGCCGGTTAAGGCGGCCGGCGGTTGGGCCGCGCACGAACTCGCGGGCGGTGCGCCGTTGCTCTTGCCGGTCGCGTTGTGCGTACTTGGCGCGATCGTCGGTGTGCTGCTGCTGCGCTGGGTACATCGGCGTGGGTTCGCGCGCGAGGCGCGTCTAGTGCAGATCGGTGTGCCGCCCGAAGTGAACGAGCAGAGCGGGCAGCTTCTTTGGGGCGCGCTGCACGACCTCCTGCGACCGCCTTCCCTGCGGCTGCTCTTGGGGCAGCCTCATCTCTCATGGGAGATTGCCAGCAGCGAGGCGGGCACCACCTTCCAGCTATGGGTGCCGAAGGTGACACCGCCTGGGCTGATCGAGCGCGCCGTCAGTGCGGCGTGGCCCGGCGTGAACGTCACGACCGAGCCCGCGGACGCCGCCAAGCAGACGACCGCGCCGGGAACTGTGCGGGTGACCTCTGAGCTTGCGCTGTCGGGGCCTGGGTGGTTCTCGCTCAATACCTCGCTGAGCCCCGACCCGCTGCCATTGATTCTCGGCCAGCTATCGGGGCTGACGGGGCCAGAGCACGCGCTGGTTCAGGTGATCGCTCGGCCCGCGACGGCGCGCGAGCAACACCGACTGCGTGCTGCTGCCCGGCGTATCCGCCGCGGCCAGGCCGCCGGCCGGCTGCTCCGTCTCGTGCAGTTGTTCCAGATTCAGCCGCCGGCGCCGCCACGGCTTGATCCGACGATCACGCCCGACGTGCGCGAGGCGATGGTCAAGAGCACTGGGTCGCTGTACCGCTGCACGGTGCGCGTCACCGTCACCGCCAGTTCGCGCGCGGAGGCCCGCGGACGTATTCATGCAGTGCTCGGAGCGTTCGCCCCTTACAACGGCACACGGGTATTCCTACGCCGCCGTCACGTCTTCCGCGCTGTGCGCAAGCTCGATGAACGCCGGCCGGGATGGCGCGCGTTCCTGCTCGGCGTGCCAGAGCTTGCAGCGCTCGCACACCTGCCACCCCAGCAGGCGATTCCTGGGGTTGTCATGGCCGGTGCGCGCGAGATCGCGCCGCCCCCCGGCTTGCCGACGGAAGGCAAGCCGCTCGGGCGCGGCGCAAACGGCCGACAGGTGAACCTCGCGGTCAAGGACGCTCGCCAGCACCTGCATGTACTCGGCCCTACCGGCGTCGGGAAGTCAACGCTGATCGCTCGACTTGTGCTCGCGGACTTCGATGCGGGCTTGGGCGCAATCGTGATTGACCCGAAGGGCGATCTAGTCGAGGACTTGCTTGCACGCATCCCGCCCGGCCGTGAGGGCGAGGTCGATCTACTCGACCCGATGGACCCGGCGCCGCCGGGCTTGAATGTGCTCGACAGTCCAGACCGTGACCTCGGCGTCGATCAGCTCGTCGGGATTTTCCGTCGGGTGTTCGAGCGCTTCTGGGGTCCGCGTACAGACGACGTTTTCCGTGCCGCGCTGCTCACGCTCTCAAAGGACAAAGACGCCACGCTCGCGGACGTTCCCCGTCTGCTCGGTGACGACGAGTTCCGCGCTGCGCTTGTCGCGCAGGTTGAAGACCCTGTTGGCCTCGAACCGTTTTGGGCGTGGTATCAAGGACTCTCGGAGGCCGTGCGCGCGCAGGCGATCGGGCCGCTTCTGAACAAGCTGCGCGCGTTTCTGCTGCGCGGTCCGGTGCGCGCGATCGTCGGGCAGCCACGCACGACGCTGGATATTCCGCGTGCGCTCAACGAGGGGCGACTGCTACTCGCCAGGCTGCCAAAGGGCACGCTGGGCGAGGACACTTCCCGCCTGCTGGGCTCGATGATCGTGGCGCGAGTTTGGCAGGCAGCGCTCGCCCGCGCCGCTGTCGCGCAAGAGCAGCGCGCCGACGCGGCGCTGTACGTCGATGAGGTCCAAAACTTCCTGAACCTGCCGACGCCGATCCCGGACGTGCTCGCGGAGGCCCGCGGCTATCGGCTGTCGCTGGTCATGGCGCACCAACACCTCGGGCAATTGACGCGCGAGCTACGCGAGGGGATCGCGGCAAACGCCAGGACAAAGGTGTACTTCCAGGTGAGTCGTGAGGACGCACAAGCGCTTGAGCGCGAGGTCCGCCCCGAGCTTGCCGCGCACGACCTCGCGCACCTGCCCGTCTACACCGCCGCCGTGCGGCTCTGCCACAACGGGCAGACGAGCCGAGCGTTTACGATCAAAACCGAGGCCCTGTCCACGGAGATACCCGGCCAGGTAGAGATGGTCCGCGCAGCCAACCGCGGACGCATTGGTGTCCCGCGCGAGCAGACCGAGCAACGTCTAGCTGAGCGTCAGCGCGCGACCTCAGCGAACCGCAAGACTCGCAAGGTGGCGAGTGCGGGGGGTTCCGTTCTACCTTCCGGCCCGGCTGGCGCTCCATCTTCCGATTCACCTTCCGATCTAGGAACGGAACACCCAAGACGCCGTGAACGCCCTGCAAACGTGCAATATCCCTCGCCGGATTCGACGCCCGACAAAGGTAGCGGATGAGAAACACTGAAAAGGGCTCCCGCCCGCGTCGAGTGACAGAGACTCAAATCGCCGCCCTCGGTGGAAGGCTGACCGACCGCGATCGTCTGCTCGCCCTGGACTGCTACGAGCATCAGGTACTCACGACCGAGCAACTTCAACGCCTGTGGTTCCCAAGCGTAAGGGCTACGCGCTATCGCCTTCAAGCTCTGTACTCGCTGCGCGTGCTCGACCACTTCCGTCCCGTCCTCAAGCGTGGAGAGGGAAGCGCTCCGTACCACTGGATACTCGATGAGGCAGGCGCCTACGTCGTAGCGGCCGAGGAGGGCATCGAACGCCGCGAAGTGCGCTGGCGCCACTCCCACGCGCTCACCATCGCGGCCTCACCATCGCTCGCGCACCGCATCGAAACCAACGAGTTCTTCACACGCCTGGCCCAAGACGCCCGAGCAGCACACGGGACACTAAGCGAGTGGTACGGCGAGCGCACGACACACACCATGCTCGACGGCATCGCCAAGCCCGACGGCTACGGCGTCCTCACTCTCCCCGACAGCGCGCCGATACATCTCCTGCTTGAGCTTGACCGTGGCACCGAGACAATCGACCGCCTGCGCGACAAGGGAGCACGCTACGCACGCGCAATCCCACGCGGCGCCCTGCGACACTCAAACCCGCTCGTGCTGCTCGCCGTCCCGACTGCTGCGCGCGCTCAAAGCGCCACTGCTGCCGTCACTCCCACGGGAGCATCAATCGCGGTCGTCGTATGGACTGCCAAAAGCACCACGTCACCCCTCGCGTCCATCCTTACAGCGCAGAGTCAGATAGAAGTGAACGCGCGTGAGGTTTATACATAAAATGTGCGACAACTGGTTGACCCGGATTGGAGGGTGTGTTAATGTATAAACGTAAGTAAGAAAAAAGCGAGCCCGCGACGCGCCAACGTCCGGGCTCATGGACAACGAAAGGTTAGTTTCGATGTCAACCAAAACTATAGCGCGCCGACGCACCTTCTCAGACGCCGAGCGTGCCGCATACCGGGAGACAAAGCGAGCCGAGACACGGGACGCGATCCAGCGCGCAGCACGGGCGCTGCTCACGTCGGACGGCTGGCGCAAGTGGGCTGAGACGCGCGCCACGTTCCACGACTACAGCCTGAACAACTGCATGTTGATCGCCATGCAGTGCCCCGAGGCTTCACACGTCGCAGGATTCAAGGCATGGCAGCAGCTCGGCCGTCAAGTCCGCAAGGGCGAGCACTCAATAAAGATCATGGCGCCGATGGTCGTCAAGCAGCGCGACGACAGCGGCGGCGAAACCGACGAGACGATCACGCTGTTTCGGGCCGTCTCCGTTTTTGACATAGCGCAGACCGACGGCGAGCCGCTACCGGAACCTCCGTGCGAGCCCGTCACGGGAGACTCGCACGGACCCTACATCGCCAAGTTGGAGCGCTTCGCGCAAAGCATCGGCTACCGCGTCGAGTACCGGCCGCTAGAGCACAGTGGCGGATTTTGCAGTGAGTCCGAAAAACTGATCTGCGTCTCGACAAACACGACAAGCGAGAACCGTCGAGTAAAAACGCTCATTCACGAGCTGGCGCACGCGGTAGGCGTCCCGACCTACAAGGAGCACGGGCGCGCGGACGCCGAGGTCATCGTAGAGACGGCGGCCGTGATCGTTTGCGGCGCGATCGGACTGGACACCTCCGGCGAGAGCATCCCCTACATCGCAGGGTGGGGAGAGGCTAACGACGTGGAGGCGATTCGGCGCTATGCCGAGACGGTGGACACGATCGCCCGCGCGCTGGAAAGCGCGGTCGCGTGATGCCCGCCACGTTGAAGCGCGGCCGGCGCAAGTCATCGTGTCGGCTGCGCAAGATCGAGTGCGCAGATTGCGGCTGCATCCTGTATGGGTCGGCTGCTGCGATCCGCACGGCTGGACTGCCACAGTGCGCGTGTGGTGGGACGTTCTCGGTGCCGCTACTGCGCGACTTGGAGGTCATCGACCCGGACGGTTTCGAGCAGCTTCTCGCCATGCTCGACCGTAAATCACACACTCAGGCGATGCGGGAGCTTGGCTACGTCGATGCGATCGAGCGACGCGCACCACCACGGCGCACGAGACAGCCACAATGCTCAAAAGACAGTTGCAGCAGGTTTCGTGCCTATGGCGAGCGCTACTGCCCAACCTGCCTAGCCGAGTCCGCTTCGCCGTTCTGACCCCGGTCGCTGGGCTGGCGTCTCCGCCACATCGGAGACGCCAGCATTTTCTCGACTTGCCTTGTCCCGTTTGAGGGCGCCGCATGACCTTTCTGTATTGCCCAGGGTTGCCCGCCGGCTCCGTGAGCACTGAGCAAGAAAACGTCGCACACCGAAAGCGGGAGTGGGCAGGGCAGCACGGTTCGCCTGTCACTCATTCCTACAACCCTCAAGGTCGCCAACGCCTTCATAGCGAGATACCACCGGCACAACCGGACTGTACCCGGCTGCATAAGCGTCGTCGGCGTCACCGACGGCAACGAGCTTCGCGGCGTCGCGGTCGTCGGACGCCCGATCGCGCGGGGGCTCGATGACGGATACACCGCCGAAGTGCGTCGCTGCTGCACGGACGGCGCCCCTAACGCCTGCTCCATGCTCTACCGCGCCGCCTGGCGCTCGGTCAAGGCGCTCGGCTACCGCCGGCTCATCACCTACACGCTGCCCGAGGAGGGCGGCGCCTCACTGCGCGCCAGCGGCTTCACCCTCGTTGACGCAGCGGCCGGCGGCGGGAAGTGGAACCGACCTGGACGACCCGCATCCGACACACACCCGCTCGGCAAGAAGCTCCGATGGGAGATGCCGACATGAGCCGGCCACCGACACCACGGGGCAGCGTCGCCGCGCTCGTCTCCCTATATCTCGCCGCGATCGTCGCTGCGAACCTGCTCGCTGCGCGCTTCGGGCCTACGGCGTCGATCTACAACGCCTTCGCGTTGATCGGGCTCGACCTCATTACGCGCGATCGGCTCGCTGACTTCTGGGGTACGACGCGATGGGCCAAGATGGCGCTGCTCATCCTCGCCGGCTCTGCGCTGAGCTTCGCAATCAGCCTCGACGCGCGCACAGTCGCGGAGGCGTCAGCCATATCGTTCGCGTGCGCTGAGAGCGGCGAGGCGCTGCTGTACCACTTCCTGCGAAACCGGGAATGGATGCAGCGAGCCAACATGGCCGCGTGGCTGGGAGCGGCGATCGACAGCTTCGTTTTCCCGACGCTTGCCTTTGGCGGGCTCGTCTGGACAACGACGTTCGGGCAGTTCACCGCCAAGACAGCCGGCGCGCTGCTGTGGTCGCTCGTCATCGGGCGAGTGCGTGGCCGTACCCGCCCACAGTCGGCGTGATCCACTATCACGGCACCCCAATCACACCCCGCGCCCGACTGCTCGAACTCGCGGGTCGCTCCTTCTGTGTCAGCTTCGCGCAACCGCAGAACATCACGCACTGCCACGAAATCGGCCAGTCGGTCATGCTCGACAACGGCGCTTATTCATTCTGGCGCAAGGGTCGAGCGACCGACTGGCCGGCTTACTACAAGTGGTGTAAGCGCTGGCTTGAGTTCCCGACCACCTGGGCCGTCATTCCCGACCTCATCGAAGGAACCGAGCGAGAGAATGACGCGCTGATCGCAGCTTGGCCGCTTGGGCAACGTGGAGCGCCCGTATGGCACATGCACGAATCGCTAGACCGGCTGCTGAGGCTTGCCGAGGCATGGCCGCGCGTGTGCATCGGAAGCTCTGGGGAGTACCGCTCGGTCGGCGACCGCCGCTGGCACGAACGCATGACTCAAGCGATGGACGCGCTGTGCAGCGATGGACCCGTGCCGGTATGGCTTCACCTGCTGCGGGGCCTCAAGCTCAGCGGTAGCCGCTACCCATTCGCCTCGGCTGACAGCACGAACATCGCACGCAACCACGCAGGAGTCCCGAGCAAGGGCGTACCGCGCCGCAACCCGCGTGTCATGGCGGACAAGATCGACGGCTTCCAATGCCCGAGCCGGTGGAGCAAAACGTCTGACAACAGCGTGTCCCGTTACGCGACCAACGATGACCTTTCTGTAATGCCACGGTCGCCCGCCGGCACCGCACACGCTGACACAGGAACTCACCCCGCAATCCGTCGCGCGCGAGCCGGACGAGATAACCCGTCGGGCGCGAGACGAACACAAACCCGTCGCCGTATGGTGCTTGTTCAGCGGCGGCAACGACTCAACCGTACTCGCGCACCGCTGCCGCGACCAGTACGACGGGCTCGCCTTCATCGACACCGGCACGGCCGTTCCCGGCGTCGCCGAGTTCGTCCGCGAATACGCGCACTGGCTCGATAAGCCGCTGCGCATCATGTACGCGGGCGACGCATATCGCCGAATGGTGCTCGGCGGTGACGCATCCCGAGACGGCAGAGTCAGAACCGGCCTCGGGTTCCCCGGCCCGGCAATGCACGGGCGGGCTTACATCGTGCTCAAGGAACGTCAGATTGCCACCCTCCTGCGTGAAAGCAAGGCTGGACACTCGCGCCGAGCCCGTGTGGTGTTCCTCTCGGGCGTCCGTCGTGCGGAGAGCCAGCGTCGTGCGAAGCGCGAGCCAATCTCACGCGCGCGCCGCTTGTCGGTGGTGTTCGCAAACCCGCTGCTCAACTGGTCGTCCGCTCACATGGCGGCCTACCGGCAAGCTCACCGCATACCGGAGTCCGACGCTGCCGCCCTTCTCCACCGAAGCGGCGAGTGCAATTGCGGTGCGTTCGCGTCCGCCGAGCACGAGCGCGCGATGCTCAAGGCGCTCTATCCCGACTTCTTCGCCTCGATCGAAGCGCTAGAGACCGAGGCCGAAACGGCGGGCTTGCGCTGGTGTCGATGGGGAGGCTACGACCGCGCCGGGAACCGCGCCACGCAGGCCGCAAAGCACGCGCCCGGCCCGCTCTGCGAAGCCTGCGACGCTCGCCAATCCGGAGCCGTCGATGCGAGTTGAAAACGAGGGCAGGATGTGATCTAGATGGCTGCGTTGGACGGCTTTTCTTCGACCGACTTTGGTCCGAGCCACATGAGCAAATCGAGAGCCCCGATATCCGCGCAGGAGAACCCGCTGCTTCAGAAGATGCTCGGAGCGATGAGCCGGCGGGCGCCGTCCGAGGATGACCGAAAGCTGCTGCGTGCGCTCGGCGGCGCGGTCCGCGAGCGACGCGAAGCGCGAGGCATGACCCCAGCCGAACTCGCCTGCGCCGCCGGCATCAAGCGGGAGCAGCTTGAAGCGATCGAAGCCGGACGCCCATACCCCGGCCAACGCGGAACCGGGCATCGAAGGGTGCGGTTCTCGTGGGAGCCTCGGCGACAATGACGCGAGCACCGTGCCCGGCTAAATCGTGTCCCGTCCGCGGGGGTTTCGTGACCTTTCTAGGGTGCCCAAGGTTGCCCGCCGGCACCGTGACATTTGATCGACACGAGCACGAGTACAGAGACTTGCTCGCCCGCCGACGAAAACGAGCGCTGGATCACGAAGCCACAACTCGCCGATCACCTGCTCGTCACGCCGCGCTGGATCGAGCTTCAACAGCACGTCGGACTGCCATGCCTGCGCGTGGGCGGACTCGTCCGGTATCGAATATCAGAGGTCGAGGCATGGCTTCGCAAGCGCTACCCCACGGGAGAGGGTGACTAATGCCGCACAACCGCGGTACGCGCCACAACCCCAAGTGGGTCGGCTACGCCGACTACAAGGGACGCCGCAAGTGGGTCGGCACGCACGACAACATGGACGACTACCACGAGGCAGAGCGTCGGTGCCTTGCGGAACTACGCGAGGAAGTCGATAACCCTTCCAATCGGCGCCTCACCATGCCAACCGTCCTTGAGTTCGCGGGCGCCACAATCCACGAGAACGGCCGAATCACAATGACGTGGCCGGATGGCGAGTCGTGCCAGAAGGCAACGGGGCGCCGCGATTCGTCCGTGCGACGGTTGCGCGATGGGCTACGACTGTTCATCCGCGAGTTTCACGACCGACCGATCGACAGCTTCTCTCGTGACGAGGCAGTAACTTGGACGAGGCCGAAGGGCGCCAACATTCAGCAGGCCGTCCGGCAGTTTTTCAACCACGCGATCGACCGAGGCTTGATCGAGCGCAATCAGTTCACCCGCCTTGGCGCGAGCAAGCGCAAGCGCCGAGTAGACCGACCCGACTTCGAGATAATCACTGACGAGCAGTACGAGCGCCTGCGCTGCGCCGCCCGCGAGAGCCGGGCCGACGACTACGGGCTCATTCTTGAGGGCGCGGCCCTCGGGGTGGGGGACGCTGCGATGCGACCCGGCGAGGTGTTTGGATTGCATCGCCCCGAGATTCACTTCGGGGAGAACCTGATCCATGTGCGCTGGCAACTCGACCTCGACACTGGAAAGGTCACATGGCCCAAGGATGACGACGGCCGATGGGTCGTAATGAGCCCCCGTTTTCGAGCGCACCTAGAAGCGATGCCACGTCGAGGAAAGACAATCGACCGCAGCAAGGGCGAGATTGTGTTCCCGGCGACGCGCGGCGGCTACATGCTGCGAAGTACGTGGTGCAACCTCTGGCACTCGGTACGTGCATCGGCGGGGATGCCGGGCCAGGAGTTCTACGAGTTGAAGCACCGCGCGATTCAATGGATGGTCGATCCCGTCGAGGACGGCGGCCTCGGCCTCGACCCCGCGACGGTCGCAGAAATGGTCGGGCACGATGACGGCGGCTACTTGATCGCCACCGTCTACACCAAGCTCGGCCGGCGCCGCGCGCTTGCGCGTGCGCAGCGCGCGATGGACGACTACGAGCAGCGAAGCGCGGCCCCCGCAACGCCTCGCCGTCTGCACGTCGTAAAGTCCGCGTGAGCGCCAATGGCGGTTGACTGGATGCGCGCGTCAGCTTGGTCGGCTGGGCGGTAGGTGTGTGAGGTAGCGCCGCAGCCCGCGAGCGCGAGCATACCGCCGGCAGCGAGCAGCGCCCCGCCGCGGCGTATGGTCTTGCGCGAGGGAAGCCGAAGCGTGCCGCGTTGGATGCGGACGAACCATGTGATGCCAGCAAGGCAGAGCAGGGTTGCCACGTAGAAGTTCAGCCGTAGCCCGAGGATGTGGTGTGCAGGATCGACGCGCAACTGCTCCTCCCCAATCCGCGCGAATGAATAGCCAGCGACATAGAGCGCGAACAGGCCGGGGGAGCAGATGCGGCGGTGGCGTCCGAGCCATATAAGCGTCGCGGCGAGCAACACGTTCCAGATCAGCTCATACAGAAACGTTGGGTGAAACGCCGCGTACTGCGCGTAGCCGACCGGCCTGTGCGCGGGTGAGATTTCAAGCCCCCACGGGAGCGTTGTGGGGCCGCCGAAAAGCTCTTGGTTGAAGTAGTTGCCGATACGACCGATCGCCTGCGCGATGAGCAGCGCAGGGGCGGCGGCGTCCATGAACGCGGGGATGTCCGCGCCGTGTCGGCGCAGCCTCCACAGCCCCGCGAGCGTCCCGGCCACGACCCCGCCCCATATGCCGAGGCCGCCCTTCCAGACGGCGAACGGTCCCCACCAATGCGGCGGGACTTCGTTCCAGCTTGTCACCAGGAAGTAGAGGCGCCCGCCGATCACCCCAGCGGGAAACCCCCACAGCGCGACCTCGTAGACCAACTCGTGGCTACCGCCCTTTGCCTGCCAGCGGCGCACGGTAATCGCTATCGCAGCAACCACCGCAAGGACATACGCGATCCCGTAGGCATGTACGAACAGAGGCCCAACGTGAAAACCGTTGGTCGGAGGGCTCGGGATGAACGCCGCCGGCACGAGAGGGATCGTACTTTCGCTAGTTGCAGCGGCGCGCTGTTACGGGCGCCGGGCGGTTCCGAGGATCATTGGGTCGGGCGGGAACAGCGGGCTGAACGGGAACCGCTCGCACGGCTGGGGCGCGCGCGAGCGCTTGCTGCCGTAGGCGTACCTAACTGCTTACGCAATATATTTGCGTACAATAGGTGTGTGGATCGTACTGCCCTCGCGTACTACCCGGCGAGCGTAGATGCCGACGCGGGCGCGGATGGTGCGCGGATCGACGTGGACGTGATCGGAGTTGTGCGTAACGGCCTCGTGGGGGCTTTGGAGCTCATCGGCGCTGGAGAGGCGTCGGCGCTCCTCGTGGCTCGCCTCGCGGACGCAGCCGGTTCGCTGCGGGAGCTGGTCGCTCTGCTCGACTGGCTCGACGCCTGCGATGGCGACCTCATCGCGCTCGACGTTGAACTCGACACCGCAACGCGAGCGGGCGCGCACGTCGCGCGGGTGCTGCGCGAGGTCGAGCGTTGGCACCGCGAGCCGCCACCCGGCAGGCCCCCACGGGGGCGCCGCGGACTCGCGCATCACTCACCGGAGCTTGCCGATCGCATCAGGACGCTCCGCGATGCTGGCGAAAGCCTCCAAGCCATCGCCAACCTGCTTAATGACGAAGGCGTGCCGACACCGCGCGGCGGGGACCGCTGGCGGCCGTCGAGCGTGCAGACCGCGCTCGGCTACCGCCGCCCACGTCCGCCGGTGCCAGGCGTGCCTCCCCCGCCGCCGCGGCCCGCGCCGCGTCCAGGGCACGCGCCCCGCCCGCCAGGGAAAGGGCCGCGCCCGCGGCATTCCCAAGGAGGGCGTCCGTGACTGGCGTGATCGAGCAGTTCGGGGCGCTTGGCGTCTTCCTGCTGATGGTGCCAGAGAGCGCCTGTATCCCGATCCCGAGCGAGGTCACGCTCCTGTTCTCCGGGTTCGCCGTCCACCAGGGCTGGATGAGCCTCCCGCTCGCCGTGCTCGCCGCGACCTCGGGAAACCTCGTCGGATCGCTGCTCGCCTACGGCCTCGGCGCAAGCCGACTCCTTGAGCGCGTGCCCGTCGCGCGCGCCGTGCTGCGCCGCTGGGACGGCCTGCTCGCCCGGCACGGCACGCGCGCCGTATTCATCGCGCGACTGCTGCCGCTCGCGCGCACATTCGTCTCCCTGCCCGCGGGGGCTCGGCGCGTCAGGCTCGGGCCGTTCATCGCCCTCACCACGGCGGGCTGCGCGCTATGGGCATCCGGTCTCATCTTGACCGGCGTGCTCCTCGGCGCCGCCTGGATCGCCGTTGACTCCGTAGCCGGGCGCGTGCTGCTCTTGGTTGGCCTGCTCACGCTGGCACTGAGTCTCACTCGCAGGCGCGTGGAGTGAGGCTTGCCAGTCGGACCGGCGGCGGGCACGCCAGCGGCCCCGACCTGTCGGCGACATCGGCCGACTGTCGCTGTCAGGGGGAGCGCAGGCACGTCACGCATCACGGGTGACGCACGAGCCGAGCGCGATGCTGCTGGCGCTCATAGCCGGCGGCTCGCCAGAACGCCATCGCACCCGCATCCTCGTCGGCGACGATCGCGGTCAGCCTTATCGCGCCCCGCTCACATAGACGCCGCTCTCCCTCCCTGACCAGCGTTGTTGCAAGGCCCTGGCGTTGTTCGCTCGGCAACACGGCGAGCCTGTAGAAGCTCCCACGCCAGCCGTCCCATGCGGCGATCAACGAGCCGACAACGACACCATCAAGCTCAGCGACGAGCATCGCCTCCGAATCGGCGCTTAGCAATCCAGCCAAACCCTCGGGCGAGTCACTGACGCTGGGTGAGCTGTCTGCCGCAGCCCACAGGTCGAGGATGGACGCAATGTCCTCCTCACTGGCGTTGCGGATGATCCAGCTAGGCAAGAGGCGGTCGGGTCGAGTTGCCGAGATGGTTCTCACCGCCCAGACTCGACGGCCGATGCACGCTCATTGGAACGCAAATCGTTGCAGAGCGGCGGACACGACGCACTTCGCACGAGGGGCGCCCCGATCCCGTCTCCTCCGTGGGCTAGTGCTCGGGCATCTTGACCGAACCCGTGGTCACTCTCCGACTGAGTTCGGCTGTCACCTTACGGAGCAGCTTGAGCGCATGGAAGGCCACTACGAGAGCGATCACAAGCGCCACCGCCGAGTCAAGCCAGTAGGTGCCGCCTGTCAGCAGGATCACGCCGCCGCTGATCGCCACACCAAGCGCAGCGGCAGCGTCAGCCACGCTATCGAGCATCACCGACTGCATCCCAACATCACCGCCGACATCTCCGAGGATCAAGGCGCAGGCGATCATCGCGCCGGCCGCGATCACGCTCACGACGACGACCGGCACGCCATGAATCGACGGCGCTCCCGTGCTCAGCCGGTAGATCGCCTCGACGATGACCGCGACCGTCACCGCCAGCAAGAGGCTCGCGTTCACGAGCGCGGCAAGGGAGGTAGCGCGTCCGTCCTGCCTGCGGCGGCTCAACCGAAGCGCCAGCAGGGCGAAGCCGGCGCCGAACGCATCGCCGAGGTAATCGGCTCCCGAAGCCAACACGCCGAGCGAGTGGGCAAAGAGACCCACGAGCAGCAGCGCGAGCACCATCGTCAGGTTGATCCCGAGAACAAGACTTAGACGGGCTCCTTGGCTCATGCCGCCAGTATTGGCGACCCGCGCACTCGGCGGCGGCCAGGCTCACATTCGCCGCTCCCTCGCCTGACGCCGCGGTCAGCACTTTTCCGCACAGCGCTATCGTCCGCGCCGAGATGGCAGCAGAGCTTGAGCTTCCCCTGACCGGCGGTTGCGGCTGCGGAGCCGTCCGCTTCGAGGTGTCCGCACCGCTCCTCTCCGCGAACTACTGCCACTGCACGCGCTGCCAGCGACGCAGCGGCACAGCCGCATCGGCGAACGCTCGGCCCGAGCCGGGCTCGTTCCGTTTGGTCTCGGGCGAGGAGAGCCTGCGCGCTTGGAGGCCCGAGGGCGGCTGGGAGAAGTGGTTTTGCGGCGCGTGCGGCTCGGCTGTCTACAGCCGCCACCCGGACGACCCCGATCGCATGAGCATCCGCATGGGCGCCTTCGATTCGGACCCCGGCATACGCCCCGGCGTGCGCCAGTTCATCGCCTATGCGGCAGCCTGGGAGCCGCTGCCCGATGACGGCCTGCCCCGCCACCAACAGAGCGCACATCTCGGTTAGCGCCCCGCTTCGCCGGCAGTCTCACGCCAGGGCGACCGAATCAAAGCTCCCAGCGCTGCAACGGATTTGCAACGGATTCGGCGTCGCCTGCAACGGATTTGCAGCGGCCATGCCGGCGAAAGCCCGCAAAACCAGGCGAAACGACCGACCCCGATCCCCCATGTTTTCGGCGGTTTTCGCCCGCCATTGCTGGCCTTCGCCAAACACTAACCAATCGGGGCGCCCGGATTTGAACCGGGGACCTCACCGACCCGAACGGTGCGCGCTACCAGGCTGCGCCACGCCCCGACGCCCCTTGAGTATCCCATAACAAGCCACCCGACCCGCCCGACCCAGCCGCCCCGCCCCACCGGCCCTACCACCCCACTACCCGTCCAACGCGACCCAACGCTAAGGTCGCCCAACCATGCCAGCACCCCTGTCTGACCTCATCGCCGACCTCAACGACCTCCTAGAACCCCAGCGCTTCCGCGACTACTGCCCCAACGGCCTGCAAGTACCCGGCAAGCCTGACATCGCCCGAGTCGCCACCGGCGTCAGCGCCGGCGCCGAGCTGTTCGAACGAGCCCTGGCCGAAAGCGCGGACCTGATCCTCGTCCACCACGGGCTCTTCTGGAGCCGCGGCCAATCCTCGATCGACCCGACGATGAAGCGCCGTCTGAAGCTTCTGTTCGACGCCGACGTGTCGCTCGCGGCCTACCACCTGCCTCTGGACGCCCACCCGCAACTGGGCAACAACGCTCTGATAGCCAAGGCACTCGGCGCCGAGGAGCAAGCTCCCTTCGCCGACCACGAAGGCGAGCCGATCGGGGTGCTCGCGCACTTCGCCAACCATGGCCTCGACGCCGCCACTCTACGCGCACGTACAGCCGAGCTGACCGGCCGCGACCCGCTCTTCTTCGCCGCCGGCCCAGCCAGCGTCTGCACCATGGCGATCGTCTCCGGTGGCGGCTGCTCCTATCTAGGAGAGGCGATCGAGGCCGGCGCCGACGCCTTTCTGACGGGCGAGCCGACCGAGCGCGTGATGACGCAGGCCCAAGAGGCGTCAATCCACTTCATCGCCGCCGGCCACTATGCCACCGAGACCTTCGGGGTGAGAGCCCTCGGCGAGCACCTGGCGACCCGCTTCGGCGTCGAGCACGTCTTCATCGACGTGCCCAACCCGGTCTGAGCGCGTACTTCCTCTGGCCCAGGCATATTCCGCGCACCATGCGGGAAAGTCCCTTGAGCACGTCCGCACGCGGATGTAGACCTAACGAAGGTCGACCCCCAGCGACAGGAGGACTACACATGTCCAATCACCTCACGCCCACCGAGCTCGCGCGCCAAGCCGGCCTGGAGCGTAGAGAAGTCTTGTCCAAGTGCCTTGAGAACGGAGTCCCGGTCTTCCAGGGCAAGATCGACAAGAGCCTGTTCATGGCAAGCGTGCGCCGCCCGTCAGCCCCGCCGGGCGCTATCGCCGCCGCCAAGAGCTGAAGAGCTGAGCACAGCCTCCCGCAAGCACAGAGCTCCGCAACTGGGCGGCTGTGGCCGTAGGCGGACAACTCCCCTAAGATCACTGGCAGAGCAGCCAGTTTTCCAAAGGGTCATCGTCGAGGAGGAGAGTCCGTCATGGAGGCCAGCGCCACAGAGCCGATCACGGGCTCGCGAACGATTGCCGACCTGATCGCACGCTCGGCGGCCGAGCATCCCGAGCATCCCGCCATCCGATACAAGCAGGACGAGGCTTGGCATGAGCTCAACTACACGCAGCTTGCCGACGTCGTCGAGGAGGTCGCTCTCGGCTTGATCGACCTGGGGGTGCAACCGGGCGAGCGCGTCTGCATCCTTGCCAACACGCGCCCGGAGTGGTCCTACGCCGACATGGCGATCACCGCCACCGGCGCGGTGGTCGTCCCGATCTACCAGACCAACTCCCCCGAGGAGTGCCAGTGGGTGATCTCCGATTCCGGCGCCACGGCGATCGTCTGCGAGGACTCGGAGCAGTTGGCAAAGCTGGCTGCGATCCGCGAGCAGACTCCGGCATTGAAGACGGTGATCGTGATCGACCCGCCGCAGGACGAGTCGCCGCTGCCCGCGATCAGCCTGGAGCAGGTCCGCGAGCGAGGCCGCGGCCGCCCGGCTGCCGAGTTGGTGGCGCGCCAACAAGCGGTCAAGCCCGAGGACTCCTTCACCTTCATCTACACCTCCGGCACGACCGGCCCGCCCAAGGGCTGCGTGCTCAGCCATGGCAACTACCAGGCGATGATCGACATGATCAAAGAGGTGGGTCAGATCGAGGACGACGAGGTCATCTACCTCTATCTCCCCCTCGCCCATGCCTTTGCCCTGCTGATCCAGCTCGCGGCCTTTGACCTGGGCGCGACAATCGCCTACTTCGGCGGCGACACCAAACAGATCGTCGCCGAGCTCTCGGAGGTCAAACCGACCTACCTGCCATCGGTGCCACGCATCTTCGAGAAGATCTTCACGCTCGCCAATGCCGCACTGGCCGCCCAACCCCAAGAGGATCAAGACAACGCGCAGAAGGCGATCGCGCTGGGCACGAAGGTGCGCGACATGCAGGTGCGCGGCGAAACGGTCCCGCCGGAGCTGATAGCGCCCTTCGAGGAGGCCGATGAGAAGCTGTTCAAGAATGTGCGCGCGATCTTCGGCGGCAGTGTCCGCCACGCCGTCACCGGCGCCGCGCCGATCGCCAAGGAGATCCTCGAATTCTTCTGGGCAGCAGGCATCCCAGTGCTTGAGGGCTACGGCATGACCGAGAGTGCGACCGCTGCGACCGTGTGCACGATCGAGGACCATCGCTTTGGCACGGTCGGCCGGCCCTTCCCCGGCGTTCAAATCAAGATCGCCGACGACGGCGAGGTCCTCATCAAGGGTCCCAACGTCTTCCAGGGCTACTACAAAAACGCTGATGCGAGCTTCGGCTCGGTCGAGGACGGCTGGCTGCACACGGGCGATCTTGGCTCGCTGGACGAGGACGGCTACCTGTCCATCACCGGCCGCAAGAAGGACATCATCATCACCGCCGGCGGCAAGAACATCACTCCGGCCAACCTGGAGAACGACCTAAAGCAGTGTCGCTGGATTTCCCAGGCTGTGATGCTCGGCGACAAGCGTCCCTATCCGATCGTGCTGGTCACCCTCGACGAGGAAGAAATCGGCGCCTTCGCACAGCAGCACGACCTGCCCGCGGACATCGCGAGCCTGTGCGAGACAGAGCAGGCTAAGGCGATGGTCGATGAGCAGGTGCAACACGCCAACCGCCTCTACGCCCAGGTCGAGCAGGTCAAGCGCTTTGCGATTCTCCCCAAAGACCTCTCGCAGGAGACCGGCGAGCTGACGCCGACGCTGAAGGTCAAGCGCAACGTCGTCGCGGAGAAGTACGCGGCGGTCATCGACTCCCTGTACACGGCCCGGTAGTCTGCCGGGGAACTGACGAGAAAGTATGCGCACCGATCCGAGCGACAATGGTGGCCTGTTCGTCGGCCGGCGCCCCGGCACCGCCCCGACCCACTTTCGCACGCTCCCTGAGCGTGGCAGTGAGGCGCGTCAACGGATCGACCGTATGCTCGCCAACTCGATCTTCCTTGGCATGGTGCTCGGCAGCCTGCTGTGCTGGGGGCCGATCCCGGTGGCCTGCCTGTGGGTTGGCTCGGAGGCCAACTATCTGACCGGGGATATCTTCCTGGGTATCGTGGTCGCGATGGTCGCTCTGTTCGTGCTGCTGTTCGGCACGCTGATGATCCTGCGTCGGCTGGACGGTGCCTGGATCCTCGTGCGCCGGGCCGCCGGCTACGACCAGCGCTCGGGCGCGCTCGGGCGTGTGTTCGCGACGACGGCGGCCGTTTGCGCCGCGGCCTTCTCGTTCTGGTTCATCGTCATCCACGGTCCCGGTTCGAGCACTACGCCCGGCGAAACCAAGCCCTGAGCGTGGGCCTACTCGACTATTACAAGCAGTTTGAGGGCCTCTCCGAGGAGGAGGTCAACGTCCAGCTTCGCGAGGACGCCGCCGAGCGCCGCCGCAAAGCGCTGACGACGGTGCAGACGCTGGACCTCTCGCAAACCACGTGGCCCGATCTCCCCCACTCGGAGATCGTCAGCGCGATCACGTTCGTTGCCCGCCGCGGTATGCAGCGCTACCCACACACGCGTGGAACGCAGCTGCGTTCCACGCTGGCCGAGCGCCACGGCGTCATACCGGGCCGGCTGATCGTCGGCAATGGCTCGGCCGAACTGCTCAGCTCGGCTACCCGCGCGTTGATTGAGCCCGGCCAGGTGCTGCTGACGAGCTGGCCCTCCTATCCGCTGTTCCCGATCATGGCTCGCCGCGCCCACGGTCAGGCAATCCCAGTCGACGGCGGCGTCGATGAGCTGCTGGCGACAGCCGCCGAACACGACACGCGCGTAATCGCGCTGGCGAGCCCCAACGATCCGACCGGAGAGCTGCTGGCCACTGCCGAGTTGGAGCGACTGCTGGCATCGCTGCCCGAGGGTGTCGCTGTGCTGCTGGACGAGTCGCTGGTCGAGTTCGCCGATGCGCAGCCGACCGACTCCTCGATCGAGCTGCTTGAGCGCTACCCGCGCCTGTTGGTGTTTCGCAGCTTCTCCAAGGCGTGGGGTCTAGCGGGCTTGCGCTGTGGCTATGCGATCGGCGCGCCGGGCTCTGAGCAGCTGCTGGACGAGCTGGAGCCCGACCTTGGCGTCAGCGAGATATCCCAAGCGGGCGCGCTTGAGTCGCTGCGCCGCGGGACCGAGGTGATCCTCCGCCGTGTGCGCCGGGTCGCTCAGGAGCGAGAGCGCCTGAGTGTGGCGCTGCGCGAGCAGGGGTTCGAGGTCTCAGACAGCCAGGCCAACTTCCTCTGGGTTGCCCATCCAACGATCGACGGCACAGAGCTGGCCGGACGCCTTGAGCAGAATGGTGTGATCGTGGCTCCCGGCGCCGCGCTGGGCGAGCCGCGCCACGTGCGCATCTCGATCCACGACGAGGCGGCTTCAACGCGCCTGCTGAGCGCGATCGACCGAGCGCTGTCCTAGTTTGAGCCGGACTGCCTGAGCAGGGCGCTGGTTGTGCCCTCAAGGATTTTTCGCCAGGCCCCCCGCTCCTCTTCTTCGGCTTCGAAGTGGTGCACGACGCGGCGTACGCGCCGCTCGGAGATCTCGATCCCGTGCCGCGCCCAGATTTCGCTGTAGCGCTCAAATTCCTCGGCCAGATGGTAGGTGACGGACTGAAAGCCGTGGCGGGCGATGTCGATCCGCGAAGCAAAGTTCATGATCGACGTCTCGAACATCAGCTCGT
Organism: Solirubrobacteraceae bacterium; assembly: GCA_036279855.1. Taxonomy (GTDB): domain Bacteria; phylum Actinomycetota; class Thermoleophilia; order Solirubrobacterales; family Solirubrobacteraceae; genus Palsa-744. The sequence goes on along the minus strand of DASUIH010000044.1, from coordinate 26,136 downwards.
CGGTCGGCTCCGGCTCGATCAGCACGATGTCAACGCCCGGATAGCGCTCCTCCCACATATGCGCGAGCTCGTGCAGTCGCCGGTGCGCCAGCAGCTTGAAAGCTTGGTAGCCGATCTTTGAGAAGCCTCGGTCGGAGATCCGGCGCGGCAGCGGAGCCGCAACCCCGTTGCTGTCCAATTCCGGCTCTTGCACGTAGGGCACGACCGGATTGATCACAATCACCAGCTGCGCTCCGGCCTCGACCGCGATGTCGAGATTTGTGGTCGAGACGATGCCACCGTCGATCAGCTCGCGCTCACCGATCTTTACGGGCGCGTACACCATCGGCAGCGCACCCGAGGCGCGAACCGCGCGCGATATCGGCACGTCGTCATAGCCATCCGCGCCGAACACGATCCGCTCGCAGGTGTCCAGGTCGGTCGCCACCAGATACAGCTCAGAGGCCAGATCGCGAAAGTCGTCGCTGCGCCCGTCCTGCGCCAGCACCTTGTGCAGATAGCGCTCGATGCCGGCCCCGGTGTAGGCGCCGGTCGGCAATGCCTCGGCCAGCCCAAGCAGGAAGTCGATCAGCGAGACCTGCCCCAACTGTGGTACCAGCCGGCGCGCCAGTCCAGCCACCCGTAAGGGCAGCTGCACACCACTGCGCGCGAAGCCCGGCAGGTTCAGCTGCAGCACATCGCCAAGGTCGATGTCGCGAAACGTCTGGGGGCCCTGGCGAGTGACAACGCGCATCATCTGCTCAGGCGTGACGCCGTTGGCGCACAGTGACGCCACGAACGCCCCGGCCGAGGTGCCGACGTAGACGTCGAACTGGTTGACCGTGCGATTGGCGGCCAGCAGATCCAGCGCTCGCAACGCCCCGATCTCATAGACGCCGCCTGTGAACCCGCCGCCCCCGAGCACAAGCGCCGTGCGGTCACGCCCGCGCTTGCGCCGCGAGGACGTCTTGGCAGGTGCGCTCCGCTTGCGCTTGGCGCGTGTTGCACTCGACGACGAGCCCCGCTTGGGGGCCTTCAACTTCACAACCTCGCCCATTTGAGCTGATTCTACGTACTGTTAGGTGCTTCTCCGATGACCAGCCCACGTCAAGCTGTCGCAAACAGCGTCTGTAGACGCGCTAGAACCAGCATTTCGGCGCTTGCCGCCGCGCTTCTCGCCTGCCTGTCGGTGGTGGGTGCCGCCGGCGCACAGAACGCCCAGAGCGTCCTCTCCAGCCGCCTCGCACACGAGCTGGCGGTCGCCGGCTCGGGGTCGGGCGCCTACGTCTACGACGTGAGTACCGGCACCCCCCTGTTCGCCGAGCGTGCGAGCGTGCCGCACCCACCTGCATCAGTCGAGAAGCTGTACACGGCCACGACCGCGCTTGAGCTGATGGGCGCGCAGGGAACACTGGCCACCACCGTCCTCGGCACGGGCCATCTCGGCCCAAACGGCCGCTGGGAAGGCAACCTGTACCTGCACGGCGGCGGCGATCCGACCTTCGGCAGCCCTCTGTTCGTAAACCTGCACTACGGCGGCGTCGGCGCGACGGTGACGCGCCTGGCGCTGGAACTGAAGCGCGCCGGCATCCGCGGCGTCAGCGGCAGCATCGACGGCGACGAATCGTTCTTTGACTCGCTGCGCGGCGACCCGTCGAGTGGTTTTGCGATCGATCCCGAACTGGAAGGCAGCCTCAGCGCGCTTGCCTTTGACCGCGGCGCCACCGGCCAGTTCACGGGCGCGCACGCGCAGGCCGAATACGCCGCCTATGAGCTGCGCGGCGCGATGCGCGCGCAGGCTATCGCCGTGCACGGAGGCACGGCCGCTAGCGCGCCGAGCGACGCCAAGCAGGTGGCACTCGTGCGCTCGCCCACGCTCAGCCAACTGCTGGCGCTGACCCTGCCGCCGTCTGACAACTACTTCGCCGAGACACTGCTGAAGGACATCGGCTCACGTTACGGCCACGCCGGCACGACAGCCGCCGGTGCCGCCGTCGTGCGCAAGACGATGTTGCGCTTTCACATCCACCCGTACCTGATCGACGGCTCCGGCCTGTCACACTCAGACCACACCACACCGATCGAAGTGGTCACGTTGCTGGCAACGCTGGCGCACAGCCCTCTCGGCACGACGCTGCGCAAAGACCTCGCCGTGGCCGGCCGTTCCGGCACGCTCTCAGAACGGATGCGCGGAACAGCGGCCAGTGGCCGCTGCCAGGCAAAGACAGGCACCCTGAACGGAGTTTCCAACCTGGCCGGCTACTGCCATAGCGCGAGCGGAGACATCCTTGCCTTCGCCTTCTTCAACGACCGCATCGAACTGGGCAAGGCGCACACGTTGCAGGACAGCATGGCCGTCAGCTTGGCTCGCTACTGAGCAGCTCAAGCAACGCGGTCTCGTCAAGCACCGGCACCAGCAGCCGTCGCGCCTTCTCAAGCTTTGAGCCGGCCGCCTCGCCGGCGACCAGGTAGTCGGTCTTCTTGGAGACCGAGCCGGTCACGCGCCCGCCGGCGTCCTGGATGCGCTCGGTCGCCTGCTCGCGCGTAAGCGTCGGTAGCGTCCCGGTCAGCACGACCGTCTTGCCGACGAGAACGCCGCTCGTGGGCGCCGGGCCCGCTTCGGCGAAATGCAACCCCAACTCGCGTAGATCGTCGATCAACGCCAGCATCCGCTCGTCGTGCAGCTGCGCCTCGATCGACTGCGACATCTTCTCGCCGACGCCCGGCGTCTCGGCCATCTCCTCGGCGCTGGCCTCAAGCAAGGTGTCGATGTCGCGGAAGCGCGCGGCCAGGTTGCGCCCGGTCACCTCGCCGACCTCCTCGATCCCGAGCGCGAACAGCACCCGCGCGAACGGTCGCCGCTTGGAGGCTTCGACCGCCGCCAGCAGGTTCGTTAGCGAAATCTCGCCAAAGCCATCCAGCTCCAGCAGCTGCTCGCGATGCTCGGCGAGCCGATAGAAGTCGGCGGCAGTCTTGACGATGCCCTGTTTCTGCAACAGCGCCACCTGCTTCTCACCCAGCCCGTCGATGTCCATCGCCGCGCGGCCGACGAAGTGCTTGAGCAGATGCCAGACGCGATCTGGACAGTCGCGGTTGGGACAGATGCTGAAGACCGAGTCGCGCGGCTTGAGCGTCGGCGTGCCGCAGCTGGGGCAACGTGCGGGCGGGCTGGTAGCCGGCGGACGATCGGCGTGCTCGACCACATGCGGTGCGGGTGAGAGCACCTGTGGGATCACGTCGCCGGCGCGCAGCACGATCACATCCTCACCGGCGCGGATGTCCTTGCGGACGATGTCCTCCTCGTTGTGAAGCGTGGCAAGTTTGATCGTGACGCCGCCCACCGCGACCGGCTCCAGCACCGCGTAGGGGCGTAGATCGCCGAACTTGCCGATATTCCACATCACCGTTTCGAGCTTCGTCACCGCTGTTGTGGGCGGGAACTTCCAGGCAACCGCCCAGCGCGGCTCGCGCCCGACCGAGCCCAGACGCCGCTGCAGCTGCAGATCTGAGACCTTGATCACAACCCCGTCGATCTCGAAGTCGAGCTCACCGCGCCGCTGCTGCCAGCGCAGACACTGCTCGATCACCTCCTGCTCGCTGGTCAGCCGCTGAATGTCGCGGTTGACGGGGAAGCGGTGCTCGCGCAGCCACTGCAGCCCCTGCCAGTGCGTCTCAAAGCCAAGCTCCGGGGCAAAGCCGACCTGGTAGGCCCACATCGACAACGGACGCTCGGCCGCAAGCGCGGGATCGAGCTGGCGAATCGTGCCGGCCGCGGAGTTGCGCGGATTCATGAACGTCGACTCGCCGGCTTCGGCGCGGCGCTCGTTGAGTGCCGCGAAATCCTTCAGCGACATGTACACCTCGCCGCGAACCTCAAGCAGCGGCGGCGCGTCAGGCACGTGCAGCGGGATCTGGCCAATCGTGCGCAGGTTGTGCGTGACGTCCTCGCCGACCTCGCCGTTGCCGCGTGTGGCGCCGCGCTCAAGCACGCCATCGCGATAGAGCAGGCTGATCGCCAGGCCGTCGACCTTCGGCTCGACCACGTACTCAAAACGCGTGCGCACGATCCCTTCGCGCGCCAAGTGCGCCTTCATCCGCTCCACCCACGCGCGCAGCTCCTGCTCGCCGCGCACGTTGGCGAGCGAGAGCATCGGCTCGGAGTGGCGCACCTTCTCAAGCTTGCCGACCGGCTCACCGCCTACACGCTGAGTGGGCGAGCCCGGTGTGCACAGCTGTGGGAATTCGCCCTCGATCGCGCGCAGCTCGTCCAGTAGCGCGTCATAGGCGTCGTCTGCGACCTCCGGGTCGTCGAGCACGTAGTAGCGGTGAGCGTGGTGCTCAAGCTGCCGGCGCAACTCGGCGCTGCGCCGCAGAGCCTGCTTGGAGGGCTGCGCGGCGCTCACCGGCTCGTGTGCTCGCCTGCCGGCGCGAGCAGCGATTGCAGGTCGAACTCGCGCAGCGCCGCTATCCCTTCCCGTTCTGTCAAGTCGAAATGGATCGGCGTGACCGCGACGCGCCCGGCGGCGACGGCGGCCAGGTCGGTTCCCGGATCGTCGTGGTAGCCGGGGTCAGCGCCGTAGATCCAGTAGCGCCGCCGCTGCGGCATCCCGTCCTCCTGCGCCGCAAGCTTCAGCTCGTCGCGATATATGCGCCGCCCCAGGCTCGTCACCTCAACCCCGCTCGGCTCGCCGGCGGGCACGTTGACGTTCAGCAGCGTGCGCGGCGGCATCGGCACGTCCTCCAGCCGCTCGACCAAACGCGCCACGAACAGCGCCGCGACGTCGAAGTCAAAGCCACCGTCGAAGCGAAAGTCCAGCGAGCGTCCGCGCGACTGCTGCGACACGGCGATCGCCGGCAGTCCCAGCACAACGCCCTCCAGCGCCGCCGCGACCGTGCCCGAGTAGGTGATGTCATCGCCAAGGTTGGCGCCATGGTTGATCCCCGAGACGACCAGCTGCGCTTGAAACCCCTCGACCAGCCCTAGCCGTGCAAGCCGCACGCAATCCACAGGAGTGCCGTCGGTGGCGTAGCCGCTGGTGCCGTCGGCGAAGTCGATCTGCTCGACCCACAACGGCCGCCTGGTCGTGATCGAGCGCGCCATCGCCGAGCGGTTGCCGTCAGGCGCGATCACGACCAGCCGTACGCCTTCCACCTGCAGTAGCGCGCGGCGCAGCGCCTGCAGGCCGTCGGCCTCGATCCCGTCGTCATTGGTCAGCAGCACCTGCAGCATCGCCCCCAGCATAGGCACCCGTGCGGCCGCCGCTCAGGCAGGCGGATAGGCAACAGAGGCGAGCGCGAGGCCATGCGCCGGCGCGGTTGGGCCGGCCTCCGCGCGAGGCCTGCCCGTGAGCAGCTCGGCAAACTGCTCGACGCTGCTTCGACCCGTGGCCACGTCAAGCATCGTGCCGAGGAGGACGCGGTTCATGTGGCGCATGAACGTGTCCGCCTCGATCCAGAACGCAAGCACGTCGCGGCAATCGACCCACTGCGCGCGCAGCACGTGACGCTCGAAGCGAATGTGGCCAGTCTCGGTCGGCGTGAACGCGGTGAAGTCATGCGTTCCGACCAGCAGCTCAGCGCACGCGTCAAGCGCCTCGCGATCGAGCGCGCGCGGCCACCACAACGCCCGCCCGTGCTCGAACGCATCGCGCGTGCTCCTCGCCAGCACGCGATAGCAGTAGGTGCGACTGAGCGCGTCGCGGCGCGCGTCGAAGGCCTCGTGTGCCGGTTCGCTCGCGAGCACTGCGACGTCCTTGGCCAGCAGCGCGTTCAGGCGCTGCGGATCGACTGCCTCGTGGCGATAGCTGGCCACCTGCCCCCAGGCGTGCACGCCACTGTCGGTGCGTCCCGCGACCGTCAGCGTCAACGCTTCGCCCCGCTGGTCATGATCGCCAAGGATCGTCCGTAGTGCCTGCTCCAGCTCCTGTTGCACGGTGCGCTGAGCGGGCTGACGCGCCCAGCCGGCGAAGTCCGAGCCGTCGTACTGGAGGGTGAGCTTGGTGACCACGCGCTGGCGCGGCCGCGTCTCAGACGAGCTCTAGGTAGACCATCTCGGTCGCGTCGGAGCGACGCGGCCCGAGCTTGAGGATGCGCGTATAGCCGCCCGGTCGCTCCGCGTAGCGCGGAGCGACCTCCTCGAACAGCTTGTGCACCGCAAACTTGTCCTGCGAGAGCGCCGAGAGCGCCTGGCGGCGGGCGTGCAGGTCGCCGCGCTTGGCCAGGGTAATCAGCTTCTCGACCTCCGGCTTGACGGCCTTGGCCTTAGCCTCGCTGGTCTTAATCCGCTCGTGCTCAAGCACCTCCTTGGTGAGGTTCATGAGCAGCGCCTTGCGGTGGGCGGAGTCGCGGCTGAGCTTGTTGCGGGTCTTCTGGTGGCGCATGAGCTGTAGGAGTCTAGCGGCGCCCTAGTCCTGGCGCAGGTGAAGTCCCCGTGCCTCCAGCGTCTCGATCACCTCGTCGATCGACTTCTTGCCGAAGTTGGGGATCGCGTTCAGCTCCGCCTCGGACTTGGAGATCAGATCGCCGACGGTCTGGATGCCGGCGCGCTTGAGGCAGTTGTAGGAGCGCACGCCCAACTCAAGCTCCTCGATCAGGATGCTCCACTCCTCGCCCTGCAGCGCCGCCGGAGCGCCGCCGGCGGCGACTGCCAGGCCGTGCCCGTCGAGCTGCCCGCCCGGAGCGGCACGCAGCTCCTGGATGCGATCGGCGTCGGTGAAGATCGCCAACTGGGAGATCAAAAGCTCGGCGGCCTCGCGCAGCGCGGCCTGCGGCTCGATTGAGCCGTCGGTCTCGATGTCGAGCGTGAGCTTGTCGAAGTCGGTCTTCTGTCCGACACGAGCCTGCTCGACGGCGTAGGCGACCCGCCGGACCGGCGAGAAGATCGAGTCGATCGGGATCACGCCAATCGGCTGGTCGGCCGACTTGTTCTCCTCGGCCGGGCGATAGCCGCGGCCGCGGCCGATCGTCATGTACAGCTCCAGCTTGGTCTTCTTCTCAAGCGTGGCGATGTGCACCTCGGGATTGAGGATCTCCACCCCCGCGGGCAGGTCGATGTCCTTTGCGGTGATCTCGCCGGGCCCGGTCACGACCAGCGGCGCCTCGACCTCGGAGGCGTCGGAATGCATGCGGCAGACGATCCCCTTGAGGTTCAGGACGATGTCGGTGACGTCCTCCTTGACGCCCTGGACGGTCGAGAACTCGTGCGCGACCCCCTCGATGCGAACGCTCGTGACGGCGGCGCCGGCCAGCGAAGAGAGCAACACACGCCGCAGCGAGTTGCCGAATGTGTAGCCGAAGCCACGATCGAGCGGCTCGATCGTGAAGGTGCCACGGCTGTTGTCAGTGGACTCGCTTGTGATCCGGGGGATTTGGAAGTCGAGCATCGGGGTCCTTACGTCGTGTTGGTCTGGTGCCGCGACCGCCCTCGCGAGCGCGGCTCAGGCGCGCCGCCACCCGTACCGGCGGTGGCGCGGGGAGCGCCTACTTCGAGTACAGCTCGACGATGAGCTGCTCCTGCACCGGTGCGGCCACCTCGCGCCGCTCCGGCTTGCGCAGCACCTTGGCCGTGAGCGACTCGTGGTCGGCCTGGAGCCACGCGGGAATCTGCCCGGTCAGCTCGGTGGCGTCCCTTACCACCTGCATCGCCGGGCTTGAAGCGTTGATCGCGATCACGTCGCCGGACCGCACCTGATAGCTGGGTATGTCCACCCTGCGGCCGTTGACGGTCCAATGACCGTGGCGGATCAGCTGGCGAGCCTGACGGCGCGAAGCGGCAAAGCCGAGCCGCACCATCACGTTGTCGAGACGGCACTCCAGCAGCGCCAGCAGATTCTCGCCGGTGATGCCCGGCTGGCGCGAGGCCTTCTCGTAATAGCCGTGGAACTGTTTCTCAAGGACCCCGTAGTAGCGACGCGCCTTCTGCTTCTCGCGCAGCTGCAGCCTGTACTCGCTCTGCTTCTGACGGCCGCGCCCGTGCTCCCCGGGCGGGTAGGAGCGCCGCTCGACGCCGCACTTGTCGGTCAGGCAGCGCTCCCCCTTGAGGAACAGCTTCTGTCCCTCGCGGCGGCACTGCTTGCACTGCGGACTGGTGTCACGCGCCATCTCTCAGACTCTCCTGCGCTTGCGGGGTCGGCACCCGTTGTGGGCTTGCGGGGTCACGTCCTTGACGCCGGTCACCTCTAGGCCAGCGGCCTGCAGCGAGCGGATCGCCGTCTCGCGCCCAGACCCCGGGCCCTTGACGTAGACCTCGACCTTCTGCAGCCCTTGCTCCATCCCCTTGCGAGCGGCAGCGTCGGCCGTCACCTGGGCAGCGAAGGGCGTTGACTTGCGCGAGCCCTTGAAGCCGGCGCCTCCGGCGGACTCCCAGGCGATCACGTTGCCCTGAGTGTCGGTCAGCGAGACGATCGTGTTGTTGAACGACGTCTTGATGTGCGCCTGGCCGACGGGCACGTTCTTCTTCTGGCGGCGCCTGCCGCGTCCGGGACGCTTCGGTGCAGCCATCAGTGGTCCTTCCTGGAAATTCTCTGTGGGTTTGCCGGAAGGACCACTACTTCTTGACCTTCTTCTTGCCGGCGACCTGCAGTCGCTTCGGCCCCTTGCGGGTGCGGGCGTTGGTCTTGGTCTTCTGGCCGCGCACCGGAAGCCCGCGACGGTGGCGCAGGCCGCGGTAGCAGGCAATCTCCTGCAGGCGCTTGATGTCTTGGGAGCGCTCGCGGCGCAAATCGCCCTCGACTGTCAGCGCGCGGTCGATCTCGTCGCGCAGTCGCGTGACCTCGTCCTCGGTCAGGTCGCGGATGTAGGTGTCGGGGCTGACACCGACGTCGGCGAGCAGCTTCTTGGAGGTGGACCGGCCGATCCCGTAGATGTAGGTCAGCCCGATTTCCGAGCGCTTGTTGAGCGGCAGGTTGATGCCGGCGATACGCGCCATGCGCTAGCCCTGCCTCTGCTTGTGGCGCTTGTTTTGGCAGATCACCAGCACCGTTTTGTTACGGCGGATGATCCTGCACTTCTCGCACATCGGCTTGACCGACGGTCGTACCTTCATGTTCCCTTTCGGCTCTGGTCCCGGCGAGGCGGCTCTGGCCGCCGGGACGGCTGCCGCTACCGCTTCGTCGTATCGCCCGCCTGCGCCACAAGAGCGCACTCAGGCACGATCGCCAATGCTACCAAGTTCTAGGCCGAGGCCGCGTGACGGTCGTCTGCAAGCTCAGAGCGTGTCGCCGCACGCTGCACGACGGGCAAATGCCATGGGGTCAGGATGCGTGGGCCCGTGCGAGTGATCGCGACCGTGAACTCGAAATGGGCGGCCAGCGAGTCGTCCTGCGAGAAGATCGCCCAGCCGTCGCCGGCCACCCGCACAGCCGCCCGGCCCGCCGTCGTCATCGGCTCGATCGCCAGCACCATCCCCTCTTCCAGCCGCGTTCCCTTGCCGGGCCGACCGTAGTTGGGCACCTGCGGATCCTCGTGCATGTCTTTGCCAACGCCGTGCCCCACCAGCGAGCGCACGACCGACAGGCCGGCGTCCTCGGCAACACGCTGGATCGCGCTGGAGACGTCGCCCATGCGGTTGCCGACGACGCACTGCTGCACGCCAGCGTGCAGCGAGGCCTCGGTCGCGTGGAGCAGGTTTTGCGCACCCAGGTCAATCTCGCCGACCGGGAAGGTTCGGGCGGCGTCGGCGACCCAGCCGTCGAGCGTGACGCCGATGTCGACAGAGAGGACATCGCCACGCGAAAGTCGGTAACGACCGGGGATGCCATGGACGACCATCGAGTTGGGCGAAGCGCAGATCGACCCCGGAAAGCCGCGATAGCCCTTGAACGTGGGGATCGCGCCCTGCGAGCGGATGTAGCGCTCGACCGCTTCGTCGAGCTCGGCGGTGCTGACGCCGGGCCTGACCTTGCCGGCGACCAGATCGAGCGCGCCCGCCTGCACAACGCCGGCGGCGGCCATCTTCTCGATCTCCTGTGGCGACTTCTTGACGATCACGACAGCAGCTTATCCGCGTGTCTCGCTACAGCTCGTCCTCCAGCCGCAGCGTCGCCACGGTCGCACGAATGTGATCGTGCACCTCCTCGGGAGTGCGCGTGCCGTCGAAGCGACGCAGCAGCCCGGCCTCCTCGTAATAGTCGATCAGCGGCGAGGTCTGGCGGGCATAGACCTCCAGCCTGCGCCGGATCGTCTCCTCCTTGTCGTCGTCGCGCTGGATCAGGCGCGAGCCGTCCTGATCGCAGATGCCCTGCCGCTTGGGCGGATCGAGCTCGACGTGGTAGACGTGGCCGCTCTTGGTGCACACACGTCGCCCGCTGAGCCGACGTATCACCTCCTCATCGGAGACATCGATCAGCAGCACGGCCGTGAGCCGCCGATCGGACCCGCCAAGCGTGGCCGCGAGCGCATCGGCCTGACTAGCGTTGCGCGGGAACCCGTCGAGCAAAAACCCTTCACGCGCGTCTTGCTCGGAGATGCGATCGTGGATCATCCCCAGGATCACCTCGTCGGGCACCAGCTCGCCTGTGTTCATGTACTCCTGAGCGCGCCTGCCAAGCTCGGTCCCCGCGGCTACCTGCGCCCGCAACATATCCCCTGTGGATATGTGCGCCAACACAAAGTCCTCTTGCAACCGCTCGGCCTGCGTCCCCTTGCCGGCGCCGGGAGGCCCCAGCAGAATCAGATTCGTCTCGACCATTCGCCGGAGCCTACCCGCTAAGCGACGAGCGTCTCAACCTCGCAGCCCGGGCAACGGCATCCCGGGCTCTGCTCGCCGATGGCTCGCCCCACACACGGGCCCATGTGGATCGGGCCGGAACGCCACCCGCCCGGCTAGCGCACCGTTGGGCAAGCGAGGCAAGGACGAAAGGAGCGAAATGTGCTCTGCACATGAGCGACTGAGGACGCAGCATCGCGCCGCTCAACGGCCCGCTAGCGCAGGAAGCCCTCGTAACTTCGCATCATCAGCTGCGCCTCAAGCTGCTTCATCGTTTCCAGCGCGACGCCGATCACGATCAGGATCGAGGTGCCACCGATCGCAAGCTGCGTGTGCGTGCGCGCGATCAGGATCGTCGGCAACGCCGCCACAGCTGCCAGGAACAGCGCGCCGGGGAAGGTCAGGCGAGCGAGGATGCGGTCGAGGAATTCGGCCGTCGGCCGGCCCGGCCGCACGCCAGGGATGAAGCCCCCGTACTTCTTCAGGTTGTCGGCTTGGTCGACCGGGTTGAAGGTGACCGCCGTGTAGAAGTAGGTGAAGACCAGGATGAAGATCGACTCGCCGACGACGAAGTGCCAGCTTGTAGGAGTGAAGAAGTCCGAGACGCTTTTGGCCCATGGGGTTTTGATCAGCTGCCCCACGGTTGGCGGGAAGGCCATGATGCTGGCCGCGAAGATGACTGGTATCACGCCGGCCATGTTCACGCGCAGCGGCAGGTAGGTCTGGCCGCCTTCTGACATGCGCCGACCGATCACACGCTTGGCGTATTGCACGGGGATGCGCCGCTGGCCCTCCTGCACGAACACGATTGCCGCGACGACCGCCAGCACCATGAACGGCATCATCACCTTGAAGACCTGGTCGCCGCTGTTCCACCAGGAGTTGATCCCGGTCGGCAGCCGCGAGACGATCGAAGCGAAGATCAGCAGCGAGATGCCGTTGCCGATCCCGCGTTGGGTAATCAGCTCGCCGATCCACATCAACAGGATGCAGCCGGCCGTCATGCAGAGGGCGATCAGGAAGATGTGCGGCGCGTCGAATTTGCTGATGACCGATTCGCCGGTGTTGGCTTGCAACGAGCGGAACAGGAAGACGTAGCCGATCGACTGGGCGAACGCCAGACCGACGGTCAGGTAGCGCGTGTACTGCGTGATCCGCTGCTGCCCGACTTCCCCTTCCTTGGAGAGCTTTTCAAGCGATGGCACCACCACTTGCAGCAGTTGCAGGATGATCGACGCGGTGATGTAGGGCATGATCCCCAGCGCGAAGATCGCGATACGGGCAAGGCCGCCGCCGGAGAAGGTGTTGAGCAGGCCGAGGATGCCGGCGCCGCCAAGCTTCTGCTGCAGGCTGGCAACGGCGCTGAAGTTGATCCCCGGCACCGGGATGTGCGATCCGAGGCGATAGATCAGCAGCATCGCCGCCGTGAACAGGATCTTCTTGCGGATGTCCGCAACCTGAAACGCGTTGAGAATGGTCGAGAGCATGATCGTGGCCCGCCTGGCGCGCGGGTCGCCCGATTCTAGCTCTCGACTACGGTGCAGGTGCCGCCGGCGGCCTCGATCCGCTCGCGCGCCGCCTTGCTGAAGGCGTGGGCGTGGACGGTGAGCGCCTTGCTCAGCTCGCCCTTGGCCAGCACCTTGACCGGAATGCCCTTGCGGGTGCCCAGGCCCTTGGCCTTCATCGCCTCGACCGTGACTTCGTCGCCGGCCTCGAAACGAGCCTCCAGGTCGGAGACATTGACCGCCTGCGTGTGCGTGCGGAACATCTCAAACGGCATCGACTTCTTCATGTGCGGCCCGCGCAGCTTGCGCATGCGCATGTGGATCGGCATTTGCCCACCCTCAAAGCGCGAGCGGCGCTTGGAGCCTGAGCGCGAGCCGGCGCCCTTCTGGCCGCGACCGGCGGTCTTGCCGGTCCCAGACCCTTCGCCGCGACCGACGCGCTTGCGCGGACGGCGGCTGCCGGGAGCTGGTTTGAGCGTGTGCAGCCCGATCGGCCGCTCGGCCTCGTCCTTTGCGGGTGCGGCGCTCATGCGACCTTCTCCTGCTTGCCTGCGCCCTTCAGGGTATGCCCTTCAGGGTGCACCTCGACCAGATGACGAACGGCGTGGACCATGCCGCGTGCCTGCGCGCAGTCCTCTACCTCGACGGTGTGGCCGATGCGGCGTAGGCCGAGCGAGCGCAGCGTGTCGAGCTGGCGCTTGTTCGAGCCGTTGCTTGAGCGGCGCTGGGTGACGGCAAGCTTGCTCATCACGCGGGCGCCTCGCTCGGCTCGGCGTCATGCGCCAACTCGGTGAGAGCCTCGCTCTCGCTCGCCTGCTCTGTTGAGGCCTCGCCGCCCTCGGCGGCGCCGTTGCTCGGCTGCTCGCTCAGGCCGAGAACCTTGGCGATCGACAGGCCGCGCAGCTCCGCGACCTCTGAGGGAGTGCGCAGTCCACGCAAGCCCTCGATCGTCGCCTTGACCAGATTGATCGGGTTCTGCGTGCCAAGGCTCTTGGAGAGGATGTCGTGAATGCCGGCAAGCTCCAGCACCGCGCGCACGCCACCACCGGCAATCACGCCGGTACCGGGCGAGGCCGGCTTGAGGAAGACTCGGCCCGAGCCGAACACGCCGGTGGTCTGGTGAGTGATCGTGGAACCGTGCTTGGGCACACGGAACAGGTCCTTCTTGGCGCGCTCGACGCCCTTCTGGATCGCCAGCGGCACCTCGTTGGCCTTGCCGTAGCCAACGCCGACGACTTCGCGTTCGTCGCCGACGACGACAAGCGCCGTGAACGAGAAGCGGCGGCCGCCCTTGACGACCTTTGCCACGCGGTTGATCTCGACCACGCGCTCTTGCAGGTCGAGGCTGCCGGGGTTGACTGAGCGATCTGAGTTCATATGAGTAAGTGAGGGTAGCTGTCGAAGGACGCTTAGACGGTTATCCCAGCCTCGCGAATCGCCTCCGCGAAGACCTTTACGTGGCCGTGATAGCGATAGCCGCCACGGTCGAACACTACTTCGGAGACGCCGGCTTGCTTGGCACGCTCGGCCAGCAGAGCGCCGGCGCGGCCGGTGCGCTCACCGCCCTTCAGGGACCGCAGCTCCGCCTCGTGCCAGTGCACGCACGCAAGCGTGGTGCCGGCGCCGTCGTCGATCAACTGCGCGGAGATGCCGCGGTTGGATCGAAACACGGACACCCGCGGCCGCGTCGCCGTGCCGACGACCTTGGCGCGCACGCGGCGGCGACGTTTGAGCCGCCGCTGCTCCTTGGTGAGGACGCTCACGTTTGCACCCTTCTCGCCACAGGGCGGTATGAGCCCGCAGGCCAAGCCAGACAAGGACGCAAGGAACGTGGCGTGCTGTAGCACGCGAGTGACTGAGGACGCAGTATGGCGCCGGCCTGCGGGCTCATGCGCGCTTGCCCACCTTGCGCTGGACGTACTCGCCCTCATAGCGGATGCCCTTGCCCTTGTAAGGCTCGGGCGGACGCTGCTTGCGGATGATCGCGGCAATCTCGCCGACCTGCTGCTTGGAGATGCCCTTGACGACGATGCGCGTCGGCTGCGGCACCTCGAATTCGATGCCTGCGGGCGCCGGGATCGGCACCGGGTGCGAATAGCCGACGGCCAGCTCCAGGTTCTTGCCCTTCAGCTGGGCGCGGTAGCCAACGCCCTGGATCTCAAGGCGCTTCTCGTAGCCGTCGGTGACTCCTTGAACCATGTTGGCGACCAGTGAGCGTGTCAGCCCGTGCAGGGCGCGGTGCTCACCACGGTCGGTTGGCCGCGAAACGAGCAGCGTCTCGCCCTCCTGCGCGACTTCGATGTCGCGTGGCACGCGCTCGGAGAGCTCGCCCTTGGGGCCCTTGACGCTGACCAGCTCCGGCTCGATCGTCACGCTCACCCCCGAGGGGATCGCGATCGGGCGTCTTCCAATTCTCGACATGCTCGACTCCTACCAGACCTGTGCGAGGACCTCGCCGCCAACGCCGGCGGCGCGAGCGTCGTGACCGGTCATGACGCCGTGAGATGTGGACACGATCGCGGTTCCCATGCCGCCGAGCACCTTCGGGATGCCCGTCGTCTCGACGTAGCTGCGCTGCCCCGGACGCGACACGCGACGCAGGCCGGAGATGGCTGAGCGGCGATCGTCGGTGTACTTCAAACGGATTTCGATCAACTGTCCGACACCACCGTCGGGCGCGGGCACGATCGACCACGACTCGATGTAGCCCTGCTCGACGAGGATCCGTGCCAGCTCCGCCTTCAGCTTGGAGGCCGGGATCTGGACCGTCTCGTGCGCAGCGCGAATCGCGTTGCGGATACGTGTGAGGAAGTCGGCTATCGGGTCTGTCATCGACATACTGTGGCTCCTACCAGGAGGACTTCGTCATCCCCGGAATCTGACCGTTGTGGGCTAGCTCGCGCAGGCAGATGCGGCACAGCCCGAACTTGCGGTACACCGAATGCGGGCGACCGCAGCGGTTGCAGCGAGTATATGCACGTGTCTTGAACTTCGGCGGGCGCGCCTGCTTGACGCGCAGCGATGTCTTTGCCATCAGGCGGCGCTCCCATTGGTAGCTGTCTCGATGCCGGCTGCTTGGTCAAAGCCGGCGGGCCGCCCTTGAGCGGCGAACGGCATCCCGAGTGCGTGCAGCAGCGCGAAGGCCTCCTCGTCGCGGCTTGCACTGGTGGTAATGGTGATGTCGATCCCTCGGACCTGATCGATCGCGTCGTAGTCGATCTCGGGAAAGATGATCTGCTCGCGCACACCTATCGAGTAGTTGCCGTGCCCGTCGAACGAGCGCGGATTGAGGCCGCGAAAGTCGCGGATTCGCGGGATCGCGATCGAAGTGAGCCGGTCCAAGAACTCATATCCGCGCTCGCCGCGCAGCGTCACCGCCACGCCTACAGGCATGCCCTCACGCAGCTTGAAGGCGGCGATCGACTTGCGGGCGCGGCGCACGCTCGGCTGCTGCCCGGCGATCGTGGCCAGTTGCTCCTGCGCGGCCTTGAGCACTTTGGAGTCCTGGCGCGCGTCGCCAACCCCCATGTTCAGGGTGATCTTCTGCAGCTTTGGGGCCTGCATGACTGAGCTGTAGCCGAAGCGCTCGATCAGCGTCGGGCGGATCTCCTGCAGATAGCGGGTCTTCAGGCGGGCTGTGCTCTGCGCGCTCATCAGTCGAGCCTCGTCCCGGAACGCTTGGCGACGCGATAGCGGCGGCCGTTCTCGCGCTCGACGCCGACGCGGGTGGGCTTGCCGTCCTTGGGGTCGAGGAGCATCACGTTGGAGACGTGGATCGGCCCCTCGCGCTCGATCACGCCACCGACCGTCTGGCGTTCGGCGCCCGGCACCGACTGCGGGCGCATGTGGCGCTTGACCATGTTCAAGCCCTCCACGTAAACGCGCTCCCGAGCCGGGTCGACGCGCAGCACCTTGCCGGTCTTGCCGCGGTCCTTGCCGGAGATGACGTGCACCTGATCGCCGGAGCGAATTCTCAGCGAGCGGCTGGGGCTGGATGTCGCCGAGCGGGCCATCTACAGCACCTCCGGCGCCAGCGAGACGATCTTCATGAAGTTGCGGTCGCGAAGTTCGCGCGCGACCGGCCCGAACACGCGCGTGCCACGCGGGTTGTTCTGGTCGTCGATGATCACCGCGGCGTTGTCGTCGAAGGAGATGTAGGTGCCGTCCTCGCGCCCGAACGGCTTCTTGGTGCGCACGACCACAGCGGTTACAACATCGCCCTTTTTGACCGAGCCGTGCGGGTTTGCCTGCTTGACGGTGGCCGTGATCACGTCACCGACGTGAGCGTAGCGACGACGCGATCCGCCCTTGACGCGAATGCAGAGGATCTCGCGTGCGCCGGTGTTGTCGGCCACGCGGAGGCGGGTCTCGTTCTGGATCACCGCGCGCGCTCCAGTACGTCGACGAGCTTCCAGCGCTTACTGCGCGACAGCGGCCGGCTCTCGATCACACGCACGACGTCGCCTTCGTGAGCGTCGTTTTCCTCGTCGTGGGCGTGCAGGGTGCTCGACGAGCGCACGATCTTCTCATAACGGCGGTGCCGCCGGGCGACGTCGATACGCACCGTGATCGTCTTGTCGGCCTTGTCGGAGACGACGATCCCCTGGCGAATCTTCGGTGAGCCCTCGACCGGCGCGTGCACCGGCGTCAGCGGCTCTGCCGCCGGAGCGCCGGCACGCCGCTCAGCCGCCTTGGCACGTTCCTGCAGGCGCCGCGCGCGGCGCCTGACCGCCTTGGCCTTGCGCGTCGCGACGCGATCGGCTTGGCGCTGCTCGGCGCTGCGTTGCCCGCCGGCCTCACCGCTGTGCAGAGAACGCCGGCGACGCCGACGCTCTTTCGGTGGAAGTTGCTCCTGGGGCTCGGGTGGCGCAGCGGCAGCCCGCGGCTCAGCCGCAGGGGCCTGCTCCTGCTGCTCGCTTGCCTGGTCCTGCGCCTCAGCGTCCACCGTCTCGTCCTGTGTCTCGTCAGCCATCTCTATCCGTTTCGAAGTTCGATACCGCTTGTCAACTCTGCCCGGTTGCTCGCTGCGCCCGCTCGCGCTCGACCGTCAGCGCACGCGCCAGATCGCGGCGTGCCTTGCCGAGGCTTGCTGTGTCCTCAAGCTCACCGGTCGCGTTGGAGAAGCGCTTGCCGAACAGGTCCTTGCGCATCTTCGCGATCTCCTCAGCGAGTTCGTCGCCCGGCATGTCTCGCATCTCCTTGGCCTTCATCGCTCTAGTCCTCGCGCAACACGAACTTGGACTTGACGGGAAGCTTGTGCGCGGCCAGGCGGATCGCTTCGCGCGCCAGCGGCTCAGGGACGCCGGCCAGCTCGAACATGACGCGGCCGGGCTTGACCACGGCGACCCAGCCTTCGGGATTGCCCTTGCCCGAGCCCATGCGCGTCTCGGCCGGCTTCTTGGTCACCGGCTTGTCAGGAAAGACGTTGATCCAGACCTTGCCGCCACGCTTGATCTTGCGGGTCATCGCGATACGGGCGGCCTCGATCTGGCGGTTGGTCAGCCAGCCCTGCTCCAGCGACTTCAGCCCGTACTCGCCGAACTGGACCTTGACCTGTCCGCGTGAAAGACCACGACGCCGGCCGCGGTGCTGCTTGCGGTGCTTGACGCGCTTAGGCGAGAGCATCAGCGCATCCCACCTTGGCCGGCACCGCCACGACCGCCACCACCGGGACCGCGACCACCGCCGCCAGGACCACCACGGCCACCAGGCCCACGACCACCGCCGGGGCCACGACCACCGCCGCCAAGACCACCACGGCCACCGGGACCACCAGGCCCACGACCACCGCCGGGGCCACGACCACCGCCGCCAGGACCACCACGGCCGCGGCCGCGGCCGTCGCGACCGTCACGGCCACCACGGCCATCGCGATCGCCGCCGGACGGTGGCGCGGGAGCGCTCATGTCGGTCAGGTCGGCGCCTGTGTAGCCCTCGGGCATGATCTCACCCTTGTTGATCCAACACTTCACGCCGATGCGGCCGAAGGTGGTGCGAGCCTCGTAGAAGCCGTAGTCGATGTCGGCACGCATCGTGTGCAGCGGCACGCGCCCGTCGGAGTAGCTTTCGGTGCGCGCCATCTCGGCCCCGCCAAGGCGGCCGGCGACCTGCACCTTGACCCCCTTGGCACCGGAGCGCATCGCGCTGGTCAGCGCCCGCTTCATCGCACGGCGGAAGGCGACGCGGTTCTGCAGCTGCTCGGCGATCGACTGGGCCACCAGCGAGGCGTCGAGCTCGGGACGCTTGATCTCGTGGATGTTGACCTTGATCTGCTTGCGGGTCATCTTGTTCAACTCGCGGCGCAGCGCGTCCACTTCGGCGCCCGACTTGCCGATCACGATTCCCGGTCGCGCCGTGTGAATGTTGACCTCTAGTTCGTTGGCGTCCTTGCGGATCGTGATGTTGGCCAGGCCGGCGTGCGCAAGCTTGTTCTCGATGTGCTCACGAACGCGAATGTCCTCGGCGAGATAGTCGGCGAAGTTGCGCTCGTTGAACCAGTTGGACTTCCAGTCGTGGATGTAGCCCACGCGCATAGCCTCTGGATGAACCTTCTGTCCCATGTCTTCTCTCGTAAGTCCTGTTCTTTTGGCTGGCGCTTACGCCCTCGGCGTGAGCGTGATCGTCAGATGGCTCGTGCGCTTGCGAATCGGCGTCGCGCGCCCTTGCGCGCGCGGCCGGAAGCGCTTGATCGTCGGCCCCTCGTCCGCGAACGCCTCGCGCACCAGCAGGTCTTCCTCGACCAGCTCGTGGTTGTTCTCCGCGTTGGCCACGGCCGACTCCAGCAGCTTGCTCCAGTCGCGCGCGACCTCCCGAGGGGTGAAGGCGAGGATAGCGCGTGCCTCCGCAACGGACTTTCCGCGCAGATGTCCACACACCATCCGCGCCTTACGCGCCGACGTGCGGACGTAGCGGGCCTGGGCACGCACGACTCTGCGCCGGGGCGTCGAGGACGCTGCGACCTTGGCGGCGCGCGGCGCCGGCGCCGGCTTCTCGGCCTTTGCCTTCGCTGCCGGCTGATCCTTGGCGGCGGTGGCCGCCTTGGCCTTCGGAGCCGCCTTCGGCTTGCGCGCGGGCGCCTTCTTCTCAGCCTCAGACTCGCCCACCTGAGCTTTGTCCACGGCGTCCTTCTCAGCCGCTGCCGGCTTCTCGGCAACCGCGGGCTTCTTGGCAGCCGCGGGCTTCTTGGCGGCTGGCTTCTTCGCCGCAGCTGGCTTTGCCTGCTTGGCGGCAGGCTTCTTCGCACTAGCCGGCTTTGCCTGCTCGGCCTTGGGCTCCTGTGCCTCGGGCTGCTCGTCGGTGGGCTTCTCAGGCGGGGTCATCGCACCTTTCCTGAGCCCGCGTGGCCGCGGAACATGCGCGTCGGCGCGAACTCGCCGAGCTTGTGGCCAACCATCGACTCGCTGATGAAAACGGGCACGTGCTTCTTGCCGTCGTGGACGGCCAGCGTGTGCCCGACCATGTCCGGGAAAATCGTCGAAGTGCGCGACCAGGTGCGCAGCATCTTCTTGTTGTTTTCGGCGTTGAGGGCTTCGATGCGCGTCATCAGGCGCTCTTCTACCCACGGCCCCTTCTTGCTGGAGCGGCTCATCAGCGGCCCTTGCCCTTTCCACGTCTGCGGCCTCTGACTATGTACTTGTCCGAAGCCTTGTTCTTCTTGCGCGTGCGGTAGCCAAGCGTCGGCACGCCCCACGGTGTGACCGGATGACGTCCGGCGGTGGTGGAGCCCTCGCCGCCGCCGTGCGGGTGGTCGACCGGGTTCATCGCGACGCCGCGAGTCTGCGGTCGTACGCCCATGTGGCGCTTGCGCCCGGCCTTGCCGACCTTGACGTTCTGGTGCTCGGCGTTGCCGATCGTGCCGACGGTCGCGCGGCACTCGGCCCGCACCATCCGCATCTCCCCCGAGGGCAGTCGCAGGGTCGCCATGTCCCCGTCCTTTGCCATCAGCTGTACCGAGGCTCCGGCCGAGCGCGCCATCTGCCCGCCTCGGCCCGGCTGCAGCTCGACGTTGTGGATCACCGTGCCGACCGGCATCCGCGCCAGCGCCAAGCAGTTGCCGACCGCGATCTCAGCCTCATCGCCGGAGGCGACCGTCATGCCGACGGTCAGCCGCTGCGGGGCGAGGATGTAGCGCTTCTCCCCATCAGCGTAGTGCAGCAACGCGATGTAGGAGGAGCGGTTGGGGTCGTACTCGATCGCGGCGACCTTTGCGGGCACTCCATCCTTGCGGCGCTTGAAGTCGATGCGCCGGTACAGGCGCTTGGCGCCGCCGCCGCGGTGGCGCGCCGTCTTGCGCCCGTGCGCGTTGCGCCCGCCGCTCTTCTTCAGGCCTTCAACCAGGGTGCGCTCGGGCTCTGACTTGGTGACCTCGGCGAAATCCGGGTAGGAGACGAAGCGCCGTCCAGGACTGGTGGGCTTGGGCTTGCGGATCGGCATCGGCTACTCCTGCGTCCCCTCAAGGCCCTGGAAGATCGGGATGCTCTGGCCTGGGCTGACCTGCACGATCGCCTTCTTCCACGTGCGCGTACGGCCGCTGATAAGGCCGCGACGCTTGGGCTTTGACTTGACGCTGAGCGTGCGCACCTCAAGCACGTTCACGCCGAACAGCACCTCGACAGCCTGGCGGATCTGGGTGCGGTGCGCGTCGGGATGCACGCGGAAGGTGTACTTGCCGACCGCCGAGAGGGCAAAGCTCTTCTCTGAGAGCACGGGCTTGATGATGACCTGTGAGCTGTCCATCAGGCAGCCTTCCCCTCAACGGGCTTGGTGGCGCGCGCGGTCAGCTGCTCGATCGCGACCTCGGACATCAGCAGCGAGGCGGCACCAAGCAGGTCGGCGATGCCGACGCTCGCGGGGGTGAGCACCGCCACCCGGTCGATGTTGCGAAACGACAATGCCGCTGCCGACTCCTCGGAGCCGACCACGACCAGCGTCGGGCGCGACTGCGTCCAATCCTCAAGCAGATCGCTGGCGTCGACGGTCTTGGGAGCGCTGAAGGCGCCGGCATCGAGCACGGCGAGCGAGCCGCGCTGGGCGTGCAAGGACAGGGCGCTGCGCAGGGCCGCGCGCTGCTCCTTGCGATTGACCTTGAAGGTGAAGGAGCGCGGCTGCGGCCCGAACACGGTGCCACCGCCGGTCCACAACGGCGAGCGGCTGGAGCCGGCGCGAGCGCGGCCGGTGCCCTTCTGGCGCCAGGGCTTGGCGCCACCGCCGGAGACTTCGGCGCGTGTCTTGGTCGAGGCGGTACCGCGACGGCGCGCGGCCTGCTCGGCACGGACGCTCTGATGTACAAGTGGCTCGTGGAAGCCTGCGCCGAAGGTCGCCTGGTCGAGTGAGACCTTCTTCGTCGACTTGCCGCTGGGGCTGAGCACAGGAGCGTCAAGCATCGCCACGCACCTCCACCACGCCGCCGCGTGGCCCCGGCACGGCGCCGCGCACGAGCATCAGGTTCTGCTTGGGGTCGAGCGAGACGATCTCAAGCCCACTCTGGGTGATGCGCTTGTTGCCCATCTGGCCGGCGGCGCGCAGGCCCGGGAAGACACGCGCCGGGAAAGCGGCGCCGCCGATCGAGCCCGGGGCGCGCACGTTGTGCGAGCCGTGGGACTTGGGACCGCTTTTAAAGCCGTGACGCTTGATCGTGCCCTGAAAGCCCTTGCCCTTGGAGATCCCTGAGACCTTCACGCGGGTGCCGACTTCAAATGCCTCGACGGTGACCGACTCGCCCACCTGCAGCTCGCCGGCCGGCCCGCGGAACTCCACCACGTGGCGCATCGGCGGCGCGTCGGCCTTCTTGAGGTGGCCAAGCTCGGCCTTGGTCAGGTGCTTCTCCTTGGTCTGCCCGAACGCCAGTTGCACGGCTTCGTAGCCGTCGCGCTCGGCCGTGCGCACCGCCGTGACCGGACAGGGGCCGGCCTGCAGCACGGTCACGCGGGCGACGCTGCCGTCGTCCTGGAACACCTGGGTCATCCCCAGCTTCTTGGCGAGGATCGCTGACATCTGCTCAGGTAGCCAGACGAATCTCGATGTCGACACCCGCCGGCAGGTTGTCCAGGCGCTGCAACGAGTCGACAGTCTTGGGGCTCGGCTGGTGGATGTCGATCAGGCGCTTGTGCGTGCGGATCTCAAAGTGCTCGCGCGAGTCCTTGTCCTTGAAGGGCGAGCGGATCACGCAGTAGACGTTCTTCTCGGTCGGCAGCGGCACGGGCCCGGACACCGTCGCGCCGGTGCGCGTGGCCGTCTCCACTATCTCCTTCGCGGCAGACTCGATGGCGGACGTGTCATACGCCTTCAGTCGAATCCGAATCTTGTTTTGAGTGGTTGCTGCCATGTGTGATCGTGAGGGCTCGTTAGGCTCGTATCGGCTAGGGAAAAAGGACGCCCCCGGCGGCCGGCCGGGGGCGGTGCGACTTGTGCTACTCGATGATGTCCGTGACCACGCCCGAACCGACGGTGCGCCCACCCTCGCGGATGGCGAAACGTAGGCCCTGGTCCATGGCGATCGGCTGGATCAGCTCGATCTCCATCGCGACGTTGTCGCCGGGCATGACCATCTCGACGCCGTCGGGCAGCTTGGCCACCCCGGTGACGTCGGTCGTACGGAAGTAGAATTGCGGCCGGTAACCCGTGAAGAACGGGGTGTGGCGACCACCCTCCTCCTTCTTGAGGATGTAGACCTCAGCTTTGAACTTGGTGTGAGGCGTGATCGATCCGGGCTTGCACAGCACCTGCCCGCGCTCGATCTCCTCGCGCTTGGTGCCACGCAGCAGGCAGCCAACGTTGTCGCCGGCCTGACCCTGGTCGAGGATCTTGCGGAACATCTCCACGCCCGTGACCACTGTCGTGGTCGTGTCGTGAACGCCCACAATCTCCACTGTGTCGCCGGTGTTGACGACTCCCTGCTCGACCCGGCCGGTGGCAACCGTGCCGCGGCCTGTGATCGTGAAGACGTCCTCTACCGGCATCAGGAACGGCTTGTCCAGCTCGCGCACGGGCTGGGGGATGTAGCTGTCGAGCGCCTCGGCCAACTCGACGATCTTGGCCTTGTACTCCTCGTCGCCTTCCAGCGCCTTCAGCGCCGAGCCGGTGATGAAGGGAATGTCGTCGCCGGGGAAGTCGTACTCGGAGAGCAGCTCGCGCACCTCGACCTCGACCAGTTCCATCAGCTCCTCGTCGTCGACCATGTCAGCCTTGTTGAGGAACACGACGATGTAGGGAACGCCAACCTGACGGGCGAGCAGGATGTGCTCGCGCGTCTGCGGCATCGGCCCATCGGCGGCCGAGACGACCAGGATCGCGCCGTCCATCTGAGCGGCGCCGGTGATCATGTTCTTGACGTAGTCGGCGTGCCCGGGGCAGTCGACGTGCGCGTAGTGACGGTTCTCGGTCTGGTACTCCACGTGCGAGGTGGCGATCGTGATTCCGCGCTCCTTCTCCTCGGGCGCGTTGTCGATCTCCTCGAAGCTGCGGGCTTCGCCGCCCATCTTCTCGGCGAGCACAGTTGTGATGGCGGCGGTCAAGGTCGTCTTGCCGTGATCGATGTGCCCGATCGTCCCGACGTTGACGTGCGGCTTGTCGCGCTCGAACTTCTCCTTGGCCACTTTCTGTTAGCTCCTGTTATCGACTTTGACGCTCGCCGTTGAGGCGAACCTGAGAAATCTATCTAAATGGGGACTTTCTTGACTGCTGCCTAAAGGCTTAGGCCGGTACCGGCTCTCCAGTGCGCTGCTCGATGATCTTCTCCGCGATGTTCGGGGGCACCTCTTCGTAGCCCTCGAACTGCATCGTGTAGTTGGCCCGACCCTGCGTGTTGGAACGCAGGTCGGTCGCGTATCCGAACATCTCCGACAACGGCACGCGCGCCGTGATGGCAAGCGCATTGCCGCGCGGCTCCTGTCCCTCGATCCGCCCACGGCGGCTTGAGAGGTCACCGATTACCGTGCCAAGGAAGTCGTCGGGGGTGACGACCTCGACCGCGAAGATCGGCTCAAGCAGCACCGGCTTGGAGCGCCTGGCCGCCTCCTTGCAGGCAATCGAGCCGGCAACCTTGTAGGCGATCTCCGAGGAGTCGACGTCGTGGTACTTGCCGTCCACCAACGTGACGCGCACGTCCACCATCGGGTAGCCGGCCTTGACGCCGTTCTCAAGCGCCTCCTCGACCCCCTTCTCAACAGCCGGGATGAACTCCGTGGGGATCGCTCCACCCTTGATCTTGTTGACGAAGTCAAAGCCCTCGCCGGGCGCCGGCTCCATGTTGATGAAGACGACGCCGAACTGGCCCGAGCCGCCGGTCTGGCGCACGAACTTGCCTTCGACGTGCTCGGAGCTGCCGCGCACGGTCTCGCGGTAGGAGACCTGCGGACGACCGACGTTGGCCTCGACGTTGAACTCACGCTTCATACGGTCGACCAGCACCTCAAGGTGAAGCTCGCCCATGCCGGATATCTCGGTCTGGCCGGTTTCTTCGTTGGTGCGTACCTGGAAGGTGGGATCCTCCTCGGCCAGCCGTCCGAGCGCAACCGACATCTTCTCTTGGTCGGCCTTGGTCTTCGGCTCGACGGCAACCTTGATTACGGGCTCGGGGAACTCGATCGTCTCCAGGCGGATCGGCTGATCGGGGGCGGCGAGCGTGTCGCCCGTGACCACCTGCTTGATGCCGACGGCGGCGGCGATGTCGCCGGCGTAGACCTCGGAGACGTCCTCGCGCTCGTTGGCGTGCATCATCAGGATGCGCCCAATCCGCTCGGTGCGCCCCCTGTTGACGTTGAGCAGACGCGCGCCGGACTCAATTTTGCCCGAGTAGACGCGGAAGTAGGTGAGCTTGCCGACGTAGGGGTCGGCCATGATCTTAAAGGCGAGCGCAGCGAATGGCTCTGAGTCGTCAGCGTGACGCTGAATCTCCTGCTCCTCCTCGCCCTTGCCCGGTTGGAGGCCGGTGACAGCCGGCACGTCCAGCGGCGAGGGCAGGTAGTCGACGACTGCGTCCAGCAGCGGTTGCACTCCCTTGTTCTTGAACGAGGAGCCGCACAGCACGGGCGTCATCGCGATCGACAGCGTCGCCTTGCGGATCGCCGCCTTGAGAACCGCCTCCGGGACCTCGGCCTCCTCGAGGATCAGCTCGAGCAGGTCGTCGTCGTAGTGGGAGACCTCCTCGAGCAGGTGCTCGCGCGCGGCGGCCGCGGCGTCGGCGAGCTCCGGCGGGATGTCGCGCTCCTCCTGCTCGGTGCCGAGGTCGTCGAGGTAGTAGATCGCGCGCATCGAGACCAGGTCGACGATGCCGGCGAAGTCGGCCTCGGCGCCGATCGGCAGCTGGATCGGCACGGGGTGCGCGCCGAGGCGGTCGATCATCGTCTGCACGCCGCGGTCGAAGTCGGCCCCGGTGCGGTCCATCTTGTTGATGTAGGCGATCCGCGGGACGCGGTACTTGTCGGCCTGGCGCCAGACCGTCTCCGACTGCGGCTCGACGCCGGCGACGGAGTCAAACAGCGCGATCGCGCCGTCGAGGACGCGCAGCGAGCGCTCGACCTCGACGGTGAAGTCGACGTGGCCCGGCGTGTCGATGATGTTGATGCGGTGCGCCTTCCACTCGCAGGTCGTCGCCGCGGAGGTGATCGTGATGCCGCGCTCCTGCTCCTGCTCCATCCAGTCCATCGTCGCGGCGCCCTCGTGGACCTCACCGATCTTGTAGGTGCGGCCCGTGTAATAGAGGATGCGCTCGGTCGTCGTCGTCTTACCGGCGTCGATGTGCGCCATGATCCCGATGTTGCGGGTGTTCTCGAGGGCGAAGGCTCTGGGCATCGTTGGGCTTGGTTCGTTTGGGAGGTCTACGCCGCAGCTATCGGCGTACCTTGCCGCGGGCAAAAAAAGAGGGCCGATGGGCCCACGCAGAGTCCTGCTCAAGCCCTCGGGGGACGGCTATGTGGTCGAGGTCTCCACGGTGATATTCGTAAGGCG
>DASUIH010000043.1:0-3262 GCA_036279855.1 Solirubrobacteraceae bacterium | reverse complement strand
CCCCGCTCGGAGAGGCTCGTCAGCGAGTAAGCAGCGGTCGTGCCGGAGCGGTCTGCCACTAGCGAGCCCGAGGGCCGCGTGCGCAGCTCGCCCGCCCATGGCTCCCAATCGTCGAACACGTGGTGCATCAGGCCGGTGCCGCGCGTCTCGGTCAGGAACTCGGTGCGAAAGCCGATCAGCCCGCGCGCCGGCACGTGGTACTCCATCCGCACCCAGCCGGTGCCGTGGTTGGTCATGTGCTCCATGCGGCCCTTGCGCAGCGCCAACATCTGCGTGATTACGCCAACGTAGTCCTCGGGCACGTCGATCGACAGGCGCTCAAACGGCTCGTGGCGCTTGCCGTCGATCTGACGGATAAGGACGTGCGGCTGGCCGACCGTCAGCTCGAAGCCCTCACGTCGCATGAGCTCGACCAGCACCGCCAGCTGCAGCTCGCCGCGGCCCTGCACCTCCCATCGATTGGGGTCCCCACTCACCCCCTTGGCGTCCACGACACGCAGCGAGACGTTGCCGATCAGCTCACGGTCAAGCCGATCGCGCACTTGGCGCGCGGTCAGCTTGGAGCCATCTTTGCCCGCCAGCGGGGAGGTGTTGATGCCGAGCACGATCGACAGCGACGGCTCGTCCACAGTGATCACGGGCAGCGGGCTCGGATCGGCCGGGTCGGCGAGCGTCTCGCCGATCGTGATCTCGGCGATGCCGGCCACCGCGATGATCTCCCCCGCCGCCGCCTCGGGAGCCTCGACTCGTTGCAAGGCCTCGGTCACGTACAGCTCGCTGACCTGGGCACGCTCGATCGAGCCGTCGGCGCGGCACCATGCCACCTGCTGGCCACGCCTGATCGTGCCGTTGCGCACGCGACAGATCGCCAGTCGGCCGACGTAGGGCGAGGCATCGAGGTTGGTGACCAGCGCCTGCAGGGGGTGTTCAGGGTCGTGCAGCGGCGCCGGGATGTGCTGCACGAGCAGGTCGAGCAGCGGCGCCAGCGTCCCTTCGCTCGGCAACGAGCCCTCCTCGTACTCCAAGGTGGCGATGCCTGCCCGCGCGTTGCAGTAGACGATCGGGAACTCGATCTGCTCCTCGTCGGCGTCGAGGTCGAGGAACAGCTCGTAGACCTCGTCCACGACATCCGCCACGCGCGCGTCGGAGCGATCGATCTTGTTGACGACGAGGATCACCGGCAGTCGCGCCTGGAGCGCCTTGCGCAGCACGAAGCGGGTCTGTGGCAGAGGCCCCTCGGAGGCGTCGACCAGCAGCAGCACGCCATCGACCATCGTCAGGCCGCGCTCCACCTCGCCGCCGAAGTCGGCGTGGCCCGGCGTGTCGACGATGTTCAGCTTGACGCCGTTGTAGTGCAGCGATGTGTTCTTGGCGAGGATCGTGATGCCCTTCTCGCGCTCAAGGTCCATCGAGTCCATCACCCGCTCGGCGACGTCCTGCCCCTCGCGGAAGGCGCCGGACTGCCACAGCATCGCGTCTACGAGCGTCGTCTTGCCGTGGTCGACGTGGGCGACTATCGCCACGTTGCGGATGTCCTCGCGAGGAGTGAGCACGGCCGGACACAGTAGCGGGACACGGTCGCCGGGCGCAGGTCATTTGGTCCCGTTTCGTGACGGCGGTCGGATATGGGGGTATGGCGGTCGCTCTTGACTCGAACAAGCGTTGCGCATTCGCCACGGACGCCTGGCCGGCAGCCGACATTCGCGCGATACGATGAGCCGATGGCCGTCGAGCCCGTCACCCCGCTTCCGGTGCACCGGATCGACATCGAGACTTACAACCGAATGGTCGCCTGCGGCGCCCTGGAAGGCCAGCGAGTCGAGCTGCTGGAAGGGCTGATCGTCGAGATGAGCCCGCTGTCGCCGGCACATAACGCGGTTGTGACCAGGCTGATGCGCCATTTCGCGGCGGCGCCGAGATGGTGGACGCAGGTGCAGTCATCGATCGAAGTCCCGCCGAACGCAGAGCCGGAGCCCGACCTCGCCGTTTTCGCGCAGGAACCTTCACCCAGACATCACCCCACCACTGCGCTGCTCGCGATCGAGGTCGCCGTCAGCTCACACATGATCGACCGTAACGTGAAGGCCAAGCTGTACGCGCGGGCCGGCATCCCCACCTACTGGGTGGTGGACGTGCCTGGTAGAGCCATCGAGATCCGCACCCGGCCCGGCTCAAACGGCTACGCGCATTGCGATATCCGCCCACAGGAAAGCGTTATCCCCTCTCCGCTGGCCGGAGTGGACGACCTCGACATCACGGCGCTGTTCAGCGGTATCGCGTAAGCGCCCGCCCGGCTACGCCAACACCGAAGCGGGCGAACGCGCTGCCAACCCGCTCGGCGCGGGCGACGACCTCCTCCAGCGCGGCGGCGAAGCGCCGGATCTCGCCCTCCTCCACGACCAGCGCCGGCAGCGCCTTGACGACGTTCATGCGATGGCCGGCGACCTGGCAGAGTATGCGGTGCTCGTGGAACAGAGGGCCGACGATCAGCTGCGAGAAGATGCCCGGCTGCGCCCGCTCGGCCGCACGCCACAGCGAGCGGCGAGCGCCGCGCGCGGGCTCGCCGAACTCGATCGCCCACATCAGGCCGCGTCCGCGCACGTCGGAGACAACCTCGTAGCGCTCGACCAGCGGGCGTGTCAGCTCGAACAGCAGCGCGCCGAGCCGCTCGGCGCGGGCAACCAGGCCCTCGCTGTCGATCACGCTCAGCGTGGCCAGTGCCGCCGCCGCGGCGAGGTCGTTGCCGCCGAAGGTCGAGCCGTGGCGCACAGCCCGCTCCATGCCATCGAAGACGGCGTCGAACGCGGCCCGCGAGACGAGCACGGCGCCGACGGGGACGAGGCCTCCCGAGAGCGCCTTGGACACGCAGATCAGGTCTGGCTCGACACCCCAGTGCTCAAGCGCGAAGAAGCGGCCGGTGCGACCCAGGCCGGTCTGCACCTCGTCGCAGACGAGCAGCGCGCCCGCTTCGTGGCACAGCCGCTGCGCGGCCTGCAGGTAGCCGTCGGGAGCGACGTTTACGCCCTTGCCCTGGATCGGCTCGACCACGAAGGCGGCGACGTCGCCCTGGGCGAGAGCAGCCGTCAAAGCCTCCGTGTCGCCGAACGGCACGGCCTCGCAGGCCGGCAGCAGCGGGCCGAAGCCCTCGCGGAAGATCGCATCCCCGTTCAGCGAGAGCGAGCCGAGCGTTAGGCCGTGGAAGGCGTGCTCGGCGTAGAGGATGCGGGGGCGCCCGGTGGCGGCACGAGCGATCTTGATCGCC
>DASUIH010000042.1:0-67717 GCA_036279855.1 Solirubrobacteraceae bacterium | reverse complement strand
GTTACTCACCCGTTCGCGGCTCTGCCCCAGGGCAAGCCCTGGTTCGTCGCTCCACTTGCATGTGTTAAGCACGCCGCCAGCGTTCGTCCTGAGCCAGGATCAAACTCTCCGTGAAGAACTTCACAGAAAGCCTGTCATGGTTGATCGGGACCAGTACACGTAGGTCCCGCCATGACGGGGTGCTTCTCTACTTGACTCTTGTTCCGTCGCCGCTCATGCGCGACCGATACGAGATCGGCTGCGCCTCCCGGCGACGGGTCGAACCTGGACGCACACCACGACCCCTCAGGGTCGAAGGTGCGCATGCTGTTGAGTTTTCAAAGACCGTCGTAGCCTCTCTTGAGATGCCTTCTCGTGAGAGGAGACCGTTCAGCCCACGCCCAGGGGCGCCTGCGGGCCGACCGCTGAGTATAGCGCTCTTGTCTGCGTCGCGCCGGGAGCGCAAAAAGCTACCCCGGCCGCAGACCGAGCTGCAATGGCCATAAATAGTAGGGGATCGCCCGGACGGAAGGCGTCAGGCCGCGCGCAGCCTGCGAAAACGCCGCTTGCCGACTCGCAGCACGGCCCCGTCCAGCCGCTCGCCGGCGACGTCGTGCTCGCCCGTGGCAAGCGCCTGCTCGTCCAACGAGACCGCCCCCGCGTCGATCAGCCGCCGCGCCTGCGAGCGCGACATGCCGAACGCGTCGGCGATCAACGCCGGCATGTGCACAGGCGGGCCGTCGAGGTCCAGCTGGCAAACGAGCTCCTCTATCTGCTCGGGCGTGGCGCGCTCCACGAACACGCGGTCGAACTCGCGCTCGGCCTGCTCTGCCTGCTCGGCGCTGTGCAGCCAGGTGACGATCGCTCTTGCCAGCTCGCGCTTGGCCTCGCGCGGCGGCAGCTCCCCAGGCAGCTCGCGTCCGAGTAGCAGCGAGTAGTAGTCGGCCATCGCCTCGTCGGGGATCGACAGCGTCTTGCCGTACACCTCGCCGGGCGCGTCGGTCACGCCGATCTGGTTGCCAAGCGACTTGCTCATCTTCTTGACCCCGTCGGTGCCGACCAGGATCGGCATCGTCACGATCGCCTGCTCGCTCTGCCCGTAGGCGCGCTGGACGTCGCGCCCGAGCAGCAGGTTGAACTTCTGGTCGGTCCCGCCGAGCTCGACGTCGGCGCGCACGGCAACCGAGTCGTAGGCCTGTAGCAGCGGGTACATCATCTCCAGCATCGAGATCGGCTGGGCGCCGGCCATCCGCTGCGCGAAGTCCTCGCGCTCAAGCAGCTGCGCCACGGTCGTCGTGCTCACCAGCCGCAGCAGCTCGGCCATCTCCATCTGCAGCCACTCGCCGTTGCGCCGCACCTCAAGCCGTGCCGGATCGTCGTCGAGGACCTTCAGCGCCTGCGCTTGAAACGTCGCCGCGTTGGCCTCGATCTGCTCGGCGCTCAGCATCGGCCGCAGCGCCGAGCGCCCGGAGGGGTCGCCGACGCGCGCCGTGTAGTCGCCGACGATCAGCACCACCACGTGCCCGGCGTCCTGGAACTCGCGCAGCTTGCGCAGGACGACGGTGTGGCCAAGGTGGATGTCCGGCGCCGTCGGGTCGATCCCGAGCTTCACCCGCAGCGGCCGGCCCTCGCGCCGGGCCTGCTGCAAGCGCTCGGCCAACGCGCCCGCGGGCAGGCAGTCGACAGCATTAGCGCTCAGGCGCTCGGCCAACGCCCCGACCGGCAGACAGTCGACAGCACTCGCGCTCAGACGCCCGGCGTCGCTGAGCTCCTCGCCGACGGGTCGGTCAGGCCCGGCTGAACGTGCGTCTGGCATCGGGCCCAATGCTAGACTCCCGCGTCCCGGTGGAGCTGGCCGCACCTGCCACGCCTCCCCGCGGCCGGCCGCGCCTGAAGAGGCTTCGCTTCGTGCTGATCCTCTTCGCCGTCCTGCTGCTGGGCCTGATCTCGTTTGTCTTCGGCATGTTCATGGCCGTCGCCTCGACGCTGCCCTCATTGGACAACCGCGCCGAGTTCCAGAACGCCCGCAACTCGGTCCTGGTCGACGACCTCGGCCGCCCGATCGGCGTGCTCAGCCGCCAGAACCAGATCCTCGTCACCCCCCAGCAGATCCCGCGGATCGTCAAGGAGGCGGTGATCTCGATCGAGGACAAGCGCTTCCAGACCAACTCGGGCATCGACATCCGCGGCATCGCCCGCGCCTTCTTCCAGGACATCCTGCACAAAGGCGCGATCCAGGGGGCCTCGACGATCGAGCAGCAGTTCGTCAAGAACGCGCTGCAAGCGCAGTCCCACCGCACGCTGTTCGAGAAGCTGAGGGAGGCGGCGCTCGCCTACCAGCTCGCGCACAAGTGGTCGAAGGAAAAGATCATCACCGAGTACCTCAACACGATCTACTTCGGCAACGGCGCCTACGGCATCGAGGCGGCCGCCCGCACCTATTTCGGCTCTGACGTCAACCACCTTGGCTGCGGGCTGCCGGGCCACAAGCTGTGCGTGGAAGAGCTGCAGCCGTGGGAGGCGGCGCTGCTGGCGGGCGTGATCCAGTCGCCCACGGGCTATGACCCGATCACCAAACCGCTGGCGGCGCGCGCGCGGCGCGACCTCGTGCTCGAACAGATGTACGAGCAGGGCTATCTGCGCCGCGGCGACTACGAAGAATCGCTGCGCCAATCGCTGCCGGCCCCCCCCGACATCGAGCCGCCGCACCAGTCGTTGGTGGAAGGCGTCGACGCCGGCTACTTCGCCAGCTGGGTCTCCCAGCAGGTGATCGAACGCTACGGCGCCACGCGCGCCTTCGACGGCGGCCTGCGGGTCAAGACGACGCTCGACCTCGACCTGCAGCGCTCGGCCGAACAGGCGATCGCGGGCTATCTCCCCGGCCCGTCGGGACCGACCGCCGCGTTGGTCGCGATCGAAAACTCGACCGGCGAGGTGCGCGCGATGGTCGGCGGGCGCAGCTACAACGAAACCCCGTTCAACCTCGCCACCGAGGGCGAGCGCCAGCCGGGCTCCTCGTTCAAGGCATTCGACCTGGCGGCGGCGCTCCAGGACGGCATCTCGCCGGAATCGACCTGGTCCTCGCGCCTGAAGACCTTCAACGTCCATGGCCCCAACGGCCTTGAAAAGTTCGTCGTGCACAACGACGAAGGCGCTTACACGGGCACCGACACGCTGACCGGCGCGACCGCTTTCTCGGACAACTCGATCTACGCCGAAGTCGGCCTGAAGGTCGGCACCAAACGGATCGCCCACCTGGCGCACGAGATGGGCATCACAACGCCGATCTCGACCAACCCGGCGATGACGATCGGCGGCCTGCAGGTCGGCGTCACCCCGCTTGACATGGCGCACGCCTACCAGACGATCGCCCACGGCGGCCAGCGCATCGGCGGCACGCTGTCGATGGGCCTGCAGCCGACCGGCATCCAGGAAGTCAGCGCCGGCGGCCAGACGCTGCCCGACGGCCATCACCACGACGTCAACCGCGTGCTGGCCAAACGGGTGCTGCCGCCGGGCGTGGCGAGCACCGAGACGACGATGCTGGAGACGGTGCTGCAGTACGGCACGGCCAAGTCGGCGGCGCTCGGCCAGTTCGCCGCCGGCAAGACCGGCACCACCTCCAATTTCGGCGACGCCTGGTTCGTCGGCTGGGACAAGAAGTACACCGTCGCGGTGTGGGTCGGCTACCCGAACAAGCTGGTCCCGATGACGACCGACTTCAACGGCCAGCCGGTGTTCGGCGGCACCTACCCGGCATTGATCTGGCACGACTTCATGGTCGACGCGATCGGCGTCGAACAGACCCGCGCCGCGCACACGGCCTCGGCGAAGGCCGCCGCCAAGGAAGCCGCGGCGGCAGCCAAAGGCGAAAGCACGAGCGGCGGTGGTAGCGAAACGAGCTCGACCGCAACGCCGTCGGGCGGCAGCGGCGGCGGCGGCGGCGAAACCTCAGGCGCCGGCAACGGCAGCGCCAAGCCCGCGCCCGCCACCCACGGCGGCGAAGCGGAAGCCGGCTCGCACGCCGAACCGGCCTCGCCGGCGCCGACACCCGCTCCAAGCACTCCAGCCGCGCCGGCGCCGTCGAGCCCCAGCACGCCGGCCTCGAAATCCGAAGGCGCCGAAGCGACGGGCGGCGTCAGCCCGAGCGGCTAGGCCCGTGGCCAGGGCCGCGACACGTGCCTATTGCCGCTCGCGCAGAAGCGCCACGGCAGCTCCACCGCCTTGCTGATGCCGATCCGCGGCCCAGCTACAACGGTCTCCAGGTCAAGCGCAGCCTCGGCCGTGACACGCACCTCCCCCTCCAGCAGGCTCGTCCCGTTGTGGCCCAGCCGCACCCCCAGCGCCTGCGCCAGCTTCCCCGGCCCCGAGCACAGCTGCTCGTCGGCGACGCCGCCGCGCCGCGCACGCATCGTCTCGATGCCCTCCAGCGGCTCAAGCGCCCGGATCAACACGGCCGCGCCCACCCCCGCCGGCTCGCAGACCGCGTTCAGCAACGCGTGGATTCCATAAGAGCGGTAGACGTAGGCGACCCCGGGCTCGCCGAACAGCGTCTGAGTACGCGCCGTCACGCCGACGAACGCGTGGCAGGCAGGCTCGCTCTCGTGGTAGGCCTCGGTCTCGACGATGACCCCGGACACCCCCCTGTGCTCGACCACGCAGCCGATCAGCTCGCGCGCGACCTCCAGAACCGGGCGCGCGTAGAAATCGCGATCCAACGCCAACACCCCCCTTTGGGGCAAAACGGCAAGCGCATCGCTACCACTCATCGCCGCGGCTCGTCGGCCAGCGCCGAGCGCGCCAGCGTCAGCTGCTCGCGCACGCGCGCCAGCGCCGTTCCCCCCTGTGAGACCTTCGACTCAAGCCAGGAGTCGCGTGCCAGCACCTTGTAATAGTCAGCGGCCGCGTCAGTGTCCGCGAGCAGCTCGCTGTGAGCGGCCAGCTCATCGGCGCTCAGCTCCGACAGCCCGCGGCCGCTCTCGACAGCGGTGCGCACGAGCGCCGCGACAACGCCGTGCGCGTCGCGAAAGGCCATCCCCCGCCGCACCAGCAGGTCGGCCACGTCGGTGGCGGCGATCAGCTCGTCAGAAGCCGCGGCGGCCATCCGCTCGCGGTCAAAGCGGGCGCCGGCGACCATTCCCCGCGCGGCGGCCAGCGACAGCTCGATCGTGTCGCAGGCGTCGAACACGTGCTCCTTGTCCTCCTGCAGGTCCTTGTTGTATGTGAGCGGCAGCGCGTGCATGACCCCATGCAGCGCGCTCAGGTGCGCGACCACCCGCGGCGCCTTGGCCCGCAACAGCTCGGCCGCGTCGGGATTCTTCTTCTGCGGCATGATCGAGGAGCCGGCGCTCCAGCTGTCCGGCAGCTCACAGAAGCCAAACTCGGCACTGGACCACAGCACCAGCTCGACCCCCAGCCGCGACAGATGCGTCGCGCACACCGATGCCGCGCTCAAATAGTCGAGCGCGAAGTCGCGGTTGGCAACCCCGTCGATCGAGTTGGGCGAGACCCCCTCAAACCCAAGCTCGCGCGCGACCAGCTCGCGGTCGGTGTCGAAGTTGACGCCGGCAAGCGCCCCACTGCCCAGCGGCAAGCCCGCGCTGCACTGACGCTCGGCGAAGGCAAAGCGCTCGCGGTCGCGCTGCAGCATCCAGAAGTAGGCCAGCAGATGATGGCTCAGATACACAGGCTGCGCCCGCTGCAGATGCGTATAGCCGGGCAGAGCCCAATCCAAATGCCGCTCGGCGGCGTCCACCAACGCCGCCATCAACTCGCCAACGCCCACCAAGGCCACCCGCGCCCGCTCGCGCACGAACAGCACCAGATCGGTAGCCACCTGATCGTTGCGCGACCGCGCAGTGTGCAGCTTCCCCCCCACCGTCCCAACCAACTCGATCAAATGCCGCTCGATCGCCATGTGGATGTCTTCGTCATCAGGCGAGAAGACAAACGCCCCACTCTCCAGCTCAACGGCGATCCGATCCAACCCATCGAGCAACTGATCGAGCTCGTGCGCGGACAAAACCCCCCGAGCGCCCAGCATCCGCGCATGCGCCCGAGACTGTTCGAGATCCTGCGGCCACAGCCGCCGGTCGAACCCAACCGAGCTGTTCATCCGCACAAAGTCAGGATCCTGAGGTTCGCCAAAGCGCGACAAGATGCCGCCAGTCTAAGGACCTGTCCCGATAGGGGCCTGACGCGGCCGGCGGCGCACCGGGGGTCGCGCCTGGCTGCCGGGTGTGTGGGGTGTGTCGTGTCTTCGAAAACGCCGAAACCGGCATCGACGACCGATCTTCGATCGGCGTCCCGATGCCGCGTTTCGGCGTTTTCGAAGACACGACACACCCCACACACCCGGCAGCCAGGCGCGACCAGTCCGGTGCGCCGCCGGTCGTGTCAGGACACCATCGGCGCGGGTCCGCGGCGACTGGGGCGATCTTGTTGGAGCTAGAAGGACGAGAGCAGGTCGTCCAGCTCGAACGGGGCCAGCATCGTGCGCAGGTCGTGGTCGCCGACGCCGTGGCCGCGACGCTCGGCCTCTAGTGCCCATTCGAACATTGAGACCAGTGCTGTTGGCGTGTCGAGGTCGTCCGCTAGGGCGGCCTCGAACTCCTCTACGTGGAGGTGCATGTCGTCGGGGCTCGGGGCGCCCTGGTCTAGTTTGGCGATCACCTCGCGGATACGCCGCGCATGGCGCGCTCCGTTGGCCAGGCCCGCTTGGGCGTCTCCCAGTGGCTGGGAGTAGTGGGTGCCCAGTAGATACAAGGCGACGGCGGGGTGGCCGAAGCCTTTGAGCGCGTCGGCCAGGGCCACGCGCGCCTGTGGCTCGGCCGGTGGCCACTCGCGGCCCTCGCGGTCGGCGCCGAAGCAGACGTTGACCCAGCGGTCCACGTCCGATCGGGTCAGCTGTAGTAGGCCTGGCTCGCCGTCCTCGCCCTCATGACCCGGATCGCCGACGGCGTCCGGCAGCTCGTACATGGCGTCGCCACCGCCGGGCGAGTTGAACAGGAACCTGGTGCCGAAGCCCTGGCCCTGCAGGAAGCGCTCCAGAAAGCTGAACAGCACGAATGGCCGGGTCGAGCCGACGTCGACCGTGCCGGCCGTGACGACCGGTGAGGTGCGCACCTCGACGCGAATCGCGTCGCCCGGGCTCACCGCGACGAGTTCGCCGCTGAGCGAATCGTACAGGCGTATTTCACGCACGGATCACAGCCTACACAGACTCGTGAGCGCGTGTGGGAATTTTTTTGTTTCTAGCAATATTTGAGATTTGTCTAATTCGCGACATCCGCCCACAAGGGTTGTCAACGACCCGCAAAGCGACACGGCTGACACATCTAGTAAAAGCGCCCGCCGGCGCGACTACGGCGGCGACGACGGGACCAGCGCGCGCTCTTGCGCCCGTGCACGCGCGGGCACGCCGCCTCCTGGCAGCGCAGGTCCCAGACCGCGCGGCGGCCCGCTCCCTGGCGGCTGCCGCCGTCGTACTCGTACCAGCCCGTCCACCTGCGCTCATGCCGGCTGCCCCTGCGCATCAGGGCCTTCCGTCTGTGCGCTCACCGCCGCCTTGCAACTCGCCCATCGCCCATCCGTCCTTCGTCGAGAGGTTCTATCTTGGAGCGGCGCCGGGGTGCGCGTCTTCTTCAGGTCAGAGACACCCCGGCGCCGTGTGTGGCCTGGAGGGGCCGTCTGCTTCCTATCACGCTGGATAGCACGAAAGCAAGCGCTTTCACAGAATTGTTTCTCACTGGCGTCAGCAGTGTCGGCGAATAGTGAAAACACAGCGGTTGGCGTCTCTCACTAACCCCTCCCGTTCGCTATGCTCGGCCTACCTTTGGGCATGCGATGACAACCAACCTTTTTGACTATTTCGAGGAAGTAGGGGACGCTGGCGGCAGTGCGCCCTGGGCCGCGCGGGCACCGCGCAAGCCCAACGATCGCTTCGACGTAAAGCTCGTCCCCCGCGCCCCCGACTGGCGCCGGGACAAGGCGTCGCTGGCCGTGCTCGAACGGCTCGAAGGCGAGCCGTGGGTGGACACGCTGACGCGGCGCGAGGGCGACGTCGAGCTGCGCCTCTCAGACGCCTGGATCGAGACGACCGGAGCGGCGCTTGAGGCCGGCGGCGGCGACGAAGTCGAACTGGCCGACCTGGCACGCGGAGGGCGCTACGCGATCCAGTTCTGGGACGCCAACGCGACCAAGGCGCTGCACGTCGGGCACCTGCGCAACCTGGCGCTCGGCAACTCGCTGGCAGCAGCGCTCGAACAAGGCGGCGGCGAGGTCGAGCGGCGCAGCGTCATCTCCGACGCCGGGCGCTCGATGGGCGAGGCGATGGCGGGGATCGTGCAGAGCGGGCACCACACCTCCGCCTGGCCCGGCGGCGAGCAGAAGTCAGACCACTTCGTCGGCCTCTGCTACGCCGACTACGTAGCTTCAGGGGGTTTCGCCGAGGAATCGACCGAGGAGCGCGAGGACTCGCTCACGCGCGAGCTGAGGATGCGCAACGACGCCGCCGACGAGCTGCTCAAACGCGTGCTGGCCGGCGAGAGCGACGCGCTTGAGCTGTGGTTCAAGACGCGCGCCTGGGTGATCTCCGGCCAGCGCAAGACGCTCTCGCGCCTAGGGGTCGCCTTCGACCGCGTGTTCTTCGAGTCCGACTTCCTTGAGGACGGCGCCGAGCTGATCGAGCGCGGGCTGCGCGAAGATCTGCTGGAGCGGCGTGAGGACGGCGTTGTCTCCTACCTCACCGGCTTGCAGGAGATGGAGGAGATGCCGCTGCTGCGCGCCGACGGCCAGACCACCCAGCACATGCGCGCGGTCTCCTACTGGATGGGCTCGCCCGACCTGGAGGGCGTGACGACGATCCAGATCACCGGCACCGAGTGGGTGGCGCACTCGACCTGCATCCGCAAGCTGATGACGGGCCTGACGCCGGCCTCAAACGGCGGCGTCAGCCGCGGCGTGCATCCCACCCTCGACGTCTTCCACGGCATGGTCGCCCAACAGAAGCGCGCCGTCTCCTCCTCCGATGAGGGCGGCCTGTTGATCGACGACCTGATCGAGTGGATCGAGTCGCGGATCGACGCCGACCCGGCGATGCACGAGGTGCGCCGCGCCCATCCGGCGCCGGAACGGATACCGGCGCAGATCGCGCTCGGCTACTTCCTGCCCTACCCGATGACGCCGCGGGTGGACTTTGAGACCGACAAGCTGCTGACCGAGCGCGAGAGCCTGGGCTGGGACCTCGTGCGCGCGCGGGCGCGGCGGGGCGAGCCGGCGAGCGCCGCCGGCCAGCGGCCCGCCGAGGACCCCGACTACCGCAGCGCGGTCGTGCAGTCGGAGATCTACCGCCGCCACCTGCGCTTGGCGGTCGAGCGCTACGACGTGACGCCGCTGGCGCTGTACCTGCGTCACCTGGCGCGCTGGTACCTGGAGGCGCCCCGCTCCGGGCACACCGAACGCGTGATCCACACGCTGCTCGACCGCTCCGCCAGGGGCCTGGGGCTGGAGGCAGGGCGATGAGCCGCGTGCCCGCCCCGATCGGCCCGTGCATCCCGGAGGAAGGCATGAAGTGGAAGGCGTGGGATCGAGCATGAGCACGCTGCTGATCGACAACTACGACTCCTACACCTACAACGTCTTTCACCTGCTGGCGGCCGCCTCCGGCGAGGAGCCGATCGTCGTGCACAACGACATGGTCTCCTGGAAGGCACTGTCGCGCTGGGACTTCGACGCGATCGTGCTCTCCCCCGGGCCCGGGCATCCCGCCCGTTGGCACGACTTCGGCGTCTGCGCCGACATCCTGCGCTTCAGCGAGGCGCCGGTGCTCGGCGTCTGCCTCGGCCACCAAGGGCTCGGGCACGTGCTCAAAGCGAAGGTGGCGACAGCGCCGGCGATCATGCACGGGCGGCTGTCGAAGGTCACGCACTCGGGCGAGGGGCTGTTCGCGGGCATACCGCAGGAGTTCGAGGTCGTGCGCTACCACTCGTTGGCCGTCACCGGCTCGCTCGGCGAGGAGGGGCGCGAGATCGCCTGGACCGGCGATGGGGTCGTGATGGCGATCGAACACACGCACAGGCCCCTGTGGGGGGTGCAGTTCCATCCCGAGTCGATCTGCACCGAGTACGGCCACAAGCTGTTTGAGAACTTCTACGCGCTCGCACAAGAGCGAAAGCCGCCCTCCAAAGGCGTGCTCAAACGCCCGAGCCTGCCGCCGCGGCGCGTGCAGAAGCGCGCCAGCGACAAGGCCACGGCCAAGTTGCACGTGAGCGAGATCGAGGGCGAGCCCGACGCCGAGCTGCTGTTCGAGCGCCTGTTCGGCGATCAGCGCCACGCCTTCTGGCTTGACTCGGCCGAGCACCCGACCCAGCTCGGCCAGTGCTCCTACCTCGGGGCCTCGCTGGGCGAGCAGCGGCTGGTGCTCGAATACGACGTCGACAGGGGTCTCGTCACCTGCCACGACGCCCACGGCACGCACGAGGCGCAGGAGACGATCTTCCAGGCGCTGGAGCGCGAGATTGCCACACGGGCGCTGCCGCACAGCCCGGCGACGCCCCCGCGCGGGCTGGCCGGTGGGTTCGTCGGCTACCTCGGCTACGAGTGCAAGGCCGACTGCGGCTCTGACAACGTGCACAGCTCCGACGTGCCCGACGCCGTGCAGCTGTTCGCGAACCGGACGATCGCGATCGATCACGCATCCCGGCGCACGTACTGCATCGCCGTCAGCCTTGACGAGGACGACGCGCGTTGCGCCGAGAGCTGGTTGGCGCGGGCGCAGAGCGAGGTGAGCCGCACGCTGGGTCAAGCGCCGCGCCCACTTGACGCCGCCGGCGCCCCCATCCCCTCCCAGGAGGAGCCCGTCGTCTTCCGTCCCGGCCGCGGTCGCGAGCAGTACCTGGCCGACATCCTGCGTTGCCAGAGCTGCCTGACCGCGGGCGAGTCATACGAGGTGTGCCTGACCGACCAGATCCACACCGACGCAAGCCCCGACCCCTGGTACCTGTACCGCGGGCTGCGGCGCTCCAACCCGGCGCCGTTCGCGGCGTTCTTGAAGCTGGGCGACGTGCACGTCGTCAGCTCCTCGCCCGAGCGCTTCCTGTCGGTCGACCGGCAGCGCAAGGTGATGGCGCGCCCGATCAAGGGCACCGCCCCACGCTCGCATGACCCGGCGCAGGACGAGGCCACGCGCGAAGAGCTGGCCGAGGACGAAAAGACCTTCGCCGAGCACCTGATGATCGTCGACCTGCTGCGCAACGACCTTGGGCGCGCCTGTGAGATCGACAGCGTCGAAGTGCCTGAACTGATGGTGATCGAGCAGTACGCGACGGTGCACCAGATGATCTCAAACGTCGTCGGGACGCTGGAGGGCGGCCGCTCGGCGATCGAGTGCGTGCAGGCCTGCTTCCCCGGCGGCTCGATGACCGGCGCGCCGAAGCTGCGCACGCTGGAGATAATCGACGACATCGAGCGCGAGGCGCGAGGCGTCTACTCCGGCGCGATCGGCTGGTTTGGCCTGGACGGCAC
This sequence comes from Solirubrobacteraceae bacterium, assembly GCA_036279855.1. Lineage (GTDB taxonomy): Bacteria > Actinomycetota > Thermoleophilia > Solirubrobacterales > Solirubrobacteraceae > Palsa-744. Next base: position 56,215 of record DASUIH010000042.1, on the reverse strand, counting down.
CTGCGACCTGTCGATCGTGATCCGCACGATCGTGATGAGGTCGGGTGAGGGCGCCAAAGAAACGACGATCGGCGCCGGCGGCGCGATCGTGATGCAGTCCGATCCCGAGGAGGAGTTCGCCGAGATTCTGTTGAAGGCGCGCGCTCCGATGTCGGCGATCGCCAGGGCCGTCACCGGCAGCGGCGAGCCGGGCGCGTGGACGGTGGAGCTGGAGCCGCGGCTGGTCGGGAGCGCTTCTTGATGGATGGGTCGGTCTTGCAGGCACAAGTAGCGACGCGTGTCGCGGTCCCGGCCGACGTGCCGGCGATCGTGGCCGGCATCGGCGAGCTGCTGCGGGAGATCGGCGGCAAACCGGCTGCCGAGGAGCTGCTGCGGGTGGCCGCGCGCGAGCTGATCGAAGACCCGCAGGCGGGAGTCGTGCTGGTGGCGCAGGACGGTGGCGAAATCGTCGGGGTGCTGGGCGTCAGCTGGCAGCGCGCGATCCGCGTGCCCGGGCGCTATGGCTTGATCCAGGAGCTGTGGGTCGCCCCCTCGCACCGGCGGCTGCAGCTCGGCGCGCGGCTGCTTGAGGACCTGTCGGCGCTGGCGCGCGAGCAGGGCGTCGGGCGGCTGGAGGTCGGGCTGCCGGGCGATCGCTTCGCGCAACGGGCGGCGACCGAGAGCTTCTATGCGCGCAACGCCTTCGAGCCGGTCGGCCTGCGCATGCGGAGGCTGTTGTGAGCACCCCGGGCACCCCCCATCGCGGCGGGCAGGCAAGCGAGCGGCTGGTGATGGTCGAGCAGCGCGGCGGCGCCAGCGCCAACGGCAACGGCCACGCGTCCGGCGCGCCCTACATCCTCGACCGCCACGGCCGCCGCACCCAGGGCCACGACGACGGGCGCCGCACCGAGGAGCTGCGCGAGGGCCTGACGCGCGACGCGCGCGTGGTGCCGCTGGCGGCGGGGACCGACGACGAGCGCCTGCACGAAGTGCTCTCGGCGATCCACGATCCCTCCTATCTACAGACCCTGCGCGCGGTCGACTGGGACGACCCGCGCATCGTCCCGGAGCTGGCGCCGCCCGGGCTGCCGGCGGACAGCCCGCTGTGGGCCTCGATCGTCGACGTCGCCTTTGAGGGCGCCCGCGCCGCCGTCGCCGCCGCCGACGCGATCGCCGACGGCGAGCGCTTCGTCTATGCGCTCTCGCGCCCGCCGGGCCACCACGCCGGGCCGGCCTGGCTTGGCGGCTACTGCTATCTGAACACGGCCGCAGCGGCCGCGCAAGCGCTGTGCGAACGACGGATGGGGCCAGTCGCGATCGTCGACGTCGACTTTCACTTCCCCACCGGCACCGCGGCGATCGTGGCGCCGATGGAAGAAGTCAGGCTGGGGTCGCTGCACGCCTCGACGCTCGCGGAGGTGCCCTGGCGCGAGGTGGAGCCGCGCGCTGACGAGCGCTTCATCGGCTTTGACTCGGCGCCGTTTGAAGGCCCCTACCTGCGCGCACTTGAGCAGATGCTTGAGGAGTTCGCGCAGACCTGCTCGACGCTCGTGCTCTCGCTCGGCTACGACACTGTGCGCACCGACCCGCACGGCTCGTGGCGGTTCATGCCGATGGCCTTCGAACGGATCGGCGCGCTCGTGGCCGACACCGGCCTGCCGGTGTGCGTGGTGCAGGAGGGCGGCTACTCGCTGGTGGCGCTGGCCGAGTGCGCGTGGGCGTTCGTGACCGGGCTGCTCGACGGGTGGGTCGAGTGATGGGCACGCCGCGCGAGGACGGCGAGGGCCTGGCGCCGTTTCGGGCGCGGCTGGACGTGCTCGACGAGCAGATCGCGCGGCTGCTGGGCGAGCGCTTTGACATCTGCCGCGAGGTCGCCGCTTACAAGAGCAGGCACGAGATCGCGATGATGCAGCCCGACCGGGTGGCGCAGGTGCGCGCGCGCTACCTGGCGCGCGGCGCAGAGGTTGGGCTGCCCGAGGACTTCACCGAATCGCTGTTCGAGCTGCTGATCGGCGCGAGCTGCAAGCTTGAGGACGAGCTGATGGCAGATTCGGCCGCCGCGGGCGACGGGAGCCCGAGAAGATGAACCAACTCCCGCCTCCCACGACGACTTTGGCCCTAACCCGATGCACCAGCCGGGGCTCGAACCCGGATCAGCGGATTTTAAGTCCGCTCCTTTCACCGCTTAAGGTACTGGTGCGCAGATGCCCATCCGGCCCTTCAAGCTGCTGAAATGACGGCCGCGACAATACCAGACTTCACGACAGGCCGTGTGTTCGGAAAGGGCCTTCCGCCGGGGCCGAAGCTGCCGCCGGTCGTGCAGGCCATAGCCTGGGCGCGCAGGCCGCTGCCGTTCCTGGAGCGCTGTCAGAAACATTTCGGTGACACGTTCACAATCCGCGTCCGCCACGCCGGCACGTGGGTGATCCTGGCCGACCCCGAGGATGTCAAGAAGGTGTTCACCGCCGACCATTCCGTGCTGGGTGTGGGCCTTGCCAACTCAGTGTTGGGGCCGCTGCTGGGGCCGCGCTCGGTGATGCTGCTGGAGGAGCCCGAGCACGTGCGCCGCCGCCGGCTGATGCTGCCGCCATTCCACGGCGAGCGGATGAAGGGCTACGCCGGCATGATGCGCGAGGTGACGCGCCGCGAGGTCGCCGGCTGGCCGGTGGGCGAAGCGTTCGAGCTGTGGCCGCGGATGCAGGAGATCACGCTGGAGGCGATCGTGCGGGTCGTGTTCGGCCCGGTCGACACGCCGCAGTTGGAGCAGCTGCGGCGCGACCTGCGGCGGTTGACCAACTGGATGAACGACCCGAAACGGCTCAACCTGCTGGCGGCGGCCGGGCCGGCCAGGTTTGCCGGCAATCGCGACTACAAGTCGATGATGGGGCCGGTCGAGCAGGGGGTGTTGGGCGAGGTGCGCCGGCGGCAGCACGAGCCGAGGTGCACAGACGGCAGCGACATCGCTGCGATGCTTGCGGAGGCGCGCTATGAGGACGGGGCGCCGATGACAGAGCAGGATCTGCGCGACGAACTGGTGACGCTGCTGACGGACGGGCCTACTTCGAGCTTGTTGTCTTGGGCGTTTGAGCGGGTGTTGCGCCATCCGCGGGCTTACTCGCGGCTGCGGGCGGAGATAGACGCCCGCGAAAACGACTCGTATCTCGACGCGGTCGTCAAGGAGACGCTGCGGCTGTGTCCGGCCGCGCCGATCGTCGTGCGTCGCCTGCGCGAGCCGATGCGGCTCGGCGGCTACCAGGTCCCGGCTGGGACGACGGTGGCGCCGTGCGTGCACCTGGTGCACCGCAACCCGCGCGTCTATCCCGAGCCGCTGACGTTCAGGCCGGAGCGGTTCCTGGAGCAAGCGGCGGGCACCTATACGTGGATTCCGTTCGGCGGAGGGGTGCGCCGGTGCCTGGCAGCCCCATACGCGCAGATGCTGATGAAGCAGGTGATCGGGACCGTAGTGGCCGAGGTCGACCTGAGTGTTCCCGACCTGCGCTCCGAGCGCGCGCGCAAGAGCGCGATCGCCTTCGTGCCGCACCGACACGCTTTGGTGGTCCTACGAAGTGGTGTCGATGCGCACGCGCCCGAGCGGATCACGGCCTGCCACGGCGGCGAGCCCGTTCACTCGATGGACAGCGAAAGGCTCGTTTTGTAGCCTTTGTGGGAGACACAATCCTACTCAACCAACCTGTAGGGAGGGATCGTGATGTTATCCACAAAGTTCGCTGTGACCGCGCTTGCGGCTACCGCGATCGGCGTCTGCGGCTGCGGTAAATCGTCAAGCACGCCGTCGACGAGCCAAGGGCCCGCCGGCGGACAGCCGGGGGAAGCGGCGGCGTCCACCGTAAGTCGCAAACTGACCGGAGAATCGGCGGCGGAGGCCAAGTCGCGCGCAGAACGCATCTGCCTGCGCCTGAGAGAGCGGCGCAACTCCAACCGGGCCGAATCGACTCAGGAAGCCGCCGAAGTGGCGGCCGAACTGGCTAAGTTCGAACAGAAAATCGCCGCCGAACTCGGCAACCTGCGCTCGCCCGTCTCCTCGGAAAGCAACTGGGCCCAAATCGTGACGGGAGCGCAGGCCTTGGCGGCCGACACCGCCAAGATCAGCGAATACGTGAAGTCCGACGAGCTGAGCTCTTCCGCCGCGAAGGCGATCCTCGTCTCTCGAAAGGGCACAGAAACCCGCATATTGACGCTCGCCAGACACGATGGCTTCAGGGAATGCGGGAAAAGCCTTTGACCTGAAGCAGCGATTAGTGGATGCGCGAGCAAGGTCGCTCGCGCATCCATCTGTTTCGAGTGCTAGCCCGTCACCACCCAATCGCCACGACCGATTGCTTCTTTCGTCGTTTCGGCGACTTTCAGGTTGACAAGCGTGCCACTGTGGCCCGCCCCCAGCGGGATCGCCGCTTCGTTGTTGAAGAAGCTCAACGGTTCGGATTCGATCGCCGCATTGGTGAGCGAGGCCGCGAACACGCAGAGGTTGCCGTCGGCGGCGCCCGGGGCGGTGACTGTGCCAGTGCATTCGTGGCTAGTGATGGCGGCAGCTTCTTTGCCTTCGCCTTCGCCTTCGCCCGGGCCGATGAAGTGCGGTTTCGGTTCGGCGCTCAACGGGATGTTGAACGAGATCGGCACCACGTAGCTGGCGGTCCCTAGGCTGAAGAAGCCCCACTGGCCGCGCTCGGAGGCGCCGGTGGGCAGCTCGCAGCCGCCCGGAGACGCCGAGCAGGCCGCTTCGCCTTCAAGCCCGGTGGCACCCGTAGCGCCAGTCGTACCAGTCGTGCCAGTGGTTCCGTTCGTGCCGGTCGTGCCAGAGAGGCCTGTCGGGCCGGTAGCGCCCGTCGCGCCCCTTAGCCCGGTTAGCCCGGTCGCGCCTGTAGTGCCCTGCGGGCCTTCGTGGCCGATAGCGCCCGGATCGCCCTTCTGGCCTTTTTCACCAACCACGCCCTGCGCGCCTTTTTCGCCCGGCGCTCCTTGGGGCCCCCGTTCGCCCGGCGCGCCGCGCGGACCTGCTTTGCCTTTGAGCTCCGCCACCACGCTTGGCTTGATCTGCTTCTCCGAGGTGACTATGTATTTGCGCGCGGCATAAGCCCCGCCGGTCATCGCGAACACAAGCGCCACCGTCATCGCCACGTTCGCGTATGTGATGTGCTTTCTCATTCGTGTGATCATTATGTGTTTCCCTCCGGAACTTCTTTGTAATGGCCAGCTGGGCCGATTTCAGTCCTATAAGTATCTCTTGTACGTAAGAATAAATCAAGTATTAAGTATGGTTCTGTTTCCTCAGTGCCATCCTCGACTGACTTTGCCGCCGTCATGTCCCGCTAAGGCAACTGGGCTCCAAGGAAGGGGATCACCCTCCAGGCACCAGCTTCGCGCCGCGCTCGGGTATAGACGTAGCGAAGGGTCGCGGAATCCAGAAAGGCCAATGCGTGACCTCTCTCAATGCGGACCGCCGTCACCCTGGCCGTGCCCGCCAGTTCCTCGTGAGAGTGCCGGAAAACCCTTGAGAGGACTTCGGGGCAGGTCTTGCTGCCACGCAGGAAGGCCGGGCCAAGGCCCTGTCCGTAGGTTTCGACGGCGGCTCTGGCGATCGGGGTCGTCAGCAGCGAGCAGGCGACGGCGCCGTCGCCCGCCGCAGCCGCGGCGTAGTAGCGGGCAAAGAGGGAGCTCACAGCACGCCTGTCGGCGTTGTCAGCTGGATGACCGAACCTGTAGATGGCCATATCGTCACCCCCGTCCTCGGTGGGGCTCGGAACTTCTAAGTAGACCGCGGGAGAGGTCCCGCGCCTCTCCGGCGCCACCGTCTGGGAGTGTCCGCCTGCGCCGCACGCCGTGACAGATACGCACAGGAGCACGGCAGCGCCGATCCTCAGCGGCCGGCATTGCCACGCCAAACACCGATCCGGGCTTGCCAAGCTTGCTCGTCTCTCAGCGCCTGCGGACGGCTCTTCCCGCCGCCGTCCTCATGGCTGGATGACGTGCCTTTTTGGCCTTGCTTTTCTTCTTCCCCTTCTTCGCCTTCTTCTTGGGCTTCTTCTTCGGCTTCTTTGACTTGCCAGTGTGCTCGCTGACCGCCTTCGGGAACTCGAAGCTGGGCAGGCCGAGCATCTGTGCGAGCGCCGGCGCCGCCGGCACGGCCGGCAGGCCGACCGTGGTGAACGCCACGGGTTGCCCGACGCTTGTGCCGTAGGCGCTCTGTGCCTTGACCCGATAGGCATAGGTGGTGTCCGCCTGCAGTCCCGTGAGCCCGAATTCCGCGGAGACAGAGCCCGCTTCAGCAGAGAGCGGAGCGGATACAACCGCGCTGTAGACCGTGGCGGCGCCATTGTAGATTCCGACTTCGAAGGAGTACACCGCGTCCGCCCCGCCGCCGTCGACCGTCCCTGTGAGCGTCGCGGACGCGACGCCGACGGCGCCAGGGAGGCCCGTCACAGCCGCGGGACGAGGCGCCGGCAGCGTTGTGAACTCCCCTTCTTCGCTGCGGCCTTCGCCTTTTTCCGTTTTGCCGGTGTTTTCGCTTTCTGCGACCAACGCGTAACTGTAGTTGGTCGAAGGCTGAAGGCCACCAAGGGCACGCCTCACCCCGATGACCCCGTATTCCGAAGATTCGAGCGAAGCGCTTCGCTGGCGGTCAGGGCAGGTGCTGAGCTGCGGGCAGGGGCCGTATTCGACCCAGTAGGTGGTATGAGCGTGCTGGGGGTTCAGAGAGCCTTCGACTAACACGGAGGAGAATGTCGGTTCGTAGCTGGTGACGCCGTCTTCGACTTCGGGAGGCAGGTACAGCGTTTCGCACTGAAGCGTCGCGCCCGCAAGCGGTTCCTGCCCGCCGGCCGGTTTGTAGTTGGAGTCTTCGCCCACCAGACGGTAATAGAAGACCTGATTGGGCTGCAGACTTGTCAACGGCGCTTCGACGAGGGTGAAATCATGGCTCGTCGTGATCTCTTGGACCAGCGTCCGCAGGCCCAGCGCCGCGGTCGTCCCGTACTGGAACCACACCTTCGTTTCAGTGACTTCTTTCGGGTTGGCTTCTCCACTGAGCACGACCGAGGTGCCTTGACGGTTTTTGCAGGGCAGCGTGACCGGTTCGACAACCGGCACCGGCTCGAACATCTGCACCTCCTGCTGAGGCGACACGGCAGCATAGATTTCGCCGTTCATGGCCGAATCGGCATCGGCCGCGAGCGCCTGGGTGCCCTGCATGCCTTCCGGCGCGCTGAATTCGCTCAGCAGGCTTCCCGTGGAGGCTTCGTACAGCAGGCCGTGATAGCTGGGCTTGGCGTCAATCGCCGCCAAGCGCCCGAACGGATCCAGGGCCAGCGCATGAACTTCGCCGCCGCTGTCGACTTCCCGCAACAGGGTGCCGGTCGAGCTGATCACGTGTATCCCACCGCCGCCTTTGCCGGCGGAGTCAGAGTAGACAACGTACAGTTCCCCGCTGGCGGCGACCCCCAATGCCTTCACATGGCCCCCGGTCGCAAGCGAGGTGAGCGATATTTCGCGCACCCAAGCGCCGGTGGATGCGTTGTACTCGACCACCCGCCCTTCGTCGCCGAGGTAGACGAGGTCTTCGGGGCCTCCCACGAACAGCACGTTCCCATTTTGGTTTTCGGGTTTGAAGGCCCCGTGCGGGAACGCGCCGGCGGCGCTTTCCACGCCAGCTTGACACGTGTCGCCCGAGGCGACCGTGCAGATGCTGGTTTCAGCTTCACTGGAGCCGACGGTGTTCACGTCGCCGCCGATCATCCATACCAGCGAGCCGCTCGCGGTATAGCGCTCGATCCGGTGAAGCGCGAAGTCCAGTATGTAGACGTCGCCGGTGGCCTGGTCGACGCTGATGCTGGACGGTTTGGAGATCTGGCCGGACGGCCCGCCACTCACGCTCCCCGCGGCCCCGCAGGTGTCGCCCGAGGCCGCCGTGCAGAGGTTCGCTTTGGTCGTCTTGTCCACTTCCCAGCCAAACATGGATATGAACGCCCCGTCGGCGCCGAACACCTGGACGCGCCCGTTGACAGAGTCGGCGACATAGAGGTCGTGATCCGGGGCGCCGCCGACCGCCACCCCTTTCGGGAAGACGAAGCCGCCGGCGATTTCGCTTTCTTTCCCTTCCTGGCAGGTAAACGGCGTCTGCTTGGCGCAGAGGTCTTCCAAAAGGGGCCCAAGGTGTTCTTTGGCCGCAGTCGATTCGACTTCACGTCCGAGGCTCCTGGTAAACGTCAAAGTGCTCGATACGAACGCACCGGCGTCTGCCGCCGCGAATAGCATGACGACGGCACTCGCCACGAGCAACAGGACAAGTCCGAGTCGCCGTTTAGACGGGTTCATTTGTCCGCCCCCCTTCGCTTGAGCTTGGTTCGCGCGCCTGCCGCTTTGGCGGCGCAGCCGGTCACCGCGATTGTGGTGCTCCGGTGTATGACATCGCCGTTCTGTCCGACGAATTCGGTTGGCATGACCAGCCTGAATGGCTTACGCACGTGCCTACGCACGGTGCGGCCTTTGACCCTGCGCTTGACGGTGACCAGCTTCGTCTTCGCGCACAGGTTGCCGTTCGCGGCCAGCGCCGAATTGGGGCCCTGTGGCAGGTAGAGCTCAAAGCTGTTGACAGGCACGTCGGGAACGGTCTTGAAGGTGGTGCTGGTGATGTTGGTCCTTTCGTTGATGAAGGTCGTGCCCGTGACGTCGACGCGAACACCGTCACCCTGCAGCACGATCACCAAGGAGGGGAACGCCTCGCCGCCGTGCGAGACGAAGTAGGCCGGCCCGCTCAGCCCAACCGGCAGCACCGGCGTCGACGCGCGAGCGATGCCAACCACCGAGCCTTCGGGGCACCGGCTGGGATCGCGCGTGAACACGGCAGCCGGGCAGGCCTTCTGCAGGGTGCTGAGGCGCGAGGGCAGCTGCCGCGGCAGCGAGACCTTGACGCGGGCGATGTTCGCCTCGCCGGCCGGCTTGAACGCCGGGAACGACAACTTGGCGTCGATGCTGGCTCCCGCTCTGCGGCTGGTGCGACCGCTGGTCGAGACTTTGAAGCCTGGCTTGAAAGCCAGGTCTCGGCAGCCGGCGACCGCGAAGGGGCTTGAAACGTGGGCAGCCGCATTCTGCGCGCCGGTCACGACGGCGGACACGGCGAGCGCGTTGCAATCGGTCGGGTTGAACATGAACCCGGGCCGGTCGATGCGCACGCTGATCCGTTTCAAGCGCAGCGGCACGCCAAAGATCGTCTGCGGCAGAGGATCGCTCGTCACGGTTATCGTCGAGCTTTCGGTGTCGACGTCGATCCTGGCCCTGACGACGATCAATCCAAGGTCGAACGGGCCCGCCACCGCGTGGGTGACCACGCTCAGGCCGAAGGGAGCGCCCTTGTAGCCTGTGGTCAGGTAGACGTTGCCGCCGACTTCGAATGGGTGCGAGCCCGCGCCCGAGGCGACCAGCGACGAGCCGATCCGCGAAGCCGCCGGGCACGTCCCCCTGGCGGCGTCGGGTTCGCCGCACAGCGGGACGCTTGAGAGCATCCCCAGCAGGCCCGGCGGGGTGTGGACCTGCAGCCCGGACAGGTCCTGTTCGCCGTCTTTACGCGTGATGTCAAGCCCGAACGTCGCAAACGCCCCTGCTCGCGACGAGGTCATTTCGGCGGCGAAGCCCGGTGCCAAGCCGGCCGGCTCCTGGCAGCCGGACACCTCGTAGAAGGAGGACGGGCTCGCGTCGGGTGTGCCGGTCACCCATTGGCCGGCGGAGTTGGCGCCCGCTGCGCTCCACGGCGCCAGGTCCGAGGTGGTGCGCGCTTCCCCACACGCCTGGGGGTTGGCAAGCGGCGCCCGCGGGCCGCCGTTGAGACGCAGCTTCAGGTCGCTGAACGGCAGCTGGGGGTTGTCGGTGAACGAGCTTGAGACCTGGCCTGTCGCGAGGTTGACCGAAACGACGCCTTCGGCCTTTATGTTCACGCCGGCGTTCGCAAGCGCGCCTGTCCCGCCAAGTTCCAGATACAGCCGGTACAGGCGCCCGTCGCGGGCGTCTTCTTCTACGCAAGCTTCCTGTCCGGCGCCGCCGCACAGCGGCCGCGCGAGGTAGAGGTGGCCCTTCACGGGTTCGGGCAGCAGCGGCGTGACCGCTTCGGCTTCGCCGACGATCGACGCGTCCGGGCACTTGCCCGGGGCTAGCTGCGGTTCGCCGTCGGGCCCGAGCTGTTCGGATTCAGGCCCCACAAGGTTAAGCCCGCTCGGCCCCGTCGCGTCGCAAGCTGCGATGCCGTCCACGACTCCCGGGTTGACGGAGAGCCCCTCGGGCAGCGTCACGGTGGCGTCGCGCAGCTCCGGTGTGGACGGCACGGCGGCAAGCTCCGGCTGCGGTATCTGCAGGTCGACGCCCAAACCCACCGGCGAATCGGCCGAGAACAGGTCCGGCGAGACGCCAATCGAGGGTTCGAATGACAAGCCCTGGCAGCCTGTGGCGACCGGCAGGGTCGCTTCCGGGCCCGCGACAAAGCTACCGTGATTCTGCCACGAGTCGACGATCACCGTCGCTTTCTCCGAGTCCGCCGCACAGTCGGCGGGGTAGGTCAGGAATGGAACCGGCGCGACACCCGCCGGCTCGCCTCCTCCTTCAGAGAAGTGGCAGACCGGCACGCTCTTCTTTAGATCCGTTCCGCATTTGCGTCCCCGCTCGGCGTCGTGGCTCGGGTCGGCGGGCACCCCCCAGAATGTGGTCGTGAAACGAGTCGAGCCGCGCATCGGGATGCCGTTGCTTGTCAGGGCCAGCGCGTATTTGCCACCGCTGCGCACGACGTGCGCCGTCAGAACCAGGTTGAAGGTGCCCCCGGTCGGTATCCCGAACTCAGCCGACTGGCCCGCTTCCGGGACCAGGTTGTAGATCTCCTCGACCAGGATGGTCTGGTTGAATTCCACTTCCGCGACGCCAACCTGGGTAGAGGCAGGACATTCCGCGTGACGGGTGAAGTCGTCCAGCGCACAGCGCGGCAGCGCCATCGGGTTGCCGAGCAGCCCTTGCGGCAAGTCGACAACGACATCCTTGGCGTCGCCGCCTTCAGGTATGTCGCCCGCGCCGCTTTCTGTTGGTTCACTGTTCAATTCAAGCGTGCCGGTGACCGCATATGGGTGCCCTGCCGCTTGAGTAAACGAGTAGGGTTCGTACAGGTATTCATGTACGGGCTTGCCTTCGAAGACCTGCGTGACTTCTTTGGCTAGCGTCGTTTGAATCGTAAAGCGCGCAACTCCAAACCCTGGAGAGGCCATCGTCGAAGCACAGACGCAAGCGCTCGTACATGCCACGAGCAGCAGGCTCAAGGCCGCCCTCCTGATCATTCCCACTAGGCTCATCGTCGCCCCTCCCAGATGCGGCTAGCGGACCGCGCGCGCTCGCGAGCACGCTTCCGTGCGCTCTTCTTGGCCTTGCGCTTCTTCTTTTTCTTCTTCGTCTTCCTGACAATGGCCTTCGCTTTTTTCGCCGGCGGCGAAACGGCTGCATTTTCACCGGGCGCCTGGCCCGCCGTGCCCGCGCTATTCAACATCGCAGCGGGCGCCGACAGCGGCCCTTGGCAGGCATCGCCCGAACAGGGCGACCGCGGAGCCGACGCCGGCGGGAAGCCGCCTCCAACGCGAGCGTCGTAGACGTCGCGCAGGCCGTCTGTATCTCCGGGGACAAGGCCGGCAGAGCTGAGAAACAGCGCATCCCGACCGGTGGGCGATATCACCGGTTCGAGGTCCGCTTCGGTGGCCGTCCCGCTGGACACCATGTGAACCGCTCCGTCGGCCCATATGTAGATGTTCTTCTGCGCGTTGACGGCGCCGGCTGACAACGGCTCGGCGCTGGCGAACAGCACCTCCTTGCCGTCATCGGTAATCGCCCGATTCCCCAGCCGGTCTTGTTCCTGCAACGCGCCCCGAAAGTTCACGCGCGCGATCGTCGCTTCGAACGGGCCGTCGTCGTTGCCCGCAAAGCCAGATTCCGCTATGGACAGCCGCCTGAGCCGACCGCTTTCAGTGTCGTACAGGTACACGTCTTTGGCTGAGTCGGTGTCGCCTTCGGGCCCATCTGCAATAAGACGTGCGTACGTCGAGAAGACCAGGAACCTGCCGTCCGGCGTCGTCTGGGCTTCGTGGCCTTCCTCGCCGGACCACAGCTTGCGATCATTGCTGCCGCCACTCGCTTCGTCAAGCGAGTCGGGACAGCCTTGATCGACCACCGAGCCCGATAATCCGGGACCCGAGCAGAGGTCCGCGACAAACGAAAGACCACTGGCCGCCCCATCGTTCTCATAGACGTAGAGGTTCTCCGCCCCAGGTACCGGCGACTTCGATTCTTGATTGGGGCCTTGCGTCAAAGCGCCGCGGGCTACGAAGTAGACGTGGGAGCCGTCAGGGCTCACCGACAGCACTTCGGACTCGACTTCGGCGGCCTGCCCGGGGTTTGGATCGTGCGACACCAGGGTGAGCGACGTGACTTCGCGCGAGGAGCTCGCACACGATTCGCTGGGCCCGCCGGGGCAACCGATCGTCGCCATGTACAGGTCACTGCCCGAGTCTTCGTCTTCAAGAAGCAGTTTTGCGGTCGTGCTGAAGAACACCTTCGAGCCATCTTCTGAAGCTCCCTGAAAGAACGCGGGCGCACGCGCGGCAGCGCCTGGACAGGGCACTTCTGTGCACGATCCTTCTGAGGGCGAACGAGACACTTCGACGGTCTTGCTTCCACCCAGTCGAGCGAACAGTTGCACGGGATGTTCGGGGCCTTCTTCGCATGTGCCGCTGACGCTGGTCCGTGTGCCCACGTTGACGGTGAACAACACCTCCGACCCGTCCGGCTGCGACAGTGCATCGAAGGCGCCCCGATTGCCGCCCAACAAGACACTGCAGTAGCGGGTCAACTGGACGCCGGCGTTGTCCACTGCCACCCTGCGGACGACCGACGGGCCTTCAGTTTCAAATAGTTGATCTCCCGTGATCGTTTCGTCACCCGGTTCGAAGTGGCTCGGAGGGCCGTCGCCTCTGCGCAGCAGGACGAAGCGATTGAGGTTGGCTGAAGCGGCCTGAACCACGGTCGCGCTCTCGACACCTCCTTCTGTCGTCATCGTCGGCGAGGCCGGCACCATCGCGCCATCCAGTCCCTCCGTCCACACCGCTTCGCTTGGTGAGCTTTCGCAAAGAATCGAGGAACCTCCTGGCGTTTGTTGGAGCTCAAACTTCGAAAGATCACTGGACATCTCTTCCAACCCGCGCCAGCAGTGCCCCCCGGACGGCGACGGGAACAGCGCCGTCGTCTCCCAGCCCGTGACCGTCCTCCTGGCTACGTACGGATTCAGGGCGAAGTCCTCGCCCGATCCCGAAAAGGCTCCAACGGATGAGAACGCCGCAGCTTCGCCATTCAAGCTAAGTCCGGCGATCCCGATGCCCGTCACGACTGGATAGCCCGCCTTGAACTCGGGACTCACCTGCTCGTATGCGCGGCCTTCGCTCAACCGCGCCACCGCCACATTCGAGTTCGCGCCAATGGCGACGCATGTCGCCAGTAGAGGCAAACAACCAGCGATGACGGGTCGCCGCGACCATCGCGCCCGGCCACCAGAAACCCATTTAAGTCCAACGACGATCATCGACCCTACACCCTCCCTCGCGAGCTGCTGGTCACGGATCCATGCACAAACAAGCATCACCGCCCAAATCGGGCCGAGCTTCGACCTACTTCTGAGGCTATCCAAATAGCCGCATATACATCAAGGACTGTTTCCCATCAGCCCTGAAAACCTGCAATAAGCGGCCAACCACCGTTGGAACGGTAGCTTGAGGCCGGGCGTCGCAAAGCGCATACGCCCGGCCTCATATTTCTACGGTGCTACACTATATACCTATTCGTCAACCGAAAGACTGCCTGTATCGCTGAAGAATAAGATAGTGCCGTTGACTAACCCCTGTTTCGCGCCACCGCGTTCACAGGTGCCAGGCGCGGTTACAAGTTCTTCGAACTTCGCAAGGACGTCGTTTGCGCCCCCGTTCGACAGACCGAGCGTCGTGTCCACACCAGCTTCCGCGGTGCATGTGTCTTCTACGGAGCCTTTCTGGCATAATAGTTTCCAGCCTGCCAGTTTTTCTTCTAACAGTAACGCACGTACTTTACCCGTCGCTAAGTCAAGTTCGAAATGCCACGGCAAGTTAACCGGCTGTGCTTCCGGTTCAGGGCAAATCCCCGCATCCGTTACGCATTTGATAAACGCCGGCGGCGATTCTACGCCTTCTAAACTAAATATTTTAGTGACTTCCCCTAAATCCGGGCCTTCGATAAAGCCTTCATTTAAACCGGAACATAATACGTCGACGCCTTCGCCGAACAGGCCACCTTTCATATCTTCCAGTAACAGGCCGCCTTCTTCCGTCGTTTCCGATAAGAACGGCACTTGTGTCGTCGTACCAATCGGTTCGGCGTTGAATAAGAATTCAGTTTCGGCGAACGCAGCGCTAGCCGACACCGCACTGAAAGCAACCAGGGCTGCAAACACCAGCCCAATCAGCTTCATGCTTTTCATGATCTACCTTTCCCCTCCTCCAAGGCCCAACAGCCCCTTCAGAGGATTGACACGCCAAGCCGCACTCGTCTTAAATGGTCAGAGAGCGCACACCCAGCCCGTATCGTCGAGGCAGCGCGAGTCCGCACGGATCGACAAAGCGACCCGCCGTAGACCCGGGATGGTTCCAAGCCCCTATACGAGCCCGACCTGTCCGTGCCTCTATGGCGTGGATCCAGCCCCTACAACCAGCACGCAGCGGACGAAACCCACGGGATCGAAGGATTGCAGATGTGCGGTTAGTCGTCAAGAGCTTCGTCATGGATTGTTTCCGACATAACTTGGCTGCACGTGTAGCCTTGGCCTCACGTATAGCGGCAGCATTGCCCAGCAAGATCGCGGACCCTGACCACAAGGCGGCTGGGCGGTGCTCCATCCCGTCCAGCCGCCTCCGATCGGGCCTGGCGTCATCTGCTATTCATCGACCGAAACACTGCCCGTGTCGCCGAAGAATAAGATAGTG
This sequence comes from Solirubrobacteraceae bacterium, assembly GCA_036279855.1. GTDB lineage: Bacteria > Actinomycetota > Thermoleophilia > Solirubrobacterales > Solirubrobacteraceae > Palsa-744. Next base: position 41,201 of record DASUIH010000042.1, on the reverse strand, counting down.
CCGTTGATTAATGCTTGTTTCGCGCCACCGCGGTCACAAATGGCGGGTGCTGTTACGCTTTCGTCGAATTTTACGAGGACATCGTTTGCGCCTCCGTTCGACAAACCGAGTGACGTGTCGACACCAGCTTCCGCGGTGCACACGTCTTCCACGGAGCCTTTGCTACATAATAGCTTCCAGCCCGCAAGTTTTTCTTCTAACAGTAATGCACGCACTTTACCCGTCGATAAGTCAAGTTCGAAATGCCACGGAAGGTTAACCGGCTGCGTTTCTGGTTCCGGGCAAATCCCCGCATCCGTTACGCATTTAACGAATGCCGGCGGCGATTCTGTGCCTTCTAAGCTAAAGATTTTAGTAATAAAACCTAAAAGCGGACCTTCGACGAAGCCTTCACCTCCACCGGAGCATAATATGTCAACTCCTTCGCCGAACAGGCCACCTTTCATATCTTCCAATAACAGGCCGCCTTCTTCCGTCGTTTCCGATAAGAACGGCACTTGCGTCATCGTACCAATCGGTTCAGCATTGAATAAGAATTCAGTTTCGGCGAACGCAGCGCTAGCCGACACCGCACTGAAAGCAACCAGGGCCGCAAACACCAACCCAATCAACTTCATGCTTTTCATGATCTACCTTTCCCCTCCTCCAAGGCAAACCAGCCCCTTCAGAGGATTGACACGCCAAGACGCACCCGTTCAAAGGCAACGCCCAACCGTCAGGTGTGCACACGCAACCGCGTGGACCTCGGGACCGCCAAGGCCGAAAAGTCCAAACCTTTGAACGCGTCCGTAGTCTCGCGCAAAGGTGGGGGATTGTCAAGGACTTGGTAAACAGATGTTTTCGATCTGTAGCGATCAGGGAAGCGGCGTCGCCAGAAGGCCCACAATCCCCCACCGCGAGCCCTTGCGCAGAAACCGGACCTCACCCGCGGGTTGATTAGACGAGCCCACGAGCACAAGCGCCGCGCTGCCGGCGACTCGTACGTCGGCAACGACGATCCCGCCGGCGAGTTCTTCGTGTAAGAGCTTGAACAGACGCTTCATCACGGCTGCGCACGTACTGCCCCGCAGGTCAGCCGGCCCGGGAGGCCGCCCGTAGTCTTCTGGAACGGCTCTCGCGAAATTCGCCGTCAACAGCGAGCAGGCCGCCCGACCATCCCCCGACCTGGCGGCGGTGAAGTAGCGCTGGACGATCGCTGCCAGCGTCTTGCGCACACTGGAAGCAGGGGCTACTCCGTAACCGCGAACGCCGCCGTCATCGCTGTCGTAATAGGTCCTTGGCTGCTGCTTGAAGTCGTTGTCGAAGTCCTCGTCGTAGTCGTTTCTAGTGTTGCCGATTTTTTCGCCGGTCTCATCATCGTCTTCGTCTCCTCGCGGCACGTCGACCGCGGATCGCTGGCCCGTGGCGCCGATCGCCGCGGATGACGTCCTGTCCGGTCGCACCCCCTCCTCTCTCTTTCCGCTCCTCCAACGCCGAGCAAGATCTCGGACCCTCCACAGACCTGACCGCAAGGCGGCCGGGCGGTGCTCCAACCCGTCCAGCCGCCTCCTACTGCATCGGAGTTCATCTGCTATTCATCGACCGAAAGACTGCCCGTGTCGCTGAGGAATAAAATAGTGCCGTTGACTAACCCCTGTTTCGCGCCACCGCGAGTGCAGGTGCCCGGTGCGGTTGCGTTTTCTTCGAACTTCGCGAGGACATCGTTTGCGCCCCCGTTCGACAAACCGAGCGTCGTGTCGACACCAGCTTCCGCGGTGCACGTGTCTTCCACGGCGCCTTTGCTACATGATATTTTCCAGCCCATAAGTTTTTCCTCTAACAGTAACGTCCGCACTTTGCCCGTTGCTAAGTCAAGTTCGAAATGCCACGGCAAGTTAATCGGCTCTATTTCCGGTTCCGGGCAAATCCCCGCATCCGTTACGCATTTAACGAATCCCGGCGGCGATTCCACTTCTTCTAAACTAAAGACTTTAGTGATAAAACCTAAAAGTGGACCTTCGATAAAACCTTCGTTTAAACCGGAACATAATATGTCAACGGCTTCGCCGAACAGGCCACCTTTCATATCTTCCAGTAACAGGCCGCCTTCTTCCGTCGTTTCCGATAAGAACGGAACCTGTGTCGTCGTACCAATCGGTTCAGCGTTGAATAAGAATTCGGTTTCGGCGAACGCAGCGCTAGCCGACACCGCACTGAAAGCAACCAGGGCCGCAAACACCAGCCCAATCAGCTTCATGCTTTTCATGATCTACCTTTCCCCTCCTCCAAGACCGAGCAGCCTCTTCAGAGGATTGACAAGACGCATCCGTTCAAAGGCGCACCCGTTCAAAGGCAGCACCCAGCCGTAAGGCGGACGCACGCAACCGTGGACCTCGGGACCGCCAAGGTTCAGCGAGAAGTCCAAACCTTTGAATACGTCCGTAGTATCACGCAAGGGGGATCGTTGTCAAGGGCTTGGTAAACAGATGTTTTCGATCTGTAGCGATCAGGGAAGCGGAGTCGCCAGAAGGCCCACAATGCCCCACCGCGAGCCCTTGCGCAGAAGCCGGACCTCGCCTGCGGGTTGATTAGACGAGCCCACGAGCACAAGCGCCGCGCTGCCGGCGACTCGTACGTCGGCAACGACGATCCCGCCGGCGAGTTCTTCGTGTAAGAGCTTGAATAGACGCTTCATCACGGCTGCGCACGTATTGCCCCGCAGGTCGGCCGGCCCGGGGGGCCGCCCGTAGTCTTCCGGGACGGCTCTCGCGAAATTCGCCGTCAACAGCGAGCAGGCCGCCCGACCATCGCCCGACCTGGCGGCGGTGAAGTAGCGCTGGACGATCGCTGCCAGCGTCTTGCGAACTCTGGAAGCAGGGGCTACTCCGTAACCGCGAACGCCGCCGTCATCGCTGTCGTAATAGGTCCTTGGCTGCTGCTTGAAGTCGTTGTCGAAGTCCTCGTCGTAATCGTTTCTAGTGTTGCCGATTTTTTCGCCGGTCTCATCATCGTCTTCGTCTCCTCGCGGCGCGTCGGCCGCTGACCGCTGGCCCGTGGCGCCGATCGCGGATGACGTCCTGTCCGGCCGCGCCCCTCCTCCGCCGCCGCTCTCGCCACATGCCGAGACCGCCCAGGCGAGCACCGCGACAACTAGCAACGAGATGGAGAGGCGCATCGCTAGGGCAAACCGATCTGGCGAAGCGACTGCATCTTCCAGGCGGCTCCCTGCTGGTGCAGTTCGACATACGGCTCGGGGTAGCTGCCCAGGAACACGAACGCGAGCGCCTTGGCCGCTTGGACGCGGACCTTGCCGACCTTAAGCGCCGTTGCGTCGACGAGTAGCTTGTGGTGTTCACGGGCGAACACCTTGCTCAACACACCGGCGCAGCCGGCGCCCTGGAGTCCGGGGGTCTGCGCGTAGTCTTCGGGTATCGCTTCGGCTGTCACCGCGTAGACCGTTTCACACGCCCTCGCGCCGTCATCACCAGCGGCAGCCGAGTAGAAGCGCCCCACCGTTGCCGCGATAGCGTGCCGCTGCGAGGCGTCGGCGGCGTGTCCGAAGTTAAGGACGGGCCAGTCGTCATTGGCCGAGCCGTCGTCGTCGCCGTCGGCGGCATCCCGTCCCGGATATTTCGGGGCAGACGCCGACGACGGCAACTGGCCGCCGGTCGTGACTTCGCTCCCGAACGACCCCGCTCCACCATCGGCCTGACTCATCCCGGGAAGCGGATTTCCGATCAGCGCCGCGACCCTCCAAGAGCCCAGTTCGCGCTCGACCGGGAGGTAGCCGGCCGGCAGTCCGCGCGAGCGCAACAGCGCGATGCCCCTTCTGCCCTTGACCCGGACGCCGGTCACTTCGGTCGTGGCAAGTATATTCGCAGGCTGTCCCGGCACACGGCGGAACAGCTTGGCCATCACCGCGGCGCAGGTGGCGCCACGAAGCGACGGCGGCCCAGGGGAACGACCATAGACCGCCGGGATCTCTTCGGCCATGACCGAATAGATCAGAGAGCAGGCCCGCGCACCGTCATCAGCCGCCGCCGCTCGGTAGAAGTCGCTGACCAGCGCCAAGATCGCCTGGCGTTCCCCGCCGTCCGCCTGCTGACCGTATTTCGTTATTTCCTCAGCGCCGGCGTCGGCTTGCACCGTCCGATCGGGTGTGGCGCTGGAGCGCCCGCACGCGCCCACTCCCACGCACAGCAGTGCGAAGGTGAGCAGCACAAAGGCTCGGCTCACGCCCGAACCTCCTCCTTGAGACCGATCCGCGCCCGCTCGCACCGAAGCATGGTAACAAGTGCCCTCCTACTAACATCCGAAAAGTTCGAGTATGTTTCCATCGATGGTTGTCCGCCTCCCCTATCGAATCAACCCGCCTGTTCGACCGTAAGCCCTTCTGGATTAGAACCTTCCAAATCGATATTTCCCCGACCACCACTCCCTGTTAGCGTCGATGACCAAGCAACCTCACGATCGCGAGCGCACAGTGCCCGTCAACTTCCAGAACTCGGGAAAGGGGAGAAAGGGCCAGCTTCCGCGCGGGCCGCACGGCCTCACCCCTGAGGAAGTCGAGGCAGATCAGCGCTCGCGACTAATCGACGCGATGGTCCAGTTAGTCGCCGACAAGGGCTACGCCGCCGCCACGGTCGGCGACTTGATCGACTATGCCGAAGTCTCGCGCAAGACCTTCTACTCGCACTTCGAGGACCGCCAAGCCCTGATGTTGGCAAGCTTTGATGCGATCTCTCCGGCGATCTTGGAGGAGATCCGCACCGCGGTGGAGATCAAGGGGGGCCCCACACGCCAGCTGGAAGCGCTGATGCGCGACCTCTGTCGCATCGGCGAAACGCGCCCTGGAGCAATCGCGCTCTCGGCGATCGACATCGCGGCGTTGGATCCTGTCGGGCTGGAGCGTCGTGAGCAGCTGATGAGCGACTGCGGCGACCTGCTTGAGGAGTGTCTTCAAGCAAACAACGAGGGGCACGAGCTGCCGGCCGCGCTGACGCTAGCGTTGGCCGGCAGTGCGTATCGCACGATCGACGCGCGTCTGCACCGGCCCCAGACCGATCTAAAGGCGCTTGGGCCAGAGCTGGCGCGTTGGGCCCGCAGCTATGACCCGATCCCCGAGGGCTTTGCCCCGGAAGCACCGACACCACAGCCTTGGGCCTGCGGCGAGGGTCTCATTGGCGGGCGCGCGCCGGGCACGCTGACGCTCGCGCCAAGCGGCTATCGCACGCCAATCTCGCGGCAGACCAAGAGCTTCGTCCACCATCTCAACCGCGAACGGATCCTCGACGCCGTCGCTCAGCTGGCCTCCGAGGTCGGATACGTGTCGCTGACCGCCCAGGCGATCGCCGAGCGCGCCGATGTCTCCGAACGAGCGTTCCTCGCTCATTTCAATAACAAGGACGAGGCGTTCGCGGCAGCTGTCGAGGTCGGGCACATGAAGGCGATGGCGACCGTGGTGCGCGCCCAAGAGCGGGCGAGCAACTGGCAAAGCGGCGTGCGCGACGGCGTCTATGCGCTTGTCGAGTTCCTGGCCTCAGAGCCCTACTTCACGCGGCTCGCGTTCCTCGACGCGCCACTGGCAGGGCCACAGATGGCGGAGCTTGTGCACGAGCACGTGGCTGGATACACGCGACTGCTGCTCGGAGACGCGCCACAACGCCGGCGGCCGCCGGAAGTCGCGCCCGAAGCAGCCGTGCACGGCCTGTTCGAGCTTGCCTTCCACTATGCGGCGCGACACCGCGCCGCCGAGCTGCTCGGGGTCGTACGGGAGGCCGTCTACCTGATGCTGGCGCCGTTTGTCGGCGTCAGCGAGGCGGCTGAGGCAGCGGCGCGCTGAGACGTTGGCTGGCGCGCCCTAACGGCGCCTCGTCTCAGGTCGGGCCGCCCCCAGCCACTGTAGGCGACCCGACCTGCCGACTTGCCCACTCGGCCCTGCGGTTGGTTGGCAGGAGCCTCGCGCTGCGATTTCTATCACGATCCCACTGTCGTATCAATCCCAATCTTCGGCATCTTGTACGCACACACTCCCAACGGCCTCCTGCTTAGCAATTAGGCCGTAGCCATGGGGCCTGGGAACGAGCGGAAGTTGGAGACAGTTCTTAGGACACCGGTCAGACCGCTTGAAGCGCCGCTCAGGGAACTGGGCACAAACCGCCATCGAGGTTGACGCCGACACCGGTTACATAAGCGGCGCGCGGCGAGAGCAGAAACGCTGCCAGCGCGGCGTACTCCTGCGCCTTGCCAACGCGCCCGAGCGGGATGCCCTCGGCCTCGACCATCCGCTCGTAGTACTCAGACGGCGTGACCCCGGCAGCGGCGGCACGTTGTTCGAGCTGCAGACTCTCCACCACCCCAATCAAGATCGCGTTGACGCGGATCTGCTCAGGCGCCAGCTCGCGCGAAAGCGCCTTGGTCAGCGCTAGGCCCGCGGCACGGGACACCGATGTCGGCGTCGTTAGGGCATCGGGGGCCTTGCCAGAGATCGCAAGCGTGCTCAACACCGCGCTTGCGCCAGCCTTGCGCAGCAACGGCAGCGCCAGCCGCGTCAACCGCGCGGCACCGGTCAGCTTCAGCGCCAGGTCGCTCTCCCACACCTCCTCGCTGTGATCCTCGAAGCGACCGGCAGACAGCGCGCCGGCGTTGTTGACCAGGCCGTCGAGTCTGCCCCAAGAGCGCCCCAGCGTGTCGATCAGCTCCTTGGCCTGCTCGCTGGAGGTGACGTCGCCGGCAACGGCGATCACCTCTCCCCCGCGCTCGCGCAACCGCGCAGCCGCAACGCTCACGCGATCGAGGTCGCGAGCGAAGATCGCCACGCGGGCGCCTTCGGCGAGTAGCAGCTCGGCCAGCGCATAGCCAAGACCGGCCGAGCCGCCGGTGATGGCAAAGGTCTTGTCTTGGATCTGCAGGTCCATCGTGAGGGGTTGGTAGGGGTTGGTAGGGGTTGGTCGCTCAGCGTGCGAGGCTAGACGTTCTCAGGCGTGCGGCCGTCATGGCGCACATAGCCGTCTCGCCCACCGGCACTGATGTAGATCGTCTCGCCTGGACCCAATATCTTGATGCGGCGGATGGTGGACGCATCGACCCGGGCAAAGCAGCCGGCCTCCAGGCGATGGCTGGTGCCGTCGCCAAACTGCATCTCGATCGCACCCTGGTGAACGAAATAGAGCTCCTCCTGGGTTTCGTGAAAGTGCCATTTGGTCTCATAGCCGGGAGGACGTACGAGCGCGTTGACGCCAAACGCCGTCACGCCCAGCGCGCGCCGCACTTTGCGAAAGCCGTACCCCTCGCCGGCGTCGTCGATCGTGCCGATCGCGTAGCCCTCGCCGACGGTAACTCCAGGAAAGCGGTCCTGGTCGACGACTCCGTTCTCAGGCGGGCGGCCCGGCTGTGTCGCCGCGGCCGCCTGCCAGATGTCTTGGTCGGACTGGGCGCTCACGCCCGGGCTCCGGCTGCCTCAGACGCCTCCGCGTCCGGCTCCGGCTCGCCGCGAAACAGCCATGGGATGCGGTGGCCGATCAGCTCGCCTTTGTAGCGACGACGGTGCCCGTAGACGAGCCACGTCGTGTCGACCTCGCCGTAGCGCTCGCGCACGAGCAGCTCGTTGGGATGCTCGTCGCCTACTGCGGCAAAGGTAACGCCCGCGTCGTACTTGCCGGCGAGCAGCTCGCGCGCGACGATCGGGTTGGCCGGCTCCTCGATGACTGTCTCCCATTCGGCCAGGTTCGGGTAGCCCATGGCTGCGGCGACGACACCGAGGCTGCTGGGCTCAGGGCGATCGCGACGCACCAGCAGGCCCATTTCCTTGGCGGGGAACATGAAGGTGTCCAGCACGAAGATCTCCTGGCGGTAGCGCTCGGTTACCACGTGTACGTCAGGATGGGCCGAACACTGCACCAGAAACGCTCCTGTGTCAGCGCGTACACACTCGATGCCCTCGTGGAAGTCCCTGACCAGCTCAACGGCCGCTGTGTCTCTCAAGCCCTGAAAGTCCAGATAGCACAGCAGAGCGTGCTCATGGCACGTACCCGATGGACCCAGGGTGATGAATCGAGAAGTTGGGCTCATTTGGCTAGTCTCCGACCGCTATTGAAGATAGCAGCACGCCGCATTCGGATGAGACGAGGCTCATTGCCAAACCTGAAGCGCGCAGCTCAGAGCAACAGCGCTATCACCGACCGCGGCCGGTTCGCAGCGAGTAGGACTGCTAAGCAGCTGCTTTGCCGGCTCCGGGGAGTACGCTGTCACCTCCTGGTCGTCGGTCGCAGCTACGTACAGATAGTCATTGGCGCCGAAGGCGATCCCATCGCTGTCGCTTGGCGGCACAAAGGTCGACATCAGCGTCTTGCTCGCTACGTCGTAAAGGTCTCCGAACCGCACGAAGTCGCTTGCTGTCGCTTCGCCGCCGATGACCGCTAGGCGACCCTGCCCGTCGCTTGCCAGGCCGGTCACTTCAACAGTCGACCCAACGGTATTCGGAACGATCGGGATCGAACCTCGCAACGTCCCGCGCGGGCCGAACTCGTAGACCTGCTCGCCCGCAGCACCGTTGCCGCCGCCGCCACGTTCGGGCTCGCCGTAAACAACGAACAAATCGCCCTGCTCGTCTAGAGCCAAGGCGAGCACGGTGTCGCCCTGCGCTCCGCCGAGCGAGACAAGCAACAGCTGCCCGCGAGGCTTCCCGGCGGAATCGAACTCCTGCACACGATGTTCGTCGCCCACATAGAGCAGGCGCCTTTCCCCTCCGAATGCCAGCAGGTCCCCCTCGTACTGTGCAAATTTGAACGCGTACGGAGCGAAGTCTTCAGCGGAGCTCGGCCTGCCGATCCCACATGAGTCCGCTCCGAGTCGGCGCACCGGCTCACAGAGACCCCCGCCGGTGCTCTTGTTGACGCCAAGACCGGCGGCCCAAAGCAGTCCTCCAGCAGGCGTATAGCGATCCACTCGCATGTCTGTTGCCGATGACTCCAGCACATAGACGTCGCCGCTGCCGGGTTCGACCGCCACGGCGCTGGGAGAGCGAATCAGCGGGCCTGGTCGCGATTCAGTCTCATCCTCCGCCTGCATACTGCCGAACGCATCCTTGAACTGGCCCATCGAGGAAAGCCTCTGAACCCGGTCGTTGGCCGTGTCAGCCACCACCAAGTCTCCGCTCTCTGCGTCCACAGACACGCTTGAGAGATACTTAAAGCCGCCCGGAGCCGAGCTAGGCTTGGCACGAAGGCACTCACCGCTGTACTCCTCGCACATCGGCAAGCCCGCGCGAGCTTCTACTTCCCAGCCGTAGTGGTCCGCCACAACAAGTTGCAATGGGCCCTGTGGTAGCGCAGCGCGAACATTGCACGCTATGCCCAAGGCACACGCCACAAGCGTCAAACATGCTAGCCAGGAGCGCAGTTCTTGCAGGCCTTTCCCACAATTGCCTCAAGCCGCCAGCCACCGCCATGTATGCGCTGTATCGGTATCTCAGCCGTCGGCGTTTCACTCGCCGTGAGCTGTACGAAACCTTCTTCCCCTTTGATCCGCACGCCCGTAACTTTTGTAGTCGCAAGGTCAGCCAGCGGCTGATTTTCAACATGCTTCGCGAGCTTCGATATAACAGCAGCGCATGTCTTGCCCTTCAGTGCTGGTGGACCAGGTGGTTTGCCATAGTCTTCTGGAACCGCCTTCTCGATCTGAGGATAAAGCAGACGACAGGCTGCCGCTCCGTTGCCGGCGACGATCGCAGCATAGTAGCGGTTCACCATTGCAACGATCTGCTGCCGTTCGCGCGGCGGCGGTTCATGGCCGTAGCTATGTATATAGTCATCGTTCTGCGGCGGCACCGCAGGGCTTGTGGCAGCGATACTTCGACTTTGGGTCCCGGACGACGACGATAATGGCGCTCCTCCACAGGCAGCCAGACCGAGCGCCAATACCAGCGCTGTCAATGGCGATACCGACTTAATCCGCCCACTCATACGCGTATCCCCTTTCGTATGCCGTAGACGCCGCCCGCGCCACACAAGTTCTCGCCTCATCCAAGTTTGGTGTCCAAGGTCTCGTCTATCTTCCACGCAGCGAATTCTCGATGAACCATGATGTCGCGCTGCGGCATACCTGAAAATGACATCATCACTAGTCCGCGATTGCGCTTGATGCGGACCGCTAGCACTTTCAGCGTACGGGCATCGGCGACCAGCAGGCCGTGCTTTTCTTTGAACAGCTTTGACATCACGACCGCACAGGTGCCACCGTGCAGTTGAGGAGGGCCGTTTTCGCCGTACGTTTCCGGTATTTCTTCTGCCATCAAGGAATAAAGCAGCCTGCAGCCGACGTTTCCACGATCGGCTGCCGCGGCCGCATAGTACTTACGAACCACCGACACGATCGCACGTCGCTCGTTCTCGCTCGCGCTGTGGCCGTAAGCATAATCATCGTTGTTTTCATCCGAATCGTGGTCGCGGTCCTGGGGTTGGGCTTGGGTCTGAGTGGTACTCGCACTACTCGCAGTCGTCGAGGACGCCGTCACGATAGCCGCAGGCAAGGTAGCAACTCTGGCTTTGGGCACACCCGCGTTTTGAGCGACGCCCCCGCAGCCACACAGGATCGCCGCCACGACGCACCCGAGCACAATCGTCGCTTGCCTCATTATGCCGTCCTCACACTCGATCCCTAACACCAAATGCACGTGATCATTTGATCTTTCGGCATTCGCAATGCTTTCAGAGCCTATCAGCAACGGTAGGCTCGCGGCGCATTCGTCCAGTCCCACGGCTCAAATGCGGCCGACTGTTTCTTACTCGTTGACGCCGCTACACCTTGGGGTTAGTATCAGCAGCGTGGGTGGGAGCCTATTGTGCTGCGCCATCGCAACGCCAGCAACGTCAGCGACCACTTAACTTCGCGAGCGTAAACCAACCCAACAAGACAGGACCACAATGCATTCCGCACGTCTTCTTACTGTGGCGGGCGTATCCGCTGCGATCATTGCCTCCGGCTGCGGCAAATCCGCCGAAACGACGAAGCCTCAAACTCAAACCGCGGCTCAAAGCGGGAGCTCAAGCGAATCCAAGAACGCATATTCGGGCGCGCCCATTCCAGCCGCGGAGCTGCGGTCGCTGGCCAATTCGATCTGTCGGCGAGTCGCGGCCAGACGAGCTTCAAACCGTGCGCAGACGAGCCAGGAAGTCGCGAGAGTAACGAATGAACTTGCCAATTTCGAACAAACCGTCGCAACGGAACTCTCTCAGCTAAATCCCCCTGCACGTCTTGCAGGTAGCTGGCATCAGCTTGTAGCCGGCGCAAGGTCGCTTGCGGAAGACACGGCTAAGGTAAGCAAATACGCCAGCTCAGGCCAGCTTTCCTCAACAGCTGCCACCGCAGTGATTGCCTCTAGAAAGCAGCTGGAAGGGCGCGTCACGCTTATAGCGACGCACACAGGCCTCAAGGACTGCAGCGAAGCGATCTGAGTGGCAACACCCATAAAAAGGGGCGCTGACCATGAGGCTGACAGGGAGTAAGCTTGCGCTGTGCGCGACCGGCGTCGCGCTTGTTTCCGGTTGCGGATCATCGCGCCCCGCTGTAAGCAGCGCACCGGCACCACCTCGCTCCCTGCCGATCATCACGCTTGCTGGTAAAGAAGGTCTCACCGCGAGAATGTCGGCAAGCACCAACCGGCCTCACATCGGATCCCCGTTTTCCCTGCAGGTCACAGTCAGCTCGAAAGGCAAGCCTGTAAACGGAACCATCCGCCTAGTCTATATACACCACGGCCATGTAAAGGCCCGCGGGCCCGTCCACAGACTTCTCGCCGGCTACTTTCGGGAAACCTTCCGATGGCCCTATGTAGCAGGAAACCCAAACGAGCTGTGGGTATTCTCACATATACCCTCACACGGTCACGTAGGCCTGGCGTTCTTCGTCAAGGTCTCTTAGTCCTCCTTTGGCTCCATGCCACTTTAGATCTATGCTAATGAGTCAATGACGCGCGACGCGCTGCGACCTGGTCCAGAATAAAAATGAGGCCCCGCGAAATACTCCACGAGACCCCATTTGTATAACGCGCCAGCTACATCTATGCGTCGACTTGCGCTATCTGTAGCACCGGTCTGTTAACTAGCCGTCACCGCCCACGTACCCTCTAGCACGGCAAACGGGAGCACCGATTCGCCGATGTGTTTCGTTTCGAAGTTCAAGAGCGCACCGTAAAGTCCCGAGCCAGTACCGTTGAAAGTTTCACCCGTGTTGGTGCCCTTGTATTCTGCGGTTATCGGTTTTCCATCAAATTCTTCTTCCCACGCAGAGTAGACACACAAGAATCCTTCAGGTGCCGTCGGCGCGGATGCACTGCCTTTGCAGCTCGTCCCCGTAGCTTTTGCGTAAACGAATTCAACCTCGGGAGCGGCCGTTAGCGGGATCACGTACGAGATCGCGTCAGTGCCCACATCGCCATTAGTCGTACTTCCGCGATAGGCCCACGTCCCTGACTCCGTCTGTCCCTGTGGCAACGTTCCTCCGGCCGTCCAGGGAGATCCTGCTTTGCCGGTAGGACCTTCTTTACCTGTCACCCCATCTTTTCCTGTTGTGCCAGCTGCTCCAGTTTTACCTTCTTTTCCTTCCACGCCCTGAGAACCTTGACCGCCATCTTTTCCTGACGGTCCAACAGGTCCAGCGGCGCCGGTACGACCGGCAGCACCTTTGAGCGCCTTCAGAACCTTTGGACTTATCTGTTTTGTTGAGGTGATCAGATATTTCTTTGCGGCATACGCGCCGCCAGTCATAGCGAACACAAGCGCGATAGTCATAGCCACGTTGGCATACGTGGCTCGCTTGCGTATACGTGCCATCATTTCTGTTCCTCCCGAGTTAGCAATGCTCTCGTTGTTTTAAACGCACGGTTTTCTGATATGTACAGCCTCTCACTTGCCACCGCGCTTGTGAGACTTGTTGCGCCGAACGTGCTTAGGACAGCCACTTACCGATATCGCAGTAGACTGCTTAAACACAAGGCCATTTTGGGCCGTGAAGCTCGTCGGCATCTTTAGCTTGTCTTTGCACAACTGACCGACCGCAGCCAGCGCCGAGTTGGAACCCTGTGGAAGGGTCAGTTCAAAGCTGCTTACCGGCTGATCCGGTACTGCACGGAACGTACTGCTCGTCACGTTAGTGTGTTCGTTGATGAATGTTTCGCCGTGAAGCACCACAGTCACCCCGTACCCCTGCAACACGATCTCAAGTTCGGGGAACTTGGCGCCGCCATGGGATACAAAGTAAGCGGGCCCAATCAGAGGGACCGGAAGTATCGGTGTAATCGCGCGCGCCCGACCAACGATGGCACCAGTCGGACAAGCAGCTGGATTCACATTGAACGTTCGGTCTGGACATGCCTTCTGAAGCGTTGACAGTCGAGACGGCATCTGTTTGGGGAGGCTCACCTTCACCGCCCGTATGTTCGCCTGCGTGCCAAAGCCGCCTTTTGGATATGTAAGCGTCACTTTCAAGCTGGCACCGCGAACCCTGGTGTTTTTACCGGATGCGGAAGCCTTGAAGCTTGGCTTGAACTTCAAAGCCTGGCACTCAGCCGCTTGAAATGGGTCGTCGACAGTCACAGGGACATCGTCAGCGGAGTTTGTAAAACTCGCACCTGAGCCGCTGACCGTGGCTGCAAACGTCAACCGTCGACAGTTCGTCGGGTTCAGAGAGAATTCGGGCCTGTCGACATAGACGCGAATGTCGCGCACGTGCACGACGATGCCGTCGATGATATGGGGGATTGGGTCGGAGGCCGACGCATCTACAGTTACATCCGCAGTGTTCGGATCGATCCGAAGCGCCTCACGAACCACTACCGTGCCAAGGTCAAACGGGCCAACTCTCGCGGACGTAATGGCAACAATAGAAAACGGTGCGCCATTGTACGGTCCCGCCATGTAGAGGCGCCCGGGTGTCTGCGCCAGCACCGGACCAACGCCCGCGCCGACGAGTGTGTGGCCGATCTGGCTGGCCGCAGGGCATGACGGTTCCGCTTCCTCCTGTGCGCCACTCTTCAGCTTCGCCGCTTCGATGCTGGCGTCTGGACAAAACGGCACGCCAGAGAGCTTCGCCGTTAGCCCGGGAGGCAGCACAGCAGAGAAGCGGGTTATCTCCTGTTCACCGTCTTCGCGGACAATGCGTATGTACAGCGGGCTGTAGGCGCCTGCCTCATTGTTGACCGAGCCCGCGATCACCTTGGGGTCAAACGGACCAACGCCGCCAGGCGAGCATACACCGCCACTCGGGCCGCCACTGATCGAAAATGGTGGGATTTCCGGTTCCAGCGGCTGAGCATTCGGATCAGCCGCCGACGTCAACTGTGCCCTAACCGTGTACTCCCCACACGCGGCTGGACTTACCAGTGGCGAGGTCGACCCCTGAATGAACTTGAACGTGAGGACCGAGAACGGCAGTGGCGGCAGGTTGTCGAATGTCGTCACAAGCTGTCCTGTCACAAGGTTGGGTCGCACTTCTCCCGCCGCCTTGACAATCACCCCTCGGTTGGGAATCCTCGCGACTATGTACAGCGCTAGCAGCGATCCAAAGCGATTAGCGTACGGTTGAGCGATGAATACCGTTCCTTCCGCGTCTTCCTTCACTGCGGGGCTTTCGATCTTGACGGTCCCGATCTTCGAGTCGTTGGGGCACCCTACGTTTGGCGTTTCTTGCACCGGTTCTGCTTCGAACTCCGCCTCAGTACATGCGCCGAGCCCCGCTCCTGCCGAAGGATTCACCGTCATCCCTTCCGGCAATGTGATCACAGCCCGCTTGAGCGTAGATGTCGCGATCCCACTTGGATTGTCGTAACTCTGTGGCACGCTCATCCCAAGGTCCAAACCGCTGGGAGATGACGCGAATGGAGTCGTCAGTTCAGTATTAAGTGCTGGATGCATCGTCACACGATCACAACCGGCAAGCGGGCCGAACTGCATATTTGTCGGCGGGAAGCTCTCTTCTGGCTGCTCCCACGAGGTCACGGTGAACGTGGCTGTTAGCAGTTCTCCGCTACAGCTGGTGGGGTTGGTCAGGAACGGAGCGTGCGGAGGTTCCGTCGAAGCCCCGAATTCACCGACCGCCCCGGCCGATTCCCCCGAACCACTACGCTTCCAGCGAAGCGGGTCGTGCACAGGATCAGCCGGCACACCCCAAACAGTCAGGGACACATTGTCCAGCTCTTGCACGGCCTGATTGTCAGCAGCGAACGTCGCGCGCAACCCATAGTCGCTCGGGCGAAGTGTGATCGATCCCTCAAAGAAGAACACCGATGCAACCGAAAAGCCGAGTCGGGACAGCTCACCTGGGCTTGGCACCACGTTATAAACCGGCTCGGTGAACGTTTCTTTGACCACCGCCAGGGTGATGACGCCAACCTGTGTATTGATTGGACATTCTTCGCGCAGAAACGCGGCGCTGGAGCACGTGGGGGCGTCGACGAGATCGCCCGCGAATCCCGGCGGTAGATCGTCGGTCGTATCCTTCGGGTCGCCTGCTAGCGAACCTCGCGACGTGACTGTGTTGAACGCGATAGACGTCGTCAGGTCCGGATGACCGCCAGCTTGCGTCGTCGACAGGGCAGTGGTCGCGCCGCCAGGAGAAATACCAAAGCCGGCCGGAGTCGCAGAAATCGTAGTCGGCGTGACCATCGCTCCGTCTAGAGCACCTCCACCCGACGCACGGACAACATTGGTTTCGACTGACTGGGCGTCCGGTTCGACATCGACAGGAAAACGCACAATTAGCGTGTCGTCCGGAACCAAGATGCCTGTATACACACATGTACGCAACGCACATTTGAAACCGACGCCAACACCCTCACCGTGGGCGATCGCCAAGCGATCTTCCCCAAAGGGGCCGGCGCCATCTGGCGTTAGGCCCGTCGGCAGTTCGTCCTCTATGGTAATCGGCGAGCCGTCCGTGGCAACGGCTCCTGTGTTCGTAACGGTAACGACATAAGCCATCTGGCCACTGTGATCTTGCGGTAGGAAATTGGTGGGCCGAGATACGGCGGTAACCGTCAATTGTGGGCGTCCTTCGGCTGCAAACGCGCTACCGTTGGCAGCACCAGCTATCACGATCGCTGTGATCGCAACCACACCAAGAACGTTGCAATTGAACAATCGCCGTTTGACTACCGTCCTCAACCTACAAAGTGGGCTTGTCGTTGCAAGCGTTCTCATCGTCCTGCCCCCCTTGAGCGGTCGGCGTGCTGCGCCGAGCGACCACTGCCCGCCTTTTTAGACTTGGTTCTCGTGCCGTATCGTTTTCGAGCATTCTTTTCGCACGTGGCACGCTTACGCTTGGGCTTCTTCCGGCACGCCTTGAGCGCCTTTGCCAGCTCCTGCGACCGCGAAAGCTTTAGCTTCTTCGGCGATACTGCTGGTGCTGGATTGAAGTTTCCAGCGCCAACGAAACTCAACGATACGGGGCCCTCGTCGATCGGCTGAGGTGCCGGGTTTTGACACGCATCGCCTTCGCATTGACCCGTCTTGACAGGTGGCGGCTTAATACACGGCGAGGCCGTAGTACACATCCTCACGTCATACACGTCCCCGCTGCTATCGCCATCTTGTGGCACAAGTTTGGCATGCGTGCCGATGTAAACATTGGCTCCGTCTGGACTCGCTCCTAGAAAAAATGATGGCGCGGAATCGCTACCCGAGCTGAGTAGCGAGATCCGTCCGTTGTGCCACTCGTAGACATCCAGTGTCGCGTTACCGTCCTGTGAGACAAGCGAGTCAGCCGTGTCAAAGAACGCGTATGAGCCGTCGTCGGACATCGCTCGCACCGGCCCGGCCGCCGGACCTGCCGGTGCCGAGCGTGTGAACTCCGCATTTGAAGTCGGTGGGGCACCACTTGGGTTGCACGACACACAAACAATGCTTCCGCCTGACGGTGATTCAGATTCGTAATGGTAGCGATAAAGCTCGTAACAATGTCCGTTTCGAGTATCTTGTTTTCCCGGCAGTGCGCAGTCGTTACTTGCGCTGCTGTAGTCGACGAGATTTCTAGAGCTCGAGAAAAGCAGGTAGGAACCATCAGGCGTCGCGTACCAATTCGCCGTGTTCTTCAGAGCTACATCATTGGGAAGTCCGCCCGTGGCCACCCACAGGCCGACATCACTGCTGGGGTAGTCTCCCTGGTTAATAGTGGCCACGTAGTTCAACGTGCCACTGTCCATATCGTAGCGGTAGAGGTATATCTGTTCTGATTCAAGTGGTGCCAAACCGCTAGTTAGCTTGCCCAACGCCGTGAAATAAACCACCGAGCCGTCTGCTGATACCGTAGGAACGGTTCGCACGCTAGCTGGTTCGGCGGCGTTGATACCAGTCGAGACGCGAGCAATCTGCCCACTCGTGGTGTCATAGGAGTAAAGCTCCATGTCGTGGAGCCCAAGCTGTGCAACTTCTTGTGTCTCCTCAGTTTCAGTCACAAAGAAGATCCTGGAATCGTCTTCGGACGCGCCCACATATACAGCAGGGTGTTGAACGGGCGCTTTCCCATCTTCCTCCACCCCTGCCATCGGAGCCGATATCTGCGTCGTGGTTCCCGCCCTGCGCATATACAGTTGCGGAGCGTTACTTGTGCCGTTGTCCCAACAACCCACGGTCGCAGCGGTGCCATTAAAACGCAAGCCCGGGTCCGGCGCCGTGAAGATGACCATCGAACCATCGTTTGACATTGCGTTGTGTGTACTTCCCGTAGGACCACCCTGTCCTAGACGGGCACCACATTTAAACGTCCCGCCCTGTGGCGTGACGTCAATTAGCGAACAGCTAAGGCTTTCTTTGCCGCATTCGCCTGTGCCGTTCCATTCATAAAGGGCATGGCTACCTTCATCTTGTGTTTTCGCACCTGGCGCGATCGTATGGTCGAGACTTTCGAGCACGACGGTGCTCATGTCCGTTGCCGCACCTACCGGAATTGTGTCGATAGCCGAGTTGAGCAGACTCACGAATTCATGTCCGACAAAGGTTGTCGTGTATGGGCCGCCCGAAGGTCCAAGCAGACTGATCACGCCAGATCCAGCTTGACTCGCTTCCGAGCCGCTGAAGTCGTCAAATGCCACGTTTGCAAAATCAGTGGGGTCAAATACCGGCTCAGATATTCGCTGCACGCCGAGAGACGGAGATGCTAGTGATGCATAGGTCCATTCCCGCGCCGTCGGATTCCGTCGGAACACGTACTTATCCGAGACGGCTGCAGGGTTCGGGCCAAACGCTGAATTAGTTTCAAAGAGAAAGCTTTCACCCACCTCGGAAACATAGCCTACGTCTTTATTCAAGAATTCGCCGTTCTTTGGCGGAGCCGCAAACATGTCGGTTGCTCCACCCTTGTTAGCGGGCGTTACCAGCTCATACGCTCTGCCGTCAGGCAACACTGAAAAGGGCGCTGCCTGTGTCTTGAAAGTGGTATCCGGACCGACCGTAACTTCCGTTTTGCCTTCGATTTCGTTCTGTGCTATTAGCCGGAAATGATAGGTTTCGCTAGGGATGAGATCATCAAGCTGCCGCGCAACTGAGACATCTTCGCTACCAGTTGCTCCGCCTTCGCCGATTTCCACGGCTGATGTCATAGCCGCATTTGTGTATCCGCTAGTTTCAAATTCAGCTTGAGAGATATATTCAAAATGATAAACAGTGTCAGCACCAAGTGGATTTACGAGCCCAGACAATTCCGCAAAAGCTGACGTGACATTAGAAAAACTAGTTTTATCGATCCGTGGTGAGTGAGGCGCCGTGAACGCAAGGGGTTCGGTCGTCGATTCCCCACCTAGCGTGCCCGGTATGGAAGCCGCAAGACGGTACTCGTATGTGTTCCCGCTAACTAGACCTTCTATCTGCGCGTGAACAGGGGTCCAACTATTGCCGGGTAGCGATGCCGCGGTCGGGTTGCACGCAGCTGTATTTGCTCCCGAAAACCCATTTGACTTGAAGTCTGCTTCGGTTGTGTATTCAAATTGACACGCGCTAACACTCGGTGACGGCACTTCCGGATCCAAAGATACTTCCGGATTAATTTCATCATTGAGTGTCGCCTGAGTCTTGAGCTTTTCGCTGACGTCCTTTAGACGATAACTTGGGGCGAATTGCCCGTGACCATAGGCGTCCACGGCCTGCCCAACTGGATCTGTGGCGTACAGCTCTCCACTGGAACCAAAGCCGAGAGAGCTCACATTGAACAGATGACTAAGTTCCTTTATGCCAGCTTGTACTTCCTTTTCAGTGGCTGTTATTTGCCCTATCAATGCTCCCGAGACCGGATCGAAAATGTCAATCGCGCTTACGTCCCTTGACGGTTCGCCAACGACCGGCTGCTTTACTCCAACGGCAACCACGCCCGTGACTGGATCGACCGCGATGCCCGTCAGGGGCCCACCAAAGCCGGCATATTCGACGTTTCCATCCAGTCCGCCAGTATGTTCAGCGCTAAGATTGCGGATAAATTGCCCACTCGGCGCAAACTCAGATACCTGACTATTGTCGATCGCAAAAATATCACCCATCTTGTCCACAACAACCGCTTCAGGGCTTCGTTCGCTGAAAGGTCCTGCCGGTGTCCCTGTGATCTCATAGCCATTTATATATGGCAGTTTTGTCGGTTCGTTTTTGCTATTGACAAAATTGGCAGGTGTACCTGACGATGTGAACTTCTCGATCCCTTGAGGTAGTCCGTCGCCTTCGGGATCTGGTTGGTCTGTGTACGCATGTGACACATACACATAACATTCATTGCTGGTGAGCGGTGCTACTCCGCAGGCTGACGGGTCCTCCAGTGGTTCCGACGACTGATCAATGGCAACAAAGGCAACTGTAAATTTCTTTGTATACCACGGCTGCAGATCACCTGCGGAATCAAATACTTCGACAAAGGCCTGCCGGGCAGCGGTAGTCTCTTCGCCCGTAACAAAGAAGTCTCCCGAGCGTGGCTGGATCGCAATGCTTTCCGCAGTCGTCGTTTCATCCGCGCTGCTTACCGCTCCTTTGAGATGCAACGGAGAAGGCCCAGCTTCCGGTCCAGTATACACACATGATGAATTGAACTTATACAAATCACGGCTCGCAACTTCAGAAGCCCATATATCGCCATTTTCGTCGACCGCGAGGCCAACCGGTTCAAAGGTGCTTGACAATCCACCTGCATCAGACCTTGCTTGACACGAGAAAGGTTGCTGATAAGCAGCCTCTGAAGAGGGCGCAACGCTAGCGCAGATTGCCACAACTATAAGAATAAGTGGACCGACCCATCGCTTGCGACAGATTGCCGTAGGCAGACTGCGACCAGAACTTGTGTACGCCATTACCCCTCCCCCGAGACCTTGATGAGCAAGCTACAATAACGGACGCGCTCACCATTCACTCAACCAAACTACCTATTTCCTCATAAATCAATATCAAGTGGGTGGCACGATACTTGCCTCGTGCCACCCACTCTTTACTCTTTTACTAGTCTATCAGAACTAAGCTTCGCTCACTGCGATCGTTAAGCCTGTCTCTGATAAAATAATGTCAATTCCATCGACTAAACCAGCTCCAGCGCCACCGCGCGTGCAGGTACCCTTAGGTTGGTTGGCGTCAGCTGAGTTAAAGACAGCATTGACGTTGTTCCCACTGTTTTCAAGTAACGCACGACCTAACGCAAGTTCGCACGTGTCTTCAACAGCTTTATTGCAGATAACACGATATCCCACGTTTTTGTTTCCGACAGTGGTGGTGATGTCGTCGTAGAATACAGCACCGATTAATTCGATGCTTGTCGTCCACGGGAGATTAATCGGTTCTGCATTTGGTTCTCCACAGATGCCCTTGTCGGTCACACATTTAACTACCGTGATTGATTCGAGTGTGTCCGCTGGACCAGGGCCGACCGTTCCTAAGTCGGTGCCTTCACATAAAACCTGTACTTCTTCGCCGAATATGCCGCCTTTTGCATCGGTCAGAGAAATTGGCCCGGAGCTTTCCGAGTCAACTTGATGCGCGGCAGTCGGGATAGCGCCATCGACTAACCACCTGCTTTCAGCGGCAAACGCGGACGACGCATACAACGCGCCCATCGCGAACACCGCGACGAGAGTAAGTCCGACTATTTGGAGCTTCCTCATGTTGTCTTTCTGTCCTTTCCCTCACCGAGGCATGGTTTCGCGCCTCGGTATCGAGGCTTGCGTTTGGCCGACCAGAACACCCGTCGTAGGTCAGAGAGCGCTAGGACCGGCCCATATCACTGCGTGATAGTCCCAACCGTCGGGGCCACCTCGACCAGCGTACTGAGGAGCCTAGCGCGAAGTCAAGCGAATGTGGGCTACTGTTTCCCACTCGGTTTTGCCTCGCTTTATGCGGGCTGTTCCAGTGCGCGGGGCCTATTGTCTCTTCGGGCTCTCGCAGCAAGCGGCGATAAGGACGGGTGGCACGGTCCAGGACTGTGCCACCCGTCGTGATGGGTTTTGCTGCTAGATGCTCAGCCTTCGCCTACTGAGATCATTAAGCCCGTCTCTGATAAAATAATGTCAATTCCATCGAGTAAACCAGCGCCACCGCGGCCGCAATTACCCTTAGGCTGATTGGCATCAGCTGAATTAAACACCGCGTTGACATTTGCCCCCGTGTTTTCTAGTAAAGCGCGACCTAACATGAGTTCGCATGTGTTTTCAACTATTTTACTGCAAATAACTCGATATCCTATGTTACCCGCAGCTGACGTAATATCATCGTAGAACACCATATCAATTAATTCAATCTTTGTTGTCCATGGGAGATTAATGGGTTCACCGGTAGGTTCTCCACATATGCCTTTGTCAGTTACACATTTTGTTATCGTGATCGATTCAAGTGTGTCCGCTGGACCAGGGCCTACAGTCCCTAAGTCAGTGCCTTCACATAAAATCTGCACTTCTTCGCCGAAGATCCCGCCTTTTGCGTCCGCCAGAGAAATCGGCCCGAAGGTTCCGAGTCAACTTCATGCGCTACAGTTGGGATAGCGCCATCGACTAACCACCTGCTTTCAGCGGCAAGCGCGGACGACGCATACAGCGCGCTCACGGCAACCACCCCAATAAGAGTCAAACCAACTACATAGAGCTTTTTCATGGCAATTTCCTCCTCCTCACACGAGGCACGACTAACCACCCCGGTCTACGAGGTATAGACGTTTAGGCTTCGCTGACGGCGACAGTTAATCCCGTCTCCGATAATACAAAATCAGTCCCATTGACTAACCCAGCTTCGGCGCCGCCACGCGTGCAATTAGCCTTAGGCTGATTTGCGTCTGTCGAGCTAAAGACGACGTTGACACCGAGCCCGTTGTTTTCTAGTAATGCCCGAGCTAAATCGAGTTCGCATGTGTCTTCAACTATTTTAGAGCAGAGCACATGATATCCAACGGTGCCGCTACCTCCAGCTGCGATGATGTCGTCGTAGAAGATCCTGCTAATTAATTCTATCCGGGTCGACCACGGAAGGTTAATAGGTTCAGCTCCTGGCGCGGGACAAATACCCTTATCGGTGACACAGCTAGACACCGTGATTGATTCGGTTCTATCTGCTTTGCCCGCCCCTATGGTACCTAAATCGGTGCCTCCACATAATATTTCTACTTCTTCGCCGAAGATCCCGCCTTTTGCATCAGCCAAAGGAATCGGCCCGGAACTTTCCGAGTCAACTTCATGCGCCACAGTCGAGACGGCGCCGTCAACTAACCAAGTGCTTTCGACGGCAAAGGCCGATGAGGCATACAGAAGACATAGCGCAACCATCCAACAAGAGTCAGCGCAACCACATAAAATTTTTCCATAGCAATCCTTCTTCTCTTTGTATCGAGACATGACTAAACGTCACTTAAAGAGTGGGTGGCACAGATCCGATCTATGCCACCCACTGCGTTTACTTTGCTAGGCGTTTGTTTCAAGCTTCGCTGATTGCGACCGTTAAACCTGTCTCTGATAAAATGATATCGGTACCGTTAATTAACCCCGCTCCGGCGCCGCCACGAACGCAGGTACCCTTAGGTTGGTTAGCGTCAGCTGAATTAAAAACAGAATTGACGTTGTTCCCGCTGTTTTCAAGTAACGCGCGACCTAACGCAAATTCGCATGTGTCTTCAGCGTTTTTATTACAGATAACGCGATATCCCACGTTTTTGTTTCCGACAGCCGTCGTGATGTCGTCATAGAACACGCCACCGATTAATTCGATACTTGTCGTCCAAGGAAGATTGAGGGGTTCCATAAGGGGTTCTCCACAAATGCCCTTGTCAGTTACACATTTTGTTATCGTGATCGTTTCAAGTGTGTCCGCCGCACCAGGACCTACCGTTCCTAAGTCGGTACCTTCACATAACATCTGCACTTCTTCGCCAAAGATCCCGCCTTTTTCATCCGCAAAAGAAATCGGCCCAGAGGTTTCCGAGTCAACTTGATGCGCGGCAGTCGGGATAGCGCCGTCGACTAACCACCTGCTTTCAGCGGCAAACGCGGACGACGCATACAACACACCCATCGCGAATACCCCAACGAGAGCCAGTCCGACTACATAAAAATTTTTCATAGAATTTTTCTCCGTCTCCTCGCATCGAGACCTTCCGAGGGTCGAGTCCAGCCTGACAGCACACCCTCAACCAAGACCAGAGAGAGTCATGCCAGGCTCTAGTCAATTCACATAACCCAAACTGGGTCGTGTCCAACTGCGCAGAGCAACTTCGGCTCTCTTGACCGATAAGTCGCTATGATGCGATAGTTGGACTTCGCAGAGTAGCGTCTCTTAGGTGTTACGTCAAGCGGATGTGTCTAGCCGTTTATCACCCGGTTCGGCTAAAGCGCCGAGAGCGTCCGTTGGACCGACTGTGCGACCTGCGCGACCTGCGCCGGTCCGAGACGCGCGAAAAACGGAACCGCCAGCGACCGCGCGGCCACATCCTCGCACACCGGGAACTCCCCGCACTGGTGCCCAAAGCGCTCCCTGTAAAAGCTCATCAAGTGGATCGCCGGCAGATAGGGCTTGCTCTGTACCCCCAGCTCCCGCAGCCGCAGCACCACCGCATCACGGTCAACCCCGCGCGGCAACTGAACCACGAACACGAACCACCCGCGTCGCTCCCCACCACGATCCTCACAAGGCAGCTCCAGACCCTCAATCCCGGCCAGCGCCTCGCGATACCAGCCGGCGACCTTGGCCCGCTCAGCGAGCATCTCCTCCAGGCGCCCCATCTGCGCGACCCCAATCGCGCACGCGATGTCAGACAGTCGGTAGTTGAACCCCAGCCGATCGTGATCCAGCCACCCCATGTCCGGCGCACGCCCCTGGTTGCGCTCGGAGTCGATCCGTTCCTTCAGCACCGACGAGCCGAGCGTGACCACCCCCCCCTCGCCGGTCGTCAGCTGCTTGTTGGCGTAGAAGCCAAACACGGCTGGGTGCCCTCTCCCGCCCACAGGCACACCATCGGCGTGTACGGCGCCCACCGCCTCGCAAGCGTCCTCCACGAGCGCTAGCCCATGGCGTTGCGCGATCTCCTCGAACGCTGCCATGTCAGCTGGGTAGCCGAAGATATGCACCGGCAGAATTGCCCGCGTCCGCTCGGTGATCGCGGCCTCCGCAGCCGCCGGGTCGAGATTCAGCGTCACAGGGTCGATGTCTGCGAACACCGGCCGCGCTCGCTCATACAACGCGGCATTAGCCGATGCCACAAACGAAAACGGGCTGGTGATCACCTCGTCGCCGTCTTTGACTCCTACCGCCCGCAGCGCCAGGTGCAGGCCGGCCGTGCCGCTAGAAACAGCACAGGCATGCTTTGCTCCGACATACTCGGCGAACAGCCGCTCGAACTCGTCCACGCGCGGCCCAAGCGAGAGCTGCCCCGAGCGCAGCACCTCGATCACCGCCCGCTCCTCCTCCGGCCCGAGCACTGGCCGCGCCAGCGGGATCACGTCTTCGCCGGCGCTCTCCCCGGCGCCTGCACCCCAACCTCAAGCGAATCCACCAGCGCATCCCAAGAGGCCGCGATGATGTTCTCGGAGACCCCGATCGCCCCCCACACGCGCTCGCCGTCGGAGGCGTCGATCAGCACCCGCGTGATCGCATCGGTCCCCTTGGCCTCGTCGAGGATGCGCACCTTGAAGTTGACGAGCTCGATCTCGCGCAGGTGCGGGTACAGCTCGCCGATCGCCGATCGCAGTGCCTTGTCGAGCGCGTTGACGGGCCCATTGCCCTCCGCGGTCGAGACGTAGCGCTTCTCCTGTGACCCCGGCGGAGCGAAGATCTTGATCGTCGCCTCGGTCTCGACACGCCCATCCTTGCGCTTCTCGACGGTCACCCGCCAGGAGTCCAACCGCAACAGCGGCTCGTGTGTGCCCGCCTCGCGGCGCAGCAACAGCTCAAAGGAGCCGTCAGCCGCCTCAAACTGGAACCCCTCATGCTCAAGCTGCTTGACGCGCTCGACCATGTTCTCGGCCTGCTTGCCGTCAAGCTCGACGCCGACCTCCTCGGCCTTCTCGATCACCGTGCCACGACCGGACAGCTCGGATACAAGCAGCTCGCTGGCGTTGCCGACCAGCTTCGGCTCGACGTGCTCGAAGGTGGCCGAGTCGGCGCGCACGCCAGCGGCGTGAAGCCCCGCCTTGTGTGCGAAGGCGTGCTTGCCGACGTAGGGTTGGGCCGGGTCGGGCGTGCGGTTGAGCAGCTCGTCGAGCAAGTGCGCCGTCTCTGTCAGCCGCGCCAGGCGCTCGGCGGGCAGGATCTCAAAGCCCATCTTCAGCTGCAGGTCGGCGACGATCGTGACGAGGTTGGCGTTGCCGGTGCGCTCGCCGATCCCGTTGATCGTCCCCTGCACCTGTGTGGCGCCGGCTTCGACCGCGACCAGCGTGTTGGCGACGCCGCAGCCGGAGTCGTCGTGCACGTGGATGCCGATTGAGATGTCGGCCAACGAGCGGCGCGCATGGCTGACGATCATCCGCACCTGATTGGGAAGCGAGCCGCCGTTGGTGTCGCACAGCACGATCCGCTCGGCGCCGGCGGCCATCGCCGCGTGCAATGTTTCGATCGAGTATTTGGGGTCCAACTGGTAGCCGTCGAAGAAGTGCTCGGCGTCGAAGATCACGCGCTTGCCCTCGCGCACGAGGAAGCCGATCGACTCGGCGATCATCGCCAGGTTCTCCTCGCGCGAGACGCGCACGACCTTCTCGACGTGCAGCGTCGAGCTCTTGCCGACCAGCGTGCAAACAGGAGCGAAGCAGTCGGCGAGCACGCGCAGCCCCTCGTCCTCGTCGGCCTCGATGCCGCGCCGGCGCGTCATCCCGAAGGCCACGATCTCAGAGGCCTCCAGCTGCTCCTGCTCCAGCAGGCCGAACAGCTCGCGCTCCTTCGGGTTGGAGGCCGGGAAGCCGGCCTCGATCAAGTGCACGCCGAGCGCGTCCAGCGCGTGCACGACGCGCAGCTTCTCCTGCGCGGTCAGGCTCATGCCGCCGCCGCCCATGCCGTCGCGCAGGGTCGCGTCGTAAAGCTCGATCTCTGACATCAGCTGCTCGTGGTGGCCGCGGGCGAAGGCGCTGCGCCGGCGCCGCCGGTCGCCGGCGCGATCGGGTCGAGCCATTCGCGGTAGCGCGGCGAGCGCCCGTGGATGGCATCGTCGAAAGCGCTCTGCAACAGCCGCGTGACCTCGCCGGGCTTGCCCGAAGCGACCTTGTGATCGTCGACCTCGACCACCGGCACCAGCTCGGCGGCGGTGCCGGACATGAACACCTCGTCGGCCAGGTACAGCTCGGCGCGAGCGAGATCGCGCTCGATCACCTTGTAGCCAAGGTCGGCCGCCAACGTCATGATCGAGCGGCGTGTGATCCCGTCCAGGATCGAGTTGTGGTGGCCGGGCGTGACGATCTCGCCGCCGCTGACGATGTAGATGTTCTCGCCGGTGCCCTCGCACACGTGCCCCTGATCGTCGAGCAGGATCGCCTCCTGGTAGCCGGCCTTCATCGACTCGACCTTCGCCAGCACATTGTTCAGGTACTGCCCGGAAGCCTTGGCGTGCGGGATCAGCGAGTCTGGCGAGATCCGCCTCCAGGAGGAGACCTTGGCGCGGATGCCGTTGGCCATGCCCTCCTCGCCGAGATACGTCCCCCACTCCCAACACGCGATCGCCACTTCCACGGGCGCCTCCATCGGGTTCAGCCCCATCGAGCCGTAGCCGCGGTAGACGATCGGGCGGATGTAGCAGGAGGAAAGCTCGTTGGCGCCAACCAGCTCGCGCGCGCCGGCCTGCAGCTCGGATGCGCTGTGGGCGACCGGCATGTAGTACAGCTCAGCCGAGCGCAGCAGACGTTCCATGTGCTCGGCGTTGCGGAATATCGCCGGCCCGATCTCGGTGTCGTAGCAGCGAATGCCCTCAAAGACGCCGGTGCCGTAGTGCAGGCCGTGGGTGAGGACGTGGACCTTGGCGTCTTCCCAGCGAATCAGCTCTCCGTTCATCCAGATGAAGTCGCAGGTCTGCACTTTGGTCTCCTTTAGAGGTGATCGAGCACCGCACGCGTGGCCTCGGCAGTGCCGGCCGGGCCGCCCAAGTCGGGCGTGCGCAGGCCCTCGTCGAGCGCGTGCTGAACAGCCGATTCTACAGCCGTCGCCTCGCTTTCCAAGCCGAGGCCGTGGCGCAGCATCAACGCCGCCGAGAGGAACATCGCCAGCGGGTTGGCGATCCCCTGACCGGCGATGTCCGGCGCCGAGCCGTGGACCGGCTCAAACAGGCCGGGGGTGCGCGGATCTGAATCCCCAAGCGACGCGCTCGGCAGCATCCCGATCGAGCCCGTCAGCATCGCGGCCTCGTCGGAGAGGATGTCACCGAACATGTTCTCGGTCAGGATCGTGTCGAAGTGTTTTGGCGAGGCGATCAGCTGCATGGCGGCGTTGTCGACCAGCACGTGCTCAAGCTCGATGTGCGGAAACTCGCGCGAGTGCAGCTCGCGTACGACCTCGCGCCACAGCCGCGAGGTCTCAAGAACGTTGGCCTTGTCCACGCTCGTGACGCGTGAGCGCGCGGCTTTGAAGGCCGTGCGCGCGATCCGTTCGATCTCCGCGGTCGAATAGGAGCAGACGTCCGAGGCGAAATCCTCGCTGCGAGTCTTCTCGCCGAAGTAGATGCCGCCGGTCAGCTCGCGCACGACCAGCAGGTCGGTCCCTTCGATCCGCTCGCGCCGCAGCGGCGAGGCGTCATAGAGCGCGGGCAGCGGCTTGACCGGGCGCAGGTTCGCGTACAGCCCGAGTCCCTTGCGCAGCCCGAGCAGCCCCTGCTCCGGCCGCGGCGCCAGCGGGTCGGTCGAGTCCCACTTGGGCCCGCCCACCGCCGCCAGCAGCACCGCGTCGGCGTGTTCGCAGGCTTGCAGCGTCTCATCGGTCAGGGGAGTGCCGTGCAGATCGATCGAGGCCCCGCCGAACGCGTGCTGCTCGAACTCGAACTCGCCGACGGCGCGCAGCAGCTCAAGCGTGGGCGCGAGGATCTCGGGGCCGATCCCATCACCGGGAAGCGTGAC
Organism: Solirubrobacteraceae bacterium; assembly: GCA_036279855.1. Lineage (GTDB taxonomy): Bacteria > Actinomycetota > Thermoleophilia > Solirubrobacterales > Solirubrobacteraceae > Palsa-744. The sequence goes on along the minus strand of DASUIH010000042.1, from coordinate 12,706 downwards.
AATGCGATACAAGGCGGTCCTCTCTCTGTGACGTCCTTCAGGCGGGAACCCGCCCGAGCGCGTATTGGATCAGATCACGGCAGCGGCTGGGCTTCCAGCTGCTCGACGTGCCAACCGGCTCGGCTCGGTTCGAGGTATGTGCTGCTCGCGGGCATCGTTTTCGAGGCGATAATCGCCTGAGCGATGCCGTTGCTGATACCGATCTGCAGGATGATCACCGGTAGCCGACTTAGAGCCACAGGCCGCAAGCGCCAAGCCGCCGGCCGCGGTCAGCGCGGCAAGCAACACGACGGCTATCCGACCACTTGCGCCAGTCATCCCGGCCGCCCGTTATAACAAACGCTTCCTCTATATGGAAGTTGGCCAGCGATGGGCGGGCTACACGCACTACAGCGCCGTCGTCAGCGGCCCGCCCCGCTCACGGGTCTGTTCGTAGTCCGCGATCGCCTGCTCCTCGCGCAGGGTCGCCCCAATGTCATCCAACCCCTCAAGCAGCCGCCGCCGCGTCTCGCGGTCAATCTCGAACGCGACCTGCCTGCCGGCGAAACGCACCTCTTGGGCCTCCAGGTCGATCTCCCCTTCGCCTGCCTGCGCGAGCGCCTGGCAGTCCTCCTCTGCGAGCACGACCGGCAGCAGGCCGATCTTCGTGCAGTTGGAGTAGAAGATGTCCGCGAACGACGGCGCGACGATCGCCTCAAAGCCATAGTCCTGCAGCCCCCAGGGCGCGTGCTCGCGCGAGGAGCCGCAGCCGAAGTTGCGGCCCGCCACTAGAATCGGGTTGGCCGGCAGGTCCCAGCCTGGCTCCTTGGCCCAGTCGTAGAACAGGAACTCGCCGAAGCCGGTGCGCTCCACCCGCTTGAGGAACTGCTTGGGCATGATCTGGTCGGTGTCGACGTCGGCACGGTCCAGTTGTGAGACCTTGCCCGAGATCGTGTGGATCGGCTCCATGCTCAGCTCCAGTCTCTGATGTCTGTGAAGTGGCCTTCGATCGCCGCCGCAGCGGCCATCTGTGGCGAGACCAGATGGGTACGCCCGCCGCGACCCTGACGGCCCTCGAAGTTGCGGTTGGAGGTGGAAGCGCAGCGCTCTCCCGGCGCAAGGGTGTCGGGGTTCATCCCCAGGCACATCGAGCAGCCCGCCACGCGCCAATCGAAGCCGGCGGCGCGAAAGACCTCGTCCAGCCCCTCGGACTCGGCCTGCGCCTTGACCTGCTGGGAGCCGGGGACGACCATCGCGTTGACGCCTTTTGCCACCTCGCGCCCTTGCACCACCTCGGCGGCGGCGCGCAGGTCGCCGATGCGCGAGTTCGTGCAGGAGCCGATGAACACGCGGTCGATCGCGATCTGCTCGATCGGCGTGCCGGCCCGCAGCCCCATGTACTGGAGCGCGCGCTCGGTTGCCTCGCGGTCGGCGGGGGAGTCGAATTCGCTCGGCGAGGGCACAGCCCCATCCACGGGCACGACCATCCCCGGCGTCGTGCCCCACGTCACCTGCGGCGAGAGCGCCGATGCGTCGACGACGACCTCTGAGTCATAGAAAGCCCCCTGGTCGCTTGAGAGCTCGCGCCAGCGGGCGATCGCCTCCTCCAGCTCAGCCCCCCTCGGCGCGCCCGGCCGCCCTGCCGCCCAGCGCTGCTCCGGCTCTGTGAACCAGGCAAACGTCGTCTCGTCGGGAGCGATCATGCCGGCGCGGCCGCCGGCCTCGATCGTCATGTTGCAGATCGTCATCCGCCCCTCCATCGACAGCGCCTGGATCGCCGGCCCGACGTACTCGACGACGTGCCCGGTCGCGCCGCCAACGCCGATCTGCCCGATCGTGCCGAGGATCAGGTCCTTGGCGGTGACGCCGAAGCCGAGCGCCCCCTCATAGCCGATCCGCATCGAGCGCGGGCGCTGTTGAACCATGCACTGCGTGGCCAGCACGTGCTCGACCTCGCTGGTGCCGATCCCGAATGCCAGCGCGCCGAAGGCGCCGTGAGTGGCGGTGTGCGAGTCGCCGCAGACGACGGTCATCCCAGGCTGGGTGACGCCGAGCTCCGGCCCGATCACGTGCACGATGCCCTGGCGGTCGGATCCGAGCGAATAGACGGGCACGCCGAACTCGGCGCAGTTGCGCTCAAGCGTCTGCACCTGCACTCGCGAGAGCTCGTCCTTGATCCGCGCCGCCACAGGCGTGCCGTCGGTGGGAGTGTTGTGATCGGCGGTTGCCAGCGTGCGATCGGTCCGGCGTACCCTGCGCCCGGCCAGCCGCAGCCCGTCAAACGCCTGCGGGCTCGTGACCTCGTGCACCAGGTGCAGGTCGATGTAGATCAAGCCGTCGGCGACCTCGTGGGCCTCCCAGATCTTCTCGAACATCGTCTTCGGCATTGGTTCTCCTAACTGCGTCGCAGGCCGGCGGACACGACCGCCAGGAAGGCCGCCTCCGCGTCGGTGGGATTCTCGAAGTGGTGGGGCAGGTCGGCGTCGAAGGTGACGCAGTCGCCCTCGTGCAGCCGATAGCGCTGTCCGTCGCAGACGAGCACGACCTCGCCGCGCTCGATCAGCGCTGTCTCGCGGCTGCCGGGCTCGTGCATCGGCGGGTCGTCGAGCGCGCCGGTGGAGCCTGCCGGCGCCAACGTGTGGCGGGACAACTCTGAGCGCTGCCCAGGCCGGCCGGCGGTCAACACTTCGAAGCGATGGCCACCTTTGGCGTTGCCGCCGCTCGCGCCCTCGCCGGCACGAACGATCGTCACAGACCCCTCCTCGTCCAGGCGCAACAACTGCGAGAGGCGTAGCTCAAGGCCGGCGGCGATCTTCGCGGCGACCGTGAGCGTGGGGCTGGTATCGCCACGCTCCACCTGCGAGAGCATCGGCGCGCTGACGCCGCTGCGCTCGGCCAGGTCACGCAACGAAAGCTGGGCGGCCTCGCGCAGGGCCTTGACGCGGACGCCAAGGGCGCGGGAGTCGAAGGCCGCGCTCGACCGGACAAAAGCCGCGCTGGCCTCCGGCGCCGCCTCCAACACCTGCCTTTCGGCCTCCACCAGTTCGCGTTCTTGGCGTTCGATGGTCGTCCGCGACATACGACCGTATGCTATCACAGACGCCGATCGCCAGGCGCCCGACGCTCAGGCCGGCTCAGGCAGCCCCACCCCACGCGCGCCCTCGCGAGCCCGCAGCACTCCGATCGACAGCGCCCGCACATACGCCCGCGCGGCGGCCTCGATGATGTCCGTCGACACCCCCTGCCCGGCGCCGGTCTGCCCTTGCACCTCGACCACGACCGAGACCTCCCCCAGCGCGTCCTGACCCTCGGTCACCGCATCGACGCGAAACTCGCGCAGCGCAGCATCGACGCCGACGGCGGCGTTGATCGCCTTGAAGATCGCGTCGACCGGCCCGTCGCCCGAAGACTCGCCGGTTTTGACGCCGCCGTCCTGGATGACGACCTCAACCCGCGCCAGCGGTGGCCGCGTCGAGGAAGCGCTGACCTCGAACTCGCCCAGCGTGTAGGCGGCGAGCACCTCGGAGCGCAGCTCGTCTGTCACCAGCGCCTCCAGGTCCATCGCCGTCACCTGCTTCTTGCGGTCGGCGATCTCCTTGAAGCGCTTGAAGGCGGTGTTCAGCGCCGCTCCGTCGACCTTGAACCCCATCTCCTCCAGAGCGGCGCGCAGCGCGTGGCGCCCGGAGTGCTTGCCCAGCACGATCGCGTTGGAGGCCAGGCCAACGGTGGTGGCGTCCATGATCTCGTAGGTGGCGCGCTCCTTCAGCACCCCATCCTGGTGGATGCCGGCCTCGTGCGCGAACGCGTTGCGCCCGACGATCGCCTTGTTTGGCTGCACCGGATAACCGCTCAACCGCGAGACCAGACGTGAAGTGCGCGCGATCTCAGTCGTCTCAACGCCGGTCCACAGCCCCAGCGCCGGCTCGCGGGTGCGCAGCAGCATCACGATCTCCTCAAGCGAGGCGTTGCCGGCGCGCTCGCCGATCCCGTTGACCGCGCACTCGACCTGGCGGCAGCCGGCTTGCACTCCGGCCAGCGAGTTGGCGACCGCCAGCCCCAGGTCGTCGTGGCAGTGCACGGAGACGGTCACGTCGCGCAGCGCCGGCACCAGCCGGTAGAGCTCTTCGAACATCGCCTTGTACTCGCCGGGCAGCGCGTAACCCACCGTGTCGGGCACGTTGATCGTGGTGGCCCCCTCCTCCAGCGCCACAGAGATCACCTCGGCCATGTACTGCACGTCCGAGCGCGACCCGTCCTCGGGCGAGAACTCGACGTCCTCGGTGTAGGAGCGCGCGTGCGCGACGGCGGCTCGTACCTGCCCGATCACGTCCTCGCGCGTGGTCTGCAGCTTGCGCTCGATGTGGATGTCGCTGGTGGCGATGAAGGTGTGGATGCGCGCTCGCTCGGCGTCGCGCACTGCCTCCCAGGCGGCGTCGATGTCCTGCTTGGCGGTGCGCGCCAGCCCGCAGATGACGGGATGGCTGGGAGCCAGGTCCGCGCGCGCGATCGCCTGGACCGACTCGAAGTCTCCGGGCGAGGTGATTGGAAACCCCGCCTCGATGATGTCCACCCCCAGCCGCGCCAGCTGGTGGGCTATCTCCAGCTTCTCCTGCTGGTTCAGCGCGATCCCGGGCGACTGCTCGCCGTCGCGCAGCGTCGTGTCGAACACCTTGACGCGGTCGCGCTCGTCTCGTGTGGTTGCCTGCTCGCTCATGCCTTCGCTCCGATCCTTCGCTCGCCTTGTGCTTTCTCCTGTGGGTTTGCGGCTACGCGGCCGCCACGCGCTATTCCCCCCGAGGGGGGAGCAGAAGGAGAAGCAGGGAAAGCGAGCTGCGAAACGACATGTGCCAGGCAGGGTAGCACCGCCCGCCGCGCACGCAAACGCTAGCCGTCGAGTGTGACCGCCCAGCCGGAGTCAAACCCCTCGGAGGCGACGATCCGCTCGACCACGTCGCGCGGGACAGCCGCATCCGTGGTCACGACCATCGCCGCGTGGCGCTCGTCTTTGCCGTCGGGCGTGTGGCCGACGGCAGCCGAGGAGATGTTGATCCCGTGCTCGCCGAAGATCGTCCCCACGCGCCCGACCATGCCCGGCAGGTCGGCGTAGCGGAACACGGTCACGTACGGCGTCAGCTCAATTGTCAGCCGTCGCCCCTGCACCTCGACGAGGTGCGGCACGCGGTTGGGACCGATGCCGGTGCCGGCGACGGCGACCTTCTCGCCGCCGGAGATGACCGTCACGCGGATCAGCTCGTTGAAGTCCTGCGCCTCGGACACCGACTTCTCCTCGACGACAATGCCGCGCTGCTGGGCGATGCCGGTCGCGTTGACGAGGTTGACCTGCTCGGCGCCGCGGCCTTCAAGCGCCCCGCACACGACGGCCAGCGAGAGCATGCGCGTGTCGAAGTCGGCGATCCGTCCCATGAACGCGGCCTCGATCCGCTCGACCGAGCTGCCGGCGGCAAGCTCCATCGCCAACCGCCCGAGCTTGCGCGCCAATGGCAGGAAGGGGGCCAAAACCGCCATGTCCTCGGCGCCGACGGAGGGAATGTTCACGGCGGTGGAGACGACGCCGCCGCTCAACGCCGCTACCAGCTGCTCGGCCGACTGGTAGCCGGCACGGTCAGTCGCCTCTGCCGTTGAGGCGCCCAGGTGCGGCGTCACCACTACCTGCGGATATCCCTGGAACAGTGGGTAGTCGGTGATCGGCTCGGAGGGAAACACGTCGAGCGCCGCACCCGCGACCTTGCCGGAGTCAAGCGCCTGCTGCAGCGCCGCGTCGTCGACCAGCCCACCGCGCGCGACGTTGAGGACGCGCACGCCCTCGCGCGCCAGCTCAAGCCGCTCGGCGTTCAGCCAGCCTTGCGTCTCCGGCGTCTTTGGCAGGTGGATCGTCAGGAAGTCGGCCTGCTCGCACACCTCCTCGCCGCTGGCGGCCTTCTCGACCCCAAGCTCGCGGTAGCGCTCGGCGGACACGAACGGGTCGAAGGCGAGCACACGCATGCCGAACCCCTTGGCGCGCTGCGCGACCAGCTGCCCGATCCGTCCGAAGCCGACGATCCCGAGCGTCTTCTCGTACAGCTCGACGCCTGAGAACTTCGAGCGCTCCCACTTGCCGCTCGTCAGCGAGGCGTGCGCTTGCGGAATGTTGCGCGCCAGCGCCAGCAGCATCGCCAGCGTGTGCTCGGCGGCGGTCACCACATTTGACTCGGGCGCGTTGGCGACGACGATCCCGCGCGCGGTGGCTGCAGCGACGTCGACATTGTCGACCCCCACGCCGGCGCGCCCGATCGCCCTCAGCGACGTGGCCTTCTCGATCAGCTCGGCGGTCATCTTCGTCGCCGAGCGGATCAGGATGCCGTGGTAGGCGCCGATCCGCTCTTCCAGCTGCTCCTGGCTCCAGTCAAAGCCCGTCTCGACGTCGAAGCGCTCGCTCAGCAGCGCGATGCCGGACTCGCCGACGTTCTCCCTGACCAGCACCTTCAGCCGATCACCGCTCATTTGGAGATCCTCTCAACCACGTAGTCGACGCACGCGGTCAGGGCGCGCACGTCATCGGGATCGACCGCCGGGAACATGCCGATCCGCAGCTGGTTGCGCCCGAGCTTGCGGTAGGGCTCGACGTCGACGATCCCGTTCGCGCGCAACGCCGAGGCCACGGCCTTGGCGTCAACCGCTTCGTCGAAGTCGATCGTGCCGACGACCAGCGAGCGCTTGGCGGGGTCGGAGACGAACGGCGTCGTGTAGGCCGTCCGTTGCGCCCATTCGTACAAGTGCGTCGAGGACTCGCGCGTGCGCTCGACGCAGCCGTCCAGCCCTCCCAGCTCAAGCATCCAGCGCACCTGGTCGGCCAGCAGGAACAGCGAAGCGACCGCGGGCGTGTTGTAGGTCTGGTCCTTCAATGAGTTTTCAAGAGCGATCGGCAGCGACAGAGATGCCGGCGTGAAGCGCCCGGAGTCGCCGATCCGCGCGATCCGCTCCTGCGCCGCGGGGCTCAGCAGCGCCAGCCACAGCCCGCCGTCCGAGGCAAAGGCCTTCTGCGGCGCGAAGTAGTAGGCGTCGGCCTGCCCGGCGTCGAGCGGCAGCCCGCCGGCGCCCGAGGTCGCGTCGATCAGCACGAGCGCATCGCCGGCGCCGGCCGGCCGCCTGACCGGCAGCATCACGCCGGTCGAGGTCTCGTTGTGCGCCCAGGCGATCGCGTCGGCGTCGCCGACTGGCACCGCGTTGGGATCGGGCGCGTCGCCGGCGTCCGCTTCGATCGCGATCGAAGCGTCCAGGAACGGCGCCTCGGCTGTCGCCTGCGCGAACTTGCCGGAGAACTCGCCAAACACCAGATGCACCGCCTTGCGCTGCACCAGGGAGAAGCAGGCAGCGTCCCAGAAGGCGGTGGCGCCGCCGTTGCCGAGCGCCACCTGATAGCCATCGGGCAGCGCGAACAGCTCGCGCAGCCCGGCGCGGATCTCCCCGACCAGCGCCTTCACGGGCCGCTGGCGGTGCGAGGTGCCCATCACGGCGGCGCCCTCGCTGGCCAGTCGTGCAAGCGCCTCGGGCCTGACCTTCGACGGGCCACAGCCAAAGCGGCCGTCGGCAGGCTTCAGCTCGTCAGGGACTGCCAGTGGGGTGTCCTGCGCTCCAGCGGTCATGGGGCTTCCTCGGTGTCGTGTGGGGAAGGACGCCCAGGCGCGCGGCTCGTGCCCTCGCCGCTCCCCGGTGGTTCAGCCCACCTAGAAGCGCCAGTCGCGGCGAGGAAGGCGAGTGTAGCGAACCGGTCTCTCCGGCAAGCCCGCGCGACGCCACCGCACCGACCCATCCCCTAAAAAGAGGGCTTGATCCAGCTCATGTGGCTGCGCAGCTCGCCGCCGACCTGCTCGACCTGCGTGCCGGCCTGCTCCTCACGCATGCGCAGGAAGCTCTCCTGCCCGGCGCGATTCTCGGCGATCCACTCGCGCGCGAAGTCCCCAGACTGGATCTCGGCCAGGATCTCGCGCATTTTCTGGCGCGTCTGATCGGTGATCACGCGCTTGCCGCGCGTGTAGTCGCCGTACTCGGCGGTGTTGGAGATCGAGTAGCGCATCCCCGCCAGCCCCTTTTCGTACATCAGGTCGGCGATCAGCTTCAGCTCGTGCAGGCACTCGAAGTAGGCCATCTCCGGGTCATAGCCGGCGTCGACGAGCGTCTGGAACCCTGCCTGGACCAGCTCGGAGGCGCCGCCGCAGAGCACGGCCTGCTCGCCGAACAGGTCTGTCTCGGTCTCGTCCTTGAAGGTCGTCTCGATCACCCCGCCGCGGGTGCAGCCGATCCCCTTGGCGTAGGCGAGCGCCAGCGCACGCGCGTTGCCGCTGGCGTCCTGAGCGACGGCGATCAGCCCTGGCACGCCCGAGCCCTCGGTGAACTGGCGCCTGACCAGATGCCCGGGCCCCTTCGGCGCGACCATCGCCACGTCGACGCCGGGCGGCGGCTCGACCTCTCCGTAGTGGATCGAGAAGCCGTGCCCGAACAGCAGCACGTTGCCCTCGGCGATCCCGTCGGAGATCTCCTGGTAGACTTGGCGGTGCAGCTCGTCGGGCACGAGCATCATCACCAGGTCGCCGCGCGAGGCGGCCTCGACCGGCGAGAGCACCTCAAGGCCCCCCTCGCGCGCGGTGGCGACCGAGGAGGAGTCCTCGCGCAGGCCGACCACGACGCTGACGCCGGAGTCCTTCAGGTTCAGAGCGTGGGCGTGGCCTTGAGAGCCAAAGCCGATGATCGCGACGGTCTTGCCGTCGAGGAGTCGCAGATCCGCGTCGTCGTCGTAGAGCATGGTCGGGGAGACTAGCTGAGACGGCCGCTCAAGCGGTTGCCACCGCCACCAGGCTCTGCATCGGTATCTCCAGCGACCCGTCCGCAGCGGTGAACGGCTTCAAGCGCTTGGCCAAGCCCGCGCGGATCTCATCGACCTCGCGCTGCGGTCGCGCCAACACGGCGTCGTGGAATGCACGCGAGATGTCAAGCGTGGTCTCCCAGAACTGCTCGAAGCTCTCCGCCCGCTGGCTGAACGGCAGACGCTCGACCCACACCTCCTGGAAGCCGGCGGTGTCCAAGAGCTCGCGCAGCAGCCGCTTGTCGGCCAGCGCGAACGGCCCCGGCACCCCCGGCGCGGGCGGCTGGGTCAAGCCGCGTCGCAGCAGCTCGGCTGCCGGCTCGCGGGCCCATGGGTTGTGATCGATCGCGTCCCACACCGCCAGCGCCACGTGACCTTCGGGTTTCAACACCCGCCGCGTCTCGGCCAACGCGACGGCCGGGTCGGCCATCAGCATGTAGCCCCAGCGGCACAGCACGACGTCGACGCTGGCGACCGGCAGGTCGATCCATTCGGCGTTCAGCACCTGGAACTCGACGTTGGTCAGCCCGAGTTCGCCGGCGCGCCGACGTGCGCCGTCAAGCATCGCGTCAGCCTGATCGCTGGTAATCACCCCACCCGCCGGTGCGACCAATTCAGCGGCCAGGAAGCCGGTCTCGCCAAGGCCGGCAGCAAGCTCCAGCACCCGCTGTCCGGCCTGCAGCTCGCAGGCCTCGATCATCCAGTGCGAGACGGGCGCCGAGAGCTCGCGCAGCGAGCCCTGACGGGCGATCCAACCGGCGGCCGCCTCTTCCCAGTTGGTCAGGCTCGCCGCGCGATGTGCGCGCGCCGCCTCCCCCTTCAAGCGGATCGCCTCAATCGCGTCCGGGCGGCCATCTTCGCGTCCTTGATCGCGCTTGACCGTGCTCATATCACAGCTCCCTACGCAACAGCTTGCCAGAGCGCGTGCGCGGGAGCGGCGTGGTGCGCAGCGTCACGCTCTTAGGAACCTTAAATGGCGCCAGATGCTCGGCACAATGCGCGCGCAGCTCGGCCTCAACCACGCCGGCCGGGGGCACGGCCGGCATCCCCTGGCCCGACGGCGCCGGATCGGGCCGCAGCACGACGACCGCGTTGACGGCCTCCCCCCACTGGTCGTCCTCGCGCCCGACGACCGCCGCTTCCAGCACGTCGGGATGCGACTCAAGCACGGCCTCGACCTCGGCCGGCGCGACGTTCTCGCCGCCGCTGATGATCGTCTCGCCGGCGCGACCGCTGACACGCAGCTCCCCATCCGCGCCGATGGCGCCAAGGTCGCCTGTATGAAGCCAGCCGTCGGCCGCAACCGAGCCGGGAGCGACGGTCGGCCCGCGCACCAGAATCTCCCCGTCCGGCTCGATCCGCACCCGCGTGCAGAACAACGGCGCGGCGCCGGTGCTCACCTGTGAGCACGCCTCGGTCAAGCCGTAGGTACCGGCTACGCGTACTCCGGCTTCGCTCGCACGGCGCACGAGCGAGTCGGGGACGGGCCCGCCGCCGGTCAACGCGTAGCGCAGCGCCGGTGGCTCGCGCAGCCCCGCGTCGAGCAGGCGGGCAAGCGTTGTCGCCACCAGCGACACGAGCGTGATCTGCTCCTCCTCCAGCGCGGCCAGCACTCGCTCTGTGTCAAAGCGCTCGTGGATTACAGCGGTGCTCGCATAGATCGCCGAACGCAGCAGGATCGACAGCCCGCCGACGTGCGCCAGCGGCAGCGTGCACAGCCAACACTCGTTCGCGACGCCGCCGAGCGCCACGTTTGAGCCGAGCGCGCTCCATAGAAAATTGCCGTAAGTCAATTGCACGGGCCGCGGCCGGCTGGTGGTGCCGGAGGTGTGGATCACCGCGCAGACAGCATCGAGGTCGTGCTCGGCCTCGGTCATCAGCGCGTCGGCGCTGACCGGACCACGCAGCGCTCGCTCCACCACCACGCTCGCCTCAGCGACCGTACGCTCGCGCTCGGCGGGCGTCAGGCGCAGGTCGATCGGCACGGCAATAGCCCCCAACAGCAGGCAGGCGTGCAAGGCAATCGCAAAATCGATCCCGGCGGGCAGCACGATCGCCACCTGCTCGCCGCGCCGCGCGCCGCGCCCATCCAGCTCGGCTGCCGCCAAGCGGGCGGCGTCCCACAGCTCGGCGTATGTGAGCTTGCCTTGCCCGGTTTCGATCGCGACCGCGTCCGGCGCCATGCGGGCGGCCCGCAGAAGCCATGCCTCGACCTGCATTGCGCCAGAGTAGCCTTCGCTTGCGCGTCAGGCATGACGGTTGGATCGATTGCCGGCCGAAGGCCGGCACAGAGAGGAGCTTTTCGCCTTGAGCACAAACTGGACGCCGGCCGGCGACTACACGGATATCCGCTACGAGACGACCGCCATCGGCCCGGACCCGACCGACCCGACGATCGCCAAGATCACGATCGACCGCCCGGAGGTCAGAAACGCCTTCAGGCCACAGACGGTGATCGAGATATCACAGGCGCTGGAGCAGGCCCGCGAGGACACCCGCGTCGGCGCGGTGATCCTCACCGGCGAGGGCGATCTGGCCTTCTGCTCGGGCGGCGACCAGCGCGTGCGCGGCGACTCCGGCTACCTGGCCGAGGATGCCGCGGGCAAGGCGGGTGTCGGGCGCTTTCACGTCACCGATCTGCACGTGCAGATCCGCCGCCTGCCAAAGCCGGTGGTGGCTATGGTCGCCGGCTACGCGGTCGGCGGCGGCCAGGTGCTGCAGTTGGTGTGCGACCTGACGATCGCCGCCGAGAACGCCCGCTTCGGCCAGACGGGCCCGCGCGTCGGCTCTTTTGACGGCGGCTTTGGTGCCTCGCTGCTAGCCAACGTCGTCGGCGTGCGCAAGGCCAAGGAGATCTGGTTCCTGTGCCGCCAGTACGACGCCAGGCAAGCCTTGGAGATGGGCCTCGTCAACACAGTCGTGCCGCTGGAGCAGCTCGAAGCGGAGACCGTGAGCTGGTGCGAAGAGATGCTGGCGCTCTCGCCGTTCGCGCTGCGCTTGCTGAAGGCGAGCTTCAACGCCGCCGAAGACGGCGCCGCGGGCATCCAACAGCTCGCGCACGACGCCAACCTGCTGTTCTACGCGAGCGAGGAGGCCAAAGAGGGTCGCGAGGCTTACAAGAGCAAGCGCGCACCTGACTTCGCGCGCTTCCCGCGACGGGCATGAGCAGCCCGACGACAAGCACTCCGACGCGGCCGGCGGTCGGCGCCGGTACGACCAGCGCATCGAGCCCGCTGCACATCTGGGTGATGGCCGCGCGCGTGCGCACGCTGCCGGCGGCTGTCGCACCTGTGCTGGTCGGCACCTCGCTCGCGCTCGGCGCGGGCCATTTCCGGGCGCTGGCGTTCGTGGCGGCGCTGCTCGGCGCGATCTTCATCCAGGTCGGCACCAACCTCTCAAACGACTACTCCGACGCCCGCCGGGGGGCCGACAGCGAGGACCGCCTGGGCCCGGTGCGGGTGACCGCGGGCGGGCTGGTGCCCCCGAGCCAGGTGCTGCTGGCGACGTATGTGAGCTTCGGTCTGGCGGTGGCGTGCGGCATCTACCTCGTGGCCGTGGCGGGGCCCGAGCTGATCGCGGTGGGCGCGGCGTCGATCCTCGCCGGTGTGCTCTATACGGGCGGTCCGCGCCCTTACGGCTATGAGGGGCTGGGCGAGGTGTTCGTGTTCCTGTTCTTCGGGATCGTGGCGGTGACGGGCTCCTACTTCGTGCAGGTGCAGCAGTTGCCGTGGCAGGCGTTCGTCTGCGCGGTGCCCGTCGGGCTGCTCGCGAGCGCGATCCTGATGGTGAACAACGTGCGCGATCTGGATACCGACCGGCGGGCCGGCAAGCGCACCCTGGCGGTGCGACTGGGACGAGCCCGCGCTC